>NZ_JBIASM010000005.1:0-449902 GCF_042890765.1 Streptomyces sp. NPDC002032 | reverse complement strand
CGCCCGGTTTACATTCCGAACCCGGAAGCTAAGCCTTTCAGCGCCGATGGTACTGCAGGGGGGACCCTGTGGGAGAGTAGGACGCCGCCGAACAACCCGCCCTTTTAGCTCAGTCGGTAGAGCGTCTCCATGGTAAGGAGAAGGTCAACGGTTCGATTCCGTTAAAGGGCTCCAACAGAGAAGGCCCCCGCCAATTGGCGGGGGCCTTTTTTGCGTTCTGGGTCAAGAGGGGGACGCACAAGGCGGAAGCCGGCCCCGGCCCCGGCTACGGCCGGGGCCGGGGCTGGGGTCAGTCGCCTTCGCGCTGCTGGGGGACGCGGAAGGCCAGGATCGCCATGTCGTCCGAGGCGGGCTCCGCGGCGAAGCGTTCCACCGCGCGCAGGATGCGGGAGGCGACCGCGCCGGCCGTCAGGCCCGTGCAGGTGGTGAGGACCTCGGCGAGGCCGTCGTCGCCGAGCATCCGTGTGCCCTCGCGGCGTTCCGTGACGCCGTCCGTGACGCAGAGCAGGACGTCGCCCGGCTCCAGGGTCAGGGTCTGCTCGTAGAGGTCGAGGTCCTCGATCACGCCGAGCAGGGGCTGCGGTTCGGCGGCCGGGCTGACCTGGCCGTCGGGGCGCAGACGCAGGGGCAGCGGGTGGCCCGCGCAGACGACCTTCATGAGGGCGCCGCCGTCCGGCCTGGGGTGCAGCTCTCCGTACAGGAGGGTGAGGAAGCGGCTGCGGGCGCCCTCGTCGAGGATGGCCGCGTTGAGGCGCTCCAGTACCGCGGGGGCGCTCAGGCCCTCGCGGGCCAGCAGGCGCAGGGCGTGCCGGGCCAGGCCGGTGACGGCGGCCGCCTCGGGGCCCGTACCGCAGACGTCGCCGATGGCGAAGCCGTACACGCCTTCGCGGATCGGGAAGACGTCGTAGAAGTCTCCGCCCACCTCGTTGCCCTCGCCGGCCGCGCGGTAGATGACCTCGACCTCCATGCCGGGGACGGCGGGGGAGCCGGGCGGCAGCAGGCTGCGCTGGAGGGAGCGGCTGATGGCGGTGCGCTCGGAGTAGAGGCGCGCGTTGTCGAGGGCCAGGGCGGCCCGGCGCGAGAGGTCGTCGGCGAGTTCGAGGATCTCCTGGCGGAAGTGCTCCTCGCGGGGCTTGCCGAGGGTGAGCATGCCGATGACGCGGTTGCGGGCGAGGAGGGGCAGCACCACGGTCTCGCCGCCGACCGCCACGGTGGCCTCGGACCAGGGGCGGGCGCCCGCCTCGCGGACCGGATCGGGCGGGCTCACCCGGGAGAGCAGGGTCTTGAGGCCGTCGATGCGTTCCTCGTCCTCGTGCAGGACGTAGGCGAGGAAGGGGTCGGAGGCCTGGTCGGCGATGGTGTAGACGGCGCACCAGGTGGCCAGGGTGGGGACGGTCATCTGGGCCATGAGGGCCAGGGTCTGGTCCCGGTCGAGGGTGCCGGCGAGCAGGTCGGAGGCTTCGACGAGGAAGGAGAGCGAGCCGCGGCGCAGTCGTTCCAGCTCGCCGAGGCGGGCGGATTCGATGGCGAGGGCGATGCGGTCGGCGGCGAACTGGAGGCGCAGGGCCTCTTCGTTGGAGTAGCGGTCCGGTGCTTCGGTGGCGACGCCGAGGGAGCCGGTGAGGCGGCCTTCGACCTTGAGGGGGACCGTGACCACGGAGCGCATACCGGTGGCCTCCAGGAGCGGGACGGCTCCGGGGACGGCAACGAGGTCGTCGTGGACGGCGGGCATGCGGGCGGAGCCGTAGCGGCTGGTGCCGGCCTCGACGGGGACGCGGGCGAAGCGCTGGCGGGTGGAGGGCAGGCCGGTGGTCGCGCGGACCTCCAGCTCCGTCTCGTCGTCGGTGGCCAGGAGGAGGAAGGCGGCGTCCGCGTCGAGCATGTCACGGGCCCGTTCGACGGTGCGCTGGAGCAGGCCCTCCAGGTCGTCGGGGGCGGGGGAGCCGATGAACAGCTCGAAGGGGTCGGCGGCGCGCGGCTCGGTGAGCTGGCCGCCGTCGGAGGAGGGGAGACGGGTGGGGGTCTGGAGCAGGGCGCGCTCGTCGTCGTGGACGAGGAGGCAGACGATGGAGGGTTCGCCGTGGGCGTCGCGGACGCGCAGGTGGGAGGCGTAGACGGGGATGACCCGGCCGTCGGCTCCGCGGATGCCGTAGCTGCCCTCCCAGCGGGACAGGCGCAGGGCTTCGGCGACGCCGGTGCCCGTGCCGGGGGTCTGCGGCCAGGCGGCGAGTTCGGCGAGCGGGCGGCCGACGGCCTTCTCGGCGGGGTGGCCGAAGATGTGCTCGGCGTCGTCGTTCCAGGCGGAGACGGAGTCGGCGGAGTCGATCTGGAGGACGGCGACGCGGACCCGGCTGTCGGCGAGGGGCAGCAGCTGGTCGGGGACGACGGGGCCCGCGGAGCGGGTACCGACCGGACGGTCCGGGAGGTCGAGGCGGAACCACACGTGTTTGTGGGTGGCGGTGTACTCGACGCCCCAGCGGGTGGCGAGGGCGGCGCAGAGCATGAGGCCGCGGCCGCTCTCGCGGTCGGGATCGGCGTAGGGGCGCTCGCCGGGATGCTGGAGCGGGAGTTCGCGTTCGGGATACCGGTCGCCGACCTCGACGCGTACGCCGTCCTCGGTGCGCAGGCACAGGACCTCGGCCCGGGTTCCGGCGTGGACCACGGCGTTGGTGACGAGCTCGCTGGTGAGCACCACCGCGTCGTCGACGATGTCCGCGAAGCCCCAGCCCTGCAGGGTGTCGCGGACGAACGCGCGGGCGGCGGCGACCGAGCGCCCTTGAGGGTCGAAACTGGCAGCCGCCCGTGCCGTGATCACAAGTCTCCTTCGACGCGGTGGGACATCGGTAGCCAGGTTACTTACCTTCGCGGTCGCGAGGTGGCCGTGGTCCGGGATTCCACCCGCGGGGTGCGGCCGGTGTGCGATGGTGCCGGAGTGTTATGGCCTGGTTGGGCCGGGGTGAAACACTGGGCAGTCTTGGAGAGCCGGTCTTGGGTAGTCGGATGTCCGGTGGAACAGCGGTCGACCCTTTCGGGAGGGACACGGTGGAGTCTGGCGCAGCGGTGCGGCGTACGGGAGCGCGCCCGAAGGGCGGACGGTCCCGGCGGGGCGGCACGACGGAAGTCGATACCGCCGCGCTGAACCGGCTGCTCACGGCGCTGGTGTCGATGCGGGACGGTAACTTCCGCAAGCGGCTGACGGTGTCCGGCGAGGGCGTGATGGCGGAGATCGCCGCCGTCTACAACGAGGTCGCCGACCGCAATCTGCATCTGACCGGGGAGCTGTCCCGGGTCCGGCGGATGGTGGGGCGCGAGGGAAAGCTGAGCGAACGGCTGGAAACGGGTGCCTGTGAGGGCTCCTGGGCGGCGGCGATCGACGCCTCGAACCAGCTGGTCGACGATCTCGCGCGGCCGGTGTCCGAGGTGGGCCGGGTGCTGTCGGCGGTGGCCGAGGGCGATCTGGACCAGCGGATGGACCTGCGGACGCAGACCCCGGAGGGGGTCGGGCATCCGCTGCGCGGGGAGTTCCTGAAGGTCGGCCGGACGGTCAACAACCTGGTCGACCAGCTGTCGGCGTTCACCGACGAGGTGACGCGGGTGGCGCTGGAGGTGGGCACCGAGGGCAAGCTCGGTGGCCAGGCCCAGGTGCGCGGAATGTCGGGTTCTTGGAAGGACCTGACCGACTCCGTCAACACGATGGCGTACCGGCTCACCGCTCAGGTGCGTGACATCGCTCTCGTCACGACCGCGGTGGCCAAGGGTGATCTGTCGCGCAAGGTCACGGTGCACGTGGCCGGCGAGATGCTCCAGCTGAAGAACACCGTGAACACGATGGTGGACCAGCTGTCCTCGTTCTCCTCCGAGGTGACCCGTGTCGCCCGCGAGGTGGGGACGGAGGGCGAGCTGGGCGGTCAGGCGAAGGTGCCCGGGGTCGCGGGCGTGTGGAAGGACCTGACCGACTCCGTCAACACGATGGCGGGGAACCTCACGGCGCAGGTGCGCGGCATCGCGCAGGTGACGACGGCCGTCGCGAACGGCGACCTGTCGCAGAAGGTGCGGGTCAGCGCGCGCGGCGAGGTCGCGCAACTGGCCGAAACGATCAACCAGATGACCGAGACGCTGCGGACGTTCGCGGACGAGGTCACGCGCGTGGCCAGCGAGGTCGGGGCCAAGGGAACACTGGGCGGTCAGGCGCAGGTGCCGGGTGCGGCCGGGACGTGGAAGGACCTCACCGATTCGGTGAACACGGTCTTCCGCAACCTCACGACTCAGGTGCGGGACATCGCGACCGTGACGACGGCGGTGGCCAACGGGGACCTGTCGCAGAAGGTCACGGTGGACGTGGCCGGCGAGATGCTGGAGCTGAAGAACACCGTCAACACGATGGTGGACCAGCTCCAGTCGTTCGGTGCCGAGGTGACGCGCGTGGCCCGTGAGGTCGGCGTGGAGGGTGAGCTGGGCGGTCAGGCGCAGGTGCCGGGCGCGGCCGGGACGTGGAAGGACCTCACCGATTCGGTGAACACCGCCTTCCGCAACCTCACCGGCCAGGTCCGCAACATCGCCCAGGTGACGACTGCGGTGGCCAACGGCGACCTGTCGCAGAAGGTCACCGTGGACGTCTCCGGTGAGATGCTCCAGCTGAAGAACACCGTGAACACGATGGTGGACCAGCTGTCCTCCTTCGCCGACCAGGTCACGCGGATGGCCCGGGACGTGGGTACGGAGGGCCGCCTCGGCGGTCAGGCGCGGGTGGAGGGGGTGTCCGGCACCTGGAAGGAGCTGACCGACTCGGTCAACTTCATGGCCGGGAACCTGACCTCGCAGGTGCGCCAGATCGCCCAGGTGACCACGGCGGTGGCGCGGGGCGACCTGTCGCAGAAGATCGACGTGGACGCCCGGGGCGAGATCCTGGAGCTGAAGAACACCATCAACACGATGGTCGACCAGCTCTCGGCCTTCGCCGAGCAGGTGACCCGGGTGGCCCGGGACGTGGGCACGGAGGGCCGCCTCGGCGGTCAGGCGCAGGTGCCGGGCGTGGCCGGGGTGTGGCGCGACCTGACGGATTCGGTGAACGGCATGGCCGGGAACCTGACCTCGCAGGTGCGCAACATCGCGCAGGTCGCCACGGCGGTGGCGCGCGGTGACCTGTCGCAGAAGATCGACGTGGACGCCCGGGGCGAGATCCTGGAGCTGAAGAACACCCTCAACACGATGGTCGACCAGCTCTCGAACTTCGCCGAGCAGGTCACCCGGGTGGCCCGGGAGGTGGGTACCGAGGGCATCCTGGGCGGCCAGGCGGAGGTGAAGGGCGTCTCCGGCACCTGGAAGGACCTCACCCAGTCCGTCAACTTCATGGCGAACAACCTGACCTCGCAGGTGCGCAACATCGCCGAGGTGACCACGGCGGTCGCCATGGGCGACCTGTCGAAGAAGATCACGGTCGACGCGAAGGGCGAGATCCTCGAACTCGTCACCACCGTGAACACGATGGTGGACCAGCTGTCGTCGTTCGCCGAGCAGGTGACGCGGGTCGCGCGCGAGGTGGGGACCGAGGGCATCCTGGGTGGTCAGGCCCGGGTGCGCGGGGTGACCGGCATCTGGAAGGACCTCAGCGACAACGTCAACACCATGGCCGGGAACCTGACGGCGCAGGTGCGCGGGATCGCGCAGGTCTCGGCGGCGGTGGCCAACGGCGACCTGACGAAGAAGGTGACCGTCGAGGCGCGCGGCGAGGTCGCGCAGCTCGCGGACACCGTGAACACGATGGTCAAGACCCTGTCCTCGTTCGCGGACGAGGTCACGCGCGTGGCCCGCGAGGTGGGTACGGAGGGCCGGCTGGGCGGTCAGGCGCACGTCCCGGGGGTCTCCGGTACGTGGAAGGACCTCACCGACTCGGTGAACTTCATGGCCTCGAACCTCACCGGTCAGGTGCGGCAGATCGCCATGGTCACGACCGCCATCGCCAAGGGCGACATGACCAAGAAGATCGACATCGACGCGCGGGGCGAGATCCTGGAGCTGAAGACCACCATCAACACGATGGTCGACCAGCTGTCCTCCTTCGCGGACCAGGTGACCCGGGTGGCCCGCGAGGTGGGTACCGAGGGCATCCTGGGCGGTCAGGCCCGGGTGCGGGACGTGGACGGCACCTGGCGCGACCTGACGGAGTCCGTGAACGAGATGGCCGGCAACCTCACCCGGCAGGTGCGCGCGATCGCGGCCGTGGCCACCGCGGTGACCCGCGGCGACCTGAGCCTGAAGGTCGACGTGGACGCGGCGGGGGAGATCCAGGTCCTCCAGGACAACATCAACACGATGATCGTGAACCTGCGCGACACCACCCTGGCCAACAAGGAGCAGGACTGGCTCAAGGGCAATCTGGCCCGGATCTCGGCCCTGATGCAGGGCCGTCGGGAGCTGGACGACGTGGCTTCGCTGATCATGAGCGAGCTGACTCCGGTGGTCTCCGCGCAGCACGGTGCCTTCTTCCTGGTGCTGCCCACCGGGGGCGGCACCGACATCGGGACGGACGGGTCCGGGGAGGGCTCGTACGAGCTGCGGATGCGCGGGAGTTACGCGTACGCGGGCGGTCAGATGCCCATCGCGTTCCGGCCGGGGGAGGGGCTGATCGGGACGGTCGCCGAGGAGAAGCGGACGATCCTGGTCGAGAACACCCCGCCGGGCTACCTGAAGATCTCCTCGGGGCTGGGGGAGGCCCCGCCCGCGCACGTGATCGTGCTGCCGGTGCTGTTCGAGGGGAAGGTCCTCGGCGTGATCGAGCTGGCGGCCTTCCAGCCGTTCACGCAGATCCAGAAGGATTTCCTCAGCCAGATCGCCGAGATGATCGGTACGAGCGTCAATACGATCTCCGTGAACTCCAAGACGGAGATGCTCCTCAAGCAGTCGCAGGAGATGACGGAGCAGCTGCGGGAGCGCTCGGACGAGCTGGAGAACCGGCAGAAGGCCCTCCAGGCCGCGAACGCGGAGCTGGAGGAGAAGGCCGAGCTGCTGGCCCAGCAGAACCGGGACATCGAGGTGAAGAACACCGAGATCGAGGAGGCCCGGCAGGTCCTGGAGGAGCGTGCCGAGCAGCTCGCCGTCTCGATGCGGTACAAGAGCGAGTTCCTGGCGAACATGTCGCACGAGCTGCGCACCCCGCTGAACTCGCTGCTGATCCTGGCCAAGCTGCTCGCCGACAACGCGGACGAGAACCTCTCGCCCAAGCAGGTGGAGTTCGCCGAGACCATCCACGGCGCGGGCTCCGACCTGCTCCAGCTGATCAACGACATCCTCGACCTGTCGAAGGTCGAGGCCGGGAAGATGGACGTCTCGCCGACCCGGATCGCGCTGGTCCAGCTCGTCGACTACGTGGAGGCCACCTTCCGGCCGCTGACGGCGGAGAAGGGGCTCGACTTCTCGGTACGGGTCTCCCCGGAACTCCCCGCGACCTTGCACACCGATGAGCAGCGGCTCCTCCAGGTGCTGCGCAACCTGCTCTCGAACGCGGTGAAGTTCACCGACAACGGGGCGGTGGAGCTGGTGATCCGGCCCGCCGGCGGCGACGTGCCGACGGCGATCCGGGAGCAGCTGCTGGAGGCCGGTTCGCTGCGCGAGGCGGACGCCGATCTGATCGCCTTCTCGGTGACGGACACGGGCATCGGGATCGCGGCGAGCAAGATGCTGGTGATCTTCGAGGCGTTCAAGCAGGCCGACGGCACGACCAGCCGCAAGTACGGGGGCACCGGCCTCGGGCTGTCCATCAGCAGGGAGATCGCCCGCCTGCTGGGCGGGGAGATCCACGCGGCCAGCGAGCCCGGGCGGGGTTCGACGTTCACGCTGTACCTGCCGCTGCACCCCAGCGAGCTGCCGCCGCAGGGGTACGCGCCGCCGACGCCCGGCGGGGCGCGCGGGGAGTACCGCAGGCCGGCCGAGGAGGCGCCGCCGGCCGCTCAGCCGGCGGCCCCTCTGCCGCCGGCGCCGGTGCGCCAGGCGCTGCCGACGGCCGAGCCGGCCGCCGGGGGCTCGTCCGCGCTGTTCCGGCGCCGCCGCAAGCAGCTGAGCGACGCGGCGCCGCGGGCCGAGGTGCCGGGGCAGCCGTACGGGGAGCCCTGGGACCTGGACGAGCCGGTCGCGGCGGCGGCGCGGAGTTACGATTTCCACGGGGAGCGGGTGCTGATCGTGGACGACGACGTGCGCAACGTGTTCGCGCTGACGAGTGTGCTGGAGCAGCACGGGCTCGCGGTGCTCTACGCCGAGAACGGGCGGGAGGGCATCGAGGTGCTGGAGCAGCACGACGACGTGGCGGTGGTGCTGATGGACATCATGATGCCGGAGATGGACGGGTACGCGACGACCTCGGCGATCCGGCGGATGCCGCAGTTCGCGGGGCTGCCGATCATCGCGCTGACGGCGAAGGCGATGAAGGGGGACCGGGAGAAGGCCATCGACTCCGGGGCTTCCGATTACGTCACCAAGCCGGTCGAGCCCGACTACCTGCTGTCGGTCATGGAACAGCACATGCGCGGCAACTGATCGGGTGCGGGGCCGTGATCGGAGGGCATGAGGGGAACCTTCTGCCCTCCCCTCACGTTTCCGCTTCGTGCACAGTGACATCTTGGTGACAGGGTGTGGCGATCTCGGGACTGGGGCTACGATGACCGGCACAAGGACGGACGGCGCCAGGATGCCGTCCTCTGGGGCGGGGCCCGGCGCATCCGCCGGAGCCAGGAGCCGGGGAGGCCCCGTGCCGGGGCGAGGAGGACAGGGCATGGTGCAGAAGGCCAAGATCCTCCTGGTCGACGACCGGCCGGAGAATCTGCTGGCGCTGGAGGCCATCCTCTCCGCGCTCGATCAGACACTGGTCCGGGCGTCGTCGGGGGAGGAAGCGCTCAAGGCGCTGCTCACGGACGATTTCGCGGTCATCCTGCTGGATGTCCAGATGCCGGGCATGGACGGATTCGAAACGGCCGCGCACATCAAGCGGCGCGAACGGACCCGGGACATCCCGATCATCTTCCTCACCGCGATCAATCACGGTCCGCACCACACCTTCCGCGGGTACGCGGCGGGCGCGGTGGACTACATTTCGAAGCCGTTCGACCCGTGGGTGCTGCGCGCCAAGGTCTCGGTCTTCGTCGAGCTCTACACGAAGAACTGCCAGCTGCGCGAACAGGCGGCGCTGCTGCGGCTCCAGCTGGAGGGCGGCGGTTCCAACGGCGACGGCAGCAAGGAGACGGCCGGTCTGCTGGCGGAGCTCTCGGCGCGGCTCGCCGCGGTCGAGGAGCAGGCCGAGGCCCTGACGAAGCAGCTCGGCGAGGATTCCGCCGACGCCGCGGTCGTGGCCACCGCCGCGCACCTGGAGCGCAAGCTGACCGGACTGCGGCGGGCCCTGGACGCCCTGGAGCCGGGGACGGGCGGGGGAGCGGCGATGCTCCCCGCTCAGGGCTGAGTCCTCCCGTACGGCGAAGACGCCCGTCTCCGGCTCCGGCTGGGCGGGCGTCAGGTCTGCCGGGGCGTCAAAGCGCGTACGGACGGGGCGACACGAACGGGTGAAGGGGTGGGCACGCGTGTCCACCGGCGTGCGCACCGGTAACCTCGGCCCCATGGCCTCAAGTACGTCCGGCAAGGGTTCCCAGAGCACCGCGGGCACCGCGAAGGGCCGCACCGGCCGTACGACGGCGCCGGCCAAGAAGGCGGCGCCCGCGCGCAAGCCGCCCGCGAAGAGGGCCGCGGCGCCCCGGCGCGCGCCCGTCAAGAAGGTCGCCGCGAAACCGGCGCCGTCCCCCACCGGGGGCGTGCTGCGGCTGGTGCGCGCCTGCTGGCTCGGTCTCGCGCACGCCATCGGCGCGGTCCTGCGCGGGCTCGGCCGGGGTGCGAAGAACCTCGACCCCGCGCACCGCAAGGACGGGCTGGCGCTGTTGCTGCTGGCCCTGGCACTGATCGTCGCCGCGGGGACCTGGTCGAACCTGAGCGGGCCCGTCGGGGACCTGGTGACGATGCTGGTCACGGGTGCGTTCGGGCGCCTGGACCTGCTCGTGCCGGTCCTGCTCGGCGTCATGGCCGTGCGGTTCATCCGCCACCCCGAGCAGACCGACGCCAACGGGCGGATCGGGGTCGGCCTGTCCGCGCTGGTCATCGGTGTCCTCGGGCTGGTCCACATCGCCTGCGGGGCGCCCGGCCGTGACGAGGGCACCACCGCGATGCAGAACGCGGGCGGGCTCGTCGGCTGGGCCGCCTCCAAGCCGCTGATCTTCACGATGGGCGCGCCGCTGGCCGTGCCCATGCTGGTGCTGCTGACGGTGTTCGGGCTGCTGGTGGTTACCGCGACCCCGGTCAACGCGATCCCGCAGCGGCTGCGCCGGCTCGGGATCCGGCTCGGGATCATCGCGCCGAACGAGTACGACGAGAGGTACGCCGAGCAGGACGGCGCCGCCGTCCGGCCGGACCGCCACGACGCCGAGCAGTGGCGGGCCCGGTCCGGCGCCGCCGCGGGGGTTCCCGCCGACGGGGCCGAGGAGGCCGCACTGGCCCGCCGTCGCCGGCCGCGCCGCAGCGCGGCGCGGGGCGGGGAGCAGGGGATGGACGCCGTCGACGTGGCGGCAGCGGCCGCCGCGGCGCTGGACGGGGTGGTGTACGGGGGGCTGCCCCCGTCGCCGCTGGTCGCCGATCTGACCCAGGGGATCTCCGGGGACCGCGACGCGGTGGAGGTCACCGCTCCGGTGCCGCCGGCGCGGGCGGGGCGCCCCGGCGCCCCGGCGGCCCCCGCCGCCCCGGCCGCCCCGACCGTCCCGCTCCCTTCCGCGGATCCGGCCGCTCCGGAGCAGGACGGCGCCCCGCACGAGCGGACCGCCGCGGCCTCCGGCACGCTGTCGGTGCCGGACCTGACGAAGGCGCCGCCGGAGGCCCAGCCGCTGCCGCCGCGCGCCGAGCAGCTCCAGCTGCGCGGCGACATCACGTACGCCCTGCCCTCGCTGGACCTGCTGGAGAAGGGCGGCCCGGGCAAGACCCGCAGCGCCGCCAACGACGCGGTCGTCGCCTCGCTGACGAACGTCTTCACCGAGTTCAAGGTCGACGCCCAGGTCACCGGCTTCACCCGGGGCCCGACGGTCACCCGCTACGAGGTGACGCTCGGCGCCGCGGTGAAGGTCGAGCGGATCACGGCGCTGGCGAAGAACATCGCCTACGCCGTGGCCTCCCCGGACGTGCGGATCATCAGCCCGATCCCGGGGAAGTCCGCGGTCGGCATCGAGATCCCCAACACCGACCGCGAGATGGTCAACCTGGGCGACGTGCTGCGCCTGGCGGACGCCGCCGAGGACGACCACCCGATGCTGGTCGCGCTCGGCAAGGACGTGGAGGGCGGCTACGTCATGGCCAACCTCGCGAAGATGCCGCACGTGCTGGTCGCGGGCGCCACCGGCTCCGGCAAGTCCTCCTGCATCAACTGCCTGATCACCTCGGTGATGGTGCGGGCCACCCCGGAGGACGTCCGGATGGTCCTCGTCGACCCCAAGCGGGTGGAGCTGACCGCGTACGAGGGCATCCCGCACCTGATCACGCCGATCATCACCAACCCCAAGCGGGCCGCCGAGGCGCTCCAGTGGGTGGTGCGCGAGATGGACCTGCGCTACGACGACCTGGCCGCCTTCGGCTTCCGGCACATCGACGACTTCAACCAGGCGATCCGGGACGGCAAGATCAAGCTGCCGCCGGGCAGCGAGCGGGAGCTGAGCCCGTACCCGTACCTGCTGGTGATCGTCGACGAGCTGGCCGACCTGATGATGGTGGCCCCGCGCGACGTCGAGGATTCGATCGTGCGCATCACCCAGCTGGCCCGCGCGGCCGGCATCCACCTGGTGCTCGCCACGCAGCGGCCCTCGGTGGACGTGGTCACCGGTCTGATCAAGGCGAACGTCCCCTCGCGGCTCGCGTTCGCCACGTCCTCGCTCGCGGACAGCCGGGTCATCCTGGATCAGCCCGGCGCCGAGAAGCTGATCGGGAAGGGTGACGGGCTGTTCCTGCCGATGGGTGCGAACAAGCCGGTCCGCCTTCAGGGGGCCTTCGTCACCGAGGACGAGATCGCCGGGATCGTGCAGCACTGCAAGGACCAGATGGCGCCCGTCTTCCGGGACGACGTGACGGTGGGGCAGAAGCAGAAGAAGGAGATCGACGAGGAGATCGGCGACGATCTGGACCTGCTGTGCCAGGCGGCGGAACTGGTGGTCTCCACCCAGTTCGGTTCGACGTCGATGCTCCAGCGCAAGCTGCGGGTGGGTTTCGCCAAGGCGGGCCGGCTCATGGACCTGATGGAGTCCCGGGGCGTGGTCGGCCCCAGCGAGGGGTCGAAGGCGCGCGACGTCCTGGTCAAACCCGACGAACTGGACGGGGTCCTCGCCGTGATCCGGGGGGAGGACGCCCCCTAGAACGGGGGCCGTCCGGATCACCCGACCGTATGGGATCGCAGGGCAACCGTTTCCCCCGGGCGCGCGTCAAGTTGAGGGGGACGACGGTGGGTGTTTCCGGAAGCCATTCGGATGGCGTAGGTAGGGCACCCTCCGGTTGCCCCACCCTTTCGTCACCCCCCTAGACTGGGAAGCCAGCAGGTGGCTACACGCTCGAAAGGCGCCCTCGTGTCCATCGGCAACTCCAACTCCCCCGAAGAAGAGCGGCCTTCGGCCGATGACCGGTCCGAGGACCGTCTCGTCGAACGTTCCGTCGAAGGCCCGTCCATCGGGACGGCCCTCAAGAAGGCCCGGATCGCCGCCGGGCTGACAGTCGACGAGGTCAGTTCCACCACCCGCGTGCGCATCCCGATCGTGCACGCGATCGAAGAGGACGACTTCACGCGGTGCGGCGGCGACGTCTACGCCCGCGGTCACATCCGTACGCTCGCCCGCGCCGTGCACCTCGATCCGGCACCCCTGATCGACAGCTTCGACGCGGCCCACGGCGGCCGGCCGGCACCCACCCCCGCCGCGCCGATGTTCGAAGCCGAGCGGATCCGCCCCGAACGGCAGCGGCCCAACTGGACCGCCGCCATGGTCGCCGCCATCGTCGCCGTGATCGGCTTCGTCGGCTTCACCGCCTTCGGCGGCGGGGACGACTCGGGCAAGCGGCCGGTGGCGGAAGGTTCCGCCGCCCCGCAGTCCGCGCCCAAGAAGCCCGCGGGCAAGCCCGCCGTCCAGCCCCAGCAGACCCCGAAGGCCCCCAAGCCGGAGCCCTCGGACAGCGCCATCGCCGCGGCCCCCAAGGACCTCGTCACGGTCGTCCTGACGGCCGACACCGGGGAGAGCTGGATCTCCGCGAAGGACCACAGCGGCCGGCTGCTGTTCGACGGAACCCTCGCGCACGGCGAGTCGAAGACCTTCACGGACAAGGAGTCCGTCGACCTCGTGCTCGGCGACGCCGGGTCCGTCAAGCTGTTCGTGAACGGCAAGGAGATCAAGGAACGTTTCCAGCAGGGTCAGGTGGAACGCCTCACCTACACCAAGGACGATCCCCGCGAGGGCCAGGCCCAGGCGGGCTGACCAGCGCGGAACAAGAAATTCCAGATCCCCGGGATCCCGTGCGGCACCAGCCGCCGGCCCCGGGGATCTTGCTGTGGGGGGACTTGGGGCGGGGGGCGCCGTCCGGACGAAGTAGTCTTGAGTCCATGCCCGAACGCCGTACCGTCGCCCTTGTCACTCTTGGCTGCGCCCGTAACGAGGTGGACTCGGAGGAGCTCGCAGGCCGCTTGGCGGCGGATGGCTGGGAGCTCGTCGAGGACGCCGCCGACGCGGACGTAGCCGTCGTCAACACCTGTGGCTTCGTCGAAGCCGCCAAGAAGGACTCCGTAGACGCCCTGCTGGAAGCCAATGATCTGAAGGATCACGGCAAGACCCAGGCCGTCGTCGCCGTCGGCTGTATGGCCGAGCGCTACGGCAAGGAACTCGCCGAAGCGCTCCCCGAGGCCGACGGCGTGCTCGGCTTCGACGACTACGCCGACATCTCCGACCGCCTCCAGACGATCCTCAACGGCGGCATCCACGCCTCCCACACCCCGCGCGACCGGCGCAAGCTGCTGCCGATCAGCCCGGCGGAGCGCCAGGACACCGCCGTGGCCCTGCCCGGCCACGCCCAGGAGCCGGAAGCCGTCCCCGCGGACCTCCCCGAGGGCCTCGCGCCCGCCTCCGGGCCGCGCGCCCCGCTGCGCCGCCGTCTGGACAAGAGCCCGGTGGCCTCCGTCAAGCTCGCCTCCGGCTGCGACCGGCGCTGCTCCTTCTGCGCCATCCCGTCCTTCCGCGGCTCCTTCATCTCCCGCCGCCCCAGCGACGTGCTGGGCGAGACGCGCTGGCTCGCCGAGCAGGGCGTCAAGGAGATCATGCTGGTCTCCGAGAACAACACCTCGTACGGCAAGGACCTCGGCGACATCCGGCTGCTGGAGACCCTGCTGCCCGAGCTGGCCGAGGTGGACGGCATCGAGCGCGTCCGCGTCAGCTACCTCCAGCCCGCCGAGATGCGGCCCGGGCTGATCGACGTACTCACCTCCACCCCCAAGGTCGTCCCGTACTTCGACCTCTCCTTCCAGCACTCGGCCCCCGACGTGCTGCGCGCCATGCGCCGCTTCGGTGACACCGACCGCTTCCTGGAGCTGCTGGACACCATCCGCTCCAAGGCTCCGCAGGCCGGCGTCCGGTCCAACTTCATCGTCGGCTTCCCCGGCGAGAAGGAGTCGGACTTCGCCGAACTGGAGCGCTTCCTCACGCACGCCCGCCTCGACGCCATCGGCGTCTTCGGCTACTCCGACGAGGACGGCACCGAAGCCGTCACCTACGACGGCAAGCTGGACGCGGACACCATCGCGGAACGCCTCGCGCACATGCAGCGCCTCGCCGAGGAGCTCACCTCGCAGCGCGCGGAGGAGCGGATCGGGGAGACCCTGGAGGTGCTCGTCGAGACGGTCGTCCCGTTCGACGAGGCGGAGGAGGGCGAGGGCGCCTACGGGCGCGCCGCGCACCAGGCTCCCGAAACCGACGGCCAGGTCGTCTTCACGGACGGCGCGGGCCTGGTCCCGGGGCGTATCGTCACCGCGAAGGTGGTCGGGACGCTGGGTGTGGACCTGGTGGCCGAGGCCCTGGACGTGGACCTTGAGGAGGCGGCCGGATGACCGGTGTCCCGGCACCAGCGGCGGGCGGGACCGGCCGTCGGCCCGCGCCCGGCGCGAAGCTCGGGACCGCGGCCGTCAATCAGGCCAGCCTGTGGAACATCGCCAACATCCTGACGATGGTCCGGCTCGTCCTCGTGCCGGGATTCGTCCTGCTGCTGCTCGCCGACGGGGGCTACGACCCCGTCTGGCGGGCGTGGGCGTGGGCGGCCTTCGCCGTCGCCATGATCACGGACATCTTCGACGGGCACCTGGCCCGGACGTACAACCTGGTCACGGACTTCGGGAAGATCGCCGACCCCATCGCCGACAAGGCGATCATGGGGTCGGCTCTGGTGTGTCTGTCCTGGCTCGGCGACCTGCCCTGGTGGGTGACGGGGGTGATCCTCGGGCGCGAGCTCGGGATCACGCTGATGCGCTTCTGGGTGATCCGCTACGGCGTGATTCCGGCCAGCCGGGGCGGCAAGCTGAAGACCCTCGCCCAGGGCACCGCCGTGGGCATGTACGTCCTCGCGCTGACCGGACCGCTCGCGACCCTGCGTTTCTGGGTGATGGCGGTCGCCGTCGTGCTGACGGTGGTCACCGGTCTGGACTACATCCGGCAGGCCGTGGTGCTGCGCCGGGCCGGGCTCGCCGCGGAGCGGGCCGCGACGTGACACACGGGGCGGGGGAGCGGCCGGAGGTTTCCGGTGCGGCGGAAGCGGGTGCGTCGGCGGCCGCTCTGGCCGGGGACGTACTGAGGATGCTCGCGGAGCGTGACCAGACGCTCGCGGTCGCGGAATCCCTGACCGGCGGGCTGGTCGCCGCGGAGATCACCGCGGTGCCCGGGGCCTCTCGCTCCTTCCTCGGCTCGGTCACGGCGTACGCCACTGAACTCAAGCACCGCGTCCTCGGGGTGGACGCGGAGCTGCTCGCGGCGGAAGGCGCGGTGAACGCGCAGGTCGCGGCGGAGATGGCGGCCGGAGTGCGGCGCGTGACCGGTGCCACGTGGGGGATCGCGACCACGGGTGTGGCCGGTCCGGACCCGCAGGACGGCCGGCCGGTGGGCACGGTCTTCATCGCCGTGGCCGGTCCGGCGGGCAGGAAAACCGCCCCGTTGAGGTTGAACGGCTCCCGTACGGAAATCCGTAGGGAGAGTGTACGGACAGTGCTCGAACTGCTCTCGAGCGAACTCCGCGAGAATCTGCGGGGGCAGGATACGGAACAGAACGGGGGGATTTGATGTTTGCAGCCCTGAGTGAACACGACATCGCTCCCCGCACGGCCGCGGCGCGAGGCGGTACGGTGGGGCGTGAAGGTTACGGCTACACGGTCAGAGGAGGGAGCCACCGATGATTCTGCTCCGTCGCCTGCTGGGTGACGTGCTGCGTCGGCAGCGCCAGCGCCAGGGCCGTACTCTGCGCGAAGTCTCCTCGTCCGCCCGAGTTTCGCTCGGCTATCTCTCCGAGGTGGAGCGGGGGCAGAAGGAGGCATCCTCCGAGCTGCTCTCCGCGATCTGCGACGCGCTGGACGTACGGATGTCCGAGCTGATGCGCGAAGTCAGCGACGAGCTGTCGCTGGCGGAGCTTGCGCAGTCGGCCGCCGCAAGCGAACCGGTGCCGGCACCGGTGCGCCCGATGCTCAATTCGGTCTCCGTGGCTTCGGTCACGGGCGGACCCGAGCGGGTGACCATCAAGGCACCCGTGGAAGCGGTGAATGTCGTAGCCGCTTGAGCGTGACGACAAGCATGTGAGCGTGGCGGGAGCCCCGGGTGGTGCGTGAAGCGCCGGCCGGGGCTCTTTGCCGTCTCCAGGTCACCGGCGCGGCGCGGCGGGCGTTCTGGGTGCGGGGGGCGGGGTCCTGCGGGAGGATGGGGCCGTTCGGGATCCCGCCCTCCCCCAGAATCCGTCCGGGGGGACCCCCGTGGAGGTGGCCGTGCGGAGGTTGCTCATACCCCTCGCGCTGACGGTGGGCGTGCTCTGGTGGTGGGCCGTGCTGCGGCTGGCCCTGGTGCCGGAGAGCGCCGGGGCGGTGGAGGGGGCCGTGGCGGTGGGCGGCTGGGGGCTCGGGCTGTTGCCGGTGCACTGCACGGCACGGGTGCCCGTCCGCAGGGCGCGTGCGACCGGCGCGGAGGGCGAGGGGGACGAGGAGGGCGCGGGAGGCGTCGGGGGGCCGCCCGCCGGGGCTACCAGGGCATCGACACTCCGCCGTTCGGGCGCAGGATCTGGCCCGTCATGAAGGAGGAGGCGTCGCAGGCCAGGTAGAGCACTGCCTGGGCGATGTCCTCGGGCCGTCCGACCCGGCGCAGCGGGGACATCCGGACCATGGCCGCCTCGGTCCGCTCCTGGACCCCGGCGCCGTGCCGGTCCGTCATCGGGGTGCGGATCCAGCCCGGGGCGACGGCGTTGACGCGGATGCCGTGCGGCCCGGCCTCGGTGGCGAGGGTCTTCGTCAGCTGGACCACGGCCGCCTTGGCGGCGCTGTAGCAGAGCAGGCCGGGCTGGGCGGCGTCCACGGCGCCGGAGGCCATGGTCACGACGGATCCGGGGCGGCCCGCGGCGATCATGGAGCGGACGGCCTCCTGGCAGGTGCGCAGGACGCCCTTGAAGTTGATGTCCAGGACCCGGTCGAGGTCCTCGTCGGTGGTCTCCAGGACGCTGCTGGTGTGCATCACCCCGGCGATGGCGGCGGTGATGTCGAGGGGGCCGGCCGCGGCGACCGCGGCGCGCAGGGCGGCGCGGTCGGTGACGTCGAGGGGGTGGGCGGTGGCGGCGCCGCCGGCCCCGGCGATCAGGGCGGCGGTCTCGGCCAGGCCCTGCTCGTCGCGGTCCGCGCAGTGCACGGCGGCTCCGGCCCCGGCGAGCAGCAGGGCGGTGGCGCGGCCTATGCCGCTGGCGGCTCCGGTGACGAGCGCGGTGCGGCCGGTGAGGTCGTACGCGGTGGGTGTGGGCATGCGGGGACCGTACGAGTGGACCTGACGGGCCGTCAACTATCCCGTCGGGCCCGGACCGGACTGGCAGCTCGGACACCAGTACGTCGGGCGGCCGTCCTGCGGGGACTCGCGGACGGGGGTGCCGCAGCGCAGGCAGGGGCGGTGGGCGCGGCCGTAGACGAAGAGTTCCTGGCCGGGGCGGTGGCGGCCGGTGGTGTTGCGGTGCCGGGGGCGGGCGGCGTCGCCGGTGTTCGCGGCCAGCAGGCGCCGGGCGGCCTCGGCCAGCCGGGGGACGGTGGTCTGCGGGTCGGGGAGGGCGCCGACCGGGGTCCAGGGGGTCGCCTGGGCCAGGAAGCAGAGCTCGGCCTTGTAGATGTTGCCGATGCCCGCCAGGTTGCGCTGGTCGAGCAGGGCCTCGCCCAGCGGGCGCCCGGGGGTGGCGAGGAGGTTGGCGGCCGCAACGGCCGGATCCCAGTCGGGGCCGAGGAGGTCGGGGCCGAGGTGGCCCACCACGCGGTCCTCGTCGGCGGTGCGGAGCAGTTCGAGGACGGGGAGCCGGTAGCCGACGGCGGTGGCGTCGGCGGTGCCCAGGACGGCCCGGATCTCGTAGGAGGGGCCGCCGCGCCACTTCTCGTCCGGACGGAAGACGTACCAGGCGCCGTCCATGCGCAGGTGGCTGTGGAGGGTGAGGCCGCCTTCGAGGCGGGTCAGGAGGTGCTTGCCGCGCGGAGTGACGTCCAGGGTGGTGCGGCCGGTGAGGTCGGCGGTGGCGAAGCGGGGGACGCGCAGGTCGGCGCTGGTCAGGGGTTTGCCGGCGAGGGCGGTGTGGAGGCGGGCCGCCGCGCGGTGGACGCTGTCTCCTTCGGGCATGGCCCCATTGTCGCCCGGCGGGGGCCGGGGAGGGGGGAGCGCGGGGCGGGGGCGCCGGCGGGGGCCGGCCGGGCGCCGGACGGGCGGGGCGGGCGTCGCGGGGCAGACGTCGCCGGGCGGGGTGGGGCGGGCGTCGCCGGGTGGTGCGGGACGGGGCGAGCCCCCGCGCCGGGGCGGCGGTGCGGGGGCTCGTCGCGGTGCGGGCGCGGGGTTGCGCGCCGCCCGTCACTTCCAGGTCAGGCCCTCCTTGAGGGTGAACGGGTCACCCCAGTACTTCGCGCCGGCGACCTTGGTGTCGGCCGAGGGGGCCAGGGCGACCGCGCAGCTGGACTGCGTCTGGCCGTTGGTGAAGCCCTTCGGCAGCGAGTCGTCCTTGCACTTGTCGAACTTGCCGATGATGTAGAGGTCCTCGGCCTCGGAGCCGTCGCCGAGCAGGCCCTTGATGTGGCTGACGGAGGTGAAGGAGAGGTCCGTGGTGCCCGTGTTCTTCACCGTGTAGTGGATGTAGTAGGGCACCTTGCCCTTGGCCTTGTCGCCGAGCTTGAGTACATCCAGGTCCGCGGCCTGGCCCTGCTCGATCTTGGTGACCGAGAGGGCGATCTGGCCCTTGGTGCTGCCGGAGGTGAACGGGAACTCGGCCGCCTCGCCGATCTTGTACTGCTGGCCGGGCTTGGCCGCGCCGGCGGCGCCGCCCGGGGCCGGGGCGGCGGGCGAGGACGGGGCGCCGCCGTAGCCGCCGGAGGCGCTCGCGCTCGGCGAGGCGGGGGTGCCCGGCTGGGAGGCGGGGGCGGAGGCGGACGGGGCCGCCGGGGCCACGTCCTCGTTGCCGTCCTTGCAGCCCGTGAGGACGAGGGTGGAGGCGACCGCGAGGCCGGCCGCGGCCAGGGTGGTTCTGCGCATGCCGAAGGTGCTCATTTTCTGTTCCCCCATGAAGGTGACGTGCACGCCGATGACGTGTGTGATCACCTTGATAAAGCATGAATAAGCGTTTCCGGCCATCGAGGGGCGTCCGGCGGCCGTTTCGTGACATGCCCAAGACATAAGTGGCGTGCCTGAGACGGCCCCGGACGCTCAGCGGCGCAGCCGCAGCCCCCTCGGGGTGGCGTGGAAGCCGGCTTCCTCCAGGGCGCGGCCCAGCGGGGAGGTCAGGGCCGCGGCGGCGTTGATCCGCTCCACCGTGAGGTCCGGGAGGGTGCCCGCCCGCGACGCCGCGGCCAGCGCCTCCGTCGCCGCGGCCAGGCGCGGATCCTCGGCGTCGGGCCAGGCCAGCAGGGTCTTCCCGCCGCGCTCCAGGTACAGGGCGAGGTCTCCGTCGACCAGGACCACGAGAGAGCCCGCCTTGCGGCCCGGCTTGTGGGTGGCGCCGCCCGGGGGCTCCGGCCAGGGCAGGGCCGCCCCGTACGCGTTCGCGGGATCGGCTGCGGCCAGCACCACCGCCGCCAGCGGGGGCGGCGTCCGCTCGGCGGCCCGCAGGCGGTCCACCGCGCCGTCCATCGCGAACTGGGCGGCGCCCAGCCCCTCCACCACGTAACCCCGGCGGGCCTGCCCGCTGTCCTCGAAGGCGGACAGGATCCGGTACACCGCGCTGAACCCGCCCTCGATCCCCTCGGCGGCCACGGCCCCGCGGGTGACCACCCCGTGCCGGTCCAGCAGGGTCCGGGCGAGCGCGTGGGCGCGGTGCGTCGGATCGGGCGCGGGGGGCGGGAGCAGCGACCAGCGCCCCGAGACCGTGGGCGGGCCCGTACGGGACGTGGTGGCGGTGAGGGATCCGTACCGGCCGCGCGGCACCGTACGGCGCGCCCGGTGCGCGGTGGCGCCCGCCGTGCGGCCCGAGCCCAGCAGGGAGCGCAGCGGGGCCAGGGTGTCGTTCGTCACCCGGCCCGACCAGGCCAGGTCCCACAGGGCCGCGGACAGCTCCAGGTCGGAAGCCTGCGCGAGACCCGCGCGGACGGACTCCGCCAGCTGCCGGAAGAACAGGGCGTGCCCCGAGGAGAGGGCCTCCAGCACTTGCTGGTGCAGCGGGCTGAGCTCCAGCGGGTGGGCGGGCGGCAGCAGCAGGGGCGCCGCGTCCGCCAGGTAGAGGGAGATCCAGCCGTCCTTGCCGGGCAGGGCCCCCGCGCCCGCCCAGACCACTTCGCCGGTCGTGGTCAGCTCGTCGAGCAGGGCCGGGGAGTAGCCCGCCACCCGTGAGGGCAGGATCAGCCGCTCCAGCGCCGAGGCGGGCACCGGGGCCCCCTGGAGCTGTTCGACGGCGCGGGCCAGGCCGTCGATGCCGCGCAGGCCGCCGCCCAGGTGCTGCCACTGGGGCAGGAAGGTGGCCAGGGCCGCCGGGGGGACCGGCTCCAGCTCCTGGCGCAGCGCCGCCAGCGAACGGCGCCGCAGCCGGCGCAGCACCGCCGCGTCGCACCACTCCTGCCCGATGCCCGCCGGATGGAACTCGCCCTGGACGACCCGGCCCGCCGCCGCGAGCCGGTGCAGGGCGCCCTCCGTCACCGCCGCGCCCAGGCCGAAGCGGGCGGCGGCGGTGGCGGTGGTGAACGGCCCGTGGGTCCGCGCGTGCCGGGCGAGCAGGTCGCCGAGGGGGTCCTTGACGGGCTCGGTGAACGCCTCCGGTACGCCGACGGGCAGCGCCGTGCCCAGCGCGTCCCGCAGCCGACCCGCGTCCTCCACCGCCGCCCAGTGGTCCGTGCCGGCGATCCGGACCCGGATCGCGCGGCGGGCCGCCGCCAGCTCCGGGGCCCAGCCGGGCTCCGCGCCGCGCGCCGCCAGTTCCGCGTCGGTCAGCGGGCCCAGCAGGCGCAGCAGGTCGGCCACCGACTCGGCGTCCTTGGCCCGCCGCTCCGGCGTCAGCCACTGGAGCTCGCGCTCCAGTTCCTCCAGCACCTCGGCGTCGAGGAGTTCGCGCAGCTCCGCCTGGCCCAGCAGTTCGGCCAGCAGCCGGGAGTCCAGCGAGAGGGCCGCCGCCCGCCGCTCCGCGAGGGGGGAGTCCCCCTCGTAGAGGAACTGGGCGACGTAACCGAACAGCAGGGAGCGGGCGAAGGGGGAGGGCTCGGGCGTGGTGACCTCGACCATGCGCACGCGCCGCGCCTCGATGTCGCCCATCAGCTCCGTCAGCCCCGGCACGTCGAACACGTCCTGGAGGCATTCCCGTACGGCTTCCAGCACGATCGGGAAGGAGCCGAACTCCGAGGCCACCTGGAGCAGTTGCGAGGCCCGCTGGCGCTGCTGCCACAGCGGGGTGCGCTTGCCCGGACTGCGGCGCGGCAGCAGCAGCGCGCGGGCCGCGCACTCGCGGAACCGGGAGGCGAACAGGGCCGACCCGCCGACCTGGTCGGTGACGATCCCGCTCACGTCGCCCTGCTCGAAGATGACGTCGGCCGCGCCGAGCGGGGCCTGTTCGTCATCGAAGCCGAAGCCGGCGGCGGGCGCCGCCGGATCGTGGTCGAGGAGGTCCATCGAGAGCAGGTCGGCATCCGGCAGGCGCAGCACGATCCCGTCGTCGGCATGCATCACCTGGGCGTCCATGCCGTACTTCTCGGCGAGGCGGGCGCCGAGGGCCAGCGCCCAGGGGGCGTGCACCTGCGCGCCGAAGGGGGAGTGGACCACGACCCGCCAGTCGCCGAGCTCGTCGCGGAACCGCTCGACCACGATGGTCCGGTCGTCGGGCACGTGTCCGCAGGCCTCGCGCTGTTCGGCGAGGTACGCGATGACGTTCTGGGCGGCCCGGGCGTCCAGACCGGCCGCCAGCAGCCTCAGCCGGGCGTCCTCCTCGGTGAGGGCCCCCAGCTCGCGCAGGAACGCGCCGACCGCGCGGCCCAGTTCGAGGGGCCGGCCGAGCTGGTCGCCCTTCCAGAACGGGAGCCGGCCCGGCACGCCGGGGGCGGGGGTGACCAGGACCCGGTCCCGGGTGATGTCCTCGATCCGCCAGGACGTGGTGCCCAGGGTGAACACGTCCCCCACGCGGGACTCGTAGACCATCTCCTCGTCGAGCTCGCCGACCCGGCCGCCGCCCTTCTTGGGGTCCGAGCCCGCCAGGAAGACGCCGAACAGCCCGCGGTCCGGGATCGTGCCGCCGGAGGTGACCGCCAGGCGCTGCGCGCCGGGCCGGCCCGTGACCGTCCCCGCGACCCGGTCCCACACCACCCGGGGCCTGAGCTCGGCGAAGGCGTCCGAGGGATAGCGGCCCGCCAGCATGTCCAGCACCGCCGTGAACGCCGACTCGGGCAGCGCCGCGAACGGCGCGGCCCGCCGGACGAGCGCGAGGAGGTCGTCCAGCTGCCAGGTGTCCATCGCCGTCATTGCGACGAGCTGCTGGGCCAGCACGTCCAGCGGGTTGGAGGGGACGCGCAGGGACTCGATCGATCCCGTGCGCATCCGCTCGGTGACCACCGCCGCCTGGACCAGGTCCCCTCGGTACTTGGGGAAGACCACGCCGGTGGAGACCGCGCCCACCTGGTGTCCGGCGCGGCCGACGCGCTGGAGTCCGGAGGCCACCGAGGGCGGCGACTCCACCTGCACTACCAGGTCGACGGCGCCCATGTCGATGCCGAGTTCGAGGCTGGAGGTGGCCACCACGGCCGGCAGCCGGCCCGCCTTGAGGTCCTCCTCGACCAGGGCCCGCTGCTCCTTGGAGACCGAACCGTGGTGCGCGCGGGCCAGCAGCGGCGGGGCTCCGAGCGCGGCGCCCGCCTGGGCCATGATCTCGGCGGGCGGCGAGCCGTCCGGCATCGGCTCGCCCATGGCCCGCTCGTAGGCGATCTCGTTGAGCCGGTTGCACAGCCGCTCCGCGAGACGGCGGGAGTTGGCGAACACGATCGTGGAGCGGTGCGCCTGCACCAGGTCCACGATCCGCTCCTCGACATGGGGCCAGATCGACGGCTTGTCGCCGCCCTCCCTGCCCTCCGTGGCGGGGGAGCCGCCCAACTCGCCCATGTCGTCCACCGGGACGACCACCGACAGGTCGAACTCCTTGTCCGACGGCGGCTGTACGATCTCCACCCGGCCGCGCGGGGCCAGGTAGCGGGCCACCTCCTCCACCGGCCGGACCGTCGCCGACAGGCCGATCCGGGTTGCCGGGCGCGGCAGCAGCTCGTCCAGCCGCTCCAGGGACAGGGCCAGGTGCGCCCCGCGCTTGGTACCCGCCACGGCGTGCACCTCGTCGAGGATGACCGTCTCGATGCCGGTCAGCGCCTCCCGGGACGCCGAGGTAAGCATCAGGAACAGCGACTCCGGGGTGGTGATCAGGATGTCCGGCGGCCGGGTGGCCAGCGCGCGCCGCTCGGCGGGCGGGGTGTCGCCGGAGCGGATCCCGACCCGGATGTCCGGCTCCGGCAGGCCCAGGCGCGCGGACTCCTGGCGGATGCCGGTCAGCGGGCTGCGCAGGTTGCGCTCCACGTCCACCGCGAGGGCCTTGAGCGGGGACACGTACAGCACGCGGCAGCGCTTCTTCGGCTCGGCGGGCGGTGGCGTGGAGGCGAGCCGGTCGAGGGCGGCGAGGAAGGCGGCCAGCGTCTTGCCGGACCCGGTGGGCGCCACCACGAGCACGTCGGAGCCCTCCCCGATCGCCCGCCACGCCCCCTCCTGGGCGGGCGTGGGTGTACGGAAGGCCCCCGCGAACCACGAGCGGGTAGCGGGGGAGAACGAATCGAGCGCAGCGCCTGCCATGCCCCCATCGTGCACCCGGCCACTGACAACGGGCCGGACCTGCGCGGACGCGGTCGCGGGCGGCGCGCAGAATGGGGTCATGGGAACGGACGGGAGCGGCGGCCGGCGCGCCGGGCGCAAGGAGTGGGCACGGCACTGGCAGCCCGCCCAGCTGCCGGGGCTGGACCTGCTGCGCGCCCACTACGTGCGCCACACCTTCCCCCGCCACACGCACGAGGGCTACGTCATCGCCGCCGTCACCGGCGGCATCGAGGAGATCGGCCTGCCCGCCGGCACCCTGCGGGCCGGGCCGGGCAGCGTGGTGCTGATCAACCCCGAGGTGGCCCACACCGCCCGCGCCGGGGTGCCCGAGGGCTGGGCGTACGCCACCCTGTACCCCTCCCGGGACCTGATCGCCGAGGTCGCCGCGGAGGTCGCGGGCCTGCGCGGCACCCCCGGTTTCACCGCCGACATGGTCTGCGACGCGGACGCCTCGCGGATGATCACCGAGGTGCACGGGGCCGCCGAGGCCGGCAACGCGCTCGCCGCCGACACCCTGCTGCGGGGCGTCGTCGCGCGCATGCTCGCCCGGCACGCGGGCCCGCTGCCCGCCCGTACGGTACGGCGCGCGGGCGCCGCCGACGCGGAACGGGCCCGGAGCGTACTGGAGGAGCGGATGGCGCGGCCGCCCTCGCTGGAGCAGCTCGCGGCGGAACTGGGCACCAGCCCCTTCGCCCTGCTGCGGGCCTTTCGCGACCGGTACGGGATGCCGCCCCACACCTGGCTCACCGATGCCCGGGTGCGCCGGGCGCGGCTGCTGCTGGAGGCGGGCACCGCGCCCGCCGAGGCGGCCGTCACCGTCGGCTTCACGGACCAGCCGCACCTGAACCGGCACTTCACCCGGATCGTGGGCGTCCCGCCCGGCGCGTACCGGCGCGAGCGCGCGGCGGGCTAGGGGCCGCGCACCGGGGGAGACCTCGCGGGCCCGGCCCGGGGCCGGGCGCCGGCCCCCGGACCCCGCCGGACGTGCAAGAACGTACAAGACCCGGCCGCACCCGCCCGCGTACGTTCGCCGGGTGGGAGAACATCGAGTGGTGACAGCACAGGCCCGCCCCGACGACGCGGGGCCCGGCCCCGGGCGGCCGCGCGCCGCCGTCGTGCGCGACGCGCTCGGGGTGGGAGTGGCCGTCGGGCTGTCGGGGTTCGCCTTCGGGGTGACCGCCGCCGGCGCCGGGATCAGCGTGCTCCAGGCCTGCGCGCTGAGCCTGCTCGTCTTCACCGGAGCCTCGCAGTTCGCGCTGGTCGGCGCGCTCGCGGCGGGCGGCAACCCCTTCACCGCCGCCGCCGGGGCCTTCTTCCTCGGCACCCGGAACGCCTTCTACGGGCTGCGGCTCTCGCGGCTGCTCGCCCTGCCCCGCGCGGTGCGCCCCCTCGCGGCGCACTGGGTGATCGACGAGACCACCGCCGTGGCGCTGGCCCAGCCCGACCGCAAGTCCGCCCGGCTCGGGTTCACCGTCACCGGGCTCAGCCTCTACCTGCTGTGGAACCTGACCACCCTGCTCGGCGCGCTCGGCGCGGAGGCCATCGGGGACACCTCCGCCTGGGGGCTGGACGCGGCCGGGCCCGCCGTGTTCCTCGCGCTGCTCGCGCCGATGCTCAGGACGGGCACCGAGCGGGCCGTCGCGGCCCTCGCCCTCGTCCTCGGACTGGGCTTCCTGCCCGTGCTGCCCTCCGGGGTGCCCGTACTGATCGCCGCGCTGGCCGCGCCCGCCGTGCTGTGGCTGAAGGGACGCCGACCGTGAACGTCTGGATCGCCATCGGGATCACCGTCGTCGGCTGCTACGCGGTCAAGCTCGCCGGACTGCTGGTGCCGGCCGGGGCCCTGGAGCGGCCCGCCGTGCGCCGGCTGTCCGCCCTGCTGCCGGTCGCGCTGCTCGCCGCGCTCACCGCCCAGCAGACCTTCAGCACCGGCCACGAGCTGGTCCTCGACGCCCGGGCCGCCGGCCTCGCCGCCGCCGGGCTCGCGCTGCTGCTGCGCGCCCCCTTCCTCGTCGTGGTCGCGGCCGCGGTGCTCGTCACCGCGGGCGTGCGGGCGCTGGGGGGCTGACCGGGCCCAGCGGCCTCCCGTAGGCGCGCAGCGTCAGCAGCGCCTCCAGGGTGGCGATCGGACGCCGCTCCAGCGAGCTGCCCGGCGCCCAGGCCCGGCGGTGCACCGGCCAGCCGCCGTCGGGCTGCTGCTGTGCGGCGAGGAAGTCCAGCGAGCGGCGCATCTCCTCGTCGGTGAACCAGCCGCGGGCCAGGGACCCGGGCCGGGCCGCGTAGTCGTACGGGAAGAGCCGCTCGCCCGCCGCGTAGCCGGGGGCGGGCGGGTACTCCTCGCGCCGGTCGGGGTCGAGCACCGCCAGGCGCCGCTCGCGCACCAGCCGGCCCAGCCGGTCGGCGGCCGCCGCGGCGCGGGGGCGGTCGGGGGCGCCGTCGAGGAAGGCCACCGCGCTCTGGACCTCGTACGGGTGCCAGTGGCGCAGCGTCTCGATCCGTTCCCAGCAGAAGTCCGTGGCCCGGAACAGCCAGGCGTGCCAGATCCGGTTGCGGTGCAGGAGCCCGACCACGGGGCCGGTGGTCAGCAGCTCGCCCGGCGGGTCGTCGTGCACCGGGTGGTACGGGGCGCCGGGGTAGGCGCGCGGGCCCGGCAGCGCCAGCGGGAGCGCGCCCTCGGGGGTGGAGACCCGGGTCAGGTGGCGGCAGAGCCGCTCGATGCGCTGCCCGGAACAGCGGCCGAGGCCGTCCAGGACCCGCAGGGCGTGCGCGGTGTGCAGGGGCTGGCTCAGCGGGCCGCGCAGGTCCGGGTCGAGCGCGTGGCCGTAGCCGCCGTCGGCCCCCAGATAGGCGCCGAGCGCCGCGTCCACCGCGTCGGCTTCCCCGCCGAGGAAGTGGAAGGAGAAGCGCCGCTGCTCCAGCACCCGGGCCGTGAGCCAGATGAAGGGTTCGGCGCGTGCCAGCGGGGCCGGCGGGGCCGGAGGGGCCGGAGGGGCCGCAGGGGCGGACGGGGCCGGCGGGGGAGATGCGTCTCCAGGCATGCGTGCCACCGTAGGGCGCCCGGCCGCAGGGGCGGAGGCCAACGGGGCGGGTGCACTCTCCCGGGCGGGATACTGGAGGCATGCGGTTGACGACTTTCTGGGAGCGGATGGCGGAGCACTTCGGTGCGGGCTACGCGGACTCCTTCGCCCGGGACCACGTGATGACGGAGCTCGGCGGACGCACGGTTCACCAGGCGCTGGAGGCCGGCTGGGAGGCCAAGGACGTGTGGCGCGCGGTGTGCTCGGCGATGGACGTGCCGGCCTCGCTGCGCTGACGGGGGCACCGCTTCGCGGTTCGCGGGGCGGGCCGGGCAGACTGGGCGTCGTGGCAGCCAGTGATGAGACGACGACCGACCCGACCGCGGACCCCGGGGAGGGTCCGCCGCCCCCGGCGGCGGACGCGCGGATGCCGCGCTGGCTGCCCCGCGCGGTGGTCCTCGTACTGGCCCTGGTCGCCTGTTTCCAGCTCGGCAGCTGGGCCTTCCACCAGCTGACCGGGCTGCTCGTCAACATCCTGATCGCGTTCTTCCTCGCGCTCGCGATCGAGCCCGCCGTGGCCAGGATGGCGGCCCGCGGGATGCGCCGCGGGCTCGCCACCTTCCTGGTGTCCCTCGCCGTGTTCGTCGCGACCGCGGGTTTCCTCGTGCTGCTCGGCTCGATACTCGCCGGTCAGATCGTCGACATCGTGGAGGGCTTCCCCGGCACCCTCGACTCGGTCATCAGCTGGATCAACACCACCTTCCACACCGACCTGTCCCGGCTGGACATCCAGGACAGCCTGCTGCATTCGGACTGGCTCCAGAAGTACGTGCAGAACAGCGCGTCCGGCGTGCTCGACGTGTCGACGACCGTGCTCGGCGGCCTCTTCAAACTGCTGACGATCGGCCTGTTCGCCTTCTACTTCGCCGCCGACGGGCCCCGGCTGCGGCGCGCGCTGTGCTCCGTGCTGCCGCCCGCGAAGCAGGCCGAGGTGCTGCGGGCCTGGGAGATCGCCGTCGCCAAGACGGGCGGCTACCTTTACTCCCGCGGCCTGATGGCGCTGATCTCCGGCATCGCGCACTACGTCGTCTTCGTGTTCCTCGACGTGCCGTACGCGCCCGCCCTCGCGGTGTGGGTGGGGCTGGTCTCGCAGTTCATCCCCACCATCGGCACCTACCTGGCGGGCGCGCTGCCGATGCTGATCGCCTTCACGGTCGACCCCTGGTACGCCGTGTACGTGCTCGGGTTCGTGGTGGTGTACCAGCAGTTCGAGAACTACGTGCTCCAGCCCAAGCTGACCGCGCGGACGGTGGACATCCACCCGGCGGTGGCCTTCGGATCGGTGATCGCGGGCACCGCCCTGCTGGGGGCGGTCGGCGCGCTCATCGCGATCCCGGCCGTGGCCACCCTCCAGTCCTTCCTCGGCGCCTACGTCAAGCGCTACGAGGTCACCGACCCGGAGCCGGTCAGGACTGCTCCTCGGACCCGCCGAGTACGGTGGCCAGGAGCGCGGTGATGCGGGCCTCGGCCTCCGCCTTGTCGAGCCCGAGGCCGCTCAGCACGCCGTCGCCGTCCTCCAGTTCGAGCAGGGCGAGCAGGACGTGTTCGGTGCCGACGTAGGCGTGGCCCATGCGCAGGGCCTCGCGGAAGGTCAGCTCCAGGGCCTTCTTGGCGCCGGCGTCGAAGGGGATCAGGGCCGGCAGGGGGGTGGCCGAGGGGCCGGGCAGGGCGGTCGTGACGGCGGCGCGCACGTCGTCGACGGTGAGCCGGTGGGAAGCGAGGACCGTGGCCCAGACGCCCTCGGGCTCGGCGAGCAGCCCCAGGGCCAGGTGCTCGGGGCGGATCTCGGCGTGACCGGCCGCGCGGGCCTCGTTCTGGGAGCCCACCACGACGTTGCGGGCGCGGGGGGTGAAGCGCGCGAAGCCCTGGCTCGGGTCGAGGCCGGGCTCGCCCTCCTTGTCGGCCTTGGGTACGAAGCGCTTCTGCGCGGCCTGGCGGGTGACGCCCATGCTGCGGCCGATGTCGGTCCAGGAGGCGCCGGAGCGGCGGGCCTGGTCGACGAAGTGTCCGATCAGGTGGTCGGCCACGTCACCGAGGGCCTCGGCGGCGACGACGGCGCCGCTGAGCTGCTCCAGGGTGTCGGAGTGGACCTTCTTGATGGCCTCGATCAGATCGTCGAGGCGCACCGGATTGGTCATGCGGACGGGTTCCACGGGTGCCGCGGGTGCTGCGGATCCCTGGGGTTCCACTGAGGGGTTCGTCATGAATGCAACCCTAGGTTGACAGTTCCGAAGGTGTCAACCGTTGGTTGTCAGTCCATGCGCCCCGGCGCGCAGCCCGTCGGCAGCTCGATCGACGCGTATCGATCGACGCGTATAGGGCCGGGATGTGGGCCGCCGGTACACCTGACGGCCATGAGCGTGGAGATGAGTACCCAGCAGAGCGCCCCGCCGGCGGCCCGCCCCGGCCGGCTGTCCGCCCTGCGGCCGCTCGCGGGGCGGGCCCCGGCCCCCCTCGCGCCCGCCCGGGTCACCGCCCTGCACAGCGGCGGGGTGGCGGCGGCCGCGCTGCTCGTGCTCGTCGGCGCCGGTGCGCTGCTGCGCGAACCCGTACTGATCCCGCCCATCGCGGCGAGCGCGGCCATCGTCTACGGGGTGCCCGCGCTGCCGCTGGCCCAGCCGCGCAGCGTCGTGGCGGGGCACCTGCTGTGCGCGGCGGTCGGCTATCTGGCGCTGGCTCTGTTCGGGCCGGCCCCGTGGGTGGCGGCGCTCGGTGCGGGGGTGGCGGTGGGGGTCATGACCCTGGCCCGGACCCCGCATTCCCCGGCGGCGGCGAGCACCGTGGTGGTGGTGCTCCAGGCGCCGGACCCGGTGTGGTTCGTACCGCTGCTGGCCGGGGCCGCGGCGGTGCTGGTGCTGGCGGGAGCGCTCTCCTCGCGGCTGCGGCCGAAGGCCGTGCGGTACCCCGTGTACTGGTGGTGAGGCGGACGGGCGGTGTGCCGGCGGGCGGAGGGGCGGGGACGTGTCCCCCTCCGCCCGCCGGCCCGGAGTCACCGTCAGGCGGCGGGCTGGGTCTGCCCGGTCAGCAGGCCGAGCAGCTGGTCCATCTCGCCCCGCCAGAGGCGGTGCACGTTCATCCGGGTCGGCGAGGTGTGGCCGGGGAGCTGGATGCGGAACGAGCTCCAGACGGCGTTGCGCCGGACGTCGGTGATGGTGCCGACGGCCTGGTTCGGCGGTATCGCGAAGACGATCTCCTGCGGACGGTTGCTCATCCGGCTCGCCTTGTGGAGGACCACGGCCTGCTCGGTCACGGTGACGAAGTAATAGGTGAGGAACGCCTGGCCGATGAGGCCGAGCATGCTCATCAGCCACACGCTGGGGCCTGCGATGGCCTGGATGGTGACGATGGGCCGGTCGGTGGGGTTCGCCTGGGCGAGGGCGGCTGCCACCTGCTGCTGGATCGTGGCCTTCTTGATGGCCATGGGTCCTCCTGAGCGGAATCACGCGGCCCCCGTCGTCGGGGGCACCGCAGGGTACCGGCCATGGAAGAGCGGTTTTTCGCCAGGTGGGGGCCGCTGCCCATGCGTCCCGGTATGCGGTTCCGTGCCCGCCTCGGGGGTGTTGGGGCGATTGCGGGGAGAAGCGCCAGAAGAAGCGTCAGAGGCCGTGAGGGGCGCCGCTTCCTCAACCGGCAAGGCCCTCTTGTGAGTTGACTCCGGTCAACTGAGAATGCGCATGACAACCGAAGGATCTTCGGTCGCATTCGTCACCAGAGGGGAACCCCCACATGAACAAGCCTCTCGCCGGCCTCGCGCTGTCCCTGCTCCTCACAGGAGCCGCGGCGGCACCGGCCGTTGCCTCGGCGCCCCGGGACACCGCCGCGCCGACGGCCACGTCCGCGGCTGCCGCCGTCACCTACGCGGGCACCGTCGCGCTCAGCAACTGTTCCGGCTCGGTCGTCCGCGCCCCCGGCTCACAGCCGGGCGACCCCGCCCTCGTCCTCTCCAACGGACACTGCCTGGAGACCGGCTTCCCGGCGGCCGGCGAGGTCCTGCTGAACCGGTCCTCCAGCCGCTCGTTCTCGCTGCTGGGCGCTTCCGGCTCGGCGGTCGGGACGCTGCGCGCCAGCAAGATCGCGTACGGGACGATGGCGGACACGGACGTCTCGCTCTACCAGCTGACCAAGACGTACGCGCAGATCCAGAGCCAGTACGGCATCAGCGCGCTCACCCTCAACGACGCCCACCCCGTCCAGGGTTCGTCGATCAAGGTGGTCTCCGGGTACTGGAAGCGCACCTACAGCTGCAACGTCGACGGGTTCGCGTACCGCCTCAAGGAGGGCGCCTGGACCTGGAAGGACTCGGTCCGCTACACCTCGTCCTGCAACACCATCGGCGGCACCTCCGGCTCGCCCGTCATCGACACGGCCACCGGCAAGGTCGTCGCCGTCAACAACACGGGCAACGAGGACGGCCAGCGCTGCACGGACAACAACCCGTGCGAGGTCGACCAGAACGGCAACGTGACGGTCCGCCAGGGCATCAACTACGCGCAGGAGACCTACATCCTCGTCCCCTGCATCGGCCCCGGCAACCAGATCGACCTGAACCGCCCCGGCTGCACCCTGCCCAAGCCGTAGCCTCCCGCGCCGCCCCCGCGCCCGGCCCGGCCGCCGCCCACGCGGCGGCCGGGCCGGGCGTCATTGCGGCACGGTGTCGCCGTGCCGGTGGGCCACCCGCCAGGCGCCGCCCTCGCGGCGGTACACCTGGGTGGCCCGCAGCGTGTAGGCGCGCGGCTCCCCGTCGACCGAGACGGCGAGGTGCTCCAGGCCGGCCGTGTAGGCGGCGTCGCCCACGACGTCGTACGCCAGCAGCTCGAACCCGTAGGACGTGCACCGCGAGAAGCTCGCGCCGAGGGCGGTGAAGAGCGCGTCGACCTCCCGCAGTCCGACCGCGTTGCGCCAGGCCCCCAGTACGCTGACCGGCTCCTCGCGCGACCACAGCGCCCGCCGGGGCTCCGGGTCGCCGTTGTGCAGCGCGACCTCCGCCCCGTACAGCTCGTTCCCGACCCACGCCAGGAAGTCCTCGCGGTCTCCCATGGCTCCATCATGCGTCCGTCCGCGCGGGGCTGCACCGGGTTGCCGGGGGACGGCAGCCCGGCGGGGGTGCGGCTGCCGCGGCCCGGCCTGGCGGGCGGCCGGCGCGCTGTGGCCCACTGGTTCCGAGGCGAGGGGGGCGAAGGACATTGGCGGGGCGTACGGGGGAACGGGCGGGGCCGGACCGGATCCGGTGGGGGTGGTGTCGCGCGGGGGCGTGGGCGCTGCTCGCACTGGCGCTGTCGGCGGCCACGGCGCCGGCGGCCCTGGCGCTGCCCGGGGTGGTCGCCGACGAGAGGGCCTTCGCGCGGGCCCGGCCCTGCGGCGGGGACGGGGCGACGGCGGCCCGGGACGCGGCGGCCGCGGCAGCGGAGTCCGCGGACTGTCTGCGGACGGTCAGGGCGACGGTGCTCTCCGCCGGGAAGGTCAAGAGCGGCCGGGCCACGGTCTTCCGCGTACGGCTGCGGCCGCCCGTCCCGCCCCCCGCCGACCGGCCGGTGCACCTCACCGCGGGCGGAGCGCTGTCGGAGCTCGTCCGGCCCGGGGCCGAGGTGGAGGTCACCGCCTGGCGCGGGGTCCAGGTCTCCGTCGCGCGGGGCGGGACCGTCGAGAGGCTCCCCGGGCTGCCCGACGAGGGGGCCGCCATGGACACCGGGGTCGCGCTGGTGGGCGTCTGGTCGGGGGGCCTGGCCCTGATCGCCGCGTTCGGCGCCGCTCGCCGGGCCCGCTGCTCCGCCGCCGGCCGGACGTACGTTCCGCGGATCCGGTTCGGCCCGGCGAAGGGTGCGGGCGTGCTGCTGGTCCCGCTCGCCGCGGGGTTCCTCGCCCGCCGGCTCGCCGACGGCTGGGTGGCCGTGGCCCTGACGGTGGTCCTCTGGGCCCTGCTCGCCGTCCCCGCCACGATCGCCGCCCTGTGCTGGGACCGCCCCCGGCGTGGTGCGCTTGACAGGGAAATCGAACATCCATTCTGATGAGTTATCCACAGCCGAACCGGGCGTGGGAGCGCATTGTCAGTGGCAGGCGTTAGCGTCAATGGCGTGAAGCGATCGACTCAAGCAAACCGGGTGGAACCCATGGCAGGCACCGACCGCGAGAAGGCCCTCGACGCCGCGCTCGCACAGATTGAACGGCAATTCGGCAAGGGTGCGGTCATGCGCCTCGGCGACAAGCCGAACGACCCCATCGAGGTCATCCCCACCGGGTCGACCGCGCTGGACATCGCCCTCGGCGTCGGCGGGCTGCCGCGCGGCCGTGTGATCGAGGTGTACGGACCGGAGTCCTCCGGTAAGACCACCCTCACCCTGCACGCCGTCGCCAACGCGCAGAAGGCCGGCGGCACCGTCGCCTTCGTGGACGCCGAACACGCGCTCGACCCCGAGTACGCCAAGGCCCTGGGCGTCGACACCGACAACCTCATCCTGTCGCAGCCGGACACCGGCGAGCAGGCGCTGGAGATCGTGGACATGCTGGTCCGCTCCGGCGCGCTCGACCTGATCGTCATCGACTCCGTCGCGGCGCTCGTGCCGCGCGCGGAGATCGAGGGCGAGATGGGCGACTCGCACGTGGGTCTCCAGGCCCGCCTGATGAGCCAGGCGCTGCGCAAGATCACGGGTGCGCTCAACCAGTCCAAGACCACCGCGATCTTCATCAACCAGCTCCGCGAGAAGATCGGTGTGATGTTCGGCTCGCCCGAGACGACCACCGGTGGCCGCGCGCTGAAGTTCTACGCCTCCGTACGTCTCGACATCCGCCGTATCGAGACCCTCAAGGACGGCACGGACGCGGTCGGCAACCGCACCCGCGTCAAGGTCGTCAAGAACAAGGTCGCGCCGCCGTTCAAGCAGGCCGAGTTCGACATCCTCTACGGCCAGGGCATCAGCCGCGAGGGCGGCCTGATCGACATGGGCGTGGAGCACGGCTTCGTGCGCAAGGCCGGCGCCTGGTACACGTACGAGGGCGACCAGCTCGGCCAGGGCAAGGAGAACGCCCGCAACTTCCTGAAGGACAACCCCGACCTCGCCAACGAGATCGAGCGGAAGATCAAGGAGAAGCTGGGCGTGGGTGTCCGCAAGGACGCGGCCGCCCCCGCCGGCGACGAGGCGGCCGCCGCGCCGGCCGACGCCGCTGCCGTGCCCGCCCCGGCGTCGAAGGCCAAGACGACGGCCAAGGCCGCCGTCGCCAAGAGCTGACCCGTGCGGGAGCAGGAGAGGGGCGGCGGGAACGGCGGCCGTGAGGGCCGCCAGGAGCTGCCGCCCCAGAGTCCCGAGGAGCAGGCACGGGCGATCTGCCTGCGCCTGCTCACCGGGATGCCGCGGACCCGGCGCCAGCTCGCGGACGCCCTGGAGAAGCGGGGCATCCCCGAGGAGGTGGCGCAGGAGGTCCTCTCCCGGTACGAGGAGGTGGGCCTGATCGACGACGCCGCCTTCGCCGGTGCCTGGGTCGAGTCCCGCCACCGCGGCCGGGGCCTGGCCCGGCGGGCGCTCGCGCAGGAGCTGCGGACCAAGGGGGTGCACACCACCCTCGTGCAGGAGGCGCTGGAACAGCTGGACTCCGACCAGGAGGAGCAGACGGCCCGGGAGCTCGTGGACCGCAAGCTCCGCTCCACCCGGGGCCTGGAGCGGGAGAAGCGGATCCGGCGGCTCGCCGGGATGCTCGCCCGCAAGGGATACCCGGAGGGCATGGCCCTGCGGGTGGTCCGGCGCGCCCTGGAGGCGGAGGGCGAGGACACCGAGGACCTCGGGTACCCGGGGTACCCGACGGGCTGAGGCAGCGGGGCTGCCGGGCGGAGCCGGTGGCTCCGGGCCGACGGTCCGGAGCGGGTCCGGTACGGCGGCCCGAAGCCGGGGCCCGAGGGGAGGGCCCGCCGCGTCAGGGAGCGGAGACGGGGAGCCCCGCCGCCTTCCAGGCCTGGAAGCCGCCCGTCAGGTCCGTCGCCCGGTGCAGCCCCAGGGCGTGCAGGGAGGCCGCGGCCAGGGTGGAGGCGTACCCCTCGTTGCAGATCACCACGATCCGGAGGCCGTGCCCCGTGGCCTGCGGGAGCCGGTGGGAGCCCTGAGGGTCGAGGCGCCACTCCAGTTCGTTCCGCTCCACGACCACCGCGCCCGGGATCAGCCCGTCCCGCTCGCGCAGCGCCTGGTAGCGGATGTCCACCAGGAGGGCCCCCGCCAGCGAGGCCTCGTACGCGGCCTGCGGCTCGACGCGGGTGTAGCCCGCGCGGACCCGCTCCAGCAGCTCGTCGATGCCGACCGGGGCGCTCACTGCCAGTCCGCCGGACGCTCGACCTGCTCCAGGGTCAGGACCGGGCCGCTGCGGCTATACCGGCGGATCAGCGGCAGCGGCGGGTAGTACGCGTGGACGGAGATCGCGTGCTCGGAGGCGGAGTCGTTGAGGACCTCGTGCACGTGATGCTCGCCGAAGGCCCGCCCGGTGCCCGCGCCGAGGCTGCGGGTGCGGTCCACCTCGGGAGCCAGCCGCAGGGACTGCCAGCCCTCGGACGGCAGCCGGACGCTCAGCGAGTGCTCGGTGAGCCGGCCCCGGGCGGTGGCGAAGGCGCCCCGGGACTCGGCGTGGTCGTGCCAGCCGGTGCCGGTGCCCGGCGGCCAGCCGATCAGCCAGGCCTCACTGCCGCCCGGACCGTCGAGCCGGGTCCAGGTGCGGCCCCGCGGGTCCAGCGGCAGGGAGTCCACGACCGCCGGGTCGGCGGCGGTGCGCAGGGCGAAGGCGAGGAGTTGCGCCGCCGTCGGCGCGGCGGTGCGGGCAGGTGCGTGCGTGAGCGCGGGGGCAGACATGGGGTGACCGTCCTGGGAGTTCGCGAAGGTGCGCGCGGGCCGACGGGGGCACGGGGCGCGCGGAGGGAAGGCGAATCAGCAGGAAGGGCGACACACGCAGCCCGCGTAGCGGAGCAGGTCCATGTGAACCCTCCGCCACAGGCGTACGTCGTTGCCGGTCATGTCGGTGAGTGAACCACGAGTGCCCGGGAGCGTCAATCGATCACCGCTGTGGGCGTGGTGGAGGGACGGTCCGCCGGAGCGTCCGCCGGGGCGCCCGCCCGGACCGCGTCCGCCGCCTCGTACAGCTCCGCCGGGCGGACCCCCTCGAAGGTGGCCGCCAGGTGTCCGTCGGGCCGTACCAGGAGCACGGTGTGCGCCGGAGCCCCCGGGTAGGCGTCGGCGACCAGCAGTTCGGCCCGGACCGGCAGTGCGGTGACCGCCGCCGCGAGCCGGGGCATCAGCCCGGCGCCCGCCCAGTGCCGCCGGTCCCACACCCCCGTGCCCGGCGCGACGAGGAGCACCAGCAGCCGGCCCCGGCCCAGCAGGTCGCGCAGCGGAACGGTCGCCCCGTCGGGCGCCGTCACCGCTACGTTCGCCACCGGCCCGCCCGGCTCGGTCGCCGTAGGGACCTCCTGTACGGCCACGGGCGGGGCGTAGACCGGCTCCGCGCCGAGCGGCCCCCGTCCCAGGTGTCCGTCGGTGAGCAGGGCTTCGGCGGACCGGGCGGCCCCGGGCACCAGGGTGCGCAGTGCGCTGCCGCCCCGCAGCGCGGGCATGGCCTGGTCGGCGGCGCGCAGCCGGGCGGCGACGGCGGTGCGGCGTTCGTCCTCGTAACTGTCGAGCAGGGCCTCGGAGGCGCCCTGGTGCCAGGCCAGGGCCAGCTTCCAGGCGAGGTTCTCCGCGTCGCGCAGCCCCTCCTCCACCCCCTGGGTGCCGAGCGCGCCCAGCAGGTGCGCCGCGTCCCCGGCGAGGAAGGCCCGGCCGTCGCGCCAGCGCCGGGCGAGCCGGTGGTGCAGGGTGTGCACCCCGGTGTCGATCAGGTCGTACGGGGGAGTCGTGCCCCCGCACCAGCCCGCCAGGGTGTCCCGGATGAGCGTCACGAGCGCGTCGGGGGTCACCAGGTCCCCGCGCGGGGGCAGCAGCCAGTCCAGCCGCCACACTCCGTCGGGCAGCGGCCGGGCGGTGACCTCCTCGGGTCCGGCGGGCGGGCTGCGGTGGAGCAACGCCTCCCCGGGCCAGGGCAGTTCGGCGCGCAGGGCGGCCACGGCGCACCGCTCCACGGCGGTCCGGCCGGGGAAGCGGATGCCGAGCAGCTTGCGCACGGTGGAGCGGGCCCCGTCGCAGCCCACGAGGTGGCTGCCGCGCCACCAGGTGGTCTCGGCGCCCCGGGTGTGCGCGGTGACGCCGTGGCCGTCCTGCTCCAGGGAGTCCAGCTTGCAGTCGGTGACCAGCTGGACCAGGGGGTGCGCGGCGGCGGCGTCGCGCAGCCCGCGCGCGAGGGCGTGCTGCGGCAGGTGCAGGGGTGCGGGCCGGTCCTCGAAGGTGATCCGCCGGGCCTCCTGACGACGCCTCATGGTGCGCCAGGCCGCGAAGTGGGCCCCCTCGTCGCGCAGGGTGGCGCAGCCGAGGCGGTGCGCCATGGCGGCGGTGTCGGAGTGCAGGACGACCGAACGGGCGGGCCGGGGCTCGTCCTTGCCGGGCCCTTCGTCGAGCAGGACGCAGGGCACGCCGTGGCCGGCCAGGGCGAGGGTCAGGGACAGCCCGACCGGTCCCGCGCCGACGACGATCACCGGGTCCATGGCAGGGCTCCCGATGTCCGGTATGTGATCACAGAACGTATGCAACCCACTGGAGGTGCCTGCGTCAAGTGACACCCGTGCCGACAACGCGGTGTGGTGCGGCGGAAGGCTCCGCCGCACCACACCGGTTGTGCCGTGTCACTGACCCGCCGTCAGGCCACCTGACCGGCGGCCACCTCGCCGGTGGCCATCTCACCGTCGGCCGCGCCGACCACGGCTCCGGTGCTCTTGGTGGACTTGCGCAGCCGTCCCTCCAGCCAGGAGGCGAAGGTGGTCAGGGCGAAGTTCACCGCGATGTAGATCAGTGCGATCACCACGAGCGAGGCGATGGTGTTGCTGTAGTTCGCCGAGATCTGCCGGTTCATCGAGAGCAGCTCGCCGAGGCCGAGCAGCGAACCGCCGAGCGCGGTGTCCTTGAGGATCACCACGAGCTGGCTGACCAGGGCCGGCAGCATCGCCGTGACGGCCTGCGGGATCAGCACGTGGGCCATGGTCTGGCCCTTGCGCATGCCGATCGCCTTGGCCGCGTCGGTCTGGCCGCGGGGCAGGGACTGCACGCCCGCCCGGACGATCTCGGCGATGACCGCGGCGTTGTACAGGACCAGGCCGGTGACCACCGCGTACAGCGGCCGGTCGTCGGAGGGCACGTCCGTGAACTGCACGAAGAAGGCCGAGCCGAAGATCATCAGCATCAGCACGGGGATCGCGCGGAAGAACTCGACGACCGTGCCGACGGGGACGCGGACCCAGGCGTGGTCGGAGAGCCGGCCGATGCCCAGCAGGGCGCCGAGCGGCAGCGCGATGACCATGGCGATCACGCCGGCCTTCAGGGTCTCCAGCAGGCCGGGGAGCAGGAAGGTCGTCCAGACCTGGCCGTCGGTGACGAAGGGGGTCCACTTGGCCGCGTCGAGCTGGTGCTTGTCGGCCATGGCGGCGAGGACCCACCAGGCGACGAGGGCGAACAGGACGACGAACACGCCCGCGTATATCCAGTTGCGCGCCTTGGCCTTGGGGCCGGGGGCGTCGTACAGCACGGAGGTCATCGCTTCACCGCCACTCGCTTGGCCACCCAGCCCAGCAGCAGCCCGGTGGGCAGGGTCAGCAGACAGAAGCCGAGCGCGAAGACGCCGAAGACGGCGAAGAGCGCGTCCGACTCGTTCTCGACCATTTCCTTCATCAGCAGGGCCGCTTCGGCCACGCCGATGGCCGCCGCCACCGTGGTGTTCTTGGTGAGGGCGATCAGTACGTTGGCCAGCGGCGCCACGACCGCCCGGAAGGCCTGCGGGAGCACGATCAGGGTGAGCACCTGGACGAAGTTCAGTCCCAGCGCGCGGCCCGCCTCGGCCTGGCCGACGGGCACGGTGTTGATGCCCGAGCGCAGCGCCTCGCAGACGAAGGTGCCGGTGTAGGCGGTCATGCCGAGGACCGCGAGCCGGAAGCCGATCTCCTTGAAGGTGCCGCCGCCCAGGGTGATCTGGAGGGTCTGGTTGAGACCCAGCGAGCAGCCGATGATCAGCAGGGTCAGCGGGGTGTTGCGGACCAGGTTGACGTACGCGGTGCCGAAGCCCCGCAGCAATGGGACGGGGCTGACCCGCATCCCGGCCAGGACGGTCCCCCAGATCAGGGAACCTATCGCCGAGTAGAGGGTGAGCTGAACCGTCACCCAGAAGGCTCCGAGCAGGTCGTACTGCCCGGAATCAAGAAAGTCGAACACGTTGCCCTGCGCTCTCCCCAGGATGGCCGGTGAGGAGCGCCGCCGCCCGCACCCGGCGGGCCGCGACGCTCCTCACCGGGAAATCAGCTGCCTTCGGTGATCTGCGGGGCCGGCTCGTTCTTGTAGTCGGCGGGGCCGAAGTTCTTCTTCACGGCCGCGTCCCAGGAACCGTCCGAGACCATCTTCTTGAGCGCGGCGTTGATCTTGGTCTGGAGGTCCTTGTCGCCCTTCTTCAGACCGATGCCGTACGGCTCGTTGCTCAGGTTCAGCCCGACGAGCTTGAACTTGCCCTTGTTCTTGTCCTGCGCGGCGTAACCGGCCAGGATCGAGTTGTCCGTGGTCAGCGCGTCGACGGACTTGTTCTCCAGGCCGGTCAGGCACTCGGAGTAGCCGCCCTGCTGGAGCAGGTCGGCCTCGGGGGCCAGCTTGGTCTTGACGTTCTGGGCCGAGGTCGAGCCCGTGACCGAGCAGAGCTTCTTCTTGTTCAGGTCCTCGGCCTTGGTGATGCCGGACTCCCCGGCGCGCACCAGCAGGTCCTGGTGGGCGAGGAAGTACGGACCCGCGAAGTCGACCTTCTCCTTGCGCTTGTCGTTGATCGTGTAGCTCGCGACGACGAACTTCACGTCACCGTTCGAGATCAGGTTCTCGCGCTCGGCGCTGACGGCCTGCTTCCACTCGATCTTGTCGGGCTGGTAGCCCAGCTCCTTCGCGACGTACGTCGCGACGTCCACGTCGAAACCGCTGAACGTGCCGTCGGGGTTCTTCAGACCCAGACCCGGCTGGTCGAACTTGATGCCGATGACGACCTTGTCCGACTTGCCGCCACCCGACGTGCCCGCGTCGGACGCGCCGTCCTTCTTGTCGCCGCCACCGCACGCGGTCGCGGTCAGCGCGAGAACGAGGGCCGTGGCGACGGCCGCACCGGTCTTGAGAACCTTCATGTGAACTTCCCTCGGATGAGACGTTGTTGGACGACGAGCGGAATCACGTCGCGGGGCGACGGCGCGCGCCGTCGACCGGATCACTACCAGACGCGGGCGTCAGTGGTGCAGGATCTTCGACAGGAAGTCCTTGGCGCGGTCGCTGCGCGGGTTGCTGAAGAACTGGTCGGGCGTGGCCTGTTCGACGATCTTTCCGTCGGCCATGAAGACCACCCGGTTCGCCGCGGAGCGGGCGAAGCCCATCTCGTGCGTGACGACGACCATCGTCATGCCCTCGGCCGCGAGCTGCTGCATGACCTCCAGCACCTCGTTGATCATCTCGGGGTCCAGTGCCGAGGTGGGCTCGTCGAAGAGCATCACCTTCGGGTCCATCGCCAGCGCGCGGGCGATGGCCACGCGCTGCTGCTGGCCGCCGGACAGCTGGGCCGGGTACTTGTCGGCCTGCGAGCCCACGCCCACCCGGTCCAGCAGCGACTTCGCCTTCTCCAGGGCGGCCGCCTGGTCCGTCTTGCGGACCTTGAGCTGACCCAGCATCACGTTCTGCAGCACCGTCTTGTGCGCGAACAGGTTGAACGACTGGAAGACCATGCCCACATCGGCGCGCAGCCGGGCAAGTTCCTTGCCCTCGGCGGGCAGTTCCCTGCCGTCGACCGTGATGGTCCCCGAATCGATCGTCTCCAGCCGGTTGATGGTCCTGCACAGCGTGGACTTGCCCGATCCCGAAGGACCGATCACCACGACGACCTCACCGCGGGCAATGCTCAGATCGATGTCCTGAAGCACGTGCAGCGCGCCGAAGTGCTTGTTGACGTTGCTCAGTACGACCAGGCCGTCCGCGGCACCCGCCGCGTCCTGCACGTCCTCGGTCACTGATACTCCGCTCATCGGCTTCTTGCTCCGTCCTCCGTCGGTTGGGAGGACAGTAGTGAGCGGGTGCGCACAGCGTCACCACATCTGAGGGAGAATTGAGGATAACGATCCGGCCTCGTGCCGATACGCTCCGTGCGCACCGCTCGTCCCGGGCCGCCGTACTCGTACCGGGTGGATAACAGAAGACGCGCCGGACCGGAACCCCCTTGACGTGGAACTCTTGATGAGCGTGGATGCAGGGTGCCCGTGTACACATCCAGGGGTCCGGGAAAGCCAGGAAGGAGGACGCCATGAGGCTGCTGCTCGTCGAGGACGACGACCACGTCGCCGCAGCGCTGTCGGCGATCCTCGCCCGCCACGGTTTCCAGGTCACCCACGCCCGCAACGGCGAGGAGGCCCTCCAGGCGCTGCTGCCGGCCGGCGCTCCGCCCTTCGGCGTGGTCCTGCTCGACCTCGGCCTGCCCGACCAGGACGGCTACGAGGTCTGCGGCAAGATCCGCAAGCGGACGTCGACGCCCGTCATCATGGTGACCGCGCGCGCCGACGTGCGCTCGCGCATCCACGGCCTGAACATGGGCGCCGACGACTACGTGGTCAAGCCCTACGACACCGGTGAGCTCCTCGCCCGCATCCACGCCGTCGCCCGCCGCACCGGCGCCTCCGAGGAGGCCGCCGCCACCGGCACCGGCACTCCGGACCTCGTGCGGCTCGGCCCCGTCGCCGTCGAACTGCCCACCCGCAGGGTCAGCGTGAACGGCACCGACGTACCGCTCACCCGCAAGGAGTTCGACCTGCTGGCCCTGCTCGCGCAGCGGCCCGGCGTGGTCTTCCGCCGGGAGCAGATCATCAGCGAGGTGTGGCGGACCAGCTGGGAGGGCACAGGCCGGACCCTTGAGGTGCACGTCGCCTCGCTGCGCTCCAAGCTGGGCATGCCCGCGCTCATCGAGACCGTCCGCGGGGTGGGCTACCGGCTCGTCACCCCGGCCGCGCCCTAACGGGGGCCCGTCGTGCGCGCCCGGCTCCTCCCGCTCCTCGTCGTGCTCATGGCGGGGGTGCTGCTCGCGCTCGGTTTCCCGCTCGCCGTCAGCCTGGCCGCCGCCCAGCAGCAGAAGGTGGTCGTCGACCGGATCGACGACAGCGCCCGCTTCGCGGCCCTCGCCCAGTTCGTCATCGACGCCGAGGGCTCCGGCTCCACCGGCGCCGACGAGCGCCGCGAGACCCTCCAGCTCGAACTCGCCCGCTACCACGACCTGTACGGCATCCGCGTCGGCATCTTCTACCGCGACGACAACGCGATGGTCCGCGCCCCCGGCTGGTGGCAGCTCCCGGAGTCGGGGGAGGGCCGCACGGCCTTCGACGAGGCGCTCGCCGGCCGCCGCAGCCACGACCCCGGCCAGGTGTGGCCCTGGCAGACGCACGGAAAGCTCCTCGTGGTCTCGCCGGTCGTCCTCGACGGCGACGTCGTCGCCGTCGTCGCCACCGAATCACCCACCGAACAGATGCGCGGCAAGATCCTGCGGGGCTGGCTGATCATCGCCGGCGGGCTCGCCGCCGCCATGCTGGCCGCCTTCGGCGCCGCCCTGCGGCTCACCAGCTGGGTCCTCAAGCCCGTCGGCACCCTGGACGCCGCCGCCCACGGCATCGCCACCGGCCGCATGAACTCCCGCGTCGCGGCCTCCGGCGGCCCGCCGGAACTCCGCCGCCTGGCCCGGTCGTTCAACGAGATGGCCGACAACGTCGAAGAGGTACTGGAGCAGCAGCGGGCGTTCGTCGCCGACGCCTCCCACCAGCTGCGCAACCCGCTCGCCGCGCTGCTCCTGCGGATCGAACTCCTCGCCCTCGAACTCCCCGAGGGCAACGAGGAGATCGCCTCCGTGCGCACCGAGGGCAAGCGCCTGGCCCAGGTCCTGGACGACCTGCTGGACCTGGCGCTGGCCGAGCACGCCTCCGCCGAGATCAGCCTCACCGACATCGGCGCGCTGGCCGCCGAGCGGGTCGCGGCCTGGCGGCCGTACGCCGAGGAGAAGGGCGTACGGCTCACCGGGACGGGCCGGACCGCCGTCACCGGCTGGGCCGACCCGATCGCCCTGTCCAGCGCCCTCGACGCCGTCATCGACAACGCCCTGAAGTTCACGCCCGAGGGCGAGGAGGTCCAGGTCTCGGTCAGCGCCGAGGGCCGCAGCGCGCTCGTCGTCGTCGCCGACCGGGGGCCCGGGCTGACCGAGGAGGAGCTGCTGCGCGTCGGCGACCGCTTCTGGCGCAGCGGCCGCCACCAGAACGTCAAGGGCTCCGGGCTCGGCCTGTCGATCTCCCGGGCCCTGCTCGCCTCCGGCGGCGGGACCCTCACCTACGCGGCGAACCCGCCGCACGGGCTGCGGGTCACGGTGGCCGTCCCGCGCACCGACCCCGTCACCGGCTGACCGGGCCGGGCCGCCAGGGCAGGGCGGTGCGGGCCGGCGCCGAGACGGCGTACACCTCGTCGACGGCCCGCAGCTCGAAGGCCGCCGCCGCTTCGCCGCCCGCGCGGGTGAGCGCGGGGAGGTGGAGGGCGGTCCCGCAGGTGCCGCCGAGGAAGCGGCGGGTGCCGTCCGGGAGGAGGCGGTGGAGCTCGTAGTGCCGGACGGGCCCGGCTGCCCGGTCCCAGGCGAGGCGGAGCTCGGCCTCCGCGCCCCGCCGGGCCGCGGCCGTCACCCTCAGGCGGACGGGCCGGGCCGGGGGCCGCCGCGCGGCGGTGTCGCGTACCGTCAGGGCCCCGAGGCGCCAGGACTCCGCCGCCGTCCCGCGTCCGGTGATCCGTACCGCCAGGGCGTACGCGGTCTCCCCGGCCAGCGCCGCGAGGGGGACTCGGGAGGTCCGCCAGCCGGAGCCGCCGCCGTCCGCCGCGGGGGCCGGCAGCCAGGTGTACGGCACCGGGGCGCCCGGGGCGGGGGCCTCGCGGACCGCGACGCCGAGCTCGACGCGGACCCCGCCGCTGTGGACCAGCTCCGCGACCGCCGTCCGGGGCAGCGGCAGCCGGGTGCCGTGCAGGCCGACGGTGACGGGCGCGGCCGGGACACCGGTCACGAGCAGGCTGGAGCCGCCGCGCCAGGCGTCCGCGAAGTCCAGGGTGACGGCGGGCGGCGTCGACGGCCGCTCCCCGGCGGTGTCCACCGCCCAGCGGCGGCCCGGGAGGCGGTCCTGGAGGCCGAGGTGGTTCCAGGGCGCGTCGGAGGTGACCGCGCCCCCCTCGTACCAGCGCAGGCCGTGCCCGGTGTTGAAGGAGCAGCCGAAGGGCAGGCCGCTCACGGTGGACCGGTCCGCCACCGCCGTGGCCGGGGCCCGCCAGCCGGAAGGGGGCTCGGGCGCGGGCCGCGCCGGGTCCAGGGAGGCGCCCGTCCAGAACCGGTCGTCGGCCCGGTGGAAGGCGCCGGGGGAGCGGTCGGTGAGGTGGTCGCGGGTCCACTCGGGGCGGTAGAGGCCGAGGCTGACGACGTGGTCGCCCTCCCGGGGGACGATCGCGTCCCAGGGCACCTGTGCGTCCCAGCCGCGGGACTCCGTGTCCACGGCCGCCCACAGCTCGTGGCGGGAGCGCCCGAGCCGTTCGGCGAGCGCCCCCGAGTCCGCCAGGCTCCGCGCGGTCCAGCGGAAGTCCACGAACACGCTGTCCGCGACCGTCCCCGTTCGGTCCTCGAAGAACTCCTGGTTGAGGGCGTTCAGGGCGCCCTGCCAGCCGACCTTGCCGGTGCTGTTCATGGCGTCGTACCAGGTGGTCCGCAGCCCGTGCGGGGCGCCGGCCGTCCGCAGGGCGTGCAGGAACTCGCGCATCAGGCCGGCCAGCGCGCTGTCGCCGCCGTCGGTCTCGGCGTTGACGAACCAGCCGTCGAACCCGTACGTCCGGGCCACCTCGACGAGTCGGCCGGCGAGCGGGAAACGGCCCGAGGGGTCGCGGCGGACCAGGTCGCGCGTCCACTGGAGGTCGCCGCCGTAGGCGACGGGCGGCAGGAAGACGTTGCCGAGGACCGGGACGCCGTTGCGGTGGGCGGCGTCGATCACGGGCGCGTTCGGGGCGAGCACGATGCCCTCCCCGGCGGAGCCGCCCCAGAAGACCAGCTCGTCGAGGTACGCCCAGTGCGTGAGGGCGTAGTGGTCGGCGGTCGCCGAGCCCTGGGAGGGGTTGAGCGCGGTCGGCCCGAAGGAGACCAGCGCGGCGATCCGCGCCTGCCCGGCCCGGGCGGTGCGGTTCGCCGGGACGGGGGTGAAGCGGGGGGCCAGCGGCACGGTCGCGGTGTTGTGGGCGAGGTCCGGATCGGAGCCAGGGCTCCAGGCGGCCAGCGACCGCCACACGATGCCGGGCCCAGGCTTGCCCGGGGGGAGGGAGTCCGGGAACCAGTAGGAGGCGTACGGGGCCAGGCCGGCCGCCGCCGGGTCCGGCTCCGGGCCGGCCGCCGGGGCGGGCCGGGTCAGCGCGGCGGGCCCGGCGGTCGCGGGCCCGGCGGCCGCAGCGGTCGCGGCTGCGGCTGCAGCTGCGGTCAGGACGGTGCGCCGGGCCGGTCGTGGGGCGGCTGGGGCGGCCGGGGAAGGGGTGCAGGTAGGGGAAGCAGGGGAAGCAGGGGAAGCAGGGGCGGTACGAGGATCGGCGCCGTTGCCGTTGCCGGTCTCGGACATGCGGGGCTCCTCACGAGGGGGAAGGGGGTCGGATCACGTCGCGCACGCGCAGCACCTCCGTGATGCCGCGCGCGGCCAGCCGGGCCGGGTTCCCGGCGTGCTCCTCCAGGACCACCGCCGGGCGCACCCCCCGGGCCGCGAGCACGGCCCAGGCTTCGAAGAACGCGCCGCCCGGGGCGCAGGCCGCCCGCCCGGAGGTCCCGTCGGCGGGGGTGGGGCCGGCGCCCGCGTCCAGCGCGAGCGCGGTGGTCCGTACGGCGGGGCGGTGCTCCCGGCCGCGCCAGGCCCGCGCGACCTCGGCGACGGCGGCACCGACGGGCTTGGTCCGGCGGTCGTTGGTGAGCAGGCCGAGGCCGTACTCCAGCTCGGGGAAGTCGGCGAGGTCCCGGGACACGTCGTGCGAGCACCACCAGGTGACCCCCCAGAGGTCCGGGCAGTCCAGCGCGGCGGCCAGGGTGGTCCGGGCGAACTGCGCCGCGTGCTCGGGCCCGATCAGCGGCGCGGGCGCCCCGACCTCCTGGAGCCACACCGGGCGGTGCGGATCCAGGGCCCAGGCCTTGGACAGCTCGATCAGGTACGCGGCGTGCTGTCCGGTCGCCGTCCCGGTGCGGCCGTGGCGCTGCGCGGTGCCGTTGAACACCCACGAGTGCACGGCGGTGGCCCCGCCGAGGCGGGCCGCCTGGGCGGGGGTGAAGGGGTGCCCGTCCCGGTACCAGGCGGCGTCGTACTCGGCGTGCAGGTGCAGCCGTCCCGGCGCCCCCCGCTCGCAGGCGGCGAGCATCCGCTCCAGCCAGCGGGCCGCCTGGGCCGGGGTGATCCGGTCGGGGTCGGGGTGGGGGTCGCCGGAGAACTGGTTGATCTCGTTGCCGACGGTCATGCCGAGGAAGTTCGGCCGGCCGGCGAGGGCGGCGGCCAGCGTCCGCAGGTACTCCTCCTGCGCGGCCGTCACGTCCGGATCGCTGAAGATGTTGCGCCGGTGCCAGGTCCCGGTCCAGGCGGGCAGGAAGTCGAAACTGGACAAGTGCCCTTGCAGACCGTCCACGTTGACGTCGAGGCCGCGCTCGGCGGCCGCGTCGGCGAGCGCGACGAGCTGCTCGACGGCGCGCGGCCGGATCAGGGTGCGGTTGGGCTGGAACACCGGCCACAGCGGAAAGACGCGTACGTGGTCCAGGCCGAGCGCGGCGATCGAGTCGAGGTCGGCCCGGACCTCGTCGAGGTCGAAGTCGAGCCAGTGGTGGAACCAGCCCCGGGTCGGGGTGTAATTCGCGCCGAAGCGGAGGGTTCGAGCGGCGGGCTGGCGCATGAAGATCCTGGAGTTCAGGGGAATTCACCGGATGCGCACAACCTGCCGGGCCTTGCGGGGGAAAGTCAACAGGGCCTGCGCTGGGGCGTTTCAGGGCATTCGGCGGTGGGGTGGTGGGTAGGGAGCCTTGAGGGACTAATGCGCTTTAGTTCCGGGCGGGTCACGGCATTCGCCGTGCGCGGAGGCGGGTGGGAAAGGGCAGAAAAGGAAAGCGGAATTCCGGTCACGTCGGGGCGGGATCGCGTACGGTCCGCCCCACGCAGTGCACGCAGTCCACGCAGACCACGCAGTCCACGCCGGCGAGGGATGAGACAGGGATGGCCCGCAGACCCACCATCAAGGACATAGCCCGCCGCGCCGGGGTGTCGCAGAGCGCCGTCTCCTTCGCGCTCAACGGCCGCCCCGGCGTCTCGGAGCACACCCGCGGCCGGATCCGCCGGGTCGCCGAGGAACTCGGCTGGCAGCCCAACAGCGCCGCCCGCGCCCTGTCCGGCGAACGCTCCGGCGCCGTAGGGCTGGTCCTCGCCCGCCCCGCGCACACCCTCGGCGTCGAGTCCTTCTTCCTCCAGCTGGTCTCCGGCATCCAGGAGGTGCTCTCCGCCGGGCGTACCGCCCTGCTCTTCCAGGTGGTCGAGGACATCGACGCCGAATGCGCCGTCCACCGCCGCTGGTGGGCCGAACGCCGGGTGGACGGGGTCCTCGTCGTCGACCCGCGTACGCACGACCCGCGCCCGGAACTCCTCGCGGAGCTGGGCCTGCCGGCCGTTCTGATAGGCGGCACGGACGCGGACGCGGTACCGGGCGCCGGGGCGGCGACCGGCACGGGCGCCGGCACGGGCACCGCCGGCACGGGCACCGCCGCCGCGGCCGTGTCCCGGGTGTGGGCCGACGACGCCCGCGCCATGGCCGAGGTGCTGGACCACCTCCACGGGCTCGGTCACCGCCGCATCGTCCACATCGCGGGCCTCCCCGGCCTCTCCCACACCGCCCGCCGCATCGCCTCCCTGCGCGCCGAGGCCGAACGGCTCGGGCTCCCCGCCGGGCGGGTCCGTTCCGTCACCACCGACTACTCCGACACCGAGGGCGCCGCCGCCACCCGCCGGGTCCTCGCCGAACCGGAGCCGCCGACCGCGCTCGTCTACGACAACGACGTGATGGCGGTGGCCGGCAGCGCGGTCGCCGCCGGGCTGGGCATCCCCGTGCCCGGCCGGCTCTCCATCGTGGCCTGGGACGACTCCGCCCTCTGCCGGGTCACCCACCCCCGGCTGACCGCCCTGGTCCGCGACACCGCCGGATTCGGCCGGCTCGCGGCGGAGGAACTCCTCGCCGTCCTCGCCGGAGGCCCCGCCCGGGCCCGGGAGGGCGAGCTGCCCCGGCTCGAACCCCGCGAGAGTACGGCCCCGCCGTCGGCCGCATACTGAAATCCGACCCCTCCCTGGAGCGCTCACCGTGATCACCCCCACCTCAGCCTTCCCCGCGCCGCGCACCGCCGCCGAGGTCAGCGGTCCGACCGTGGCGATCGACATCGGCGGCACGAAGATCGCCGGGGCGCTGGTCCACCCCGACGGCACCATGACCGCCACCACCCGGCGCCCGACCCCGCGCGGCGCCGACGCCGAGGCGGTCATGGCGACGGTCGGCGAGGTGATCGCGGAGCTGTCCGGGGCCCCGCTGTGGGAGCAGGCCGTCCGCTGCGGCATCGGCAGCGCCGGCCCGGTCGACACCTCGCGGGGCACGGTGAGCCCGGTCAACATCGGCGCCTGGCGGGGCTTCCCCGTGCAGGCCCGCGTCACCGCCGCGCTGGCGGCGCACGGCGCCCGGATCCCGGCCGTCCTGGCGGGCGACGGCGTGGCCATGACGGCGGCCGAACACTGGCTCGGCGCGGCCCGGGGCCATGCGAACGCCCTCTGCATGGTGGTCTCCACCGGCGTCGGCGGCGGCCTGATCCTGAACAACCAGCTCCACCCTGGCCCCACCGGCAACGCCGGTCACATCGGCCACATCAGCGTCGCCTTCGACGGCGAGCCCTGCGCCTGCGGGGGCCGCGGCTGCGTGGAGGCCCTCGCCTCGGGCACCGCCATCGCCCGCTGGGCCCTCGACCGGGGCTGGACCGGCCCCGACCCGACCGCCGCGGGGGTCGCCGCCGCCGCCGAAGCCGGCGATCCGGTCGCCGTGGCCGCCTTCGACCGGGCCGGCCGCGCCCTGGCCGCCGCCATCGCCGCCACCGCGACCCTGGTCGAGACCGACATCGCCGTCATCGGGGGCGGGGTCGCCGCCAGCGGGGACACCCTCTTCGCACCGATCCGGCGGCACCTGGCCTCGTACGCGGCCCTGTCCTTCGTCCGGGACCTCCAGGTCGTCCCGGCCGCCCTCGGCACCCACGCCGGCCTGATCGGCGCGGCCGCCGCCGCGATGATGCTCCTGCCGGGCGGCGCCGCCACGGCCTGAGCGCCGGGCGCCGGGTGCGTTACGGCTTGACCGAGCGGTAGTAGCGCCGGGCACCCTCGTGCAGGTCCAGCGGGTCCGTGTAGATCGCCGTCCGCAGGTCCACCAGCTGCGCCGCGTGCACCTCGTGCCCGATCCGGTCCCGGCTGAGGATCACGGTCCGGGTGAACTGCTCCGTCAGCCGCTCGCTGGTGTCCTCGCGGGTCACCAGCAGGTTCGGCACCGCCAGCGTGGACACCGAGGAGGTGTTGCGGGCCCGCGCGTACGCGTCCTGCGGCATCACCGCGGCCCGGTAGTACCGGGCCGGGCTCCCGCTGCCCTGGAGCGCCTCCACCAGGTCGCCCAGCTGCACCAGCCGGATCTCGAACCGCTCCGACAGCTCGCGCACCGCGCTCGTCGGCAGCCCGCCCGACCAGAAGAAGGCGTCGATCCGGCCCGCCTCCAGCTCCGCCGGCATGGTGTCGATGCCGATCGGGACCGGGGTGATGTCCCGCGTGGGGTTCAGCTTCGCCGCCGACAGCAGCCGGTCCGCGATCAGCCGGACCCCGGAACCGTCCTGGCCCACCGCGACCCGCTTGCCGCGCAGGTCGCGCGTCGACTGCACCGGCGAACCGGCGGGCACCACGAGCTGCACGTAGTCGTCGTAGAGCCGGGCGACCCCGCGCAGCCGGGTCGCCCCGGGCTTGCCGTCCAGCCGGTACTTGGACACCGCGTCCGCCGTCGCCACCGTGAAGTCCGCCTCACCGGCGGCCACCCGCTGGAGGTTCTGCTGCGATCCCTCGCTGGTCTCCAGCCGGACCTTGACGCCCGGCAGGTCCTGCGCGAGCTCCTGTTCCAGCAGTTGCCCGTACCGGTGGTAGACGCCCGTACGGACCCCCGTGCTGAAGGTCAGGTCACCGGTCACCTCCGGCTCCCCGAAGGGGCTCAGCCACACCAGCAGCCCCACGAGCACCGCCAGCACGGCGCCCGCGCCCATGAGGACGCGGCGGCGGGCGGTGCGGGCGGGTACGAGGGGCATATCGGCGATCCTGCCACCCGTCCGGCGTCCTGTCACGGCGCCCCCGGCCGGCCCCGGACCACGGGGTTCCGCCGGGCCGCCCGCACACGGGAACGAGGGCTCCCGGGTACCGCCTACCCTTGTTGCATGACCAGCAGCAGCGACCGGAGCCCGGCAGTGGACCCCAAGGGAACTTACGAGGTGCGCACCTACGGGTGCCAGATGAACGTGCACGACTCCGAGCGACTCTCCGGTCTGCTGGAGGACGCGGGCTACGTCCGTGCGCCCGAGGGCTGCGACGGCGATGCCGACGTCGTCGTCTTCAACACCTGCGCGGTGCGCGAGAACGCCGACAACAAGCTCTACGGCAACCTCGGCCGCCTCGCCCCGATGAAGACCAAGCGTCCCGGCATGCAGATCGCCGTCGGCGGCTGTCTCGCGCAGAAGGACCGCGACACGATCGTCAAGCGGGCCCCCTGGGTGGACGTGGTCTTCGGCACGCACAACATCGGCAAGCTGCCCGTCCTGCTGGAGCGCGCCCGCGTGCAGGAGGAGGCCCAGGTCGAGATCGCCGAGTCGCTGGAGGCCTTCCCCTCCACGCTGCCCACCCGCCGCGAGTCCGCGTACGCGGCCTGGGTCTCGATCTCCGTCGGCTGCAACAACACCTGCACCTTCTGCATCGTCCCGGCCCTGCGCGGCAAGGAGGAGGACCGCCGGCCCGGCGACATCCTCGCCGAGGTCGAGGCCCTGGTCGCCGAAGGCGTATCCGAGATCACCCTGCTCGGCCAGAACGTCAACGCGTACGGCTCCGACCTCGGCGACCGCGAGGCCTTCTCCAAGCTGCTGCGCGCCTGCGGCCAGATCGAGGGCCTGGAGCGCGTCCGCTTCACCTCACCGCACCCGCGCGACTTCACCGACGACGTGATCGCGGCCATGGCCGAGACCCCGAACGTGATGCCGCAGCTGCACATGCCGATGCAGTCCGGCTCCGACCCGATCCTCAAGGCGATGCGCCGCTCCTACCGGCAGGAGCGGTTCCTCGGGATCATCGAGAAGGTCCGCGCCGCCATCCCGCACGCCGCGATCTCCACCGACATCATCGTCGGCTTCCCCGGCGAGACGGAGGAGGACTTCCAGCAGACCATGCACGCCGTGCGCGAGGCCCGCTTCGCGAACGCGTTCACCTTCCAGTACTCCAAGCGCCCCGGCACCCCGGCCGCCGAGATGGAGGGGCAGATCCCCAAGGAGGTCGTCCAGGACCGCTACATGCGCCTGGTCGCGCTCCAGGAGGAGATCTCCTGGGAGGAGAACAAGAAGCAGGTCGGCCGCACCCTGGAGGTCATGGTCGCCGAGGGCGAGGGCCGCAAGGACGGCGCCACCCACCGGCTGTCCGGGCGCGCCCCCGACAACCGCCTGGTCCACTTCACGAAGCCGGACGAGGAGGTGCGCCCCGGTGACGTCGTGACCGTCGAGATCACCTACGCCGCCCCGCACCACCTGCTCGCCGAGGGCCCGACCGGCGCCGTGCGCCGCACCCGCTCCGGGGACGCCTGGGAGAAGCGCAATGCCGCCCCGGCGCAGCCCGCCGGGGTCATGCTGGGCATCCCGACCCTGGGCGTACCGGCCCCGCTGCCGGTCGCCGCGTCGGGCTGCGCCGTCCCCTCGGCCTGACCGCGGGCGGGGCGGGCCCGGACGCAGCGGGGGACCGCCCCCGCGTCCGGCCGGCGGGGGCTAGGCTGCGGATCATGCTCGTAGCCGCCGCCGTCTGCCCCGCACCGCCGCTCCTCGTGCCGGAGGTCGCCGCGGGCGCCGCCGCCGAACTGGACGGCGCCCGTACCGCCTGCTCCGACGCCCTCGCCGTGCTCGCCGCCTCCCGGCCCGACCTGCTGGTCGTGGCCGGCCCCGCCGCCGCCGACCACCTCGGGGCCTACCCCCAGGGCTCGCGGGGCACCTTCCACGGCTTCGGCGTCGAGGCCGGCGTCCGGCTCGGCGAAGGCGAGGAGGGCCCCCGGCTGCTCCCCGCCCCGCTGGCCGTGGGCGCCTGGCTGCTGGGCCGCGCCGGCTGGGGCTCCGCCCCCGTCGAGGGCCTGGGCGTGGCCGAGGACGCCGCGCCCGAGGAGTGCCTGCGCACCGGCCGGGAGCTCGCCGCGCGCGACGCCCGGGTCGCGCTGCTCGTCATGGGCGACGGCAGCGCCTGCCGCACCCTGAAGGCGCCCGGCTACCTCGACGAACGCGCCGCCGCCTTCGACGCCGCCGCCGCGCGGGCCCTGGGCGCCGCCGACACCGGGGCGCTGGCCGCGCTCGACCCCCGCCTGGCGGCCGAGCTCCAGGCCGTCGGGCGGGCGCCCTGGCAGGTCCTCGCGGGCGCCGCCGAGGGTGCGGGGCTCGACGGGCGGCTGCTGTACGAGGACGCCCCGTACGGCGTTGGGTACTTCGTGGCCGCCTGGTCCTGAACCGTGGGGGCGGGTCCGGGCCGTGCGGTTGGGGCCGTCCGCTTTCGGGCCGTGATGTCCCGGACACGGCGAAGGGGCGCGGCACCGGCTTTCCGGTCCCGCGCCCCTTTCCGTACGCCGCGTCAGGGAGCGGCCGGCGGCGTCGGCCCGCCGGGCGTGTCCTTGTGCGCGATCTTGCCCAGGGCGTCCTTCGCCTTGTCAGCTCCGCTGGTGATCCGGTCGCTGTACTTGCCGTGGGTCTTGGAGTCCACGGCCTTGGCGACCTTGTCCAGGTTCTCGCCAATCTTGCCCTCGTGCTGTTGCGCGAGGTCGCCGACCTTTTCCTTGGCCGGAGCGAGCTTGGCCTTCAGATTGTCCAGCAGGCCCATGGGTCACCTTCCGTGGCGGTAGCTACTTGAGGGCGCCCTCGCCGGTCTCGCTGTCCGCGGCTGCCTCCGCCGACTGCTGCTTCGGAATCTCCACGGCCTCCGCCGCCCCGGCCTCCGCCGCGGACGGCTCGGGCCCGGCGTCGGCCCCGGCCTCCTCGGCCGCGGACTCCGGCTCCGCCTTCAGGGTCGAGGCCGCGGCCTCCTCGGCCACGGCCTCGTCCTTGCGACGAAGAAACCGACTGAAAACACCCATGTCTACTCCCATAACGTTACGCGTGCGGGTGAAGTTCCGCCTGGTCCGGCCCGGCCTCCGCCGGGCGTACGCCCGGCCCGAACCTCTTCAGGGCAACGACCCCCGACCAACGCCGTCACGTAACCCGATCGGGTAAGCGGCGTTCGGTTTGCGAGACTGGTCCGGTGAGCAACGCAGCCCCCGCCCCGCGGGTCATCGCCGTCGTCGGTCCCACCGCGGCCGGAAAGTCCGACCTGGGCGTAGCCCTGGCCCGCCACTTCGGCGGCGAGGTCGTCAACGCCGACTCCATGCAGCTCTACCGGGGGATGGACATCGGTACCGCGAAGCTGACGCCCGAGGAGCGCGGCGGCGTCCCGCACCACCTCCTCGACGTCTGGGACGTGACCGAGACCGCCAGCGTCGCCGAGTACCAGCGCCTCGCCCGCGCCGAGATCGACAGGCTGCTCGCCGAGGGCCGCACCCCGGTCCTCGTCGGCGGGTCCGGCCTCTACGTCCGCGGCGCCCTCGACGCCATGGAGTTCCCCGGCACCGACCCCGAGGTCCGGGCCCGGCTGGAGGAGGAGGCGACGCTGCGCGGCCCCGGCGCCCTGCACGCCCGCCTCGCCGCCGCCGACCCGGCGGCCGCCGCCGCGATCCTGCCCAGCAACGGCCGCCGCATCGTGCGGGCCCTGGAGGTCATCGAGATCACCGGCCGCCCGTTCACCGCCAACCTGCCCGGCCACGAGTCCGTCTACGACACGGTCCAGATCGGCGTCGACGTGGCCCGCCCCGAGCTCGACGAGCGGATCGCGACGCGCGTGGACCGGATGTGGGAGGCCGGGCTGGTGGACGAGGTCCGCGCCCTGGAGGCCCTGGGCCTGCGCGACGGCGTCACCGCCTCCCGCGCCCTCGGCTACCAGCAGGTCCTGACCGCCCTCGCGGGGGAGTGCACCGAGGAGGAGGCCAAGGCCGAGACCGTACGGGCCACCAAGCGCTTCGCCCGCCGCCAGGACTCCTGGTTCCGCCGCGACCCCCGCGTCCACTGGCTCAGCGGGGCCGCCGCGGACCGTGGGGAACTCCCCGGACTCGCGCAGTCGTTGGTCGAACGAGCGGTTACAGCCTGATCACGTGATGGCATCGGGACGCCCCGGGCGCCCGTCCGGGGCCCGGGACCGTGCCATCATCAAACTTCTGAACAGCGGCGTACGAAGTCCGAGTGGGGAGGGCGCGTGGCTATGGAGGCCGGCCCTCGTGACACCGGGCGGGACGACACCCGGCAGGAAGCGGACCCGATGCTTCTCAGCGGCCCCGCAGACCCCGTCGGGCCGGGCGGGTCCGCCAGTCCCCTCGGGATCGGCGCCCCGGGCACACCGGGCACACCGGACGCGGTCGACGGCCTGGGCCTGCCCGCCGACCCCGCGCGCCTGACCACCGACGGGCCCGACGCCCCCGAGCCGGGCGCGGAGGCCTCCGGCCCCGCCGTCGAGGTCGAACTGCGCCCGCAGCGCCGCCTGAGGCTCTGGCAGATCGCCCCCATCGTGATGCTGGCCGCCGCCGGATCGCTGATGTTCGCCTTCCCCCTCGCCTTCGAGTTCGGGGACGGCGGCGCCGTCGTCGCCATGCTCGGCTTCCTCATCAGCTCCTGCGCGGGCGGCTGGGGCATGATGGCCGCGCGCCGCGTCGGCTACACCTGGCCCGGGCTGCCGCCGCGCGGCAGCGGCCGCCGCCCCGACTGGCGGATGGCGGGGCTGTACGCGCTGGTCGCGCTGGCCGTCGTGGCACTCGCCGTCTTCCGGGTGGCCCGGCTCCGCTAGGCCCCGTCGTCACGTGGGCCCCGTCGTCACGTGGGCCGCCGCCGCCCGGCTCGCCGCGCCGTCCGGGCCGGGGCCGCTGACACCACGCTGACCTGCCCCGACCCGGTCGGCGACCGCTCGGTACCATGGGCGGGTGACGTACACCACCCTCTCCTTCCTCAAGGGTCACGGGACCGAGAACGACTTCGTGATCGTCCCCGACCCCGACAACGCCATCGAGCTGCCCGCGAGCGCCGTCGCCGCCCTGTGCGACCGCCGCGCCGGCATCGGGGCCGACGGTGTGCTGCACGTGGTGCGCTCCGCCGCCCACCCCGACGCCGCGCACCTCGCGGACCAGGCCGAATGGTTCATGGACTACCGCAACAGCGACGGCTCCGTCGCCGAGATGTGCGGCAACGGCGTGCGCGTCTTCGCCCGCTACCTCCACCACGCCGGCCACATCGAGCCGGGCGACCTCGCCGTGGCCACCCGGGGCGGCGTCAAGCGGGTCCACCTCGACAAGACCGGCGACGTCACCGTCTCCATGGGCCGCGCCGAGCTCCCCGAGGGGGAGGTCACCGTCTCCGTCGGCGAACGCAGCTGGCCCGCGCGCAACGTGAACATGGGGAACCCGCACGCGGTCGCGTTCGTTGAAAGCCTCGACCACGCCGGGGACCTGTACGGCCCGCCGCCGTTCAGCCCGGCCTCCGCCTACCCCACCGGGGTCAATGTCGAGTTCGTCGTCGACCGCGGCCCCCGGCACGTCGCCATGCGCGTCCACGAACGCGGCTCCGGCGAGACCCGCTCCTGCGGCACCGGCGCCTGCGCCGTCGCCGTGGCCGCCATCCGCCGAGACGGCGCCGACCCCGCCGTCACCGGCGAACCGGCCAGGTACACCGTGGACCTGCTCGGCGGCACCCTCGTCATCACCGAGCACCCCGACGGGGGAATCGACATGACCGGACCGGCCGTGATCGTGGCCTCCGGGGAGTTCGAGGCGGCCTGGCTCGCCGAAACGGCTTTCGCCTGAAGATTCCCTCTCATGGGTGATCCGTTTCACGCTGAGCGAGAGGTGGACTGCGCCACGTGGTGGGGTCGGTAACATCAGGCACCGGCCCTGAGGGCTCACCCCATGCCCGCCACCGCCGGTCGAAGCCGTCGGAGGTGCCCATGAGTGCAGAGGCCACGAACCCCGAAGCACATGCCGAAGTGCGCCCTGAGCTGCGCAGACGGGGCCGTACGCGGCTCGATCTGCGCCGCCTGGGGCGGGCGGCGCTGCTCGGGCCCGCGTCCCGGGACCGGTTGCCGGACGCGATCGGACACGTAGCAGAAGCGCACCGCGCCCACCATCCGGACGCCGATCTGTCGATCCTGCGCCGGGCCTACCTCCTCGCGGAGACCTCCCACCGCGGTCAGATGCGCAAGAGCGGTGAGCCGTACATCACACATCCGCTCGCCGTCACGCTCATCCTCGCCGAACTCGGCGCCGAGACAACGACCCTGACGGCCTCTCTGCTGCACGACACCGTCGAGGACACCGACGTGACCCTCGACCAGGTCCGCGAGGAGTTCGGCGAAGAGGTCTGCTTCATCGTCGACGGCGTCACCAAGGTCGAGAAGATCGACTACGGCGCCGCCGCCGAACCCGAGACCTTCCGCAAGATGCTCGTCGCCACCGGCAACGACGTCCGCGTGATGTCCATCAAACTCGCCGACCGGCTGCACAACATGCGCACCCTCGGCGTGATGCGCCCCGAGAAGCAGGCCCGCATCGCCAAGGTCACCCGGGACGTCCTGATCCCGCTCGCCGAGCGGCTCGGCGTCCAGGCCCTCAAGACCGAGCTGGAAGACCTCGTCTTCGCGATCCTCCATCCCGAGGAGTACGAGCACACCCGCGCGCTCATCGCCGCCCACGCCGGGGAACGCGACCCGCTCCCCGCCATCGCCGACTCCGTGCGCGCCGTCCTGCGCGACGCCGGTATCGCCGCCGAGGTAGTCGTACGGCCGCGGCACTTCGTCTCCGTCCACCGCATCTCCCGCACGCGCGGCGAACTGCGCGGCTCCGACTTCGGCCGCATCCTCGTCCTCGTCGCCGAGAACGCCGACTGCTATGGGGTCCTCGGCGAACTGCACACCTGCTTCACCCCGGTCGTCTCCGAGTTCAAGGACTTCGTCGCCGCCCCGAAGTTCAACCTCTACCAGTCCCTCCACACCGCCGTCGCCGTCCCCGAGGGCTACGTCGCCGAGGTCATCGTGCGCACCCGCCAGATGCACCGGGTCGCGGAGGCGGGCGTCGTCGCCCTCGGCAACCCGTACACCACGGGCGAGAGCGCCGACAGCGACGAGGAGCGCGTCGACCCCACCCGCCCCGGCTGGCTCTCCCGGCTCCTCGACTGGCAGCAGTCCGCGCCGGACCCCGACACCTTCTGGAGCGTGCTGCGCGCGGAGCTGGCCCAGGACCGCGAGATCACCGTGTTCCGCGAGGACGCGGGCAGCAGCGGCACGATCAGCCTGCCGGCCGGTGCCAGCTGTATCGACGCCGCCTACGCGCAGTACGGCGAGGCGGCCCACGGCTGTATCGGCGCCCGCGTCAACGGGCGTCTCACCTCCCTCTCCGCCCCGCTCTCCGACGGGGACACCGTCCAGTTGCTCCTCGCGCACGACGCCTCCTCCGGGCCCGGCGCCGACTGGCTGGAGCACGCCAGGACCCCCGCCGCGCGGATCGCCATCAGCAGCTGGCTCGCCGCCCATCCCGACGGCGCCGGGCCCGCCGCCGCGGCCCCCCGGGCCCCGCTCTCCGTGACCGGGCTGCGGGGCGGCGGGGGCAACGCCGTCGTGGACCTGCCCGACGCCCACGTACGCCTCGCCGGCTGCTGCACCCCGGTACCGCCGGACGCGGTCGAGGGGTTCGTCGTCCGGGGCGGGGCCGTCACCGTGCACCGGGTCCACTGTCCGGGGGTCGCGCAGATGCGCGCCGTGGGGCGGACCTCCGTCGCCGTGCACTGGCGGGCCACCGCGGACTGCCGCGTCACCCTGCTCGCCGAATCGTTCGGCCGCCCGCACCTGCTGGCCGACCTGACGGAGGCCATCGCCCGTGAGGGGGTCGAGGTGGTCTCCGCGACCGTGGAGCCGCCGGTCGAACAGCGCGTCCGGCACTCGTACACGCTGCAACTGCCCGACGCGACGGGACTGCCCGCCCTGATGCGCGCCATGCGGGACGTACCGGGTGTGTACGACGTCAGCAGGGTCTAGCGGGGTCTGGCGGGGTCTGGCGGGGGCCGGCCGGGTCTGGCTGGGTTCGGGGCTTCCGGGGGGCGCGGGGGGACGCGGGGGATGTGGGGGCCGGCGCGGCGCGTGGGGGCGTGCGCCGGGAGCGTGCGTAGGCCGGTACGGGGCCGGGGCGACACGTTCGGGTGGAGCCGTCGCGCGTCGCTCGCGGGGTTCCGGCGGGCGCTGGTAAGCGGTGGTGGATGCAGCTCTCCTCCCCGCGCCTGCGCGCCGCCCTGCTCGCGGCCGCCTCCCTCACCCTCGTCGCCGCCGTGCTGCCCCCGCCGAAGCCGCTGGGCATCGGCGACCGGCTGTTCCCCGAGCTCGGCAACCCGGGGTACGACGTCCTCGCGTACGACCTGTCCCTCACGTACAAGGACAACAGCACCCCCCTCGACGCGGTCACCCGGATCGAAGCCCGCGCCCTGGAGCCGCTGGAGCGGGTCAACCTGGACTTCGCGGGCGCAACGGTGGCTTCCGCGGAGGTCAACGGGGAGCCCGCGCGGTTCGAGAGCGCCGGGGAGGACCTCGTCCTGACCCCCGCGCACGCCGTGGCCGCCGGCACGACGCTGCACATGACCATCCGGCACACCAGCGACCCGCGCGGCCGCGCCGACGGCGGCTGGGTGCCCACCGAGGACGGCCTGGCCATGGCCAACCAGGCCGACGCCGCCCACCGGGTCTTCCCCTGCAACGACCACCCCGCCGACAAGGCGTACTTCACCTTCCACGTCACCGCCCCCGCCGGGCTGACGGCCGTGGCCAACGGCGTGCCCAGCGCCCTCCCCGCCGCTCGCGCCGGCGGAGGGGCGGAGTGGACGTACAAGACCCTGCACCCGATGGCCACCGAGCTGGCCCAGGTCTCGGTCGGCCGCTCCGCCGTCCTGCACCACACCGGACCGCACGGGCTCCCGCTGCGCGACGTGGTGCCCGCCGCCGACCGGGAGCGGCTGGAGCCCTGGCTCGCCAAGACCGGGGGGCAGATCGAGTGGATGGAGCAGCGGGTCGGCCGCTACCCCTTCGAGAACTACGGCGTGCTCATCGCCCGGGCGAAAACCGGCTTCGAGCTGGAGACGCAGACCCTCTCCCTCTTCGAGCACGGCCTGTTCGCGGGGGAGGGCTACCCCGAGTGGTACGTGGAGTCCGTCATGGTCCACGAGCTCGCCCACCAGTGGTTCGGCGACAGCGTCGCCCCGCGCACCTGGTCCGACCTGTGGCTCAACGAAGGCCACGCGACCTGGTACGAGGCCCTCTACGCGGACGGGCTCGGAAAGTACTCCCTGGAGCGGCGCATGCGCGAGGCGTACCAGCGCTCCGACCAGTGGCGGGCCGCCGGCGGCCCGCCCGCGGCCCCCAAGGCGGCGGCCCCCGGCGAGAAGATCGGCCTGTTCCGCCCGGTGGTCTACGACGGCTCCGCGCTGATCCTCTACGCCCTGCGCCAGGAGGTCGGCGCCGAGGCCTTCGACCGCATCGAGCGGAGCTGGGTCGCGGAGCACCGGGACGGCGTCGCCGACACCCGGGACTTCGTACGCCTGGCCTCGCGGGAGGCCGGGCGCGACCTCGGCGCCTTCCTGGAGCCGTGGCTCTACGGGAAGACCACCCCGCCGATGCCGGGCCACCCGGAGTGGAGCGCCCCGGCGGCCTCCAAGGCTCCCAAGGCCCCCAAGGCCCCCGCCCCCAAGGCCCCCGCTCCAAAGGTCGCCGCCCCGCAGGCGCCGGCCCCGAAGGCCCCCGCCGGGAAGGGACCGGCCGGGAAAACGGTATGACGGGCCGGGAACGGGCATGTCACCATCGACAGGGCCGGCCGCCCCATCGGGAATCACCGGGCGGGGTGACGCGTTGGACGTGACAGTGTTATGTCACGCGCAGCGGTACCTTTGGCCTTAGCCGGCGCGGACGCAATCGAATCGACGTAAGGATCCAATGACCTCCTCTTCTTCCCCTTCCCAGGACCCGCAGGACACGCAGGACGTGCGTGACCCGCAGAGCTTCACCGAGAGCCTTCGGGCCGATGCCCTGATGGAAGAGGACGTCGCCTGGAGCCACGAGATCGACGGAGAGCGGGACGGCGACCAGCTCGACCGCTCCGAGCGCGCGGCCCTGCGCCGCGTGGCCGGGCTCTCGACCGAACTCGAGGACGTCACCGAGGTCGAGTACCGACAGCTCCGCCTGGAGCGCGTGGTACTCGTCGGCGTGTGGACCTCCGGGACCGTGCAGGACGCCGAGAACTCCCTCGCGGAGCTCGCCGCCCTCGCGGAGACCGCGGGCGCCCTCGTCCTCGACGGTGTGATGCAGCGGCGCGACAAGCCCGACCCGGCCACCTTCATCGGCTCCGGCAAGGCCCGCGAACTGCGCGACATCGTGCTGGAGAGCGGCGCCGACACCGTCGTCTGCGACGGGGAGCTCAGCCCCGGCCAGCTCATCGCCCTGGAAGACGTCGTCAAGGTCAAGGTCGTCGACCGGACCGCCCTGATCCTCGACATCTTCGCCCAGCACGCCAAGTCCCGAGAGGGCAAGGCGCAGGTCGCGCTCGCGCAGATGCAGTACATGCTGCCGCGCCTGCGCGGCTGGGGCGCCTCGCTGTCCCGGCAGATGGGTGGCGGCGGCGGTGGCGGCATGGCCACGCGCGGTCCCGGTGAGACCAAGATCGAGACCGACCGGCGCCGCATCCGCGAGAAGATGGCGAAGATGCGCCGGGAGATCGCGGACATGAAGACCGGCCGTGACATCAAGCGGCAGGAACGGCGCCGTAACAAGGTGCCCTCGGTCGCCATCGCCGGCTACACCAACGCCGGCAAGTCCTCCCTGCTCAACCGCCTCACCGGCGCGGGCGTCCTGGTGGAGAACGCGCTGTTCGCCACCCTCGACCCGACCGTGCGCCGCGCCGAAACCCCCTCCGGCCGGGTCTACACCCTGGCCGACACGGTGGGCTTCGTCCGGCACCTGCCCCACCACCTCGTCGAGGCGTTCCGCTCCACGATGGAGGAGGTCGGCGACTCCGACCTCATCCTGCACATCGTGGACGGCTCCCACCCGGCGCCGGAGGAGCAGCTGGCCGCCGTACGGGAGGTCATCCGCGAGGTCGGCGCCGTCAAGGTGCCCGAGATCGTGGTGATCAACAAGGCCGACGCGGCCGACCCGCTGGTGCTCCAGCGCCTGCTGCGGATCGAGCGGCGCTCCATCGCCGTCTCGGCGCGCACCGGCCTGGGCATCGAGGAGCTCCTCGCGCTCATCGACGCCGAGCTGCCGCGGCCCGAGGTCGAGGTGGAGGCCCTGGTGCCGTACACCCTCGGCTCGCTGATCGCCCGGGCGCACGCCGAGGGCGAGGTCCTCTCCGAGGAGCACACCCCGGAGGGCACCGTCCTCAAGGCCCGGGTCCACGCGGAACTGGCGGCCGACCTGGCACCGTACGTACCCGCCAAGCGGTAGGGCGGGCGGCGCCGGGGACCGTATTCGGTACGCGACCCGCACCGGCTCATGACCGAGGGCCCCTCGCAGAGGCGAGGGGCCCTCGGTCATTTCGCGACGCGGGGCGCGGGTCCGCCCGCGCCCCGCGCGCCGGCTACTTGAACTTGCCGCTCACCGCGCTGTAGATGCCCTTCGCCTCCGGGCCCAGCCTGGGTCCGGCCAGCCAGCCCGCCTTGGCGGGACCGATCGAGGTGTTCGACACCAGCGCCGGCTTGCCGTCGGCGCCCGCCGCGACCCAGCCGCCACCGGAGGAACCGCCGGTCATCGTGCAGCCGATGCGGTACATCACCGGATCGGCCTGGTTCAGCGCCAGCCGGCCCGGCTTGTCCGCGCACTGGTACGCCTTCTGCCCGTCGAACGGCGCCGCCGCCGGGTAGCCCGTCGCCGTGATGCTCGCGACCTTCGAGACCGCCGGAGCGTTGAACTCCACCGGGAGCGCCGAACCGACCGTCTCCTCCAGCGACTTGCCGCCCCCCTTCTCCGGGGTCACGTGCAGCACCGCGAAGTCGTACGGGGCGCCCGCGCCGCCCGTCGGACCGCCGCTCGCGATCCACTGGTCCGAGGTCTGCGCCCAGTCGCTCCACCACACGCCGTACGGAGCCACCTGCTCGCGCGGCGCGCCCTTGAGCTGCGCCGACGGCTTGCCCGCGTTGTTGTACGAGGGGACGAAGGCGATGTTGCGGTACCAGCCGCCGGCCTTGCCCGCGTGCACGCAATGGCCCGCCGTCCAGACCAGGTTGGACTTGCCCGGATGCGCCGGGTCCTTCACCACCGTCGCCGAGCAGACCATCGAGCCCTCGGGACCGTCGAAGAAGACCTTGCCCGACGCCGGCACGCTGGAGTGGTACGGCGCGGTCGCCGGCTTGGCCGACACCGGAACCGGCGTCGGGTCCGTGACGCCCTGGTCCTTGCCCGCGTCCGGATCGACCGCCGGGGGCTGCGGCTGCTCCGCGTCACGCATCCGGTCCGGGTCCCACAGACCGTCGATGATGGGGTTGACGTAGTCACCGGCCTCCCGGAGCCAGTCCTCCCTCTTCCAGTTCTTCCACGCGCCCCCCTTCCACTTCTCCATGTCGAACCCGTGCTCCTTGAGCTTGTCCTTCAGCTCCTGCGGGATCTTGATCCCGTCGACGGCGCCGGAGGGCACGGGCGCGGCCACGGTCGGCTTGGCGTCGCCGCCGGCCTCACCGTCGCCGGGCCCGCACGCCGTGGCGGTCAGCGCGAGCGCGGCCACGCACAGGATCGCGGTGACCGGTCGGTTCGGTCGCATGTCGTAAGTCCCCCTGGTGTTTCGAGGTGTGGTGGCGGTGTCGTCCGGGTGGAGCGCAGCCCCCCACTATGCCGCCGTGGTGGAGGACGGCCGTCCCCGGGTCGGTGGTTCCGGGCTCCGCGCACCTGCGCCCCCTCCTCTCCCCGCCCGTTGGGGCGCGGGCGGCCAAGGATCTTCCGCGGACCCGTGATCCTCCGCCGTCGCCGTCGTTGGTACGTACGGGGGACAGGACAGCAGCGTTCATGTTCGAGACGCAATCCGGAAGATGCATCCGTGCGGGAGGACCGACAGTCGTGGCCCTGACCGAGCCGGCCGCAGCAGCGGCACAGATCCCACCGCAGGGCGGCCGGGGACCCGCCGTGGCCGAGGGCATCCTGCGCAGGCAGGCACTGCGCGAGTCCGCCGCGCGGACCTACGCCCGCTCCCTGCCCGTCGTCCCCGTGCGCGCCCGGGGGCTGACGATCGAGGGCGCCGACGGCAGGCGCTATCTCGACTGCCTCTCCGGCGCGGGCACCCTCGCCCTCGGGCACAACCACCCGGTCGTCCTCGAAGCCATCCGCGGGGTCCTCGATTCCGGGGCTCCGCTGCACGTCCTCGACCTGGCGACCCCCGTCAAGGACGCCTTCACCACCGAGCTGTTCGCGAACCTGCCCCCCGCGCTGGCCGCCGATGCCCGCGTGCAGTTCTGCGGCCCCGCCGGGACGGACGCCGTCGAAGCGGCGCTGAAACTGGTCCGCGCCGCCACCGGGCGCTCCGGGCTGCTGGCCTTCACCGGGGCCTACCACGGCATGACCGCCGGAGCCCTGGACGCCTCCGGCGGCGCCACCGACGTGCGCGTGACCCGGCTGCCCTACCCGCAGGACTACCGCTGCCCGTTCGGCGTCGGCGGCCCCGAAGGCGCGCGGCTCGCCGCCCGTTGGACCGAGAGCCTCCTCGACGACCCCAAGGGCGGGGTCACCGCGCCCGCCGGCATGATCGTCGAACCCGTCCAGGGCGAAGGCGGCGTCCATCCCGCCCCCGATGACTGGCTGCGCCGGATGCGGGAGATCACCGCCGCCCGGGGCATCCCGCTGATCGCGGACGAGGTCCAGACCGGTGTCGGGCGCACCGGGGCCTTCTGGGGGGTCGACCACGCGGGGGTGGTCCCGGACGTGATGGTCATGTCCAAGGCCATCGGGGGCAGCCTGCCGCTCGCCGTCATCGTCTACCGGGCCGAGCTGGACGTCTGGGCCCCCGGAGCGCACGCCGGAACGTTCCGGGGCAACCAGCTCGCCATGGCCGCGGGCACCGCCACCCTCGCCTACGTCCGCCGCAACGGCCTCGCCGAACGCGCCGCCGCCCTCGGCACGCGGATGCTCGCGGCCCTGCGCGGCCTGGCCGCCGACCAGCCCTGCATCGGGGACGTCCGCGGCCGCGGCCTGATGATCGGCCTCGAACTCGTCGACCCCGAGACCGGAGCCGCGGCCCCCGCCCTCGCCGCCGCCGTGCGCCAGGAGTGCCTGGACCGGGGGCTGATCGTCGAGCTCGGCGGCCGCCACTCCAGCGTCGTGCGCCTGCTGCCGCCCCTGACCCTGACCGACGAGCAGGCCGACGCCGTCCTGGACCGTCTGGCCGCCGCCCTCCCCGCCGCGGTCCGCCGCCCCCTCTGACCGCCCGCGAAGGACTCCGATGCCCGACCCCACCCCGCACCCCGACCCCACCCCGCACCCCGATCCCACCCCGCACCCCGACCCCACCCCCGACCCGAGCCCGGCGCCACCGCCTCCCGTCCGCCTGGGCTCCCCCCTCCTGCGCGCCCCCTCCCCCACACCGACCCCCCTGCCGCCCGCCGGCCCGCCCCCGACGGCGCCGGCGGCCCAGGGCCCGACCCCGGCGACCCCGCCGCCGCCGACCCCGGCGGCCCACGGCCCGGCCCCGGCGGTGCTGCCCCCGCCGACCCCGCCGACCCCGCCGGAGCCGCGCACCCGGCAGTGGCCCGCGCCCCCGCACCCCACCCCGGCCCCGGACGCCACGGCCGCGCCCCCGCTCGGCACCGTCACCCCGCCCCCGGTGTCGGCCACACCGGCGGAGCCGGTGGCCGGGCGGCCGACAACAGCCGGCTCCCCGGCCCCGGTGTCGGGGGCTCCGGTGTCCGCCGCCCCGGTGGAGGGGACGACCCTGGATGCGGCCTGCCCCCCGGCTCCGGCGCAGGACGTGCGCAACCCGTCGGGTCCGGCCCCGCTCCCGGACGCCGTCCCGATGCCGGTGGCGGACGCCCCGGCCGGGACCGACCCGGAGCCGGGGGAGGGCGCCCCATCCACCGAGGGGGTCATCCGGGACCCCGCCGCCACGGCCGGCGTCGCCACGACGCAGGGGGACGGCCAGGGCCCGGCCCTCCCCGACCGCCCGGAGGCCGGACCGGCCTGCGGGCCCACCCCCGGCTTCGCCCGGCCGCCCCGGGAACCGGCGGGAGGCAGCCCGGAGCCTGGGCACACCGCACCGCAGGCCCCGGCGGCTACGGGCTCCGCACCGGGCTACGCCCCGCCCGGCACCGTCCCCCGGCAGAAGGACGGCACTCTCCACTCCCGCGTCGGCGGAACCGGACCGCTCGGCCCCGAGCCGGCCGCTCTGCCCGACCTGCTCGACCACCCCGACCCGGCCATCGCCGCCGAAGCAGCGACCGTGGAGAACCTGCTGCGGTGCTGGGTCCGCGAGAGCGGCGTCGGCCGCCCCGACGGGCCCGCCGGAACCCTGCTCCGCATCCCCCTCCCCGCATCCGGCGCCGCCCTGCTCGTCCCCGTCCGCCACTGGTCCCCGGCAGGCTGGCACCGCTTCGCCCCCGCCCGCCTCGAAGGCGCCCCTTCCCACGCCCCCGCCCTGGACGCCGTCACCCTCGCCGCCCTCATCGCCCGCGAGGGCACCGGCCGCGGCGGCGCCGACCTCGTCGGCCGGGTCGCCGACTCGGTGCGCCGCACCACCGAGTTCATCGCCGACCGGCGCCAACGCCCGCACGCCCCCGCCCCCGTCGCCGGGGACCGCTTCCTCACCGCCGAACAGTCCCTCCTCCTCGGTCACCCCCTCCAGCCGGACCCGAAGAGCCGCGAAGGACTCTCCGAAGCCGAAGTACGCCACTACTCACCCGAACTCCACGGCTCCTTCCCCCTCCACTGGATCGCCGTGGCCCCCGCCGCCCTCGCCACCGACTCCGCCTGGACCGAACGCGGCCGCCCCGTCTCCGCCGCCCAGCTCCTCTCCCGCCTCGACCCCGACCTCCCGAGGCCCGCCGGCACCACCGCCCTTCCCCTTCACCCCTGGCAGGCCCGCGACCTCCTCCAGCGCCCCGCTGTCACCGCCCTCCGCGACGCCGGACTCCTGACCGACCTGGGCCCCCACGGAGCCCCCTGGTACCCCACCTCCTCCGTCCGCACCGTCCACCGCCCCGGCGCCCCCGCGATGCTCAAGCTCTCCCTCGGCGTGCGCATCACCAACTCCCGCCGTGAGAACCTCCGCAAGGAACTGCACCGCGGCGTAGAGGTGCACCGCCTGCTCCGCACCGGACTCGCCGAGCAGTGGCAGGCGACCCACCCCGGCTTCGACATCGTGCGCGACCCGGCCTGGATCGCCGTCGACGCCCCGGACGGCACCGCAGTCCCCGGACTCGACGCCCTCCTGCGCCACAACCCCTTCCGCTCCGACGACGACGCCCTCTGCATCGCCGCACTCACCGCACTGCGCCCCCGGCCCGGCCACGCCACGATGCGCTCCCGTCTCGCCGAGACCGTCTCCCAGCTCGCCGCCACCACCGGACGTCCCACCCCCGCCGTGGCCGCCGAGTGGTTCCTGCGCTATCTCGACCACGTCGTCCTGCCGGTCCTCGCCTTCGACTCCCTCGCCGGCATCGCGCTCGAAGCGCACCAGCAGAACACCCTGGTCCTCCTCGACGAGGCAGGCTGGCCCGCCGGCGGGCGCTTCCGCGACAACCAGGGCTACTACTTCCGCGAATCCCGGCGCACGGAACTCGAAAGCCGACTCCCCGGCATCGGCAGCGCCAGCGACACCTTCGTCTCCGACGCCGTCACCGACGAACGCTTCGCCTACTACCTCGGCATCAACAACGTGCTCGGTCTCATCGGAGCCTTCGGATCCCAGCGTCTCGCCGACGAGCGCGTCCTCCTCGCCGCCTTTCGCCGCTTCCTCGGCAAGGCCGCGGGCCTCGGCCCCGTCCCGGCGCAGCTGCTCGACTCACCCACACTCCGCTGCAAGGCCAACCTCCTGACCCGCCTCGGCGGCCTGGACGAGCTCGTGGGACCCGTCGACACGCAGTCCGTCTACGTCACCATCACCAACCCCCTTCACGACTGACACGCCCCCACCGACCCGGAGAAGAGCCCCGATGCCCTCCACCGATACGACCGTCGACCCCGTTCGCCTCACCGCCTCCACCACCGGACCCGGCCTCTACCGGCCCACCGAACTCCGCCTCACCGCAGCCCTGCTGCCCCTGCTGGCCGAGGTGGACCTCCTCGACTCGCCCGCCGACTGGGGAGCCGCCTCCACCCCGGCCGGAGCCTTCCGCCTCGAACCCGTACGGCCGGGCCGGGATCTGGAGCTCCTCACCGGCTGGATGAACGACCCCGAAGTGGCTGCCTATTGGGAACTGGCCGGCCCCGCCGCCGTCACCGACACCCACCTGCGCACCCAACTCGACGCCGACGGCCGCAGCATTCCCTGCCTCGGTCTCCTCGACGGCACCCCGATGAGCTACTGGGAGATCTACCGAGCCGACCTCGACCCGCTTTCCCAGCACTATCCGGCGCGCCCCCACGACACCGGTATCCACCTGCTCATCGGAGACCGCACCGACCGCGGCCGCGGCCTGGGCACCACACTGCTGCGAGCCGTCGCCGACCTCGTCTTCGACCACCGACCCCGCTGCACACGCGTCATCGCGGAACCGGACATCCGCAACACCCCCTCCGTATCAGCCCTTCTGACCGCCGGTTTCCGCTACTCAGCGGAAATCGACCTCCCCGAGAAGCGCGCGGCCCTGATGATCCGGGAGCGGTCGCTGCGCAATCTCCTCTGATCGCCGCACCGCGCCCCGGTCGTCGCCGACCGTCCAACGCCTCTCCCTTCGAAAACTCTGCGTCACGCAGCAAAGTTCCCGATCCTCGAGGAGTCCCGTGCCGAATTTCCCCGCAGCCCCCGACTCCGTCGAGCCCACCCTGCCCCCCTCGCCCCAGCACCCGTGCACCCCACCCGAACTCAACCGCCCGACCTGGGACTTCGCGGCCCGACGGCTCCTGGCGAAGATGATCGGCGAGTTCGCGTACGAGGAGATCGTCAGCCCCGTCCCCGCCCCGGCCGCCTCGGGTGACGCCTGGACCTTGACCCTCGACGACGGCAGCAGTCTCGGCTTCCGCGCCCGCCGCCGCTCGTACGGCAGCTGGCAGGTCGCCCCCGACACCGTCACCCTCACCCCGCCGCCCCCCTCGACCGCCACGCCGACCGCCTTCGGGGACCCGTTCGCCTTCCTCGTCGCCGCCAGAACCCTCCTCGGCCTCGACGGGTCGACCCTCGGCCACCTCGTCCACGAGCTCAGCACCACCCTCGCCGCCGACGCGCGCATCGACCACCACGCGCTCACCGCCGACGTGCTGGCCGACCTGGACTACGCCGAGCTCGAAGGGCACCAGACCGGCCACCCCTGGCTCGTCCTCAACAAGGGCCGCATCGGATTCTCCGCCGCCGACACCGCCGCCTGGGCCCCCGAGGCCCGGCTCCGCCAGCGGCTGCCCTGGCTCGCCGCCCACACCTCGATCGCCGAGTACCGCGGCACCGTCGGCCTGGAGGACCCGGGGCGCCTCTACTCCGCCGAGCTGGACTCCGTCACCCGCGCCGTCTTCGACCGGGCCCTGCGCGACCGCGGCCTCGACCCCCGGGGCTACCTCTACCTCCCCGTCCACCCGTGGCAGTGGGACGAGATAGTGCTGCCCCTCTTCGCCCCGGCCCTCGCCTCCGGCGCCCTGGTCCCGCTGCCCGCGGATCCCGACGTGCGCCTGCCCCAGCAGTCGATCCGCACCTTCCTCAACCTCACCCACCCCGGCCGGCACACCGTCAAACTGCCGCTCTTCGTCTTCAACACCTCCGTCTGGCGCGGCCTGGCCGGCGACCGCACCCTCGCCGCCCCCGCCGTCACCGCCTGGATCCACTCCCTCCGCGACGCCGACCCCTTCCTGCGCGACGAATGCCGGGTCGTCCTGCTCGGCGAGGTCGCCTCCGTCACCGTCCGCCACCCCGTCTACGCACAGCTCCCCGAGGCCCCGTACCAGTACAAGGAGCTCCTCGGCGCGATCTGGCGCGAGCCCCTGGCCGGGCAGCTGGCCCCCGGCGAACGCGCGCGCACCCTCGCCTCGCTCCTCCACACCGATCCGCGCGGCCGCTCCTTCACCGCCGAACTGGTCGCCCGCTCCGGCCTCACCCCCTCCGCCTGGCTCCAGCGCCTCTTCGCGACGCTGCTGCCACCGCTGCTCCACTTCCTCTACCGCTACGGCACCGTCTTCTCCCCGCACGGAGAGAACGTGATCGTGATCTTCGACCAGAGCGACGTCCCCGTCAGAGTCGCGATCAAGGACCTGGTGAGCGAGGTCCACCTCAGCCGCGAGGCGCTCCCCGAACACGACTCCCTCCCCGGCGACGTCCGCGCGGCCCTGCCGACCGAGCCGCCCGCCTTCCTCACCCAGTTCATCCATTCCGGGCTCTTCGTCGGCGTCTTCCGCTATCTGTCCGCGCTCTGCGAGGACCGGCTCGGCACGGCGGAGAGCGAGTTCTGGTCCCTCGTACGGGCGGAGATCATCCGCCACCAGACGCGCTTCCCCGAGCTCAAGGAGCGGTACCAGCTCTTCGACCTGCTCACCGAGCGCATCGACCGGCTCTGCCTGAACCGGAACCGGCTCCACCAGGACGGATACCGCGACCGCCCCGACCGCCCGCGCGCCGTCGTCCTCGGCTCCGTGCCCAACCCCCTGTACGAGCCGTGACCGCGCTCGGATGCGGCCACTGTCAGCGGCGCCCCGTAGGGTTGGCACTGCTATGACGAAGCCCTCCCTCCCCGACCTGCTGCATGCCGCCGTCTCCGCCGTCGGCGGCACGGAGCGGCCCGGCCAGGTGGCCATGGCCGAAGCCGTCGCCGAAGCGATCGACGACAACTCCCACCGGCTGATCCAGGCCGGCACCGGCACCGGCAAGTCCCTCGGCTACCTGGTGCCGGCCCTCGCGCACGGCGAGCGCGTGGTCGTGGCCACGGCGACGCTGGCGCTCCAGCGCCAGCTCGTCGAGCGCGACCTGCCGCGTACGGTCGAGGCGCTGCATCCGCAGCTGCGCCGCCGGCCGCAGTTCGCCATGCTCAAGGGCCGCTCCAACTATCTGTGCCTGCACCGCCTCCACGAAGGCGCGCCGCAGGACGAGGAGGAGGGCCTCTTCGACCAGTTCGAGGCGGCCACCCCCACCAGCAAGCTCGGCAAGGACCTCCTGCGCCTGCGGGACTGGGCGGACGAGACCGAGACGGGCGACCGCGACGACCTCACCCCCGGCGTCTCCGACAAGGCCTGGGCCCAGATCTCCGTCTCCTCCAGGGAGTGCCTGGGCGCCACGAAGTGCGCGTACGGCGCCGAGTGCTTCGCGGAAGCGGCCCGGGAGCGGGCGAAGCTCGCCGACGTGGTCGTCACCAACCACGCGCTGCTCGCCATCGACGCCATCGAGGGGGCCCCGGTCCTGCCGCAGCACGAGGTGCTGATCGTGGACGAGGCCCACGAGCTGGTCTCCCGCGTCACCGGAGTGGCCACCGGGGAGCTCACGCCCGGCCAGGTCAACCGGGCCGTGAAGCGCGCGGCCAAGCTGGTCGACGAGAAGACGGCCGACTCCCTGCAGACCGCCTCCGAGAGCTTCGAGCGCGTGATGGAGCTGGCGCTGCCCGGCCGCCTGGAGCAGCTTCCCGAGGACCTCGGCTACGCGCTGATGGCACTGCGGGACGCCGCCCGGAACGTGATCTCCGCGATCGGCGCCACCCGCGACAAGTCCGTCCACGACGAGGACGCCGTGCGCAAGCAGGCACTGGCCGCGGTGGAGAGCGTCCACGGGGTGGCGGAGCGGATCGTGAACGGCTCCGAATACGACGTCGTCTGGTACGAACGCCACGACCGCTTCGGCGCCACCCTCCGCGTCGCACCGCTTTCGGTTTCCGGGCTGCTGCGCGAGAAGCTCTTCGAGGACCGCTCGGTGGTCCTCACCTCCGCCACCCTGAAGCTGGGCGGCGACTTCAACGGCGTCGCGGCCTCGCTGGGCCTCTCCCCGGAGGGTGTCGAGGGCGACGGAGTTCCGGTCTGGCAGGGGCTGGATGTCGGCTCCCCCTTCGACTACCCCAAGCAGGGCATCCTCTACGTCGCCAAGCACCTGGCCACCCCGGGCCGTGAAGGCACCCGCGGCGACATGATGGACGAGCTGGCGGAGCTGATCGAGGCGGCCGGTGGCCGTACCCTCGGCCTCTTCTCCTCCATGCGCGGTGCGAAGGCGGCCGCCGAGGAACTGCGCGGCCGGCTGGAGAACCCCATCCTCCTCCAGGGGGAGGAGACGCTGGGCGAGCTGATCAAGACCTTCGCGGCCGATCCGAAGACCTGCCTGTTCGGGACGTTGTCGCTCTGGCAGGGCGTGGACGTCCCCGGCCCCAGCTGCCAGCTCGTGATCATGGACCGCATCCCCTTCCCGCGACCCGACGACCCGCTGATGAGCGCGCGCCAGAAGTCCGTCGAGGAGAACGGCGGCAACGGCTTCATGGCGGTCGCGGCCACGCACGCCGCGCTGCTCATGGCGCAGGGCGCGGGCCGGCTCGTCCGGGCCTCCGGCGACAAGGGGGTCGTCGCGGTGCTGGACCCGCGCCTGGCCACCGCCCGGTACGGGAGCTTCCTGCGGGCCACCCTGCCGGACTTCTGGTACACCACGGACCGCAACCAGGTCCGCCGCTCGCTGGCCGCGATCGACGCGAGCGCCCAGGCTGACGGCAAGTAGCTCTGGGCACGAGCCCACCCCGGACATGGAACAGCTCCGGGACCGGCGCAGTAGGTCCCGGAGCTGGCTGAGGGGCAGCGGCGTCAGACCCGGCGCAGGACCGCGACGACCTTGCCCAGGATGGTCGCCTCGTCGCCGGGGATCGGCTGGTACGCGGAGTTGTGCGGGAGCAGCCAGACGTGACCGTCCTCCCGCCGGAAGCGCTTGACGGTGGCCTCGCCGTCCAGCATCGCGGCGACGATGTCGCCGTTCTCCGCGACCGGCTGGCGGCGCACGGTGACCCAGTCCCCGTCACAGATCGCGGCCTCGATCATCGAGTCGCCGACGACCTTGAGCACGAACAGCTCGCCATCACCGACCAGCTGCCGGGGGAGCGGGAAGACGTCCTCGACCGACTCCTCGGCCAGGATCGGGCCGCCGGCCGCGATCCGGCCGACGAGGGGGACGTAGGAGGCGGCGGGCTTGCCGGTGGTGTCGGTGGGCTGCGAGCTCGGCTGGTCCGAGCCGCGCACCTCGTAGGCGCGGGGCCGGTGCGGGTCGCGGCGCAGGAAGCCCTTGCGTTCCAGGGCCATCAGCTGGTGCGCGACGGACGAGGTGCTGGAGAGGCCGACGGCCTGGCCGATTTCCCGCATCGACGGCGGGTACCCCCGGCGCTGGACCGAGTCACGGATGACCTCGATGACCCTCCGCTGCCGATCCGTGAGTCCGGAGCTGTCGGCGCGGATGCCTGGAGGTCGCCCTGGCAGCGAGCGTGCGGGGCGTACGGGCTCCGCCTCCGGGTTCACACTTGCGTCGTTCATGGCATGCACCGGCTCAAGTCGGCTCTGGGAGCGGTTCTGGGCAGTGATGGTGGCACTGTCTGCGGTGGTGGTCACGTCGGCCCCTCTCGAAATGTTCTCCCTAGCTGGACAACGGTAGTAGCTTTCGAAAGGTTGCGCCAAACACACGTTCGAGTGAAAAATCGTGGATCGCCCACCTGGGCTATATCGGCGGGTGTATGGACGGACGTCAAAAGCGGCGCTGTCGGCCGCCGGGTGCTCCGCCGTCCCGTTTTCCCGAACGCGGGTTCGGCTCCGCGTCCGGTGCTTACGGTAGCCTTCCCCGTCGTGCCGCCGCCTCCCGGGCCGGCTCCCAGTGTGGCAGCGGGAGGCCCCGTATCCGGCCATCGGACACCACGACACGCTGGGCGGTCCAAATCCGTGCCAACCCAAGATCTAGTGGTTGGATGGGCGCGGCCACCCAGAAGTTGTGGTCCTCGGTCCGCCGGGGCTCCCGACATCGCATATGCTTGTGGCTGCTTCACGAGCCCCCGACAGAGCCCGTCCCTGTCGTTCAGGGGCGTCGTGGGGTGATTCAGTCGTGCCGAAAGAAGGGTGAGAAATCCATGCACTGCCCCTTCTGCAGGCACCCCGACAGCCGCGTCGTCGACAGCCGCACCACGGACGACGGCACGTCGATCCGTCGGCGCCGTCAGTGCCCCGACTGCTCCCGTCGCTTCACGACGGTGGAGACGGCCTCGCTGATGGTGATCAAGCGCAGCGGGGTGACCGAACCCTTCAGCCGTACCAAGGTCATCTCTGGCGTCCGCAAGGCGTGCCAGGGGCGGCCGGTCACCGAGGACGCCCTCGCCAAGCTCGGCCAGCGGGTCGAGGAAGCGGTGCGCGCCACCGGGAGCGCCGAGCTGACCACCCACGACGTGGGTCTGGCCATACTCGGCCCGTTGCAGGAGCTCGACCTCGTCGCGTACCTGCGGTTCGCATCCGTTTACCGAGCGTTCGACACCCTTGAAGACTTCGAGGCCGCCATCGCGGAACTGCGCGATTCGCAGCCTCACCCCCATGAGCGCGAGCCCGGAGGGACCGCTTCGGTCGTCCCCGTGCCCGCCTCCGCCACCGGCTGACCGGGCAGGCCGCGCCTCGGCGCGGCACGGCCGGCCCCGGCAGGGCGAAATTCGTAGACACAAGACACACAGCACCGTGCCGCGCGGAATATCGCTGGCACTTTAGGGCGTTTTTGCCCAGGTATGGGAGGCGGCATGACAGAGACGGCGAGCGGCTCGGCGCGAGGTTCCCGCACCAAGGGGACCAAGGCTGCCAAGGGCGGCCTGCGGATCGAGCGCATCCACACCACCCCGGGCGTGCACCCGTACGACGAGGTGAGCTGGGAGCTCCGTGACGTCGTCATGACCAACTGGCGCGACGGCTCGGTCAACTTCGAGCAGCGTGGCGTCGAGTTCCCCGACTTCTGGTCGGTGAACGCGGTCAACATCGTCACCAGCAAGTACTTCCGCGGCGCGGTCGGCACGCCGCAGCGCGAGACCGGCCTGAAGCAGCTCATCGACCGGATCGTGAAGACGTACACGAAGGCCGGCGACGACTTCGGCTACTTCGCCTCCCCGGCCGACTCCGAGATCTTCGAGCACGAGCTCACCTACGCGCTGCTGCACCAGATCTTCAGCTTCAACTCGCCGGTGTGGTTCAACGTCGGCACGCCCCAGCCGCAGCAGGTCTCCGCCTGCTTCATCCTGTCCGTCGACGACTCCATGGAGTCGATCCTCGACTGGTACAAGGAAGAGGGCATGATCTTCAAGGGCGGCTCCGGCGCCGGCCTGAACCTTTCCCGGATCCGCTCCTCCAAGGAGCTCCTCTCCTCCGGCGGCAACGCCTCCGGCCCGGTCTCCTTCATGCGCGGCGCCGACGCGTCCGCAGGAACGATCAAGTCGGGCGGCGCCACCCGCCGCGCGGCCAAGATGGTCGTCCTGGACGTGGACCACCCGGACGTCGAGGACTTCATCGCCACCAAGGTGAAGGAAGAGGAGAAGATCCGCGCCCTGCGCGACGCGGGCTTCGACATGGACCTGGGCGGCGACGACATCACGTCCGTCCAGTACCAGAACGCCAACAACTCCGTCCGGGTGAACGACGAGTTCATGACGGCCGTCGAGAACGGCACCGAGTTCGGCCTGCGCGCCCGCATGACCGGTGAGGTCATCGAGAAGGTCGACGCCAAGGCGCTCTTCCGCAAGCTCGCCGAGGCCGCGTGGGCCTGTGCCGACCCGGGCATCCAGTACGACGGTGTGATCAACAACTGGCACACCTGCCCCGAGTCCGGCCGCATCACCGCGTCCAACCCGTGCAGCGAGTACATGCACCTGGACAACACGTCCTGCAACCTCGCCTCGCTCAACCTGATGAAGTTCCTCGACGACGACGGCAAGGGCAACCAGTCCTTCGACGCCGAGCGCTTCGCCAAGGTCGTCGAGCTGGTCATCACCGCGATGGACATCTCGATCTGCTTCGCGGACTTCCCGACGCAGAAGATCGGCGAGAACACCCGCGCCTTCCGCCAGCTCGGCATCGGCTACGCCAACCTGGGCGCGCTGCTGATGGCGACCGGCCACGCGTACGACTCGGACGGCGGCCGCACCCTCGCCGCCTCGATCACCTCGCTGATGACCGGCACCGCGTACAAGCGCTCCGCCGAGCTGGCCGCCATCGTCGGTCCGTACGACGGCTACGCCCGCAACGCCGACTCGCACAAGCGCGTCATGAAGCAGCACGCCGACGCCAACGCCGTCGCGCCGCGCACCGAGGACCTGGACAAGGCGATCTGGGCCGCGGCCACCGAGGCCTGGCAGGACGTCGTCCGCCTGGGCGAGACGAACGGCTTCCGCAACGCGCAGGCCTCCGTCCTGGCGCCGACCGGCACCATCGGGCTCGCGATGTCCTGCGACACCACCGGTGTCGAGCCGGACCTGGCCCTGGTCAAGTTCAAGAAGCTCGTCGGCGGCGGCTCGATGCAGATCGTCAACGGCACCGTTCCGCAGGCCCTGCGCCGCCTGGGTTACCAGGAGGAGCAGATCGAGGCGATCGTCACCCACATCGCCGAGCACGGTGTGGTCGTCGGCGCCCCGGGCCTGAAGACCGACCACTACTCGGTGTTCGACTGCGCCATGGGCGAGCGCTCCATCTCCGCGATGGGCCACGTCCGCATGATGGCCGCGATCCAGCCCTGGATCTCCGGCGCGATCTCGAAGACGGTCAACATGCCGGAGACGGCGACCGTCGAGGAGATCGAGGAGATCTACTTCGAGGCGTGGAAGCTGGGCGTCAAGGCGCTCGCGATCTACCGCGACAACTGCAAGGTCGGCCAGCCCCTCTCCGCCAAGAAGAAGGAGGAGGAGAAGGCCGAGTTCACCGAGAAGGCCGAGGAGACCATCCGCACGGCGGTCGAGAAGGTCATCGAGTACCGTCCGGTCCGCAAGCGCCTCCCCAAGGGCCGCCCGGGCATCACCACCTCCTTCACGGTCGGTGGCGCCGAGGGCTACATGACCGCCAACTCCTACCCGGACGACGGTCTGGGCGAGGTCTTCCTGAAGATGTCCAAGCAGGGTTCGACCCTCGCGGGCATGATGGACGCCTTCTCCATCGCCGTCTCGGTCGGTCTGCAGTACGGCGTCCCGCTGGAGACGTACGTCGCGAAGTTCACGAACATGCGCTTCGAGCCGGCCGGTATGACGGACGACCCGGACGTGCGGATGGCGCAGTCGATCGTCGACTACATCTTCCGTCGCGTGGCGCTGGACTTCCTGCCCTTCGAGACCCGCTCCGCCCTCGGCATCCACTCCGCCGAGGAGCGCCAGCGCCACCTCGACACCGGCTCCTACGAGCCGATGGAGGGCGAGGAGCTCGACACCGAGACCCTCGCCCAGTCGGCGCCGCTCGCGTCGGTCCCGGCCGCTTCCGCCCCGAAGCCGGTCGAGATCGTCCCCGTCCCGGCCCCGAAGACGGCGCACTCCAGCGCCGAACTGGTCGAGATGCAGCTCGGCGTCTCCGCTGACGCTCCGCTCTGCTTCTCCTGCGGTACGAAGATGCAGCGCGCGGGCTCCTGCTACATCTGCGAGGGCTGCGGCTCCACCAGCGGCTGCAGCTGACGCGGCACCGCATAGCTGACGGAGCGGGGACCGGCACCATGCCGGTCCCCGCTCCGGCGTTCGCGCTCCGGCGATGCCGGTTGGCGTGGGGGGCCGTCACACCGATCATGGTGAGGGTGCGGGCGTGAGCCCGCGGGAGACGGGGAGACGGGGAGCCATGTGGCACGGTGACGAGCTGGACCTGGACGCGTACCTGGCGAGGATCGGGCTGGGCGGCGGAACAGGAACAGGAGCAGCCGGAACAGGGGCAGGGGGAGGCGCCGGGGAACTCCGCCCGGACCTCGGCACGTTGTACGCGGTGCACCGTGCCCACACCGCCGCCATCCCCTTCGAGAGCCTGGACGTCCTGCTCGGTCACCCCGTCGCGCTGGATGTCAAGGCCGTCGAGGACAAGCTCGTTCACGCCCGCCGGGGCGGCTACTGCTACGAGCAGAACTCGCTGCTGGCCGCCGCCCTGGAGCGGGTCGGCTTCGAGGTCTTCGGACGCGGTGCCCGCAACCGCACCCGGGGGGACGCCCTGCTGCCGGTGACGCACGCGGTCCTCGTCGTCACCGTCGACGGGCAACCGTGGCTCTGCGACGCCGGATTCGGCTACGTGGGCCCGCGCGAGCCCGTCCCGCTGGTGCGCCCGGGCGCCGAGGTGCGGCAGGGGGCGTGGACGTATGCCGTCCGCGCGGAGGAGGACGGCGTCCTCGCGCTCCGGACCCGCATCGGGGGCGTCTGGCGGGACCTGTACGCCTTCTCCCCGCAGCGCTACCACCCCGTCGACTACGTCCTGCTCAACCACTACAGCTCCTCGCACCCCCTCTCCTCCTTCGTGGGGCAGATGATCGTGCAGCACCCAGGCGAAGACGTCCGCGTACGACTGGTGGGACGGGAGCTCACCCGCCTGTACCCGGACGGGCGGACCGAGCGCGAGGAGGTACACCCCGACGAGCTGCTCACGCTGCTCGACCGGGAGTTCGGCATTCGGCTGTCCGGGCGGGATGGGGCGGAACTGGTACGGATCCACCGCTCCGGGGACTGACCCGGGCCGCGCCGGGCCCGTACGATGGCGCGGTGCTGGTCAAGTGGATTCGCTGCACGGTGACGGACCGACGCGGGTTCGAGCGCGGACAGCGAAAATGGGCGGGGCTACCCGGGGAACCGGGATTCCGGGGGCAGGGCGGCGGCTGGAGCCGGGGCCGGCAGGGGGTCGCGCACGTCTTCGCGTTCTGGGAGAGCCGTTCCTTCTACGACTCCTTCATGGCCCGCTCCCATGACCGGCTCGCGGCCTCGCAGAACGGTACCTTCACCGATGCCCGGGTCACCCTCTTCGACCACCGCTTCGATGTGAAGACCGGCTTCGAGCCGCGCTTCAGCGACGCCGACGTGGTCCGGGTCGCGCACACCCGGGTGCGGGAGGGGCGTGACGAACACTTCGCCCTCATGCAGGAGAAGGTGTGGAATCCGGCCATGGCCGGGTCCCCCGGAATGATCCGCGGCCTCTTCGGCGAGGCCCCCGGCCGCGAGTTCCTCGTGCTGTCGATGTGGCTCGCGGCGGGCGAACACGGCAAGTACCGGCAGGAACGCGTCGAGCGTCTCTCGCTGCGCGCCCAGACGGAGGCTGACGTCGAGGCGCTCACCGGCGATGTCGTCGACCTCGAACCCGCCTGGACGGTATGACCGTACGACGACCGGCGGCCCGACCGGCGTGCCCCGTGAGGTGTGCGCCCCCATGGCCGAATAGGGTCGTGGAATGGTACGACCACGGCGCATCGTCCTTGTCCGGCACGGGGAATCGGAAGGCAACGTCGACGACACCGTCTACGAGCGGGAGCCCGACCACGCCCTGCGGCTGACCCGTACGGGCCGCGAGCAGGCGGCCGAGGTCGGGCACCGGTTGCGCGCGCTCTTCGGCGAGGAGCACATCAGCGCGTACGTCTCCCCCTACCGCCGCACCCTGCAGACCTTCCGCGAGCTGCGGCTCGACCCCACCCGGGTACGGATGCGGGAGGAGCCGCGGCTGCGCGAGCAGGACTGGGGCAACTGGCAGGAGCGGGAGGACGTGCGCCTCCAGAAGGCCTACCGAGACGCCTACGGGCACTTCTTCTACCGCTTCGCCCAGGGCGAGTCGGGCGCGGACGTCTACGACCGGGTCGGTTCCTTCCTCGAAAGCCTCTACCGCAGCTTCGAGGCCGCCGACCACCCCGAGAACGTGCTCCTGGTGACGCACGGTCTTACCATGCGGCTCTTCTGCATGCGCTGGTTCCACTGGTCGGTGGCCGAGTTCGAGGCCCTCTCCAATCCAGGGAATGGTGAATTCCGGATACTGCTGCTCGGTCCGGACGGCCGCTACCGGATGGACCGCCCGTTTGAGCGGTGGACCACACCCGAGCCTTATGACCTGGACGGCTAAAGTGACGCGCGATGACAGCTGACTCCACTCCCGAAAGGCGCTACGCACGCGCCACGTCCAGCCTCATGGGGCTGGCCCTGGGGGACGCCCTGGGCTCCCAGTACTTCGTTCCCGTGAACTACCCGCTGCTCAAGCGGCGCGAGCTGCCGGCCGGCAGCTCGCAGTGGCAGTGGACCGACGACACCGAGATGGCGTGCTCGGTGGTGGCCGTGCTCGCCCGGCACGGACGCATCGACCAGGACGCGCTGGCCTCCTCCTTCGCCGAGCACCACGACTTCGACCGCGGCTACGGTCCCGCCGTCAACCGGATGCTGCGCCTCGTCCGGGAGGGCGCGGACTGGCGCACGCTCGCCGCCGAACTGTTCAACGGCCAGGGCTCCTGGGGCAACGGCGCCGCGATGCGGATCGCCCCCCTGGGCGCCTGGTACGCGGACGATCCCGAGCAGGCCACCCATCAGGCGGAGATCTCCGCCTACACCACCCACCAGCACCGTGAGGCGGTGTGCGGGGCGATGGCGGTGGCCGCCGCAGCCGCGCTGGCGGCCTCCCCGGACGGCCCGCCGTCGGCAGCGGACCTGCTGGACGGGGTCATCGCGCTGGTGCCGCGCAGCGCCGTGGGCGCGGGCGTGCGCCGGGCGCGCGACATGCTGGACTACGGCGACGCGACCACCGTCGCCGCCGTACTGGGCTGCGGGCGGCGCACCAGCGCCCACGACACGGTGCCGTTCGCGCTGTGGTCGGCGGCGCGGTCGCTGGACGACTACGAGCGGGCGTTCTGGACCACCGCACAGGTGGGCGGCGACGTCGACACCACCTGCGCGATCGTCGGCGGGGTGCTGGGCGCGCGCGGGGACGCGGTGCTGCCGGGAGCCTGGCTGGCGCGGATCGAGGCCCTGCCGGCGTGGCTGCCGGAGTCGGCTTCCTGAGCCTCCGGGGCCGCCTGAGCCGCCGGGGCCTCCGGGGCTTCCGGGGCTTCCGGGGACAGCGCAGGCGGGCTGTGCGGACGGCCTGAGGGTGGCGCCGCGTGCGGAGAGGCCCGGTCGCGGAGGTGGATTCCGGGACCGGGCCCCTCGTACGGGACCTCGTGGTCAGGCGGCCGGACCGGCCTGAGCGGCGGCTCCGTTGAGGGCCTCCAGGTCGCTCTTGCGCACCCGGATCACGAACAGCGCGGTGATCAGGGCGAGGCCCGCCATGGCGACGGCGGCGGTGAAGGCGCTGGAGATGCCCTGGGCGAGGACGAGGTCCCCCCAGGGGTCGGGCAGCCGCCCGGTCTGCTTGAACGCGGCCAGCTGCGCCGGATCGGCCTGCGCCATGAAGGCCGGGACCTGCTTCTCGGCCTCCTCGCGGCTGGCCGTGCCGAAGACGGTGACCAGGATCGACAGGCCGAGTGAACCGCCGACCTGCTGACTGGCGTTGAGCAGCCCGGAAGCCGCTCCCGCCTCCCTCGGCGACACCCCGGAGACCGCGGTGAGGGTGAGGGTCACGAAGTTGAGGCCCATGCCGAAGCCGAAGAGCAGCATCGGCCCCAGCACGCCGGAGACGTACGAGCTGTCGGTGTCGATGAAGCTGAGCCAGGCCAGCCCGGTCCCGGTCAGCGCGGAGCCGGTGATCATGAACGGCTTGGGCCCGAAGCGGGGCAGGAGGCGCTGGGAGAGCCCGGCGGCGGTGCCGATGGCGGCGGTCACCGGCAGGAAGCCGAGCCCGGACTGGATCGGGGAGAAGCCCAGCACGTTCTGTACGAACTGGACGATGAAGAAGAACATGCCGAACATGGCGGCGGCCAGCCCGAGCATGATCAGGTAGGTACCGGCCCGATTGCGGTCCGCGAACATCCGCAGCGGGATGATCGGATCGGCGGCCCGCGACTCGACCAGCACGAAGGCGCCGAGCAGGACGATGGCGGCGGCGAAGGAGCCGATGGTCAGGGAGTCCCGCCAGCCGTCCTCGGACGCGCGGATGAACCCGTAGACGAGGGCGGTCATACCGCCGGTGGAGGTGAGGGCTCCGGCGGCGTCGAACCGGCCGGGGTGGCGTTCGGACTCGTTGATGAACAGCGGCGCGAGGGCGGCGATGAGCACGCCGATCGGCACGTTGACGAAGAGGACCCAGCGCCAGTCGAGCCACTCCGTGAGCATGCCGCCGGCCAGCAGGCCGATCGCGCCGCCGCCGGCGGAGACGGCGGCGAACACGCCGAAGGCGCGGTTGCGTGCCGGGCCCTCGGCGAAGGTGGTGGTGATCAGTGCCAGCGCCGTCGGCGAGGCGATGGCGCCGCCGACGCCCTGGAGCGTCCGGGCGGCCAGCAGCTGCCAGGGCTCCTGGGCGAAGCCGCCGAGCAGGGAGGCCAGGGTGAAGAGCAGGATGCCGGTCATGAACACGCGGCGCCGGCCCAGGATGTCGCCCGCGCGGCCGCCGAGCAGCAGCAGGCCGCCGAAGGCCAGGGTGTAGGCGCTGATCACCCAGGAGAGGTCGGTGGTGGAGAAGGAGAGGGCGGTCTGGATGTGTGGGAGCGCGATGTTCACGATCGTCGCGTCGAGGACGACCATGAGCTGGCAGGCCGCGATGACGGCGAGCGCCATTCCCGGGCGCCCGGGCCGTCGAGCGGCCCCCGGTATCCGAGGAGTGTCGAGACGTGTGCTTGTCACTGTGGGTCCCCCGAAGTGAAATAGTGAACGCAATCGTTCACTGCGGGTCCAAGGTAGGAGGCCCCCGGTTGGGAACGCAAGCGTTCACTAGGGCTGAAAATACGTGCGAGGTGCGCGCGGGCCGGTCGGAGGTAGGGAGCATGACGGGTTCTGGCTGGTCGGCGGGGTCGGCTCCGGCGCGCAGACGCGGGCCGGAGCTCGAACGGGCGATTCTGGACGCCGCCCTGGAGCAACTGGGCACGGTCGGCTGGAGCGCCGTCACCATGGAGGGCGTCGCGGCCGGGGCGCGCACGGGCAAGGCGGCCCTCTACCGCCGCTGGTCCTCGAAGGCGGACCTGGTCGCCGACGCGCTGCGGGAGGGCCTGCCCGAGCTGGGCCCGCTCGCGGACCACGGTTCGGTGCGCGAGGACCTCTACCGGCTGTGCGTGCGGATGCGGGAAGTCATGCGTTCACCGGCGGGCGAGGCGCTGCGGGCGGTGCTTCACGAATGCGACCACACTCATGCCGACCGGTTCCGTGAGGTGATCCGGAAGGGGCTGCACGAGCCGGCGCACCGACTGACCCGTGAGGTCGTGGACCGTGGAATCGAGCGGGGGGAAGTCCGTCGGGACGCCGCCGAGCCGATGGTCGCCGATGTGATTCCGGCTCTGTTCATGTACCGGTCCAAGATGTGCGGGAGCGAATGGCCCGACGCGGAAATCGCCGAGATGATCGACGCGGTGATGGTGCCCATGCTCCGCGCCTGAGGAGCGCGCGGGGGGTGCGAGCGGGGTGCGCGCGGGGTCGTCTGGGGGGCGTGTGCGACGGGGCGGGCGTCCTGCGGTCCTGCTGGACATGGGCCGGGGTGTGCAGGCGGCCCGGGGCGGCGTACCCTTGCTGGCGCCATGCCGTACGAAGCACCCACCCACACCGTCGAGCGCTCCCTCCGTGCAACCACCGGCGCCAAGATCATCGCCGGGGTCGACGAGGTCGGACGAGGAGCCTGGGCCGGTCCCGTCACCGTGTGCGCCGCGATCACCGGTCTGCGCCGCCCGCCGGCCGGACTCACCGACTCCAAGCTGCTCACTCCCAAGCGCCGCGACGCGCTGCTCGACGTTCTGGAGGACTGGGTCACGGCGCACGCCCTCGGGCACGCGTCCCCGGAGGAGATCGACGCGCTCGGGATGACCGCGGCCCTGCGGCTCGCGGCGGTCCGCGCGCTGGAAGCCCTTCCGGTGCGGCCCGAAGCGGTGATCCTCGACGGCAAACACGACTACCTCGGCTCGCCGTGGCGCGTCCGCACGGTGATCAAGGGCGATCAGTCCTGCGTCGCCGTCGCCGCGGCCTCGGTGATCGCCAAGGTCCGGCGCGACCGGATGATGGCCGAGCTGGGCGCGGGCGATGACGGGATCACGGACTTCGCTTTCGCCGCCAACGCCGGTTATCCCTCGCCCGTGCACAAGGCGGCACTCGAAGAGCGCGGGCCCACCGCGTACCACCGGCTCTCGTGGTCGTACCTCGACGCGCTGCCCCGGTGGCGCCACTTGAAGAAGGTGCGCCGCAGCGAGGAATCGGTGGAGCTGGAAAACGGAGGCCAACTCGGCTTCGATTTCTGATCGCACCCACGTGCCACCCACCGGTACGTTTCGTACCGGTGTTTGATAGACATCAACTCATGCCTCTCACCCCCGCCATCGAGGAGCCTCAGATTCACGAGAGTGCCCAGGGTCCCCGCGTCACGCCGGCCGCGAGCCGCACCGCGCAGACCCCCCGCCCCGTACCTGGTCCGCGTCCCGCCGCCGTACCCCGGCCCGGACGCCCCGGTCCCGTCCGGCCCGCCCCGCCCGCCCAGCGCGCGGCGCAGCCTGCCCCCGGACCCGTTCCCGCAGCCCCCGCCGCGCCGTCCGTCTCGGCGGCCGTGCCCCAGGTCCAGCTGATCCCGGCGTCCGCCGAGGGTGCGCTGGACGCGGCCGAGGAGGCCGTGGACCTGCTGCTCGACACCGGGCGCGCGCCCGGCGACATCCTGGTGCTCACCACGGGCGACCCGCACCCGTGGGCCGCGCACGAGCTGTCCTTCGGCGAGGCGCCCTACTGGGCGCAGCACGATGCCGGGGACGACGTCTTCTACGCGGACGCGGCGCAGGTGCAGCGCGCCGCCGGCCGTCCCGTCGTGGTCTTCGCGGTCAACGGCGGACCGGCCGGTACCACCGCGACCGCACTGCCCGCCGCGCTCGAGCGCGCCGGTGCCCTGCTGATCGTGTGCGGTGACGCGGCCGAGATCAACTCCGTTCTGGGTGCGAGCGTCTGACGCCCCGTATCCGGCACGGACGAGGGGCGGGGCGTTGAACCCCCGTCGCAGTCCGGGGCCCGACCGGCCGTAGGCCCTCCCGGGGAGTGCGGCCGTGAGGGCCGCTCCCGTGGTGTGGCGGTCCCGCCGGGCCGGGTGCGCGCCGCGGGTCCGTCCTGCGGCGCCGGGTGGTGCCGTGTCCGTACGCCCGTTCGCGTACGCACGCGCGCACCCCTCCGGGCCGCGGGAAGCCGCCCCGCGCGCCGGGCGGGTGACGTGGCGTCAAGAGGGTTCGGCGCCACGCCGGTTACTCCTGTGGCGCCGGTACCGCTGGTTCCGCTGGTTCGCCGGTTCCGCCGGGTTTGCTGGTTCCGCCGGTTCCGTGTCGGGGCGCTTCGCCGCTCAGCGGGCGGCGGTACGGCGCAGCGGCTCGGCGGCGCCGCCGGCGGTGCTCACGGTCGTCGGTGCGAACTCCGCCTGTACGGAGCCCAGGCGTTCGGGCCGGGACTCCGAGCCGGGGCTGCGCCCGCCGCGGCCCTCGCCCAGTACCTGCCAGCCGCCGCGTGTCAGCGTGATGTACGCGCCGCAGCGCAGCCCGTGCAGGGTGCAGGCGTCCCGCAGTCCCCACATCCAGGCCCCGTCCTCCTCGGTCCACCGCTCGTCCCCCTCGCGGCAGTACAACAGCACCGCCGTGCGCACCGGGGTCCGCCGCCGCAGGTCGTGCGGGATCACCCTGCGCAGCCGGGAGAGCAGGGCGTTGCGGTACTCCCAGCCGTCCGCCGCATTCGACCCGTGTACGAAGGACGCGCTCGCCACGAGCTGTTCCTCCGGGCCGAGCACGGCGATCACGGCGGTGGAAGGGGTGGGTCTGTGCCGCGCGTGCAGGCCGTTGACCACCTCGCGCGGATCGCGCAGCAGGGGAATGCCGGCCGCGGTCCACTCGGCGGGTTCGAGAAGCCGGCCGTGACGGCTGGCGCCGCCGGTGGCCGTGGTCAGGGACGTGGTCGAGGGCGGGGCGAATCCGAAGGTCACGGTCCTCCCTTCGGGTACACGCCCGCGAACGGGCGCGGCTGGAATGTGGGCGCGCTGCGACACGGCCCTGGAGTGCCGGTGCGCCGAGCGGGAGCCCTCCGATTCTCGCGTGGCGCCCGAGGGTGGGGCAATGAGCATTTGGAGCCGCGGACCGGAATTCGCCGGTATGCCGTTCATATCCTTGCCCCCTTGGAGCCCCCTCACGCCGGAGATGACTCAATCGCCTACGGCTGGAGCGCGAGCACCAGCGGGAACACCCCCTTCGCGCCCGCCCGGCGCAGCAGGCGGGCGGCCACCGCGAGGGTCCAGCCGCTCTCCGCGCGGTCGTCGACGAGGAACACCGGACCCGGCGCCTCGGACAGGCTGGCCGCGAGGGCTGGCGGGACGGTCAACGCCTGGTGGAGTCCCCGCACCCGTTGGGCGCTGTTCGAGGACGGAAGCCCGAACTCCGGTGCCTGGTCGGTGTACTCCAGGGTGCCGAGCAGCGGGATGCGTCCCACCTCCGCGATCCGCGAGGCCAGGGAAGCGACCAGCTGGGGGCGGGAACGCGAGGGCAGCGCGACCACGCCGACGGGCCGGGCGGGGGCGCCTTCGGCCCCGGATGCCCAGCCGCCCGGGCCCCGCGCCCAGTCGGCGAGGACGGCCACCACGGCCTGGGCGACATCGTCGGGGACGGTCTGGTCGGGGGTCTGCGGGGCCAGCATGGGACGCAGCCGGTTGCCCCAGCCGATGTCGGACAGCCGGCCCAGACCCCGGCCGGTGAAGGCCTGTTCCCCCGCGGGGATCCGGCCCTTGAGGTCCACGCCGACCGCCGCTAGCCCGGTCGGCCACATCTTGCGGGGCTCCAGTTCCACGCCGGGCCGGCCCAGTTCACCCCGGGCGGTGTCCAGAGCGGTGCTGGAGACGTCCGCGGTGAAGCGGGCCCCGGCGCAGTTGTCGCAGCGGCCGCAGGGCGCGGCCTCCTCGTCGTCGAGCTGGCGGCGCAGGAACTCCATCCGGCAGGCGGTGGAGGCCGCGTAGTCCCGCATCGCCTGCTGCTCGGCGGAACGCTGCCGGGCGACCCAGGCGTAGCGCTCGGCGTCGTACACCCAGGGTTCGCCGGTGGAGGTCCAGCCCCCCTTGACGCGGTGGACGGCTCCGTCCACGTCGAGCACCTTCAGCATCGTCTCCAGCCGGGTGCGGCGCAGGTCGACCAGCGGTTCCAGGGCGGGCAGTGAAAGGGGACGTCCCGCCTGGGCCAGCACGTCCAGGGTGCGGCGCACCTGCGCCTCCGGGGGGAAGGCCACCGAGGCGAAGTACTGCCAGATCGCCTCGTCCTCGCGGCCGGGGAGCAGGAGGACCTCGGCGTGTTCGACGCCGCGGCCCGCGCGGCCGACCTGCTGGTAGTAGGCGATGGGGGAGGAGGGCGAACCCAGGTGCACCACGAAGCCCAGGTCGGGCTTGTCGAAGCCCATGCCGAGGGCGGAGGTCGCCACCAGGGCCTTGACCCGGTTCGCCTGGAGGTCGTTCTCCGCCTGTTCGCGGTCGGCGTTCTCGGTCTTGCCGGTGTACGAGGACACCGTGTGCCCGCGGTGGCGGAGGTAGGCGGTGACCTCCTCGGCGGCGGCCACGGTCAGCGTGTAGATGATGCCGGAGCCCGGCAGATCGGTGAGGTGGTCGGCGAGCCAGGCCAGCCGGTGCGCGGCGTCGGGCAGGGTCAGCACGGCCAAGCTCAGGCTCTCGCGGTCCAGCGGGCCGCGTAGCACCAGGGCATCGGTGCCCGCTCCGGTACCGAGCTGTTCGGCGACGTCGGCGGTCACACGGGCGTTGGCGGTGGCGGTCGTCGCCAGGACGGGGACGCCCGGGGGGAGGTCCGCCAGCATGGTGCGCAGCCGGCGGTAGTCGGGGCGGAAATCGTGCCCCCAGTCGGAGATGCAGTGCGCCTCGTCGACCACGAGCAGGCCGGTGGCGGCCGAGAGCTTGGGGAGCACCTGGTCGCGGAAGTCGGGGTTGTTGAGCCGCTCCGGACTGACCAGCAGGACGTCGACCTCGCCCGCCGCGACCTCGGCCTGGATGCCCTCCCACTCCTCGGGGTTGGCGGAGTTGATGGTGCGGGCGCGGATGCCCGCCCGGGCGGCGGCCTCGACCTGGTTGCGCATCAGGGCGAGCAGCGGGGAGACGATGACGGTCGGGCCGGCGCCGCTCGCCCGCAGCAGGGACGTGGCCACGAAGTAGACCGCGGACTTGCCCCACCCCGTGCGCTGGACGACCAGGGCGCGCCGCTTGTCCGCGACGAGGGCCTCGATCGCCCGCCACTGGTCCTCGCGCAGCCGTGCGGTGCCCGTGGGGTCGCCCACGAGGCGGGCGAGTACGGAATCGGCCGAGGACCTCAGGTCTGCGTTCATGCCCCCATGCAACCCGATGGCTCGGACATCGCGCCAATGCGGCTCTCAGCCTGTGGATATTGAAGATTCAACGAGTTATCCACAGGGGTTTCCGGATCGGACCGCGCACGGGACCGTCGGGGCATGACGACGAACCACGAATCACGCAGTCCGTCCGGACGGCCGTCCACCGGCCCCTCCGGAGCACCCGACCCCTCCCGGATCACCCTGCGCAGCCCCGCCGAACTGGCCGACGCGCTGCCCTACATGCTCGGCTTCCACCCCACCGACTCCCTGGTCATGGTCGCCGTCCACGGCGAGGGCGGACGTTTCGGCGGCCGCCTCCGCGTCGGGATCCCCACCGCGCACACCGAGTGGGAGGACACCGCCCGGCAGGTCGCCGAATGCCTCGTGCGGGGCAGCGAGCGGCGCGGCGACAAGCCCGACGGCATCGTGGTGTTCCTCTGCCAGGACCCGCGGGGCGCGGAGAGCGGGCAGCGGGTCATGACCCGGCTGCGGCCGCTCGCCCAGCGGCTGCGGGTCGCCTGCGGGGCACTGGACGTGCCCGTCCTGGAAGCCCTGTGCCTCTCCGGCAGCCGCTACTGGTCCTACACCTGCGCCGAGTCCGGCTGCTGCCCGGCCGAAGGCACCCCGCTCGCGGCGCCGGGCACCTCGGTGATGGCCGCGGCGGCGACCTTTGCCGGGCTCCAGGTGAGGGGTTCGCTCAAGGAGATCGAGGGCCGCCTGATGCCCACGCGCGGCGGCGCCTGGGCCGTCGAACAGGAGGACGCCCTCGGGCGGGCCGCCGCCGCACTGGTCCCCAAGATCCTCGACGGCGCCACCCGGGAGCAGGTCGGCGCCCAGACCATCACGCTCGCCAAGACCCTGATGCGCCGGCTGGCCCTCGCCGCGCCCGCCGAGGGCGGTCGCCGCGCCGACGACCGGGACGACGCCCTGCTCGGACACGACGAGGCGGCCGCCGTGATCCTCGGGCTCCAGGACCGGGAGATCCGCGACATCGCCGCCGAGTGGATGGAGGCGGAGGAGGCGGCGCCCGCCCTGCGGCTGTGGCGGGCCCTGGCGCGGCGCTGCGTCGGCGCCTACGGGGAGCACGCGGCGGCCCCGCTCACCCTCGCGGGCTGGGTCTCCTGGTCCAGCGGGGACGAGCCGACGGCGCGGATCGCCTTCGGGCTCGCCCTGCGGGCCGACGCCGAATACCGCTTCGCCCAGCTCCTGCACCACGCCTGCAACGAGGGCATCGATCCGGAGGGGCTGCGGCAGTGCCTGCGGGAGGAGCGCGAGCGCCGCGAACCCCGCCGCAAGCGGCCCGGCGCAGTCACCCGGCCGCCCGGCCGCCCCGCCCCGCGGAGCCGCCGCACGGCCCGCCGCGCCGAAGGGAGCGGGCAGTGACCCCGCGTCGGGCCCCCGGCGGCCCGTCCCCCGTACGCCGGCTCCCCGGCGTCCCGCGCACCCCGCGTGGGCTCCCCGGGCGAGCCGCCGCGCGGCGGCTCCGGAGCGCCGTGGGCGCGGCCGCGCGCCGCAGGGCCGCCCCCCGGTGCGGGCAGCCGCCACCGCTGCCCGTGACCCGGGCGGGGGTGGTGGCGTTCAGCTGGGGGGTAGTGGGCGCCCGGCCGCGCCGCCGCCCAGCAGAACCGGCCGGAGCGCAGACAAGGCGGCACATGGCTCCCCCCGCACCTGAAACCGACCCGTCCGGGGCCCTCCCGCCCACCAGCCCAGAGCGCCGGGACGGCTCTGGCTCCGCCGCCCCGGCCGCGGGGCGGGGGCCCTCGGCCGGCCACCCCGCCGCTCCTCCCGCGGGCGCGACCCACGCCCGGCCGGCCGCGGGTGACGCGGAGCGCATGCCCGGCGGCCCGGCGGACCGCACGGCCGGGCCCCCGCGCGGACCGGACCCCGGCCCCCGGCCACCCGGCCCGGCCGGCCGGCCCATCGGAGCGGTGCCGGGCCAGCCCGCGGGCGCGGTGCCGGGCCAGCCCGCGGGCGCGGTGCCGGGCCAGCCCGCGGGCGCGGTGCCGGGCAGGCCCGCGAGCGCCGCCCCCGGCAGGCCCACGGGTACGGTGCCGGGCAGGCCTGCGGGCGCGGTGTCCGGCAGGCCTGCGGGCGCGGTGCCCGGACGGCCCGCGGGTGCGGTGCCCGGCCAGGCGTCCGGGGCAGGGACCGCGCCCAGGGCCGAGCTGCCTCCCGTGCACGGAGCCGTCATCTGCGTCGCCGCCCCCTGCCTGGTCATCTCGCCCGAGCACGGCCAGCTCACCGGGCGGGGCATCGACGGGATCTACCGGGCCGGGCGACGCCTGCTGTCCCGCTGCGTGCTGCGCGTGGCCGGCCGGGATCCGGTCGCGGTCCGGACACGCAGCCTCGGAGCCGACCGGGCCTCCTTCAGCGCCACCGTCCGCACCGGGGTCGAGGCCGGCCCCGACCCCGACATCGGCGTCGAGCGCGTCCGGCACGCCGACGGCACGGAGCGGATCACCCTGCGCAGCTTCGCGGTCCGGCCGCTGCGCCTGCCCGTGGAGGTCTCCCTCGGCACCGACCTGGCCGAACTCGGCGCCGTGGCGGCGGGCCGGGCCGGGCCCGAGCTGCCCGCCGGGGTCCATGCCGCCGGGCTGCGGTGGAGCACCGGGGACGCCTACGCCGTCACCACCGCCGAACCGGCCCCCGACGACGCCCTCGCCTCGGCGGGACTGCTGCGCTGGCAGCTCGAACTGGGCCCGGGGGAGTCCCGCAGCATCGAGCTGCGGACCACGCGGGACCGGTCCGCACGGGCCCCCGCCGGACAGGTCGCGAACCCCCTGGCGGCCGCCCGGGCCGAGGGGGACGACCCGAGGGCCGACGCCTGGTTCCGGACCAGCCTCGACGATCTGCGCGCGCTGCTCCTGCGGGACCCCGAGGAACCCGCGGACGCCTTCGCGGCGGCGGGAGTGCCGTGGCGGCTCGGACTGGCCCCGGCCGAGTCGCTGTGGGCCGCTCGGATGGCACTGCCGCTCGGCACCGGGCTGGCCGCCGCCACGCTGCGGACCCTGGCCCGCGGCCAGACCGGGGGACGCGGCCCCGGGGCCGGCAAGATCCCGGGACCGCTGCGCGCCGCCGGGCCGCAGCTGCCACCGGGGTGCACCGGGACGGAGGCCACCCTCGGCTTTCCGGCGGTGCTCGCCGAGGCCCGCAGGTGGGGGCTGCCCGAGGAGGAGGTGGCCCGGCTGCTGCCCGTCGCGGAGCGCTGCCTGGACTGGCTGCGCGGGGCCCTGGCGGAGGACGGCTTCCTGGCCGACCCCGATCCCGGTCCGCGCCGCTGCGAGACCCAGGCCCACGCACACCGGGCCGCGCTGCTCGGCGCCGACCTGCTCGCCGACTGCGGGCGGCCCGGAGCCGCCGAGTGGCGCGAATGGGCTGGGGCGCTGCGGGAGAGGTTCCGGGCCCGGTTCTGGATCGACGGTCCGGACGGGGGCCGCCCCGCCGCGGCCCTGCATCCCGACGGGAGACCGCTGCCCCGGCTGACGGGGGCGGCGGCCCACCTGCTCGACACCGGCCTGCTGGGCGGGGGCGGGCTCGCGCCCGGGCTGCTGGACCCGGTCCGTACCGAGCAGCTCGCCCGGCTCTTCGGGGCCCCGGCCATGGATTCCGGATGGGGGCTGCGCAGCATGGCGGCCCGCGAACCGGGCCACAACCCCTTCGGCCACCGGTCGGGCGCGGTCCGGGCCCACGAGAGCGCCCTCGCCGTGTCGGGCCTGGCCCAGGCCGGCTTCGAGAAGGAGGCCGCCGGGCTGCTGCGGGGCCTGCTCGACGCGGCGGAGACCTTCGGGTACCGGCTACCGGAGATGTACGCCGCCGAGCAGCGCACCACCGGCAGCGCGCCGCTCCCGCACCCGGCGGCGTGCAGGCCCGCCGCCGTCGCGGCCGCCGCAGGGATCCACGCCCTCGTCGCACTCGCCGGAATCCGCCCGGACGCCCCGGCCGGGACGGTGGCCGTCACCCCGAGAGCGGGCGCCCCCCTCGGCGCCCTGCGGCTCTCCGGGCTGAGGGTGGCGGGGGAGCCGTTCACCGTCCGCATCAGCCGCCTCGGCGTCGGCATGGTGGAGGAGGCCGCCGATGTGCTCCAACTTCGGGCCTAGGCCGGCTTCCGGATTCCGTCGGGTGGGCTCCGGGCGCCCCGGGTCCGGCATGATCCGGTGCGCGTTCCAGATCACCGTCTCCGGGATCACCAAAGCTCTGTTTATCGTCAGGCAGACGACTATGATCGCGGCATGTCGCCCTACGACCCGTCGGCCTTCCCGCCCTTCGCCGTCACCGTCGACCTGGTCGTGCTCACCGTGCGGCGCCACGCGCTGTGCGCGCTGGTCGTGCGCCGGGGAGAGCAGCCGTTCCAGGGGCGCTGGGCCCTGCCCGGCGGCTTCGTCCGAGCGGACGAGGACCTGGGGGCGGCCGCGGCCCGGGAGCTCGCCGAGGAGACCGGGTTGTGCGCGCACGACGCGGCCGGGCCCGGCCCGGACAACGGGGCGCACCTCGAGCAGCTCGCCACCTACGGGGACCCGCAGCGCGACCCCCGGATGCGGGTCGTCAGCGTGGCGCATCTGGTCCTCGCCCCCGACCTGCCCGCGCCCAGGGCCGGCGGAGACGCCAACAGCGCTCGCTGGGCTCCCGTCGACGAGCTCCTGGAGGGCCCCGACCAGCCCTCTGCCGGGCTGGCTTTCGACCACGCGCGGATCCTCGCGGACGGGGTGGAGCGGGCCCGCTCGAAGATCGAGTACTCCTCCCTGGCCACCGCCTTCTGCCCGCCGGAGTTCACGGTCGGAGAGCTGCGCCGGGTCTACGAGGCGGTGTGGGGCGTGGCCCTGGACCCGCGCAACTTCCATCGCAAGGTCACCGGCACCCCCGGCTTCCTGGTGCCGGCCGGCGGTACGACGACCCGTCAGGGTGGCCGGCCCGCACAGCTGTTCCGGGCCGGCGGGGCGACCCTGCTCAACCCGCCGATGCTGCGTCCGGAAGTCTGACCCGCCACCGGCACGGACCGGTTGCGTAGTAAATCGGACATATCGCGTTATCTTGCTTGCGGTATTCACGCTGCCGCAGAGCGGTCTCACCCCCCGCGAGAGAAGCGATGCTCCAGGCCATCGGACTCACCAGCTCCCCCCGTCGACACCTCCCGCCCCTCGTGAACGACCTCACCTTCGAGGCCCGAGCGGGGTGCGTGACCGCCCTGCTCGGCGAGCCGGGCGCGGGCAAGACCACCGCCCTGCGCCTCATGCTCGAGCTCGAACCGGGCCGGGGCGTCACCTACTTCCGCGGCCGCCCGCTGCACCGGATCCCGCATCCCGGGCGCGAGGTCGGAGTCCTCCTCGGCGATGTCCCCGGACATCCGGCGCGGACGGTCCGCAACCAGTTGCGCATGCTCACCGCGGCCGTCGGCGTTCCGGCCTCCCGGGCGGACCTCATGATGGAGGTCGTCGGCATCGGCGGGCTGCGCGACCAGCGGCTCGGTTCGCTCTCGGCTGGCATGGAGCGCCGCGTCGCGCTCGCGGCGGCCCTGCTCGCCGACCCCTGCACACTGCTCCTCGACGAGCCCGGCGCGGGGCTCCCCACCCGCGAGCGGACCTGGCTCCACGGCCTCCTGCGCGGGCACGCCTCCCTCGGCGGGGCCGTGCTGTTCACCACCGACGACGCAAAGGAGGCCGCCCGGTACGCCGACCGGGTCGTGTCCATCGCCGACGGCCGCCTCGTCGCAGATCAGGACGCGGCGGACTTCGCCCGCACCCGGCTGCGGCCGCGGGTCGCCGTGCGCACCCCGCACGCCGCCCGGCTCGCCGACGTACTGGGCCGCGAGGCCCGGTCCGCCCAGCGCGTGGTGGAGATCGTCGAGGAGAGCGGCAGCAGGCTGTCGGTGTACGGCAGCAACTGCGCCGAGATCGGCGAGGCGGCGTTCCGGCACGGCGTGCTGGTCCACCAGCTCGCCGACGAGACCGGTGACGCCGGAGCGCCGGCCGCACCCGTGCCGCCCGTGCCGCCCGTGCCGCAGGCCCGGACCCGGGGCGGCGCCACGTCCCTGCCGGAGGCGCGCGTCGAGGCTTCGCTCCAGGTCCGCCCCGCGACGGGATCCGTGGTGGTCCACGGGTCGGGCCTCCCGGCCGGGGCGCAGGTTCCGGCCCACGGGGAGCCGCGCCCGGAGCCCCGTGCGACGTCCCCCGCCGGGGCGGTGCACACCGGCGGCCCGGGGTCGGGCTCCGGAGTGGCCTGCGACCCCGCCGGTCTCCCCGCGCCCGCCGGAGCCGCGGCCGACTCCCCGCGGGGACCCGTCGCCGGGCCGGGCCACGCCCCTGCCGGGCGCCCGGGCTCGGGGGTGCGCCGCGTAGGCGGTCCGCTGTGGCCGCTGCGCTACGAGGTGCGCCGCATGTTCGGCACCGCCACCCCGCTGCTGACCACCGCCGTCGTGGCCGCCGTCTCCGCGCTCATCTCCCTGGTGCTCGCGCGAGCCGGCCACACCCCCCAGAACCGGCTGCTCGCCGCCTGGCCCGAGCTGTTCCCGCTGCCGCCCGCCGCACTCGGCGCGGGACTGCTCGGATCCCTGGCCTTCGGCGAGGAGTACCGCTACCCCGCACTCGCCGCCGACCGGGGCACGGTGCCGCGCCGGATGGGGCTGCTCGCCGCCAAGCTCGGGGTCTGCGCCGCCTTCGCCCTGGTCCTCGGCCTCCTCGCGGTCGCCGCCGATGTCGCCGCCCTCCGGCTCGTCTTCGGCGCCGGGCCGCTGAGCGCACCGGGGGAGTGGATCGCCCCCGCCGCGAGCTGGGCCGGACTGCTCATCGGCTGCGCCTGGGCCGGGGTCCTGGCCTCCGGCGTCTTCCGGGCCGCCTCCGCGGGCATGGCCGCGGTGCTCGCCGTACCGGTGATGGTGGTACCGCTGGTGCGCAAGGCGCTGGAGGGGCCGTCCGCGTACCCCGTCACCGGCCTCGCCTCGCGGCTGCGCGGCCTGAGCCGGGCGCCCTGGCCGCCCGAGGCGGACCGGATCGTACGGGGAGCCCTTCGGGTGATGGCCCAACCCGTGGGCACGGCACTGGTGTTGTCGCTGATGGTCTTGTTGTGCGCCTATGCGTTGACAGCACTGCGCGGCCGAGTCCGTTGGTGATCGTTCCGATGCCGGAGGCGACTTCGGCGGGACCGTAGAAGTCCACATCGGGCCGCAGCACCCGAAGCGGACCGCAACTCCGCGCAAAAGGCCCGGATCTTTACGATAAGTCGTCAATTGCGTGGGTGGTACCGATCACCCTTTCGTGTGCTTTTCACCAAAGACCTCAAGGGTGAAGGAGGCACGGCCGACAAAGGATTCGTGAGTACCCTTGCGCACACCATGATGACCGCCGCCCGCCATGCCGACTCCGGCCTCGCCGGCCCGGGCGAACTCGACCGCTACCCCTACCCGGAGGCTTCCGGGTCCGATCGCGTCGGATTGCCCCACTGGGACGGGGGCGACGTCGAGTTGAGCCGCGTCGGCCGCCGGGCGGCGGGCAGCCGCGGACGCGGACTGCACGGCCAACTCGTCCAGCAGCTCGGCCAGATGATCGTCTCCGGCGACCTCGGAGCGGACCGGCCCCTGGTCCCCGAGGAGATCGGCCAGCGCTTCGAGGTCTCCCGCACGGTCGTCCGCGAATCCCTGAGGGTCCTGGAGGCCAAGGGCCTCGTCAGCGCCCGCCCCAACGTGGGCACCCGGGTCCGGCCGGTCGCCGACTGGAACCTGCTCGACCCCGACATCATCGAGTGGCGCGCCTTCGGGCCCCAGCGCGACGACCAGCGCCGCGAACTCAACGAACTCCGCTGGACCATCGAGCCGCTGGCCGCCCGCCTCGCCGCCGGACACGGCCGCCCGGACGTCCAGCAGCGCCTCGCCGACATGGTCGAGATCATGGGCCACGCCCTCGGGCAGGGCGACTCGCTCACCTTCGCGCGCGCCGACAACGAGTTCCACTCGCTGCTGATCCAGGTCGCGGGGAACCGCATGCTGGAGCACCTGTCGGGCATCGTCTCCTCCGCCCTCCAGGTGTCCGGCAGCCCCGTCGCCGCCTGTGACCGTCCCAGCGAGGCCGGCGTCGCGCACCACGCCCGGATGGTCGAGGCGCTCGCAGCCGGTGACGCCACGGGTGCCGAGAACGCCATGCGCCAGTTGCTGACGGTGCATCCGGAGGTCGAGCGCGTGGTCCCCGCCCCGCGCGAGCACTGACGCCCCGACGCGCGGGGGCGCGGGGGTGCACCACCGGTCGCCGGGCCCGTTTTCGGGCTCGGCGACTCCGGCGTGCGGGGGCTTGCGGTGCCTGCCGTACGCGTACGTACGACCACGAAACGGGCCCGGTCGGGACCCGGGTGTGATTCGGGCCACGAAGATTGGGCGTAACGCTCCGCGACGTCACGCGATGACGTAGGAGGTGATGGCCGACGGAGGGAAGACAGCAGCCCTTGGGGATGCTGTGCAGCTCCCCGGCCCCTGCCCGCGCCCCCCGGCCCATCCCCCGTCGGTGGTCGTCGGCTCCGGTCCAGCACCAGACCGGGGTCGGAAGCCGTTCCCATCGTTCCGAGAGGTTGTTCGTGTCGGCCAGCACATCCCGTACGCTCCCGCCGGAGATCGCCGATTCCGAGTCTGTGATGGCGCTCATCGAGCGGGGCAAGGCCGAGGGGCAGATCGCCGGCGATGACGTGCGTCGGGCCTTCGAGGCTGACCAGATTCCTGCGACCCAGTGGAAGAATGTTCTGCGCAGCCTCAACCAGATCCTCGAGGAAGAGGGTGTGACGCTGATGGTCAGTGCCGCGGAGTCGCCCAAGCGCACCCCCCGCAAGAGCGTCGCTGCGAAGAGCCCCGCCAAGCGGACGGCGACCAAGACCGTGGCGGCGACGACGGCCGCCGCCCCGGCCGTGGCCGACACCGTCCCCGACGCCGGGACGACGGATCCGGACGTCGTGGACGCCCTGGGCGAGGAGCCCGCCGCCGAGCCCGCCGCGAAGAAGACGGCCGCCCGCAAGACGGCGGCGAAGAAGGCCGCGCCGGCCAAGAAGACCGCCGCGAAGAAGACGGCCGCCAAGAAGACCGCCGCCAAGAAGGGCGCGGACGACGGCGACGAGGAGACGGCGGACGAGGGCCCCGACGCCGTGAAGGCCGAGGCCGACGAGGAAGAGGAGGGCGGGGAGAACAAGGGCTTCGTCATCTCGGACGACGAGGACGACGCCCCCGCCCAGCAGGTCGTCGTGGCCGGTGCCACCGCCGACCCCGTCAAGGACTACCTCAAGCAGATCGGCAAGGTCCCGCTGCTCAACGCCGAGCAGGAGGTCGAGCTCGCCAAGCGCATCGAGGCGGGCCTGTTCGCCGAGGACAAGCTGGCGAACTCCGACAAGCTGGCGCCCAAGCTCAAGCGCGAGCTGGAGATCATCGCCGAGGACGGCCGCCGCGCCAAGAACCACCTCCTGGAGGCGAACCTCCGCCTCGTGGTCTCCCTGGCCAAGCGCTACACCGGTCGCGGCATGCTCTTCCTGGACCTGATCCAGGAGGGCAACCTGGGTCTGATCCGCGCGGTGGAGAAGTTCGACTACACCAAGGGCTACAAGTTCTCCACGTACGCGACGTGGTGGATCCGGCAGGCGATCACGCGTGCCATGGCCGACCAGGCCCGCACCATCCGCATCCCGGTGCACATGGTCGAAGTGATCAACAAGCTCGCCCGCGTGCAGCGCCAGATGCTCCAGGACCTGGGCCGCGAGCCCACTCCGGAGGAGCTGGCGAAGGAACTCGACATGACCCCCGAGAAGGTCATCGAGGTCCAGAAGTACGGCCGCGAGCCGATCTCCCTGCACACCCCGCTCGGCGAGGACGGCGACAGCGAGTTCGGTGACCTCATCGAGGACTCCGAGGCGGTCGTCCCGGCGGACGCCGTGAGCTTCACGCTGCTGCAGGAGCAGCTGCACTCGGTCCTCGACACCCTCAGCGAGCGCGAGGCCGGCGTGGTCTCGATGCGCTTCGGTCTCACCGACGGCCAGCCGAAGACCCTCGACGAGATCGGCAAGGTCTACGGGGTCACCCGCGAGCGCATCCGCCAGATCGAGTCGAAGACGATGTCGAAGCTGCGCCACCCGTCCCGGTCGCAGGTCCTGCGCGACTACCTGGACTGACCGGAGCGCGACCGGACGGGAGCGCGAGCGGATCCCTGCCGGACCTCGACCGGCAGGGCGCGCGGGGGCGTGCGAGGGCGGTCGCGCGGGTGCGCACGGCCACCGCGCGACCCACTCTGGGTGGAGCCATGCACACTCAGAGTCAGGAGGCCCCATGCGTCGTCCCTTCGCCCGTGCTCTGGCGGGCGCGCTGACCCTGGTGGCGGGGGCGGCGGCGCTGCCGCTGTCCCAGGCCCCCGGGGTGGCCGCAGACAGCATCGTCATAGGCGGGAGCCCGGTGAGCGTCGCCGACAGCCCGTGGGTCGTGGCCCTGGCCAGCCGTGACCGGTTCGGGGGTACCCGGGACGGGCAGTTCTGCGGCGGAGTCGTCGTCGCCCCCACCACGGTGGTGACGGCGGCCCACTGCCTGGGCCGCCAGGTGCTGGGCGGCACGGTCGAATCCGTCGCGGACTTCCGCGTGATCACCGGGCGTACGGAGCTCCGCGCCGAGGACGGCCGCGAGATCGCGGTGCGCGCGGCCCGGGTGAATCCGGCCTACGACCCCGGGAGCAACGCCGGGGACCTGGCCGTACTGGAGCTGGCCGAGCCGGTCGAGGCGCGGTACGTGCTGCCGATGGCCGCGGCCGGTGACCCGGCGTACGGGGCGGGGACCGAGGCGGCCGTGTACGGCTGGGGCGATACGAGCGGGTTCGGTGACTACGCGTACGGGCTGCGGGCCGCGCGCGTCACGGTGCTGGCGGACGATGTCTGCCGACGGGCCTACCCGGGCGATGCGGACGGTCAGTACCGGCCCGACTCCATGGTGTGCGCGGGCGACCGGGACGGCGGCAAGGACGCCTGCCAGGGGGACAGCGGCGGGCCGCTGGTGGCGCGGGGGCGGCTGATCGGGCTGGTGTCCTGGGGGCGCGGCTGCGGGCGTGCCGACAGCCCGGGGGTGTACACCCGGATCGCCCCGCTGATCGGCTTCGTGAGCGGCGCCGAGAGGGCCGCGCGGCCGGTCGGGGAGTAAGGAGCCGCGCGGGGTGCCCGGAGGGGCTCCAGGCGCCCCGTACGGCCCGGCACGGGGGTGCGGGGGGCTGGACGCGGAGCCGGGAGTGGTGCGGAGTGCCCCGGACGTGAGGACGGGCGGCTTCCCTGGGTCTCAGGGAAGCCGCCCGTCGACCGGCCTGGCCGGTCCTGGCTCGTCGGATGCGAGGTATAGGCCTTGTGTCAGCGGTCCTCGGTGTCGGCAGCGTTTGCGGCCGGAGCGGACGTGAGCCGCTCGGTCTCATCCTGTATTTCCGCGGCGATCTTCTTGAGTTCCGGCTCGAACTTACGCCCGTGGTGGGCGCAGAAGAGCAGTTCACCACCGCTCAGGAGAACGACGCGCAGATATGCCTGGGCGCCGCAACGGTCGCATCGGTCAGCGGCCGTCAGCGGGGTCGCGGGTGTCAGAACAGTAGTCACGTCGCCTCTTCTCTAGCTCGACGAGCTGTCGTACCAGGGTCAACATCCAACCAGGCCGAAAACGTTCCCGCTCGCGGCTTTTCCTCGAAACTTCCTTCCGAAGCTGGCCGGCTGCTGCCGGTTGGCGGCGAAGGAGCCGTATTGCAGTGCTTTACGGTTTCGCGTTGTCAGTCGTTCGCTTGTAGCAGTTCGCGTCCTCCCCGGCGTGAGTGCCGGTGTGCATGAGGACGTGCCCGAACACTAAATGGTTCATGCGTCGAAGGGAACGTGATGTTTGCTTCACCCTGACGGGGGATCGAACACCCGTACGCATCTGGACTAGGCTGAGGAAGCGACGAGGGTGGCGTTGCATCGGCTCTACCAGGCCTCGGTACCCTCTGACCGGTACCCGAGCCACCCCTGCGCCCGACCGGGCCAGAAAAGAAATTCAGCGAGGAGCGAACTGCGTGACCGCCGACACGTCCGTGCCTTCCAGCGCGCTGCTGTCCGGAGCAGACCGGGACGGTTCCAACTACACCGCGCGGCACCTGCTCGTCCTCGAAGGCCTCGAGGCCGTGCGCAAGCGCCCCGGGATGTATATCGGCTCCACCGACAGCCGAGGCCTGATGCACTGCCTCTGGGAGATCATCGACAATTCCGTCGACGAGGCCCTGGGCGGCTACTGCGACCACATCGAGGTGATCCTCCACGAGGACGCCTCCGTCGAGGTCCGTGACAACGGCCGCGGCATCCCCGTCGACGTCGAGCCCAAGACCGGCCTGTCCGGGGTCGAGGTCGTCATGACCAAGCTGCACGCCGGCGGAAAGTTCGGCGGCGGCTCCTACGCCGCCTCGGGCGGTCTGCACGGCGTCGGTGCCTCCGTGGTCAACGCCCTGTCGGCCCGTCTCGACGTCGAGGTCGACCGCGGCAGCTCCACGCACGGCATCAGCTTCCGCCGCGGCGTCCCCGGGATGTTCACCGAGCAGGGGGCCGACAGCCCCTTCGACCCCTCGGGGGGCCTGCGCAAGATCAAGCGCATCGCCAAGGGCAAGACCGGCACCCGGATCCGCTACTGGGCCGACCGCCAGATCTTCCTCAAGGACGCCCGGCTCAATCTGGAGACGCTCTACCAGCGCGCCCGCCAGACCGCCTTCCTCGTGCCCGGCCTGACCCTGGTGGTCCGCGACGAGCGGGGCCTCGACGGGGCCGGCAAGACCGAGGAGACCTTCCGCTTCGACGGGGGCATCAGCGAGTTCTGCGAGTACCTCACCCAGGACAAGGGCGTCTGCGACGTACTGCGCCTGACCGGCACGGGCACCTTCAAGGAGACCGTCCCCGTCCTGGACGACCTCGGCCACATGACCCCCACCGAGGTCACCCGCGAGCTGGGCGTGGACATCGCCCTGCGCTGGGGCACGGGGTACGAGACCAATGTCAGGTCCTTCGTGAACATCATCGCCACCCCCAAGGGCGGCACCCACGTCTCCGGCTTCGAACGCTCGGTCGCCAAGACCGTGAACGAGGTCCTGCGCTCGGCGAAGCTGCTGCGCGTCGCCGAGGACGACGTGGTCAAGGACGACGCGATGGAGGGCATGACGGCGGTCGTCACCGTCCGCCTCGCCGAGCCGCAGTTCGAGGGCCAGACCAAGGAGGTGCTCGGCACCTCCGCGGCGACCCGCATCGTCGCGGCCGTCGTGGCCAAGGAGCTCAAGGCCTTCCTGACCTCCACCAAGCGCGACGACAAGCAGCAGGCCCGCGCCGTGATGGAGAAGATCGTCGCGGCCGCCCGGACCCGCATCGCGGCCCGCCAGCACAAGGAGGCGCAGCGCCGCAAGACCGCGCTGGAGTCCTCCTCGCTGCCCGCCAAGCTCGCCGACTGCCGCAGCGACGACGTGGACCGCAGCGAGCTCTTCATCGTCGAGGGCGACTCGGCCCTGGGCACGGCCAAGCTCGCGCGCAACTCCGAGTTCCAGGCCCTGCTGCCGATCCGCGGCAAGATCCTCAACGTCCAGAAGTCCTCGGTCTCGGACATGCTCAAGAACACCGAGTGCGGGGCGATCATCCAGGTCATAGGAGCCGGCTCCGGCCGTACCTTCGATCTCGACGCCGCGCGCTACGGGAAGATCGTCCTGCTCGTCGACGCCGACGTAGACGGCGCGCACATCCGCTGCCTGCTGCTGACGCTCTTCCAGCGGTACATGCGGCCGATGGTCGAGGCCGGCCGGGTCTTCGCGGCCGTGCCGCCGCTGCACCGGATCGAGCTGGTCCAGCCCAAGAAGGGCCAGGACAAGTACGTGTACACGTACTCGGACAACGAGCTGCGCCAGACCCTCCTGGAGTTCCAGCGCAAGAACATCCGCTTCAAGGACGGCATCCAGCGCTACAAGGGCCTCGGCGAGATGGACGCGGACCAGCTCGCGGAGACCACCATGGATCCCCGCTTCCGCACCCTGCGGCGGATCAACATCGGTGATCTGGACTCCGCCGAGCAGGTCTTCGACCTCCTCATGGGCAACGAGGTGGCTCCGCGCAAGGAGTTCATCACCAGCTCGGCGGCGACCCTCGACCGCTCGCGCATCGACGCCTGACCCGTCCCGCCGTGCCGGCCGGCCCCGGCGGGCACGGCGGGGCCCGGCACGCGGTCCGGCACACCAATGCTCTGCACTCCATCACCTGAAGGAGTGAAGAACACCGGGACAACCACCCAGAAAACGACCTTCGCACACATCCTTGTGGACACGCGGCCAATGCGGCAGCGGACAAGGAGAGTTCGGTGGACAAGGACGAAGGCCGTGATGCCGGAACGATCCGGCTCGACGACCCCTGGTACGACGCGCTGGCCGTGGGCTGGGGCGAGGGTGCGGAAACGGTCCCGCCACGCCCGGTGACGGCGGGTCGGGCCGCGCCCGCGGCGTCCGACATCTACCTGGAGGTGCAGCGGAGCGCCGCCTTCCAGGAAGTGCGCGGCCGCTACCGGAGGTTCGTCGTTCCCGCGACCGCCGGCTTCTTCCTCTGGTACGTCGCCTACGTGCTCGCGGCCACCGCGGCGCCCGGGCTGATGGCCCGGCCGGTCGTCGGCTCGGTCAACGTGGCGCTGCTCGCGGGGCTGGGGCAGTTCCTCACCACCTTCCTCCTGACCTGGGCGTACGCCCGGCACGCCCGGCTCCGCCGGGACCGGGCCGCGCTCGACCTGCGCTGGACCGTCTTCGAGCAGGAGCGCGGCCAGGAGCGCGCGCGGGCGCGGGGGGAGGAGCGGTGACCACCGAGCACCAGACCCTCGCGCTGATCCTCTTCAGCCTCTTCATCGCCGTCACGCTCGGCATCACCACATGGGTCAGCCGCAACCGGCGCGGCTCGGCCGAGGAGTTCTACGCCGGCGGCAGGCTCTTCTCTCCGATGGAGAACGGATTCGCCATCGCGGGCGACTACATGTCCGCCGCCTCCTTCCTGGGGATCTCCGGGCTGATCGCCCTGTTCGGCTACGACGGCCTGCTGTATTCGGTGGGCTTCCTCGTCGCCTGGCTCGTGGTGCTGTTCCTGGTCGCCGAACTGGTCCGCAACTGCGGCCGCTTCACCCTCGCCGACGTGGTCGCCGCCCGGATGAGCGAGCGGCCCGTGCGGATCGCGGCCGGGACCTCCTCCGTCGTGGTCTCGGTGCTCTACCTCGTCGCGCAGATGGTCGGCGCGGGCAGCCTGGTGGGCTTGTTGCTGGGAAGTTCGAACGCCTCGGCCCGGACCCTCACCGTGATCGGCGTGGGCGCGCTGATGGTGGTCTACGTGTCCTTCGGCGGGATGCGGGCCACCACCTGGATCCAGATCGTCAAGGCCGTGCTGCTGATGGGCGGCGCCGTCACCCTGACGGTGCTGGTCCTGCTGCGCTTCCACGGGAACTTCGACCAGCTGCTCAGCACCGCCGCCGAACGCAGCGGGCACGGGATCCGCTTCCTCGCGCCCGGCCTCAAGTACGGGGGCGACTGGACGGCCCGGTGCGACTTCATGAGCCTCGGTCTGGCGCTGGTCCTGGGCACGGCGGGGCTGCCGCACATCCTGTCCCGCTTCTACACGGTGCCCACGGCGCGGGCGGCCCGCCGGTCGGTGGTCTGGGCGATCGCGCTGATCGGCGGCTTCTACCTGATGACCATCGTGCTCGGCTTCGGGGCCGCCGCGCTGCTCGGGCCGCAGCGGGTGCGGGCCTCCAACGCCGCGGGCAACACGGCCGTCCCGCTGCTGGCGGCCTTCCTCGGCGGGGGCGCCGATTCGACCGGGGGCGCGGTGCTGTTCGCCTTCGTGGCCGCCATCGCCTTCGCGACCATCCTCGCGGTGGTCGCCGGGATCACCCTCGCCTCCTCGGCGTCCGTCGCGCACGACCTCTACGCCTCGCTCAAGCGCCGGCACGCCCGTCAGCGCAGCGAGGTGGCCGTGGCGCGGGTCGCCGCCGTCGGGATCGGGGCGGTGGCGATCGCCCTCGGGCTGCTCGCCCAGAACCTGAACGTGGCCTTCCTGGTGGGGCTCGCCTTCGCGGTGGCGGCCTCGGCGAACCTGCCGGTGCTGCTGTACTCGCTGTTCTGGCGGGGGTTCACCACGCGGGGGGCCGTCTGGTCGGTGTACGGGGGGCTGGTCCCGGCCGTGCTGCTGGTCGTGCTGTCCCCGGTGGTCTCGGGCAGCCCCGAGTCGCTGTTCCCCGGGGTGGACATCCAGTACTTCCCGCTCCAGAACCCGGGGATCGTGTCGATCCCGCTCGGCTTCCTGTCGGGCTGGCTGGGGACGGTCACCTCCGCCGAGGAGGCCGACGAGCGCAAGCACGCCGAGACGGAGGTGCGCTCCCTGACGGGGGCCGGGGCGGTCTGACGGGGGCCGGAGCGGTCGGTGCCGTTCCGGCCGGTGCCGTTCCGGCCGGGTCCGTCCAGGTCCTGCCGGACCAGGCGCCTCAGGGGCCCGCCGAGGGCACCCAGGCGTAGCGGTGTTCCGGCCGCCCGGTCTCTCCGTAGCGCAGGGCCAGGGACACGCGGCCGGCGCGGTCCAGGAGCTTGAGGTAGCGCTGGGCGGTCTGCCGGCTGATCCCGGCGCGGTCGGCGATCTGCTGGGTGGACAGCGGGCCGTCGGCGCTGCGCAGGACCTGGCGGACCAGCTCGGCGGTGGTGGGGGAGTGCCCCTTGGGGAGCTCGTTCGCGCTGCCGGCGGCGGCGAGGGCGCCGAAGATCCGGTCCACCTCGGCCTGTTCGGCCTCGCCGCCGCCGGAGAGGGAGCGGTGGAGGGAGGCGTAGGCCTCCAGCCTGGCGCGCAGTCCGGCGAAGGTGAACGGTTTGACCAGGTACTGGAGCGCGCCGAGGCGCATGGCGGCCTGGACGGTGGCCAGGTCGCGGGCGGCGGTGACCATGATGACGTCGGCGTGGTGGCCCAGCTGGCGCAGGCGGCGCACCAGGTCGAGGCCGTTCTCGTCGGGCAGGTAGTGGTCCAGGAGGACCAGGTCCACGGGGTGGGCGGTGACGAACTCCAGCGCCTCGGCGGCCGAATGGGCCCGGCCGGACACGCGGAACCCGGGAACCTTGGCCACGTACGCCGCGTTGATCCTGGCAACACGCATGTCGTCGTCGACGACCAATACGTGGATCGGGGTCTCGTTCATCGCAGGGCCTCCGGGAGTACGACGGAGAATTCCGCCCCTCCGTCCGCTGCCCCTCCGGCCCGGGCGCTGCCGCCCTGCCGCTCCGCGAGGCGGCGTACGAGGGCGAGGCCGAGCCCGCGCTCGCGGTGGGCCTCGGGCTGCTTGGTCGACCAGCCCTCGGTGAAGACGTCCTCGCGCCGGGCGGTGGGGATGCCCGGGCCGCTGTCGCGCACCCGCAGGACGGCGGAGCGGCCCTCGGCGCGGAGGTCGACCTCCACCCGGGGCGCGGCCGAGCCGGCCGCCGCGTCCAGGGCGTTGTCGACCAGGTTGCCGAGGATCGTGACCAGGCCGCCCGGGTCGACCAGGCGGTCGGGGAGGAAGGCGGCCGGAGCCAGTCGCAGCGCGATGCCGCGCTCTGCGGCGACGGTGGTCTTGCCCACCAGCAGGGCGGCGAGCAGGGGGTCCTGGACCTTCTCGGTGACCTGCTCGGCGGTGGTGCGGTGCACTCCCACGACCTCGTTCACGAACTCGACGGCCTCCTCGTGCAGTTCGAGTTCGAGCAGGCCGAGGAGGGTGTGCAGGCGGTTGGCGTGCTCGTGATCCTGCGCGCGCAGGGCGTCGATCAGGCCCTTGGTGGAGTCCAGCTCGCGGCTCAGGTGTTCCACTTCGGTGCGGTCGCGCAGGGTGGCGACGGCTCCGCCGTCCGCGGTGGGCATCCGGTTGGCGACCAGGACGCGGGGGCCCTGGACGGTGAGCAGGTCGCTGCCGGTGACGCGGCCCGCCAGGACGTCGCTGGTGCGGCCGGGGCCGAGGACCTCGTCCAGGGGCCGGCCGGCGAGGGTGTGGGCGGCGTCGGGGGTCAGGCCGAGGAGGCGGGCCGCCTCGTCGTTGACGAGCCGGACGTGGTCGTCCGCGTCCAGGGCGATCACCCCCTCGCGGATGGAGTGCAGCATCGCCTCCCGTTCGGCGAGGAGTCCGGCGATGTCGGAGAAGGCCAGGTCCCGGGTCTGCCGCTGGATCCGGCGCGACAGCAGATAGGCGGCGAGCGCGCCCGCCGCGAGGGCGCCGCCCGCGTAGGCGAGCAGTCCGGGGATGGCGCCGAGCAGCCGTTCGTGGACGCTGTCGTAGGCGATCCCGACCGATACGGCGCCGACGATCTCCCCGTCGGCGGCGAGCAGGGGGACCTTTCCGCGGGCGGAGCGGCCCAGTGTGCCTTCGTCGATCTCCATGACGTCGCGGCCGGCCAGGGCGTCGGCGGGGTCGGTGGAGACCGGCCGGCCGATCAGGGCGGGGCTGGGGTGGGAGCGGCGGATGCCGTGCAGGTCGATGACGACCACGTACTCGGCGCCGGTCGCGCTGCGGATCCGCTCGGCGGCGGCCTGGACGGGGGTGTCCGCCGTCGGGCCCGACCGCAGGAGGTCGGCGGCCAGGGACGGATCCGCCGCCGTGCTCTGGGCGATGGCCAGGGCGCGCCGCATGGCCTGGTCGTCCAGCTGTGCGCCGAGGGGTGCCAGGAAGAGTCCGGTGGCCAGCACGAGGACCCCGGCGGCGATGGCCAGCTGGGTGAGCAGGATCTGCGAGACGGCCCGTCGGGGCAGCCCGAGGCGCCGAGCGCGCGTGGGGAGGAACCGCATGACTAGCACCGTAGGTCGGCGGCGGCCTAAGCGGAATCGTTCCTGCCTGTGCAAACCGCTTGCGTGATTTGCGTCCAGCTTGCGCAAGTGATGAGGGTCGATTGATGCGGTCGGAAGTGTGGACGACTGAGCAGGGCTCTGCAATTCTCGCACCGCACCACGCAAATTCCTGTCTCATCTGGTTCGGAAAACTCATGTCGAGGGACGAGGACATATGAGAAGGCACACCTGGAGGTGGCGGACCCTGGCCGCCGTCGTCAGTACGGCCCTGCTCCTGATGGGCTGGCCGGCCCTGACCGCCGCGGCCGCGGGCGGACCGAGCGCCGCCGCGGGCCGGCCCGCGGCGGCCAGCAGCAGCAACGGCGCCTACACCGCCGCCAACGCCACCGACGGCGATCCGTCCACGTACTGGGAGAGCGCGGGCAGCGCCTTCCCCCAGTGGGTGCAGACCGATCTCGGCGCCGCCACCCGCGTCGACCAGGTGGTGCTGAAACTCCCCGCCGCCTGGGAGAGCCGGACCCAGACCCTGTCCGTCCAGGGCAGCGCCGACGGAACCGGTTTCAGCACCCTGGTCGGCTCCGCCGCACGGACCTTCGCGCAGGGCGCCGCCAACACGGTGACCCTCACCTTCCCGGCCACCCTGACCCGGTACGTCCGGATCGAGATCACCGCCAACACCGGCTGGCCGGCGGCCCAGCTCTCCGAGCTGGAGGTCCGCGCGGCCGGGGACTCCTCCATCAACCTGGCCCTCGGCAAGACCCTGACCGCGAGCAGCCAGACGCAGGTCTACGCCCCGGCCAACGCCAACGACGGCAACACCGCCAGCTACTGGGAGAGCGCGGGCGGCGCCCTGCCCCAGTGGCTCCGGGCCGATCTCGGCGCCGCCGTCCGCGTCGACCGCGTCGTGCTGCGGCTGCCCGACGGCTGGGGTCCGCGCACCCAGACCCTGAAGATCCAGGGCAGCGCCAACGGCACCGACTTCACCGACCTCACCGCCGCCAAGGGCTACGAGTTCAACGCCGCGGGCGCCAACGCCGTGACGATCGCCTTCGACGCGGCCACGACCCGCTACGTCCGCGTCCTGATCTCCGCCAACACCGTGCAGGGCGCCGGCCAGCTCTCCGAGCTGGAGATCTACGGGCCGCGGAGCGGCGACACCCAGCCCCCCACCGCCCCGACCGGCCTCGCCTACACCGAGCCCGCCACCGGAAAGATCGCGCTCAGCTGGCGGGCCGCCACCGACGACACGGCCGTCACCGGCTACGACGTGTACGCCAACGACGTGCTGCGCACCAGCGTCGCCGCCGACGCCACGACCTACACCGACACCCAGCCCGCCGACGCGACCGTGACCTACTACGTACGGGCCAAGGACGCGGCCGGCAACCAGTCGCCGAACAGCAACTCCGTCACCCGCACCGGTGCCACCGGCGACACCCAGGCCCCGACCGCCCCCGGCTCCCTCTCCCTCACCGAACCGGCGGCCGGGCAGATCCGACTGGCCTGGCAGGCCTCCACCGACAACGTGGGGGTCACCGGCTACGAGGTCTACGCGAACAACGTGCTGCGCACGACGGTCGGGGGCGGCGCCACCACGTACACCGACGCCCAGCCCGCCGACGCGACCGTGACCTACGTCGTACGGGCCAGAGACGCGGCGGGCAACCGCTCGGGCGACAGCAACCCCGTGACCCGCAACGGCAGCGGCGGGAACGGCTCCAACCTGGCCGTCGGCAAGCCCGTGACGGGCAGCTCGGTGATCCACACCTTCGTCGCGGAGAACGCCACCGACAACGACACCGCCACCTACTGGGAGGGCGCGGCCGGGGCCTACCCGAGCACGCTGACCGTCAGGCTCGGGGCCAACGCCGACATCAGCCGCCTCGTCCTCAAGCTGAACCCGGACAGCAGCTGGGGCCGGCGCACCCAGACCATCGAGGTCCTCGGCCGGGAGCAGGGCGCCCAGGGCGTCACCAGCCTGGCCGCCGCCCGCGACTACGTCTTCGACCCGGCGTCCGGCAACTCCGTCACCGTCCCGCTGACGGCGCGCGTCGCGGACGTCCAGCTCCGCTTCACCGCCAACAGCGGCTCCTCCAACGGGCAGATCGCCGAGTTCCAGGTCATCGGAGTCCCCGCGCCCAACCCGGACCTGGTGGTCACCGCTCTGGGCGCGGCCCCGTCGGCCCCGGTCGAGTCGGATCCCGTCACCCTGTCGGCGACCGTCAAGAACAGCGGCACCGCCGCGGCCGGGGCCTGCGCGCTCACCTTCCAGCTGGGCGGAACGAAGGCGGGCACCGCCGCCGTGCCGGCGCTCGCGCCGGGCGCCAGCGCCACCGTCACCGCCGCGATAGGCGCGCGGGACGCCGGAACGTATCCGCTCGCCGCCGTCGTCGACGAGGCGAACGCGGTCATCGAGCAGAACGACAGCAACAACACCCTCACCGCCGCCCCCCTGGTCGTCCGGCCCGTCGACAGCTCCGACCTGGTGGCCTCGGCGGTGAGCTGGTCACCGAGCGCTCCGGCGGCGGGCCAGGCCGTGAACTTCACCGTCACCGTTCAGAACAAGGGCACGGTGGCCGCCGCCTCCGGTCCGCACGCGGTCACCCTCACCCTCCAGGACGCGGGCGGCGCCAACGTCCGTACGCTGACCGGCTCCTTCACCGGGGCCCTGGCGGCCGGAGCCTCCACCGCCCCGGTTTCGCTGGGCAGCTGGCCCGCGGCCAACGGCCGGTACACCGTCAAGGTGGTGCTGGCGGACGACGCCAACGAGCTGCCCGTCAAGCGGGCCAACAACAGCTCCACCCGGCCCTTCTTCGTGGGCCGGGGGGCGAACATGCCCTTCGACATGTACGAGGCGGAGGACGCGTCGGTCGGCGGCGGAGCGCAGGTGGCCGGCCCCAACCGCACCATCGGTGACATCGCGGGCGAGGCCTCCGGCCGCAAGGCCGTCAACCTCGACGCGACGGGCGAGTACGTGGAGTTCACCACCAGGGCCGCCACGAACACCCTGGTCACCCGCTTCTCCATCCCGGACGCCCCGGGCGGCGGGGGCATCGACGCGACCCTCGACGTCTACGTCAACGGCACCCTGAAGAAGGCCCTGCCGCTGACCTCCAAGTACGCCTGGCTGTACGGCGCGGAGGCCTCGCCGGGCAACGCGCCGAGCGCGGGAGCACCCCGGCACATCTACGACGAGGCGAACCTGCTGCTCGGCGAGACCGTCCCGGCGGGCAGCAGGATCCGGCTGCAGAAGGACACCGCCAACACCAGCACCTACGCGATCGACTTCGTGAGCCTGGAGCTGGCCACCGAGATCCCCAACCCCGACCCGGCGGCCTACGCCGTGCCCGCCGGTTTCACCCACCAGGACGTGCAGAACGCCCTGGACAAGGTCCGCATGGACACCACCGGCAAGCTCGTCGGCGTGTACCTGCCGACCGGCTCCTACGAGACCGCGAGCAAATTCCAGGTCTACGGGAAGGCCGTGCAGGTGGTCGGCGCCGGACCGTGGTTCACCCGCTTCCACGCGCCCGCCTCCCAGGACAACACCGACATCGGCTGGCGTGCCGAGGGCACCGCGAAGGGCTCCTCCTTCTCCGGGTTCTCCTACTTCGGCAACTACACCTCGCGGATCGACGGCCCCGGCAAGGTCTTCGACTTCGCCAACGTCACCGACATCACCATCGACAACGTCTGGAACGAGCACATGGTCTGCCTCTACTGGGGCGCCAACACGGACCGGATCACCATCAAGAACTCCCGCATCCGCGACCTGTTCGCCGACGGCATCAACATGACCAACGGCAGCACCGACAACCTCGTGACCAACAACGAGGCGCGGGCCACGGGTGACGACAGCTTCGCGCTGTTCTCCGCGATCGACGCGGGCGGCGCGGACATGAAGAACAACGTCTACGAGAACCTCACCACGATCCTGACCTGGCGCGCGGCCGGTGTGGCCGTCTACGGCGGCTACAACAACACCTTCCGCAACATCCACATCGCCGACACCCTCGTCTACTCGGGCATCACCGTCAGCTCGCTGGACTTCGGGTACCCGATGAACGGCTTCGGGACGGATCCGACCACCTTCGAGAACATCTCCGTCGTGCGTTCGGGCGGCCATTTCTGGGGCGCGCAGACCTTCCCGGGGATCTGGCTCTTCTCCGCCTCGAAGGTGTTCCAGGGCATCCGGATCAACAACGTCGACATCGTCGATCCGACGTACAGCGGGATCATGTTCCAGACGCAGTACGTCGGCGGTCAGCCGGTCAATCCCATCAAGGACACGGTCCTCAAGGACATCACCATCACCGGGGCGAAGAAGAGCGGTGACGCCTTCGACGCCAAGTCCGGCTTCGGCCTGTGGGCGAACGAGATGCCCGAGGCGGGGCAGGGACCGGCGGTCGGGGAGGTGACGATCCAAAACCTCAGGATGTCCGACAACGCCGTGGACGTACGCAACACGACGTCCACCTTCAGGATCAACCAGCAGCCCTGACGGCCCGGGGCGCCCCGGGACCACCACCGGTCCCGGGGCGCCCCTGTGCCCGCCTCCGACGGGCCGCAAGCGACTTGCATGGCTTGCGCTAGTCTTGCGCGCATGACGCGACGACTTGCTCAAGTGGCCAAGAAGGTGGGAGTCAGCGAGGCGACGGTCAGCCGGGTGCTCAACGGCAAGCCGGGCGTCTCGGAGGCGACCCGGCAGTCCGTGCTCACCGCGCTCGACGTCCTCGGGTACGAGCGCCCCACCCAGCTGCGCGGGGAACGGGCCCGGCTGGTCGGCCTGGTCCTGCCCGAGCTGCAGAACCCCATCTTCCCCGCCTTCGCCGAGGTCATCGGCGGGGCGCTGGCCCAGCAGGGGCTGACGCCGGTGCTGTGCACGCAGACCACCGGCGGGGTCTCCGAGGCCGACTACGTCGAACTCCTCCTCCAGCAGCAGGTCTCCGGGGTGGTCTTCGCCGGAGGGCTCTTCGCGCAGGCCGACGCACCGCACGAGCACTACCGGCTGCTTTCGGAGCGCAAGGTCCCGGTGGTGCTCATCAACGCCTCCATCGAGGACCTCGGCTTCCCCTGTGTGGCCTGCGACGACGCCGTCGCCGTCGAACAGGCCTGGCGCCACCTGGTCTCACTGGGGCACGAACGGATCGGCCTCGTGCTCGGCCCCGCCGACCACATCCCCTCGCTGCGCAAGCTGGTGGCCGCCCAGTCGGTCGCCGCCGCGGCCGGGGCCGAACTGCCCGCCGCGCACGTGGAACGGACCCTGTTCTCCCTGGAGGGCGGCCACGCCGCCGCCTCCCGGCTGCTGGACCGCGGAGTCACCGGCATCATCTGCGCGAGCGACCCGCTGGCGCTGGGGGCCGTGCGCGCGGCACGCCGGCGCGGGCTCGACGTACCCGCGGAGGTCTCCGTGGTCGGCTACGACGACTCGGCGTTCATGAACTGCACCGAGCCCCCGCTGACCACCGTGCGCCAGCCCATCGAGGCCATGGGGCGGGCCGCCGTCGAGCTGCTCACGGCGCAGATCCAGGGCGCCGCCGTGCAGCCGGGCGAGCTCCTCTTCGAGCCGGAGCTGGTGGTGCGCGGCTCCACCGCGCAGGCGCCGCGCGCCTCCTAGCCCGGTCCCCTCCGGCACCTGTCGGACCGAGGCCCCGGATGCCCCAGGCATCCGGGGCCTTTTTGCGTCCCACGTCCGCCGGAGTCGGCGGTTGTTGTCGATGGCTTGCAAAGTCTGCGCGAGATATTGCGTTCATCTGTCGGTGGTGGTTGAGTGTGCCGCGCTCGCCCCCACGCCTCCTGCCCGAAGCTCGAAGGGGACCACCGATGAGAACCAACGTCCGCCGCAACGTCGCGGCCGCCCTCGTCTCCGCGCTCGCCGTCACCGCCCTCGCGGCGTGCGGGACCAGCAGCAGCGGCGGCGACCCGAAGGCGCAGCAGACGGGCGGCGGTGGCGCCGACGCCTCCGCGCCGCTCGACCCGAAGACCAAGGTCACCCTCTCCATCGACTGCATGCCGCCCGCGGCCAAGGCGGCGGAGCTCAAGGAGTGGAAGGAGGACGTGGCGGAGTTCAACAAGACCTACCCCAACATCACCATCGAGGGCCGCTCCACCCCCGGCCAGTGCCTGGAGCCGCCGCGGTTCACCGCGATGCTCAAGGCCAAGTCCCAGCCGGACGTCTTCTACGCCTACTTCACCGATCTCAAGCAGGTGCTGGACAACGCCGGTGCCGAGGAAATCTCGGCGTACGTCACGCCCCGCTCGGTCCCCGCGCTCGCCGACATCGACCGGGGCGTCCTCGGCGTCCTCAAGCAGGACGGCAAGCTCTACGGCCTCCCCACCAGCAACTACACGATGGGTCTGCTGGTCAACCGGAAGCTCTTCAAGGACGCCGGCCTCGACCCCGACGCCCCGCCGCGCAGCTGGGAGGAGGTCCGGGCCGCCGCGAAGAAGATCGCCGCACTGGGCAACGGCACCGCCGGCTTCGGTGAGTACAGCGTGGAGAACACCGGCGGCTGGCACTACACCGCCACCCTGTACGGCCTCGGCGGGGACGTCGTGGGCGCCGACGGCAAGGCCGCCTTCAACAACGCCACCGGCCGCAAGATCGTCGACAACCTCCACGCCATGCGCTGGGAGGACGACAGCATGGGCAAGACCCAGCTGCTCAAGTGGGGCGACCTGCAGAAGCAGATGGCCTCGGACAAGCTCGGCATGTTCCTCGCCGCGCCCGACGACATCACGTACATGGTCCAGCAACTGGGCGCGAAGTACGAGAACTTCGGCATGGGGCCGATTCCCGGCGGCGCCTCCACCCTGGCCGGCGGCAACGGCTACCTGATCAAGAAGGGCAGCTCGCCGGACAAGATCAAGGCGGCCGTGGCCTGGCTGAACTTCAAGACCCTGGCCGTCGGCAAGGGACAGTTCCAGTACGACCGCAGCAAGGCGGACGGGCTGCCGGTCGGCCTTCCGCAGCCGGCCTTCTTCACGGGGGCGAGCAAGGCCGAGGACGACCGGCTGAAGGCCGCGAGCGCCACCATGCCGGTCGCCAACTTCAAGCCCTTCCTGGACAACCCGGTGCCCGGCAAGGCCGAGCCGCCGAAGGCCCAGGAGGTCTACAAGGTGCTCGACAAGGTGATGTCGGGGGTCCTCACCAACAAGGACGCCGACGCCGGGCAACTGCTCGCCGAGGCGGAGAAGGCGGTCAACCAGGTGCTGGCCGACCGCTAGGCCTGCCCCCGCGCGAGCCGGCCGTACGGAGTGACGGCGCCGGCGGGGGCCCGGCGGGCGCCTCCGCCGGTGCCCGGCCCGCCACCGACGTCCGCCACCGCTGTCCGCCACCGACGTCCGCCACCGAAGAACCCCGTGAGGAGAGAGCGGCGATGCCGGCCACCACCCCCCTGCGCCCGACCCCCCTTCCCGCCGGCCCCCCGGCGGCCCCGCGCCCCGCCCCCGGGCCCGCCCGCCGCGCGGCGTTCGCGCGGGCGCTGAAGCGGAACCTCACCGCCCACGGCTTCCTCATCGGCGCCGTGCTCTGCTTCTGCTTCTTCTCCTGGTACCCGATGGTCCGGGAGTTCCTGCTGGCCTTCCAGAAGACCGAGGGCGGCAGCACCCGCTGGGCCGGCTGGGACAACTTCGTCTACGTCTTCAACGACCCGGGCTTCTGGCAGGCCTGGCGCAACACCCTGCTCTTCACCGGCCTCGCGCTGGTCCTCGGCTTCGCGGTGCCGTTCGTGCTGGCCCTCGTCCTCGGCGAACTGCGCCACGCCCGCGGCTACCTGCGGCTGCTGGTCTACCTGCCGGTGATGATGCCGCCGGTGGCGTCGGTCCTGCTGTTCAAGTACCTGTACGACCCCGGGTACGGCCTGTTCAACCGGATCCTGGAGTTCCTGCACCTGCCCGCCCAGGACTGGCTGCAGTCCACGGACACCGCCATGCTGTCGGTCGTCCTCGCCTCGACCTGGATGAACATGGGCGGCGCCACCCTGATCTACCTGGCCGCGCTGCAGGGCATCCCCGGCGAACTGTACGAGGCCGCCGAGCTGGACGGCGCCGGACTGCTGCGCAAGATCTGGCACGTCACCATCCCGCAGACCCGGCTGATCCTCTCGCTGATGCTGCTGATGCAGGTGATCGCGACGATGCAGGTGTTCGCCGAACCGTTCCTGCTGACCGGCGGCGCCGGTCCCGAAGGCGCCACCACCACCGTGGTCGTCCTCATCTACCAGTACGCCTTCAGCTTCAACCAGTACGGCGCCGCCGCGGCCCTCGGCCTGTGCCTGCTCGTCCTCCTCGGCGGGTTCTCCGCCGTGTACGTCCGCCTCAGCCGCGACGACCAGAGCTGACAAGGAGTCCCCACGCATGGCCGAGCGCACCCTGATCTCCCCGGTCCGGTGGAGCCGCCCCCGGGGCCGGATCCTCTACTGGAGCATCCTCGCCCTGGTCGTCGCCGGGTTCACCCTCGTCTTCCTCGGCCCGCTCTACTGGATGGCCGCGGGCGGCCTCAAGAGCACCGAGGAGTTCGCGCGGGTCCCGCCCACCCTGGTGCCGCACTCCGTGCACACCGCCAACTACTCCGCGGCCTGGCAGGTCATGGACCTCGCCCGGCTCCTGGCGAACACCCTCTACTACGCCCTGGGCGCCCTCGTCTTCCAGCTCGTCCTCGACGTCGCCGCCGCCTACTCGCTGTCGAAGCTGCGGCCCGTCTTCGGCAAGGCCGTCCTCGGGATGATGCTGGCGACCCTGATGGTCCCGGCCGCCGTGCTCGTCGTACCGCAGTACCTGACCGTCCTGGACGTCCCGCTCTTCCAGCGCAACCTCCTGAACTCGCCCTGGGTGATCTGGCTGCCGTCCGTCACCAACGCGTTCAGCATCTTCCTGCTGAAGCGGTTCTTCGACTCCATCCCGCGCGAGGTCCTCGACGCCGCCGCCATCGACGGGGCGAGCGCCCTGCGCACCCTGCGCTCGGTGGTCCTGCCGATGTCCCGGCCCGTCCTCGGCGTCGTGTCGATCTTCGCGGTCGTCGGCGTCTGGAAGGACTTCCTCTGGCCGATGCTGACCCTCCCGGACCCGGCCTTGCAGACCCTCAACGTCGGCATCTACTCGCTGTCGCGGGGCGTCCCGGAGAACCACCTCACCGCCGCCCTCGTGATCGCCTCCGCACCCACGCTCATCCTCTTCCTGATCTTCCAGCGCAACATCATGGGCGGCCTGACGGCCGGTTCCCTCAAGGGCTGAAAGGATCGACGTGCCGGCTTCCGACTGGTGGCGCTCGGCCGCCATCTACCAGGTGTACGTACGCAGCTTCGCCGACGGGGACGGGGACGGCACCGGTGACCTCGCGGGCGTCCGGGCCCGTCTGCCGTACCTCGCCGCGCTCGGCGTGGACGCCCTGTGGTTCACCCCCTGGTACCTCTCCCCGCTCGCCGACGGCGGCTACGACGTCGCCGACTACCGCACCATCGACCCCGCCTTCGGGACCCTCGCCGAGGCGGAGAAGGTCATCGCCGAAGCCCGTGACCTGGGCATGCGCACCATCGTCGACATCGTCCCGAACCACGTGTCCGACCGGCACCCCTGGTTCCGGGCCGCCCTCGCCGCCGGCCCCGGCAGCCCTGAGCGGCAGCTCTTCCACTTCCGTCCCGGCCGGGGCGAGCACGGCGAACTGCCCCCGGGGGACTGGCCCTCGCAGTTCAACGGCGCCGACACCTGGACACGGACCCCGGACGGCGAGTGGTACCTGCACCTCTTCACCGCGCAGCAGCCCGACCTGAACTGGGACCACCCCGAGGTCCGCCGGGAGCACGAGGAGGTCCTGCGCTTCTGGTTCGAGCGGGGTGTCGCGGGCGTACGGATCGACTCGGCCGCGCTGCTCGTGAAGGACCCGGCCCTGCCCGACCTGGCAGGCCGGCCGCCCGGGCCGTGGCCGGGCGCGGGCTCGGGCTCGGGCGCTGCGCATCCGTACATCGACCGGGACGAGCTCCACTCCATCTACCGCTCCTGGCGGGCCGTCGCCGACGAGTACGGCGCCGTCTTCGTCGGCGAGGTCTGGCTGCCGGACTCCGAGCGCTTCGCCCGCTACCTGCGCCCCGACGAGCTGCACACCGCCTTCAACTTCGGCTTCCTCAGCTGCCCCTGGGACGCGGAGCGGCTGCGCGCCTCCATCGAGGAGACCCTCGCCGAACACGCGCCGGTCGGGGCCCCCGCCACCTGGGTGCTGTGCAACCACGACGTGACCCGGACCGTGACCCGCTACGGGCGCGCCGAGACCGGCTTCGACTTCGCCGCCAAGGCCTTCGGCATCCCGACCGACCTGGCGCTCGGCACCCGGCGGGCGCGCGCCGCCGCGCTGCTGACGCTCGCCCTGCCCGGCTCCGTGTACGTCTACCAGGGGGAGGAACTGGGGCTGCCGGAAGCCGAGATACCGCTCGGCCGCATCCAGGACCCGATGCACTTCCGCTCCGGTGGCACCGACCCGGGGCGCGACGGCTGCCGGGTGCCGCTGCCGTGGACCGCCGAGCCCTGGAACGACCCCTGGCTGCCCCAGCCCGCGGACTGGGCCACGTACGCGGCAGACCGGCAGGAGGGCCGGCCGGACTCCATGCTGACCCTCTACCGGAACGCCCTGCGGCTGCGCCGCGCGGCGGGCGGGTTCGGGGGAGGTTCGCTGGAGTGGCTGCACGCGCCGCCCGGGGTGCTGGCCTTCACCCGGCCGGACGGGCTGCTGTGCGTGGTCAACCTCTCCGGGACGCCGGTCCCGCTGCCCCGGCACACGCACGTCCTGCTCAGCAGCGCCCCGGAGGAGGGCGCCGGGCTGCTCGGGCCGGACACGGCGGTCTGGCTGCGGACCTGACACCGCCGCCGGACCGCCCGCCGCCGGACTGCCCCCCGCCGGACCGCCCGCCGCCGGACTGCCCCCCGCCGGACCGCCCGCCGCCGGACCGCCCCCCGCCGGCAGCCCCCCCGCCGGACCGCGCGCGGGCGGCTCCCGGCCGTTACGGCACCGGCCGGGGCGGGCGGGGGCCCTCGTAGTGGCCGCTCGGCCTCATGCGCAAGGGCCGTTCGCGGTACTCCTCCAGCGCGTGCGCGATCCACCCGGCCGTCCGGGCCACCGCGAACACCGTCTCCCCGGCCTCCGCCGGCATCCCGCAGGACACCGTCAGCACCGCCAGGGCCAGGTCCACGTTCGCGTGCAGGCCCGGCTGCCGGCTCGCCGTCGTGGCCACCACCTCGCGGGCCGCCGCCAGCGCGGGCGCCGCGTGGGGCATGGCCTCCAGCCGGGCGAACAGGGCCGTGGCCCGGGGGTCCTCGCCCCGGTAGAGCCGGTGCCCGAGCCCCGGGACGCGGCGTCCCGCCCGCAAGTGGTCGGCGACCACCGGGGCCGCCCCGCCCCGCTCCAGGGCCTCGGTGAGCATCCGGTGCGCGAGCCGCCCCGCGACCCCGTGCAGGGGCCCTTCGAGCGCGCCGAGCCCGGCGGAGACGGCCGCGTACGGATGGGCGCGCGCGGAGGCCGCCACGCGCACGGCCAGCGTCGAGGCGGCCAGGTCGTGGTCCACGAGCAGGGCGAGCGCCAGGTCGAGGGTGTCCAGGGAGACCTCGTCGGGCTCCCGCACGGTCAGGCGGCGCCACAGCCGCCAGGCGACCGGGCCGCTCCCGCGGTGGCCGGTCCCGACGGTCGGCAGCGCGCCGACCAGGGTCGGGATCAGGCAGCGCGCGGAGCCCAGGACGGCCTCCGGGGCCAGGTCGAAGCGCAGCGGGTCGGCGACGGCCGCGGCGGCGGTGGCCACCCGCAGCATGTCGATGGGCCCGCCGTGCTCCGGCAGCGCCGCGACCACCCGGCGGGCGGCGGCCAGCGGCTCGGACGGCGCCGTGAACCGGGCCCCGGGCACCAGCGTGCCCGTCCAGAGGAACTCGGCGACCTCCTCGTAGCGGTGCCGGGAGGCCAGTTCGACGGCGTCCACGCCCCGGAAGTAGTACCGGTCCGGTTCGATGAGGGTGAGCGAGGTCCGCACCGACAGCTCCCCGGCGGGGGAGCGTCCGGCCGCCTCGCGCCGGCTGCGGCGGGCCAGTTCCTCGACCTCCCGCGCGTCGAAGGTGCTGCCGCGCCCGACCGCGTCGCGCCGGCTCGCGAGCTGGCCGCGGCTGACGTACGCGTACACGGTGGCCGGCTTCACCCCGAGCAGCTCGGCGGCCTCCCGGGTGCCGATCCGCCGTTCTCCGTCCGCCTCGTCGTTCATGACGCACACCCTACATATATTGATTCAATCAACGTTGACAAGGATTCAATCCATCATGGATGGTCAATGCATGAACGCAACCGTCGATGTACCCCGCGGTCTCGCGGGAGTCGTGGTCACCGAGACCGCTCTCGGTGACGTCCGTGGCCGCGAGGGCTTCTACCACTACCGCCAGTACTCGGCCGTCGACCTCGCCACGAGCCGCACCTTCGAGGACGTCTGGCACCTGATGTTCCGCGGCGCTCTGCCCGCCGGCCGGGTCGAACGCGACGCCTTCACCGCCGAGACCGCCCCGCTGCGCCACCTGCCCGCCCCGGTTCGCGACGCCCTGCCCGGCCTCGCCCGCGCCGGCGCCGCCGGCGGACCGCTCGCCGGGCTGCGCACCGCCCTCTCGCTGCTCGGCGCCACCGCCGGCTTCCGTCCCGTCTACGACCTCGACCCCGCCCGCCGGGCCGCCGACGCGCTCGCCGCCTGCGCCGCCGTACCGACGCTGCTCACCGCCCTGTACCGGCTGGGGCGGGGGCTGGAGCCGGTGGAGCCGCGCGACGACCTCCCGTACGCCGCCAACTACCTGTACATGCTGACCGGGCGCGAGCCGGACCCGGTCCGGGCCCGCGCCGTCGAGCGATACCTCATCTCCACCGTCGACCACGGCTTCAACGCCTCCACCTTCACCGCCCGCGTGATCGCCTCCACCGGCGCCGACGTCGCCGCCTGCCTGACCGGGGCGGTGGGGGCGCTCTCCGGACCGCTGCACGGCGGCGCGCCCAGCCGGGCCCTGGACACCCTCGACGCGATCGGCACCGCGGACCGGATCGGGCCGTGGATCCGGGAACGGGTCCTCGCCGGCGACCGGATCATGGGCTTCGGGCACCCCGTCTACCGCACCGAGGACCCGCGGTCGCGGATGCTGAGGGAGATCGCCCTCGGCTTCGGCGGGCCGCTGGTGGACCTCGCCGTGGAGGTCGAACGGCAGGTGGAGGAGATCCTCGCCGAGCTGAAGCCGGGGCGCGAGCTGCACACCAACGTGGAGTTCTACGCGGGCGTGGTCATGGAGCTGTGCGGGCTGCCGCGCGAGATGTTCACCCCCACGTTCTGCGCGGCGCGGGTGGTGGGCTGGAGCGCGAACGTCCTGGAACAGGCCGCCGACTCGAAGATCATCCGGCCGGCCGCCCGCTACGCCGGACCCACCCCGCCCGAGCCGGTACCCGCCGCGGGCTGACTACGATCGGCCGGGTGAACAGCAGGCAGCCCGCTCCGTCCGCCCGTACCGTCCCGGTCGTCGTCCTCTCCGGATTCCTCGGCTCCGGGAAGACCACCGTCCTCAACCACCTGCTCGCGCACCGGGCGGGGACCCGGATCGGGGTCGTCGTCAACGACTTCGGCTCGATCGAGATCGACGCGATGTCGGTGGCGGGGCAGGTCGGCGACTCGATGGTCTCCCTCGGCGGGGGCTGCCTGTGCTGCGCCGTCGACGGCAGCGAGCTGGACGCGTACCTGGAGAAGCTGGCCGCGCCCGCCCACCGCATCGACGTGATCGTCATCGAGGCCAGCGGGCTCGCCGAGCCGCAGGAGATGGTCCGGATGCTCGTGGCCAACGAGAACCCGGCCGTCCGGTACGGCGGTCTGGTGCAGGTCGTCGACGCGGCGGAGTTCGACGCGACCCGGGCCGCGCATCCGGAGACGGACCGGCACCTGGCCGTGGCCGACCTGGTGGTGCTCAACAAGACCGACCGGGTGGACGCCGCCGAACGGGCCCGGATCGAGGGGGTGCTCGCCGGGCTCTGCGCTCCGGGCATTCCGGTCATCGCCACCGACCACGGGCGGATCGACCCGGAGCTGCTCTTCGACCGCCGCCCCTGGGAGCGGACCCGGGGGCAGCTCTCCTTCGAGGACCTGCTCGCGGAGGAGCGGGAGCACGGGCGGGAGCACGAGCGCGGGCACGGGGACGGGCACGACGGCGATCACTCCGGGCACCTGCACGCGGCCTACGAGAGCGTCGCGTTCACCTCCGACGCGCCGCTCTCCCCGCGCCGCCTCATCGCCTTCCTGGACCGCCGCCCGGCCGGCCTCTACCGGATCAAGGGCTTCGTCTGGTTCGGCGTGCCCGGCCATCAGGAGCGCTACGAGGTCCAGTCGGTCGGCCGCTTCCTGAGGTTCGCCCCAGGTCCCTGGGGGCGGGGCGAACCGCGCCGGACGCAGCTCGTCCTGATCGGCTCCGCCTTCGACGGGCCGGGCCTGCTGCGCGAACTGGAAGCCTGCCGGGAGGAGGCGCCGCAGGACGCGCCGCCGGAGAGCATGTGGGGAGTCCTGCGGTACGTGGACCGGGCCGAGCGCGGTCCCGAGGAGTGAGTCCCGTCAACGCCCCCGCGCGCGGCGGGTCCGGGCCCGGGGGCGTTCCACGCCGGGAGGCCTACGCCACCTCGACGCCGTACTCGCGGAGCAGGGCCTCCAGACCGCCGCGGTAGCCCTTGCCGCCGATCACGAACTTCCAGTCGCCGTTCGGGCGGCGCCGGAAGGAGCCGAGGACCAGGGCCGTTTCGCCCGCCCGGCCATCGGACACCTCCAGCCGGTCGATCTCCGCCCCCGCCGCGTCCAGCAGCCGGATCCGGGCGTCGGTGAAGCCCGCCAGGTCCGCGTCCGGATTGACCTCCGGGTCGATCGCGGCGACCAGCACCAGCCGGTCGGCGCGCTGCGGCAGGTCGTCGAAGCCGACCTCGACGGCCGCCTTGTCGGGAGCGGTGTGCGGGCGGGAGCACACCGAACCGTCCGGGGTCCGCGGGTTGTTGAAGAAGACGAAGTGGTCCTCGCTCAGCACCCGGCCGCCCTCGCAGACCAGCGCGCACACGTCGAGCGAGACCCGACCCGACCAGGACATGCCCAGCACGTTGCGGTCGGCCGCCGGAGGCTGCGCAGCCGCCGGCTGTGTCACCGGCTGCGCCGCCGCCCGCTGCGCCGGTACCGCCGGGGTCCGCGCGCCGCCGCCGAGCCGTCCGCGCAGCCCGTACCGGTGCAGCAGCTCCACCAGGTCCGCCCCGGGAACCAACTCCAGCGGCTTGCCGTTGGCAAAGGTGTACGACCCGGGCCCGAAGGACGCGGTGGTGACGAGCACCCCCTTGTTCGCCCCCTTGTCCTGGACCGTGCCGTACAGGTCCCGCACCGCCGTCGGCGGGACGGTGTTGCGGTAGCGCTTGACCTGCACCACGATCCGTCCGCCCCGGATCGGCGCCGGGTCCAGCGCCTCCACGTCCACGCCGCCGTCTCCCGACCGCTGCGTGGTCACCGCCTCCATGCCCATCGCCCGGAAGAGCTCGGCGACCAGGTTCTCGAAGGCGATCGGATCCATCACGAACAGGTCCGGCTCGTCCTCGTCGCCGTTCCCGTCCGCGCCCGGGCGGCCGCCGTGGCTGACGACACCGCCGCTCCCGCCGACCTCGTCCGGCCTGCGGCCCGGCCGTACGGCCGTCAGCTGGTCCGGCCGCGCCGACAACTGGCCGCGCAGCCCGTCGGCCAGGCAGTCCACCGCGCTCACCTGCTCCAGCCGCAGCCCGGAGAAGGCCGCCCGCGCCGCCTGCACCGTGGCCAGTACGATCTGCGCCTCCCGGCCCGTCACCGGATCGTGGTCGTCCACGAACCCGTTGACGACCACCGAGTCCAGCGCCCCGAACTCGTCCGCCGCGTACACCTCGCGCAGCACCAGCAGCACGCACTGGGCCAGCAGGTCCCGGTACAGCGCCCGGCGCTGCGTGGCCGGCCGGGCCGTCTCCTTGTCCTGGTCCGTACCGGCCACGTACCGCACGGACTTCGTCTCCGGCACGGCCTCGTAGCGGGGCAGCTCCCAGTCCAGCACCAGCTGCCGCGCCGCCGGGTCGTAGGCCGCGGACACCTGGCGGGGCAGTTCCTCGGGCCACGCCGTCGAGGCGTACAGGGCCGCCGAGAAGTACTCCACGGCCGCCTCGGGGTCCCCCGCGCGCAGGGCGCCGGCCAGGTCGGTGAGGCCGCTGTTGTGGTGGCGGATCCCGGCGAGCTGGCCGGCCGCCCAGCGGTCGTACTGCTGCCGGTACGCCGCCAGTTGCCGCAGCCGCTCCTGCTCCGCGGCGTGCGCGGCCTGCCAGGCGTGCGTGTACCGGTCGTGGGCCTCGCGTTCGGCCTGGGCGCGGCGGCCCGAGCCCAGGGTCCAGCCGCTGCTCTGCTGCTGGAACTGGTGCAGCTGCGGCATGGGCACCGGGTGGGCCAGGGTGCCGGGGTCGAAGGGCGCGAGCCGCTCGTCGCGCACCAGGGCGGACATCCGGAACGCCGGCGCCCGGCAGCCCGCCGCCAGCAGCCCCTGGAGGGCGGCCACCTCGGCCTCGATCCGCTCGGTGCGACGGCGCGCCTCCGCCTCGCGGTGCTGCCTGTACGCGGCCTGCTGCTCCCGCCGGTCCCGGGCCGCGTCCCGCTCGTAGGCCCGCTGCCGGCGCTCGGCCTCGCGCTGCTGGATCACTTGCGTCCGCTGCTGCTGGCGCTGGGCCTCGGCCCAGACCCCGATCAAACCGCTCGGCCGACGACTCATCAGTGCTGTTCTCCCCCCGCCCGCGTGTACCGGGAAAACAGTAGTCGGGACCGGGGGCGGGCGGCCCGGCAACCGCCCGGACCGCCCGCCACCACCTCCCGGGCACCCGGGAACGGGTGCCTAGAGCACGCCTCCCGCCAGGGCCTCGACCGGGGCCGGCAGTGCGCCGCCCGAGCCGTCACGGCGCGGGTCCGGGGCCGGCAGTGCGGCCGGGGTGCCGTTCGCCGAGGCCGCGCGGACCGGGGCGTTCCCGGCCCAGGCCAGCACCAGCAGGTCCTCGCCCTTCAGGAACCGCTGGCAGCGCACGCCGCCCGTGGCGCGCCCCTTGCGCGGGTACTGGTCGAAGGGGGTCAGCTTGCAGGAGCGCACCGAGTCGTCCAGCGTGCCGTGCGAGCCGGCCACGCTGAAGACCACGGCGTCCCGCGACGGGTCCACGGCCGAGAAGTGGATCACCTTGGCGTTCTCGGCGAGCTTGATGCCCGCCATGCCGCCCGCCGGGCGGCCCTGGGGCCGCACCTGGGCCGCCGGGTAGCGCAGCAGCTGGGCGTCGTCGGTGATGAAGACCAGGTCCTCCTCACCCGTGCGCAGCTCGACCGCGCCGACGACGCGGTCACCCTCCTTGAGGGTGATGACCTCCAGCTCGTCCTTGTTCGCCGGGTAGTCCGGCACGACCCGCTTGACCACGCCCTGCTCGGTGCCCAGGGCCAGGCCCTGCGAGGACTCGTCGAGGGTGGTCAGGCAGACCACCGTCTCGTCGGCCTCCAGGCCGGAGAGGAACTCCGCGACCGGGGCCCCGCCCGCCAGGTTCGGCGCGGCGTGGGTGTCCGGGAGCTGCGGCAGGTCGATGACCGGCAGCCGCAGCAGCCGCCCGTAGGAGGTCACCACGCCCACGTCGGCCCGGGCGGTGGCGGCCACCTGCGAGACGATCAGGTCGTGCTTCGCACGGCCGCCGCCCTCCTCCTGCGAGAGCGCACCGCCGTTGGCCGTACGGGCCAGCAGGCCGGTGGAGGACAGCAGGACCCGGCACGGGTCGTCGGCGACCTCCAGCGGGACCGCGGCGACCGCCGTGCCCGCCGACTCCAGCAGCACCGTCCGGCGCTCGGTGCCGAACTTCTTCGCGACCGCGGCCAGTTCGGAGGAGACCAGCTTGCGCAGCTCGCCGTCCGAGTCGAGGATCCCGGTCAGCTCGTCGATCTCCCCGGTCAGCCGGTCGCGCTCGGACTCCAGCTCGATCCGGTCGAAGCGGGTGAGGCGGCGCAGCGGGGTGTCCAGGATGTACTGCGTCTGGATCTCGCTCAGCGAGAAGCGCTCCATCAGGCGCTCCTTGGCCTGCGCGGAGTTGTCGCTGTCCCGGATGATCCGGATGACCTCGTCGATGTCGACCAGGGCCACCAGCAGGCCCTCGACCAGGTGCAGCCGGTCTCGCCGCTTGGTGCGGCGGAACTCGCTGCGGCGCCGGACGACCTCGAAGCGGTGGTCGAGGTAGACCTCCAGCAGTTCCTTCAGGCCCAGCGTCAGCGGCTGCCCGTCGACCAGCGCGACGTTGTTGATGCCGAAGGACTCCTCCATCGGCGTCAGCTTGTACAGCTGCTCCAGCACGGCCTCGGGGTGGAAGCCGTTCTTGATCTCGATGACCAGGCGCAGGCCGTGCGAGCGGTCGGTGAGGTCCTTGACGTCGGCGATGCCCTGGAGCTTCTTCGAGCCGACCAGGTCCTTGATCTTGGCGATGACCTTCTCGGGGCCGACCGTGAAGGGCAGTTCGGTGACGACCAGGCCCTTGCGGCGCGGGGTCACGTCCTCCACGGCCACGGTGGCCCGGATCTTGAAGGTGCCCCGGCCGTTCTCGTAGGCGTCCTTGATCCCGGACAGGCCGACGATCCGGCCGCCGGTGGGCAGGTCCGGGCCCGGCACGAAGCGCATCAGCGCTTCGAGGTCGGCCTCCGGGTAGCGGATCAGGTGGCGGGCGGCCGCGATGACCTCGCCGAGGTTGTGCGGGGCCATGTTGGTGGCCATGCCGACGGCGATTCCGGAGGCGCCGTTGACCAGGAGGTTCGGGTACGCCGCCGGGAGGGCGACGGGCTCGCGCTCCTGGCCGTCGTAGTTGGCGGTGAAGTCGACGGTGTCCTCGTCGATCGACTCCGTCATCAGTGACGTGGCGTCGGCCATCCGGCACTCGGTGTAACGCATCGCGGCCGGCGGGTCGTCGTTGCCGAGCGAACCGAAGTTGCCGTGGCCGTCGACCAGCGGCAGCCGCATCGAGAAGGGCTGCGCCATGCGCACGAGGGCGTCGTAGATCGACGCGTCACCGTGCGGGTGCAGCTTGCCCATGACCTCGCCGACGACGCGGGCGCACTTCACGTAACCGCGGTCGGGGCGCAGGCCCATCTCGTTCATCTGGTAGACGATGCGCCGGTGCACCGGCTTCATGCCGTCCCTGGCGTCGGGCAGGGCACGGGAGTAGATCACCGAGTACGCGTACTCGAGGAAGGAGCCCTGCATTTCGTCGACGACGTCGATGTCGAGGATCTTCTCCTCGAAATCCTCCGGCGGCGGGGTCTTCGTGCTGCGGCGGGCCATCGCTGCGCGGCTCCTTAACCAAGAATCGGGGGGTACGGGGTGCCGGACGAGGGCCGTCCGGCCGGTGTCGACGCGGACCATTGTGGCCCGGCGCACCGACAACGCCGACTCCGACCCCGGGCGACCCCCCGGACGGAGTCCAAGGGGCGGACCCGGGAACTTCTCCGGTGGCCGACGCGCTTGCATACAGTGGCAGGTCTGACAGAAATCTCTGCATCGCGATCGAAGGGACCACATGCCCATGGGTCACACGGCCACAGCTCAGGCCGGCTCCGGCGGCCTGACAGCGACCGAGCACCGGCTGGCCAACGGCCTGCGCGTGGTGCTGTCCGAGGACCACCTCACTCCGGTCGCCGCCGTCTGCCTCTGGTACGACGTCGGCTCGCGCCACGAAGTCAAGGGGCGGACCGGTCTGGCTCACCTCTTCGAGCACCTGATGTTCCAGGGTTCGGCGAGCGTACCGGGCAACGGGCACTTCGAGCTGGTCCAGGGCGCCGGCGGCTCCCTGAACGGCACCACCAGCTTCGAGCGCACCAACTACTTCGAGACGATGCCGGCCCACCAGCTGGAGCTCGCCCTGTGGCTGGAGGCGGACCGCATGGGCTCGCTGCTGGCGGCCCTGGACGAGGAGTCCATGGAGAACCAGCGCGACGTCGTGAAGAACGAACGCCGCCAGCGCTACGACAACGTGCCCTACGGCACCGCGTTCGAGAAGCTGACCGCCCTCGCCTACCCCGAGGGCCACCCGTACCACCACACCCCGATCGGCTCCATGGCCGACCTGGACGCCGCGTCCCTGGAGGACGCGCGCAACTTCTTCCGTACGTACTACGCGCCCAACAACGCCGTCCTGTCGGTCGTGGGTGACATCGACCCCGCGCAGACGCTCGCCTGGGTCGAGAAGTACTTCGGCACCATCCCCTCGCACGACGGCAAGCAGCCCCCGCGCGACGGCTCGCTCCCCGAGATCATGGGCGGCCAGCTCCGCGAGGAGATCGTCGAAGAGGTACCGGCCCGCGCGCTGATGGCCGCCTACCGGCTGCCGCACGACGGCACCCGCGAGTGCGACGCGGCCGACGTGGCGCTGACCGTGCTGGGCGGCGGCGAGTCCTCCCGCCTGCACAACCGCCTGGTGCGGCGCGACCAGAGCGCCGTCGCGGCCGGCTTCGGCCTGCTGCGCCTGGCCGGCGCGCCCTCGCTGGGCTGGCTGGACGTCAAGACCTCCAGCGGCGTCGAGGTGCCCGCCATCGAGGCGGCCGTCGACGAGGAACTCGCGCGGTTCGCCGCCGAGGGCCCCACGGCCGAGGAGATGGAGCGCGCCCAGGCGCAGCTGGAGCGGGAGTGGCTGGACCGGCTGAGCACCGTCGCCGGCCGCGCCGACGAACTGTGCCGCTACGCCGTGCTGTTCGGCGACCCGCAGCTGGCGCTGAGCGCGGTGGGGCGCGTCCTGGACGTCACCGCCGAAGAGGTGCAGGCCGTGGCCGCGGCCCGGCTGCGCCCCGACAACCGTGCGGTGCTCGTCTACGAGCCGCTGCCCGGCTCGGACGAATCCGACGAGTCCGACGAGTCCGACGAGAACGAGAACGAAGGGGCGGAGCAGTGAGCGACGCCGTAGCCGTCACGATGGCCTTCCACCCGCGCCCCGAGGCCGGCGAGGCCAAGCCCTGGGCCTTCCCGGCCCCCGAGCGCGGCGCCCTCGCCAACGGCCTGACCCTGCTGCGCTGCCACCGCCCCGGCCAGCAGGTCGTCGCGGTCGAGGTCAACCTCGCGGCCCCGCTGGACGCCGAGCCCGAGGGCCTCGACGGGGTGGCCACCATCATGGCCCGTGCCCTGTCGGAGGGCACCGACAAGCACTCCGCCGAGGAGTTCGCCGCCGAGCTGGAACGCTGCGGAGCCACCCTCGACGCGCACGCGGACCACCCCGGACTGCGGGTCTCCCTGGAGGTCCCGGCCTCCCGCCTGCACAAGGCCCTCGGCCTGCTCGCCGAGGCGCTGCGCGCGCCGGCCTTCGCCGACAGCGAGGTCGACCGCCTGGTGCGCAACCGGCTCGACGAGATCCCGCACGAGCTGGCCAACCCGCAGCGCCGCGCCGCCAAGGAGCTCTCCAAGGAGCTGTTCCCGGCGGACCTGCGCATGTCCCGCCCGCGCCAGGGCACCGAGGAGACGGTCGCCCGGATCGACTCCGCGGCCGTCCGCGCCTTCTACGAGGCCCACGTGCGCCCCGCCACCGCCACCGCGGTGGTCGTCGGCGACCTGACCGGCATCGACCTGGACGCCGTGCTGGCCGACACCCTCGGCGCCTGGACCGGCAACACCGCCGAGCCGCGCCCGGTGCCGCCGGTGACGGCGGACGACACCGGCCGGGTCGTCATCGTGGACCGGCCCGGCGCGGTCCAGACGCAGCTGCTGATCGGCCGCATCGGGCCCGACCGGCACGACATCGTCTGGGCGCCGCAGGTGCTCGGCACGTACTGCCTCGGCGGCACCCTCACCTCGCGCCTGGACAAGGTGCTGCGCGAGGAGAAGGGCTACACCTACGGGGTGCGGGCGTTCGGCCAGGTGCTGCGCTCGACCGCCGACGGCAAGGGCGCCTCGATGCTCGCCATCAGCGGTTCGGTGGACACCCCCAACACCGGTCCCGCGCTGGAGGACCTCTGGAAGGTGCTGCGCACGCTCGCCGCGGAGGGTCTGACCGACGCCGAACGCGACGTGGCCGTGCAGAACCTGGTGGGCGTCGCCCCGCTGAAGTTCGAGACGGCCGCGGCCGTCGCGGGCACCCTCGCGGACCAGGTGGAGCAGGAGCTCCCCGACGACTACCAGGCGCAGTTGTACGCACGGCTGGCCGAAACCGGTACGGCGGAGGCCACTTCGGCGGTCGTGCGGGCCTTCCCGGTGGACCGGCTGGTGACGATCCTGGTGGGCGACGCGGCCCAGATCGAGGAGCCCGTACGGGCCCTCGGCATCGGAGCGGTCACCGTCGTCACGAACTGACGGTGCGTTTGGGAGGGGCTTCGGCGGATCATCCGCCGGAGCCCCTTTTGTCTGTTTCGTCGTGTGGTTGCGCGTATGGGGTGTGGCGTACGCAACAAAAGGGCTCGTGTGTTTGGCGATTGACTGATGATCCGCCTAGCGTCGGACGTGCTGTCCGTCACTTGTGACCGCCGCACCGGCGGCACCGGACAGCGATCGCCGAGTCCCCGTCAGGCGCGAGCCTGGGGAGCCGGGGACCCACATCAGTCCCTGGGGTGAATCGGACCGCCTCGTCAGAGGAGGCCCGTAGGAGACCTTCCTGCTCCGAACCCGTCAGCTAACCCGGTAGGCGAGAGGGAAGGAAAGGATCAACCCCTTCATGGCCTCTGGCAGTCGTGTCGCCGGTAAGCACCGTGGTTCCAGCCGTCTGAGCCGCAAGACCGCCGGCTATGCCGGTGTAGCCGCCCTCGCCACCACGGGTGTGGTCGCCGCCGTCGCCGCCCCGGCGTTCGCCGCGGACCACAGCGCCCCCTCGGTCGAGGAGACCGGCCAGACCGCGATCGTCGTCGCCGACGGCCTCCAGGACGACCTCGAGGTGCAGGCCGCGTCGCAGCAGGTCGCCGCCGAGGCCGTCGCCGCCCAGGCGCAGGCCGAGGCCGAGGCCAAGCAGCGGGCCGCGGAGGCCAAGCGGGCCGCCGAGGCCAAGGCGAAGACCGAGCGCGAGGCCGCCGAGCGCGCCGCCCGCGACGAGGAGCGCAAGCGCCTCAACACCTTCGTCGCCCCCATCGAGGGCTCGTACGTCAGCACCCAGTACGGCGCCGGCGGCGGCATGTGGTCCTCCGGCAGCCACACGGGCATCGACTTCCACGCCGACGAGGGCACCTCGGTCCACGCGGTCGGCGCGGGCGTCATCGTCGAAGCCGGCTGGGGCGGCGCGTACGGCAACAACGTCGTCATCAAGCACAACGACGGCACCTACACCCAGTACGGCCACATGGTCTCGCTGAACGTCTCGGTCGGCGAGAAGGTCACCGCGGGCCAGCAGATCGGCCTGTCGGGCTCCACGGGCAACTCCAGCGGCCCGCACCTGCACTTCGAGGCCCGCACCGGCCCCCAGTACGGCTCGGACATCAACCCGCTCGCCTACCTGCGCAGCCACGGCGTCGGCGTCTGACCCGCACCGCACCACCCGCACCACCCCGCACTTCGGAAGAAGGCCCCGGCTCCCAGAGCCGGGGCCTTCTTCGTCCTGCCCGCCGCGGCGAAATGTTTCGGATATCCGGCCGTCATCGGAAATTATCGTGAGCTGCAATAGAGTCGCAGCACGGTCCCGAATCCGGCGAAGGTGCCGGGCGGATAATCCAGCGGAGGTCCGGCCTTGCGTATTCCGGCGCACGCGGTGTGCACAGCGATCCGCGACGACATCGTCTCCGGCTTCTTCGGTCCGGGCGGCCGGCTGACCGAGGAGGTGCTCGCCCGGCGCTACGGGGTCTCGCGCGTCCCCGTGCGCGAGGCGCTGCGCACTCTGGAGTCCGAGGGCTTCGTCACCACGCGGCGGCACGCCGGCGCCTGCGTGGCGGAGCCGACCGAGCAGGAGGCCGCCGATCTGCTGGAGCTGCGCGCGCTGCTCGAACCGCTGGCCGCCTCCCGGGCCGCCCGGCGGCGTACCGAGGCCCACCTCAAGGTGCTGCGCGGATTGGTCAGGCTGGGCCAGGAACGGGCCCGCAAGGGGCAGGGGGAGGATCTACGGGCCCTGGGGGGCTGGTTCCACGAGACGCTCGCCCAGGCGTCCGGGAGTCCCGGGCTGACCGCCCTGCTGATCCAGACCCGGCGCAAGATCGCCTGGATGTACGTGGTGGGGGCGCCGGCGCGGCCGGCGGACTCCTGGGCGGAGCACGGCGCGATCGTGGACGCGGTGGCGCGCGGGGACGCGGAACGGGCTGCGGCGCTGACCGCCTTGCACGCGCAGCGGGCCGCCGTCGTGCACCGGCCGCGGGTGAGGACTTCGCAACCTGCCGTCAACACGGCGAGCGGTCGTTATTAACAAGGGTGCCGTATACAGAGGGGTGAGCGGATCCGATATCTCGACGGCCGCCGTATTCTTTGGTGGCCGGAATTCTCGGAAATGCCTTCCATTCCGTAAGCCGGAACCGGAGCCGGAGCGGTAAGCCGTAATCCCGAGCCCGAGCCCGAGCGGAGCCGGAAAACGCGGAAGCCGCCGTCCCCGGGGTGGGGGGACAGCGGCTTCCGCGTTACCGGACCCGAAGGGTCAGACGGTCTCCGGGAGCTCCTCGAGGCCCTCGGCGACCAGCTTCGCGAGGCGGTCCAGCGCGGCGTCCGCACCCTCGGCCTCGGAAGCGAGAACGATCTCCTCGCCGCCCTGGGCGCCCAGGCCCAGGACCGCCAGCATGGAAGCGGCGTTGACGGGGTCGCCGCCCGCCTTCGCGATGGTCACCGGGACGCCGGAAGCGGTCGTCGCCCGGACGAAGATCGAGGCGGGACGAGCGTGCAGGCCCTCGGCCCAGCCGACGTTGACGCGGCGCTCTGCCATGGTGATGCCCTTCAGGTTCTTACGGTTGTCTAGACCAGTCTCTCACGACGCCCGGACTGCTCGGACCGACCTTCGGCCCCTTTCCACCGCCGTTCGGCCCTCCCCAGCTTGCACTGCTTTGCCCCGGCCCGCCGCATCCGCCGCGCGCGCCGCGTCCGGCCCGTACGTCACCCCCGCCACGGGGCCGCGCCGCCCCTTAAGGTGGCCCCATGACCACCGAGTCGGACCCCTCGTACCCGGCCCACTGGGAAGCGGACGTCGTGCTGCGCGACGGCGGCACGGCCCGGATCCGCCCCATCACGACCGAGGACGCGGGCCGCCTGGTCAGCTTCTACGAACAGGTCTCGGACGAGTCGAAGTACTACCGGTTCTTCGCCCCCTACCCCCGGCTCTCCGACCGCGACGTGCGCCGCTTCACCCACCACGACTACGTCGACCGGGTCGGCCTCGCCGCGACCATCGGCGGCGAGTTCATCGGCACCGTCCGCTTCGACCGCATCGGCCCCGACGGCCGCCCGGCCCCGGTCCCCGCCGACGAGGCCGAGGTGGCCTTCCTCGTCCAGGACGCCCACCAGGGACGCGGGGTCGCCTCCGCCCTCCTCGAACACATCGGCGCGGTCGCCCGGGAACGCGGCATCCGCCGGTTCGCCGCGGAGGTGCTGCCCGCCAACACCAAGATGATCAAGGTGTTCACGGACGTCGGCTACCAGCAGAAGCGCAGCTTCGAGGAGGGCTCCGTCCACCTCACCCTCGACCTCGAACCCACCGCCGAGTCCCTCGCCGTCCAGCGCGCCCGCGAACAGCGCGCCGAGGCCCGCTCCGTCCAGCGGCTGCTCGCCCCCGGCTCCGTCGCGGTGATCGGCGTCAGCCGCTCCGGCTCCGGCGTCGGCTCCGCCGCGCTGCGCAACCTGCGCGACGGCGGCTTCCACGGCCACCTCTACGCCGTCAACGCGGCCCGCGCCCCCGGCATCGGCGGGGACCTGCTCGACGGGGTGCGGGCCTACCGCACCGTCGCCGACATCGGCGCCCCCGTCGACCTCGCCGTCATCGCCGTCCCCGCCGACCGGGTCCCCGACGCGGTCGCCGCCTGCGGGGAGCACGGCGTCCAGGGGCTGGTGGTGCTGTCGGCCGGATACGGCGAGAGCGGCCCGGCCGGACTGGCCCGCCAGCGCGAACTGGTGCGCCAGGTCCGCTCCTACGGGATGCGGCTCATCGGCCCGAACGCCTTCGGGGTGATCAACACCGCGCCGGACGTGGAACTCAACGCCTCGCTCGCGCCCGCCCCCGCCCGGGGGCGGATCGGCCTGTTCACCCAGTCCGGCGCGATCGGGATCGCCCTGCTGTCCGGGCTGCTGCGGCGCGGCGAGGGCCTCTCGTCCTTCGTGTCCGCCGGGAACCGGGCCGACGTCTCCGGGAACGACATCCTCCAGTACTGGTACGACGACGAGGCCACCGATGTGGCCCTGCTCTACCTGGAGACCCTCGGCAACCCGCGCAAGTTCACCCGGCTCGCCCGCCGCACCGCCGCCGTCAAGCCGGTCGTCGTCGCCCGCGGCGGCCGGCACACCCCCGCCGGACACGTGGTCCCCGGGACCCGGCTGCCCGACGCCACCGTCTCCGAGCTGCTGCGCCAGGCCGGAGTCATCCGCGTCGACACCATCACCCAGCTGGTCGACGTCGGCCTGCTGCTGGCCGGGCAGCCGGTCCCGGCCGGACCGCGGGTGGCCATCCTCGGCAACTCCGAATCCCTCGGCGTGCTCACGTACGACGCCTGCCTCGGCGAGGGCCTGCGCCCCCGGCCCCCGCTCGACCTGACCACGGCCGCGACCCCGGCGGACTTCCGGGCCGCCCTGTCCGCGGCCCTCGCCTCCGAGGACTGCGACGCCGTCGTCGTCACCGCCATCCCCTGGGTGAGCGAGCACGCGCTGGCCGACGACCTCGCGGAGGCCCTGCGGGAGGCGGCCGCCGAGGTCCCCGGCAAGCCCGTCGCGGTGGTCCACGTGGAGCTTGGCGCGCTGGTCGAGGCGCTGTCCGCCGTACGGGCCGCCCCACCGGCCCCGCCCACACCACCCGCCCCGCCCGCCCCCGCCGAGCCGGGCCTGCGGACCGCGCCCGCCCCCGCGCCGGCCGCCCCCCGGGCCGACCCGCGCCCCGGCCGGCGGATCCCCGCCTACCCCGCCGCCGAGCGCGCCGTGAAGGCCCTCGCCGAAGCCGTCCGCTACGGCCAGTGGCGCCGCGCCAACGCCGAGGCCGGCCAGGTCCCCGAGTACGAGGACATCGACGAGACCGGCGCCGCCGCCCAGCTCGCCACCCTGCTGGCCGCGGTCCCCGAGGGCACCGCCCTGACCCTCGACGAGGCCGACGCCCGCGAGCTGCTCGCCCGCTACGGGATCCCGGTCCGGGCCGTCCTGCCCGCCCCCGGCCCCGACGCCGCCGTCCGCGCGGCCCGGATCCTCGGGTTCCCGGTCGCCCTCAAGACCACCGCCCCCCACCTGCGCCACCGCGCCGACCTGGGCGGCGTACGCCTCGACCTGACCACCGAGGCCGAGCTGCGGCGCTCGTACGAGGAGCTCACTGACACCCTCGGCAAACCCGCCGAGCTGCTCCCGGTGGTCCAGGCGATGGCACCGCGCGGGGTGGACACCGTCGTGCGGGCCGTCGTCGACCCGGCCGCCGGCACCGTCCTGTCCTTCGGACTCGCCGGAGTCGCCTCGGAGCTGCTCGGCGACACCGCGCACGGCCTGGTTCCCGCCACCGACCGGGACGCGGCCGCGCTGATCCGCTCCATCCGCGCCGCACCCCTCCTCTTCGGCTGGCGCGGCAGCGACCCCGTGGACACCCGGGCCCTGGAGGAACTGCTGCTCAGGCTGTCCCGGCTCGTCGACGACCACCCCGAGGTGGCGGGCGTCAGCCTGGAGCCGGTCGTCGTCGCCACGGACGGCCTCTCCGTGCTCAGCGCCACCGTCCGCGTGGGCCATCCGCCCGCCCGCACCGACCTCGGCCCGCGCACCCTTCCCAGCTACTGACCGCCGGGCAGGTAGGGGGACCCCGTACGGGCCTTAGGATGGACCTCATGGCGAAATCCGGTACGACGACCCAGGGGCTGCGCGCGGCGATCGAGCGCAGCGGCTACTACCCGGCCCTCGTGGCCGAGGCGGTTGAGGCCGCCGTGGGCGGCGAGCCGATCTCGTCGTACCTGGTCCACCAGGAGACCACCTTCGACTCCAACGAGGTGCGCCGGCACGTCACCGTCCTGGTGCTGACCGGCAACCGCTTCATCGTCAGCCACACCGACGAGCAGGCCGCCGACGCCGGGTCCCCCTCCCCGTACGCGACCACCTCCACCGAGTCGGTCAAGCTCGCCAGCATCTCCTCGGTGGTGCTGAGCCGCGTCGTGGCCAATCCGGAGTCGTACACGCCCGGCCAGCTGCCCCGCGAGGTCGTCCTGACCATCGGCTGGGGCGCGGTCTCGCGCATCGACCTGGAGCCCGCCGCCTGTGGCGACGCGAACTGCGACGCCGACCACGGCTACACCGGCAACTCCACCGCCGACGACCTGAGCCTGCGCGTCAGCGAGGCGGGCGACGGACCGGAGACGGTCCGCCAGACCCTGGTCTTCGCCCAGGCGCTCTCGGAAGCCACGGCGGCGACCGCCACCTCCGCCCGCTGATGTCGTACTCCGCGCCGCCGAACTGGCAGGACGAACCGGAACTGCTCGACCTCGCCGGCGCCCCGGTCCCGCACTACGGGACCGGTTCTCTCGCCGACCTGCTGCCGACCCTGGCCGCCGGACAGGGCGTGCCCGGTCTCACCGCCGGGATCGCCGAGCTCACCCCGGCCGACCGGAACTGCGTGTTCCTGGTCGACGGCATGGGCTGGGAGCAGATCAAGGCCCACCCCGCCGAGGCCCCGTACCTCACCTCCCTCCTCGCGGGCTCGCGCGGCGGCACCGGCCGGCCGATCACCGCCGGCTTCCCGGCGACCACCGCCACCTCGCTGGCCTCCGTCGGCACCGGCCTGCCCCCCGCCCGGCACGGCCTGCCCGGCTACGCCGTGCGCAATCCGGCCTCCGGCGAGCTGATGAACCAGCTCCGCTGGCAGCCGTGGACCCCGCCGAAGCCCTGGCAGCCGTACCCGACCGTGTTCCAGCTCGCCGACGCGGCCGGGGTGCACACCGCCCAGGTGTCCGCGCCCGCCTTCCAGAGCACCCCGCTCACGAAGATCGCCCTCAGCGGCGGCACCTTCCACGGGCGGATGACCGGCGAGGAACGGATGGACCTCGCGGCGATCCAGCTCGCCGCCGGTGAGCGCTCGCTCGTCTACACGTACTACAGCGAGCTCGACGGGGCCGGACACCGGCACGGCGTGGACTCCGACGCCTGGCGCGGCCAGCTCATGTACGTGGACCGCCTGGTCCAGCGCCTCGTCGAGCAACTCCCGCCGCGCACCGCGCTGTACGTGACCGCGGACCACGGCATGGTGGACGTCCCCTTCGACGAGGAGGCGCGCATCGACTTCGACGACGACTGGGAGCTGGGCGCGGGCGTGGCCCTGCTCGGCGGTGAGGGCCGGGCCCGGCACGTGTACGCGGTACCGGGCGCCGAGGCCGACGTCCTGACCGTGTGGCGCGAGGTGCTCGGCGACCGCTTCTGGGTCGCCGGCCGCGAAGAGGCCCTGGAACTGGGCTGGTTCGGGGCCCCGGGGGAGTGCGACGAGCGGGTCTTCGGCCGGATCGGCGACGTGATCGCCGCCGCCCAGGCCGACGTGGCGATCACCGCGTCGCGCAACGAGCCCAACGAATCGGCGCTCGTCGGCATGCACGGCTCCATGACGGCGGCCGAACAACTGGTGCCGCTCCTCGAAGTCCGCACCTGACCACCCCCGCCCCATCCCGCCCCACCCCCCCTGCCGCCCCGACCTGAAAGGTCCCGTACTTCCCATGCCCGAGCTGGTGTTCTTCTCCGGAACGATGGACTGCGGAAAGAGCACCAACTCGCTGGGGAATCCGCCATCTCACGCAGGGGTCGCCGGTCACCGCTGCCCCACGGTCTGCCCGCCCCGAAAGGTCACCCTCCTCTGATGTCCGAATTGGTATTTTTCTCCGGCACCATGGATTGCGGGAAGAGTACTTTGGCGCTCCAGATCGGACACAACCGGTCGGCCCGCGGGCTCCAGGGCGTGATCTTCACGCGCGACGACCGTGCGGGCGAGGGCAAGCTCTCCTCGCGCCTGGGCCTGGTCACGGAGGCGGTCGAGGCCACCGAGGGCATGGACCTGTACGCGTACCTTGTGAACCAGCTCTCACAGGGCGGCAAGGCGGACTACGTAATCGTGGACGAGGCCCAGTTCCTCGCGCCCGAGCAGATCGACCAGCTGGCACGCATCGTGGACGACCTCGACATGGACGTCTTCGCCTTCGGCATCACCACGGACTTCCGCACGAAGCTCTTCCCGGGTTCCCAGCGTCTGATCGAGCTGGCGGACCGTGTCGAGCAGCTCCAGGTGGAGGCCCTGTGCTGGTGTGGAGCCCGCGCCACCCACAACGCCCGCACCGTCGCCGGGGAGATGGTGGTCGAGGGCGCCCAGGTCGTGGTCGGTGACGTGAACCGCCCGGCCGGGGAGATCGGCTACGAGGTCCTCTGCCGCCGGCACCACCGCCGCCGCATGACCAGCGGTTCGGCCCAGGCCGGAGCCCTCTCCCCGGACGTCCTCCCCGTCAATCACACCTGATAGACCGCCACATGAGCGTTCCTGGTCGGGTGCGCGACGCCGGGAACGGCTGAGTCTGCCGGCCAAGTGCTTAGAAGGCACCTGGCGTGTACTGGGACGATGCACCCCTGACCTGCACGAATGGCTGAGGCCCACGACTGGTCGCCCATGGCTTCCGCCGTTCTCGGGAAACGGTATGGCCCTGCTACCCCACAGGCGTGGCCAGAGGCTGCGACTAACCCCTGTCCCCAGGGAGCCGAGGGCGAGGGCGTGAAGCCGGGCGATGCGGAGAGCTAGGGACAGGCTTCCTCGGTCTTGGCGGCGGTGAAGGCCAAGGGCTGGCCGGTGAGCGCTGCACCGGACTTCGGGTCCTGGGTGCAGACCTTCCAGTTCGACTCCTGGAGGACCATGCGGCTCTGCACCGCGTCCTTCACGGTGATGCTCGCGTTGGCCGGGAGCGCGGAGCGGACGGCCTTCATACCCTGGCCGACGAAGTTCGGCATGACGTCGCCGGCCGGCTTCGGGGCGGGCGCGTCTGTGGCGGGGCAGGTTTCTTCCAGCTTGACCGCGCCGAAGTCCACGGCGGTCTTGGTGTCGAGGCCCGCGCCCGCTCCGGGGGTCTGGCTGCAGACCTCCAGTTCCGGTCGAGTGCCTGGAACCGCTCACGCCCCAGGCGTCGTGTGACGTGAGGACGAAGAACCCTGCCCGCTGCGCTTCGTCCTGGGCCGTCTGGAGGCCCTTGCCCACGAGGTTGGGCAGAGCAGCCGTCTTGGCGGAGGGAGCAGAACTGGACGTCGTAGGGGTGGCTGCTGGAGTGACCGGCGTTGAGGGCTTTCCGCTGTCGGCGACCTGAGGATTGCACGCGGTGAGAGCGAAGGCGCTCGCGGCAGCCAGGAAGGTGATGGTGCGGTGTGTGCGCATCGCGCCATGTTGGCGGGGTTCGGGTGGCTGTGTGGGCGCTGTGACCGGTCTGTGACGCTGGAAGGCCTGTACGGAGGCGGTCCTTCCTCCGTACGGGGACCGGCTCCGGGGTGGTCGGCCAGCCGTCGGGCGGCGGTCATCGCCTCCCAAGATCTTCCAAGTGAGGTGGCGCGACTGACGGCCCGAACGCTGCCGCTGGTTGTGTTCTACTCGCGGGCCCTCAGCGCGGGCTCGTGCAGGAAGGTGACACGCTTCTCGGGCGCAAGGTTCGGCGACTGAGTCCGCGCGTTCTCCCGCGCCAACTTCGGCTTGAACGTATAAAGTTGGCCTCTGCATGCACGAACGGGGAGGCGTTGTGGCAGCAGGGGGAATTCTCGTCGGGCTGATTCTCGACACTGGGCAGGACGATGGGGACTACATCGAGGAGGAGCTCCAGTACCTGCTGGCCGAACTGAGCCACCTGGACCTGGTAAGCATCGACCGTGTCCCTGCTTCTCTCCAAGTGCCGCCCGGCGCCCGCAGCTCTGGCACCGTGGAGCTGGGTACCCTCCTGGTTGGCCTGGGCGGCAGTGGCGCGTTGCTCCCAGTGCTTGTTGGGCTGGCGCAGGATTGGCTGAACCGTCGCCGGTCCGGCACGATTCGTATCCAGATCGGTGGCGACGAGATCGAGCTCTCCACGTCCTCTGACGAGATGCGGCGGCACGCCTTGGAGGAGTTCCTTCGACGCCACCAGGGGTGAACAATCGTGGCGAAGCGTGCCCTGATCATCGCGAACAGTCACTACGAAGATGACCATTTCGCCACGCTCCCGGCAGCCATCGCCGATGCGGAGGCGCTCACCAAAGTCCTCGGCGATCCGCAGATCGGCGGATTCGACGTCGACGTGCTCGTTGACGTCCAGCAGCGCACCGCGATGCGCGCCTTGGAGTCCTTCTTCGCCGGGGCAAAGCCCGACGACCTCCTTCTCGTCCACCTGTCGCTGCATGGCTGGAAGGACTTGCGTAACCGGCTGTACTTCGTCATGGGTGATACCGAGCGCGACTATCCCGGGGCCACAGCCGTCTCCGCAGATGTGGTCGGCAACTGGATGAGTGAGAGCCGTTGCCGGAGTATCGTCGTCTTCCTCGACTGCTGCTACAGCGGAGCCTTCGCCCTGAACGGGCGACGCCGCGACAGTGGTGTGCCCACCATTGATGTTGCGGAGCCCTTCGCGGGCAATGGCCGCGTCGTACTCACGGCCTCCACGGCCCTGCAGTATGCGCATGAGGGTGATTGGGACGTCCGCTACAGCCGCCGCACGCCCGCCGAGCCCTCTGTCTTCACTTCGGCCGTGGTGAATGGGTTGCGTGACGGGTCCGCGGATCTGGACGGCGACGGGCTCGTGTCCGTCGATGAGCTCTACACCTACGTCCACGAGCAGGTCCGCCACCGAATCGCTGGCCAGACACCGACGCTTAGCGTCGATAGCGCGCAAGGCACGATCTACGTGGCTCGCAGCCCCCGCCGCAGAGATATTGACCGGCTGGCCGAGATGCGGTCAGCCATGCGCGAGGCCGAGGCATGGAAGCGCGTAGGCTCCTTGCATCTGGTCGAACGGTTGCTCGGCAGCGTGCATGGGCCGACCAGGGACGCGGCGCGAGCTGGGCTTCTCGGGCTTGTCGCTGATAGGGACCGCGACGTCGCTAGGCGCGCACTGAAGCTGTGGCATGGCCGCGGGCTTGGCGAGATCCCCGTACAACAGGGCCCGGCCGGCCCGGGGCGGTCTCGGTCGGAGGCCCCCGCTCGCCCGTTCGTAGGCATCGACTTCGGTACGACGAACTCGGCGATCGGTGTTTTCGAGGGTGAAGACGTCCGCTTGATCCCCAACGCGGAGGGAGCGTTCACCACGCCTAGCCTCGTGGCCGTCACTTCCGAAGGGACGATTCTGGTGGGCGCGGCCGCGAAGCGGCAGGCCATCACCAACCCTGATTTCACTGTCCGGTCCGTGAAGCTGAAGCTGGGCACTGACTGGAGTCTCACACGCCGCGGGGTGCGGCTGACGGCAGAGGATGCCGCGCGGCTGGTCCTCACCCGTCTACGGGAGGATGCCGAGGCCTACCTCGGAGGGCCGCTCGGTGCGGCGGTGCTGACGGTTCCTGCGAACTTCGGGCTGGACCAGCGGGCGGCATTGGTCAGGGCTGGCAAAGAGGCGGGACTCGATGTCATCCGGATGGTCAACGAACCCACGGCTGCGGCAATGACATACGGCCTGAACCGGGACGAGAGCACTGTACTGATCTTCGATCTCGGCGGGGGCACACTCGACGTCTCGCTCATAGAGGTCTCCGACAACGTCGTGGATGTGAAGGCGACCGCAGGCGACAACCACCTCGGCGGCGACGACTGGGACCTGCGGATCGTCAACCACATCGCGAGCCGTATGCGGGAGCGGTACGGAGTCGACATATCTGCAGACGCCTCGGCAATGCAACGATTGCAGGAAGCAGCGGAGACGGCGAAGACCGAACTATCCGTGACACGCACTGCGTCCCTCCGACTGCCCTACCTTGCTGCTGGTCCCCAGGGACCGCTGCACCTTGATGAACAGCTGACCCGTGAGGAGTTCGAGGCATTCACCCAGGATCTACTGGAGCGCTGTCGGCGACCTGTCGATCAGGCCGTCAGAGACGCCGGGATCACGCTCTCCGACATCGACCGGGTCATCCTGACGGGCGGTGCCACTCGGATGCCGGCGGTGGGGGAACTGGTCCGCCGACTTGCGGGTAACCGGGAACCCTACCGTGGCTTGATCCCGGAGGGGGTTGTCACCGGAGCCGCGCTCCAGGCCGGCGTGCTGTCCGGAGCTCAGAAAGACGTGTTCCTCCTGGACGCCTGTTCCTCATCGATCGGAGTCGAGGTTCAGGGGGAGGTCGTGGTGAGGCTGATCGAGCGGAACACCACGCTGCCGGTGAAACGTAGCGAATTCCTCTCGACGTACGTTGACAATCAGTCGACAGCCATCCTCCACTTCGTCGAAGGAGAGGAGGACGATCCGGCGCGGAACAGGACTCTGGCGGTTCTCACCTTGCCACTCGGGCTCAGCCCTGGCGGTATCCCTCGGATTGAGGTTCGTGCTGATCTGGATACCAATGGTCTGCTGCACGTTACCGCTATGGACCGAGGCACTGGCGAGATGACCACGGATGTGGCCAGCCACGCGACCATGAAGAGGGCCGCCGATCTCGTCAGGTCGCCGCGCTGGAGCGACTTGCGCCGACTCGCTCCTTCGCTGCCTGAGCACTACTCGCGTCCGTCCGACAGAGGCTGAGGACACGGTGGTCGCCTGTGTGTCAACGCTCCCTGTCTTCAAGAACCCGCGACACCCGTGGACAGTCGGCCGCCGGTCAAGGGGCGGGGGCTTCTCTTTTCAACACTTTGATCGGTGTGTTGCGGATACTGCGGAGCCGTGGCGGCCCTCATCAAGGGGCAAGCTGTTCCAGTTCCCGCGCGAGTAGAAGGCAGCTCTCGACGAAGTCACGCGCCGCCGCGGGGCCGACGTCAGCCGCGAGTTTGCCATGTACAGCTTGGTTGCGCAGTTCGCGGAGACGTCGGTACAGGCTGAGTCCTTCGGGGGAGACTCCCAGCGCCTGGAACATGTTCCTCCAGTCGAGCACCCGTGGAGCCATCCCTCGGTGAACGGGCTCGGGCATAAGTTCCGGATGCTGGTTGATCAGCGCCCAAGCCACACGCTCCAGTTCGTTCCAGGCAGACACGATGGCGCCGACTGGCGACGCGTCCGCCATGTGCCGAGCTTCCCTGAAGCGCCTGGGGTTCACGATGGTGCCAGATGTGCCCTCAGGGCTGTGGCCTGCGGGAGCTCCGTCCTCTGGCTGGACGCCCTCTGGCTGAGTAGTAGCCGCTGTCAGCTCCTCCGCCTCGTCCAGGGCATGACGCGCGGCGGCGGCGAACTCGATCGAGCCCGCTGGCGTTTCGACGCGGCTCATGCGCTTGAGCGCCTCGGCTATCTGATGCCGAAGTACCCACACACAGCCGACGGTGACGCTCGGCCACACCAGGGCCTGTACGTACTTCAAGACGAGTTCGGCGATCTCCATCAAGCCATGATCCAGCACTGATGTCGGATGGGCGCTGCAAGGCGGACATTTGTAACAGAGGCGAGATCGGGCATTCGATCTTGCCGCTCTCCCACGCTCGGCTGGTAGATCGGGCCCTCGGACGTTGTTGTTGATCGCCACCTGGTCTCGGATGCTGGTAAACCCAGGCACGACGAGTGGGCTGATGGGTGATCACGAGGCCGTGCCGCTGACCACGGTCATGGAGCGGCTGGATGTCGCCCAGAGCACCGCCAGCGAGATCCGTAGAGCTCGTAACAGGATCTTGATGAGATGCCCTGGTCAGCCGTGACCGGTGTGACGATTCGGCCGTTCGAGATGTTGTGAGCACTCGGCCGTGGATCGTGGACGACGACTTGTGGGCACTGATCGAGCCGCTGCTGCCGCCCTGGCCGACGAGGTCGCCAGGGCCGCGGCCGGTGGCAGACCGATTGTGTCTGCAGGGCATCCTGTACGTGCTCTGCAATGACATCGCCTGGCAACTCCTGCCGCCTGAGCTGGGGTTCGGCTCGGGACAGACCTGCTGGCGGCGCCTGGAACGGTGGCAGCAGGCCGGGGTCTTCGACCAGCTGCACCGGATCCTGCTCGCCGAGCTGAACGCGGCCGGCCGGCTCGACTGGTCGAGGGCGTGCGTGGACGGCTCTCACATCCGTGCGAAAAAGGGGGCTCCGACACCGGTCCGTCGCCGGTCGACCGGCGGAAGACGGGCAGCAAACACCACCTGATCTGCGACGGACGAGGCACCCCGCTCCGGGTCATCACGACGGGGGCGAACGTCAACGACGTCACCCAGACCCTCGCCCTGGTCGACGGAATCCCACCGGTGGCAGGTCGCCCCGGCCGTCCCCGCCGGAGGCCCGAGGCCCTGCTCGGAGACAAGGGCTACGACTCCAACCCCAACCGCGATGAGCTGCGCAAACGCCGGATCCTGCCGGTCATCTCCCGCAAGGGGTCACCGAACATCAAGGGCATGGGCAAGCTCCGCTACGTCGTCGAGCAGACCTTCGCGCTGCTCCACCAGTTCAAACGACTCGCCGTCCGATGGGAACGCCGCACCGAACTCCACGACGCCTTCGTCTCCCTTGCCTGCAGTCTCATCTGCTGGCGACGCCTCAACAAGCCCGACTCATGATCGTGTTACGAGATCTAAGGGGTGTGGTGGATGGCCATACCCGTAAGGCCAGAACCTTGGTTGCCAAATAGTCCGGCGTTGACCAAGGGGCGGGCAGATTGCTGACTCAGGGGCGATGTGCGACGTCGGCGCCTCGCGCCCCGTAAGGAATGATCCAGGATCCTAGATCCTAGATCCAGACGCGTATTCCTCGCGAGCCCTCGACGAGGGCTCGTCGAATGCCCCTGACCTGCATTTTCTCTGCAGGCGGCTGGAGTGGACTGCCTCCTGGGTTGAATTGTGCGAGCGCTACCGCGCTTCATTGGGCAGTGGATCTGAGAATGCCAAAATGCGGGTCAATTCGGACGATCGAGCCCTCGATGCATCCTCGCGAGCCCTCGTCGAGGAACTCGCCCATGGAGTCCGTGGGGCCTGCGCTGGGTCTTATAGCAGACGATCCCCGGTCAGCCAAACCGGGAATTCTCCGGATGGTTGTGGGAGTACTCGGCGACTGCCTCCGGTCGAGCGGTCGCGTCTTCTCTCCCCGCATGCGCGTCCTCATGTGCCATGCCGAAAGGATTCCCACCGTTGCGACTTCCCTCGATACCGCCTGCCCTGACGCACCCGGCCGAGGCCGGTACCCGCAGGGCTCCCGCCGTCCGCCGCCCCGGAGACGAGCTGACCGTCGACGAGCTCTCCTCCGAGCTGCCTATCGCGCGGTCGACGTTCTACGACTGGCGCCATGAGGGTCGCGAACCCCAGGGGAGAGTCGCTGCGCGGCGGCCGGCGACGGCGGATTCGGCTCTTCCGGGTGGGATCCAGGCCAGCCACCCGCGGCAAGGGAGACTGTGAATCCCACCGGCGGATCGGCGTGGCGGCCGTGCGGGTTCGACGTGATCGAGACGACCGATTGCCGCCGCAACATCATAGTGAAGTACGTCGCTTCGAATGGCCAAGGTGCTGGGAATGCCGTCGGTGACTTGAGCAGGGCCCGCCGACACCTCAGCCGCGAGATCAAGCGCCTGCAGAAGGAACAGGAGCGCGGCGGCAAGCAGGGGTGACCTGGATATGGTTTGTCGCCGTCTGTCGGCGTTGACGTGTGCCGGCGCTGTCGCCGATCTTGTGATGCTGGCACGTTTGCTTGGATACCGCACCGCCCTGGCATCGGAGCGGTCCGTCGGGCGGGGGCCGTCGTGCACGCGACTGCGGCAAAGTGCTGACTCGCCGACGACTCTGCCCCAGGACTCACGCGCAGTTGGGGCAGTCCGTGACGTGGGTGGCGTGCAGGGATTTGATCAAGGTGAAGTCGGCCTCGACTGCAGCATGGGAGTACGAGGCGAGCGCCCCGAGCCCCACCCTCTCACCGTCCCTGAGGACCAGTCCTGGGGCCTCCGTCGGGGCCAGGCCGGAACCATCACCGGGGGGGCACCGCGCCGACCGTACACCAGGGAACGACGTTTGAGCGCCTCAGGCCACGCTCGGTCAGACCCATAGAGTCGATCTGCACTCCCATGACACTACTGCGGAAGGCAGTCCACACGCCGCCCGCCGCAATCACGGCGAAGAGCACCGCACTGGCGGGATCTGCGGGGTCCCCGCTGATCAGCATCCCAGCACCCATCAGCGCAAACAGACTCCCCACCACGAGCAGGACTATGCGCTGCCCCGGCCTGTGGAGAGTCCGGGTGGGTATCTGGCGCAGGGAAGGGGGCTCCATGCCCGCGCCCCTAAGCCGTAGCCACAATCCGCGCACGGGTTTCAACCGTCATAAGGTCGGTGCCAGAGCCTGATTGTTCGTACCTGCCTGGGCGCCTCGATGCGTACGTCGACACCATCCCTCGAAGGCAAGCCGTAGCCCCGCATTCGCGAGGGCTACGGCTTCTGTATGTGTCACGGCTGTCTACGTCGCCGACTCCTCGGCAAGTCGAAGCGATGCCTCAATGGCGTCAATGACATCCAGCCCGATCTGGAGCCGCCGCTCGTCCAGTTGCTGACTCGCTACGTGCTGCTGCGTCGGCAGATTGTGCGTGACGACCCCGTGGGCGACATCGTCGGTCAACTCGACATGTACTGCCTGGGCCATCCGCCGGACGTCGCCCAGCTGCACCATGAACCCGAACGCCTTGCCCGGGATCGGATCGCGATAGACCTTGACGCCCACCTGGTGTTCTCGGAGGAAGAGCTGCTTGCCCTCGTCGTCCCGCGAGTTCCAGATGTCCGCGAAGGTGCGGCCGGTCAGAGCGAAATTTCCGCGCTGCTCCTCATACTCCGCGAGCTGGGCGCGAAGCCGTGACAGCTTCGCGGACTGCGAGTTGAGCAGCGACCAGTAGACCTCTTCCTTCTCCGGGGCGTCGTATTTTCCCGCTCCGAAGTCGGCCTTCAGCCGGTCGAGGCGCGCCTGCGTGGCCGTGATGTCGCTGGACGGGTCGTACAGGTCGGCTGCCACCTCTCGTGCCTCGGGGAGATGACCCATGTGCTCCAGGAACACCTTGGTGAGTTCGCCTTCGAGCTCCGCCGAGTCCACGGCCGCGGCGCTCTCGCATGTGCCCTGAACCTTGTGCCGGCTGCACTTGTACCGGGAGTAGTGCCACTCCTTTGCCGGGCGGTCCCCCTTGGCGGGCTTGCGGTTGGTGAAAACGGCCTTCGTCAGCGGACCGCCACAGGAGCCGCACGTGGCCACTCCGACCAGCATGGCCTGGCTCTTGGTGACCTTGGGTCCGAAGGCGCGGTTGTCCGCCAGTTTCAGGACCACCTTGTTCCAGGTGGCGAGGTCAAGAAGGGGAGTGTCCGTGATCATGCGCGGATTGCCGGCGTCGTCCTCGACGATCTCACCCTTGTAGGTGTAGAGCCCGGCGATCTTGGGGTTGAGCATCATGCCCCGGATGGAGGAGTTCGACCACTGGCTCTCCTGCGCCCGCTTGCTGTTGGGCTGGATCTGCGAGAGCCACGTGGGCTCGCCCCTGGTGGCGAGTTCCTTTGAGATGGAGCGCAGGCTCTCGCCGTCCAGGATCTTCTTCGCGATCTCCTGGGCGAGCTCCATGTAGTGGGGGAGTGCTTCGAGTCGCTTCCCCTTGCCTACCTGGACGATCTCGTAGCCGAAGGGCGGGAGGCCGGCCACCCACATGCCGGAGGCGAGGCGGGTCTGTACGGCGTCGAGTGCCCGGGATCGGATCGTGTCCAACTCTCCCTCGGCGAAGACGGCGAGGATCTGGGCGAACATCTTGCCCATGGGGGTGGACATGTCGATCCCCTCCTGGGTCGACACGATGATCTTGCCGTTCTCCTGGCACCACTGGACGATCTCGCTGAAGTGGGCGACCCGGCGACTCAGCCGGTCGATCTTCATGACGCAGAGCGCGTCCCAGAGGCCCTTGTGCTCATCGTCGAACCACTTGCCGAGGTCGGGGCGCTTGAAGGGGTGGAGTCCGCCGGACACGTCGGTGTCCGTAGCCCAGGCGACGATTCGAGCGTCCCGTCCCGGCGCCTCCACCCAGTGCTGTACGTGCTCCTTCTGGCGGGGTATCGCCGTGGAATCGTCGGTGTCGACGGAGAGCCGCAAGGAACCCAGGACGCGCAGTGTCATGGGATGACCCTAGCGTGAGTTGGTGGATGGCCAAGAAAGAAGACCCTCGCTCTCCAGATCGGACACAACCGCTCGGCCCGCGGTCTGGAGGGCGTGATCTTCACCCGTGACGACCGTGCGGGCGAGGGCAAGCTGTCCTCCCGCCTGGGGCTGGTGACGGAGGCGGTCGAGGCCGGCGAGGGCATGGACCTGTACGCCTACCTCGTCGCCCACCTCTCCAAGGGCGCGAAGGCGGACTACGTGATCGTGGACGAGGCCCAGTTCCTCGCCCCGGAGCAGATCGACCAGCTCGCGCGCATCGTGGACGACCTCGGCATGGACGTCTTCGCCTTCGGCATCACGACGGACTTCCGCACGAAGCTGTTCCCCGGCTCCCAGCGCCTGATCGAGCTGGCGGACCGGATCGAGCAGCTCCAGGTGGAGGCCCTGTGCTGGTGCGGGGCTCGCGCCACCCACAACGCCCGGACGATAGACGGCGAGATGGTGGTCGAGGGCGCCCAGGTCGTGGTCGGCGACGTCAACCGCCCGGCGGGGGAGATCGGCTACGAGGTCCTCTGCCGCCGCCACCACCGCAAGCGCATGACGAGCGCCGCCGCCCGGGCCGGCACCCTCTCCCCGGACGTCCTCCCGGTCAACCACACCTGACGCGGGTCCCCGGGCAGGGAAAGGCCGGCGGAGGCTGGGGCTCCGCCGGCCGGCGTCAGGGGGTCATGGGGTCAGGGGGTCGTCTTGCCCACCTCCAGGTCGGCCGTCGGGGACTTGACCGTGCCGCCGGGCGGGCCGGCCGGGGCGCTCGTGTTGTTCTCCGGCCTGGGGTCGTGGGTCAGGGCGTCGACGGTGGCCGTGTTGCGGATGTCGGAGCCGTTGCCGGTGTACTCGGGATCCAGCTTCACCTTGATCACCCAGGTGACCGAGGCCCCCGGGGCGAGGCGCGGCAGCGGGCCGCAGGTGACGGTCCGGCCGGAGGCGCACGCGGCGTCGCCCGAGACGAAGCTCAGCGCGGTGGGCAGGGTGTCCGTCACGGTGACCTGTTCGGCCTGCGAGGGGCCGTTGTTGGTGACCGTCAGGGCGTAGTCGAAGGTCTCGCCCGGGGCCACGGGGGTGGTCTGGACGGCCTTCTTGGTGAGGGCGAGGTCCGCCGCCGGGTCCGTGACGTGGCCGCCGGGGACGGTCGCCGTGCTCTGGTCGTTCTCGCTCGCCGGGTCGATGTTGTCGGCCGTCACCTGCGCGGTGTTGCGCAGGTCGCTGCCGTCGCCGCCGTAGGCGGGGTCCACCTTGACGGTGAGCAGGTACTCGACGCTCTCGCCAACCCTGAGCGGGGTCGTCCGCTTGCACGACACCAGGTGGCCGGCGACGGTGCAGCCCGCGGGCGAGGAGGCCACGTACGAGAGGCCCTCGGGGAGGTTGTCGGTGAGCTTGACGTTGAACGCGTCCGCGGACGGGCCGTGGTTGGTGACCCGGATGCGGTAGTCGAAGCTCTCGCCCGGCACCGGCGGCCGGGTGCCGACGGCCTCCTTGGTCACCGACAGGTCCGCGGTCGGCTTGTTGACGGTGCTGCCGGGCAGGCCCGCCGGGCTGCTCGTGTTGTTCTCCGGCCGGGGGTCCTTGGTCGTCGCGGTGGCGGTGGCCGTGTTGCGGATGTCGGAGCCGTTGCCGGTGTAGCCGCTGTCGAGGCGGACGGTGAACCGCCAGGTGCGGGACGCCCCGGGCTCCAGTACGCCGACCGGGCCGCAGTGGACCGTACCGTCGGTCGCGGTGCACCTGTCGGGGGAGCCGACGAAGGAGAGCTGCGCGGGCAGCCGGTCGGCGACGGCGGTGTCGACCGCCCGCGAGGGGCCGTCGTTGTGCGCGGTGACCACGTACTCGAAGGTCTGCCCGGGGGCGATCGGGGTGTCGTTGGCCGGCCGCTTCGTCGTCCACACGTCGGCCTGCGGGGCGGTGACCCCGCCCGGCGGCAGCACGGCGTGCGAGGTGTTGTCGGCGGGCACCGGGTCCTTGGACGCGGAGGCCGAGGTCGCGGTGTTGCGCAGGTCGCTGCCGTCACCGGAGTAGGCGGCGTCCAGCTTCACCTTGAACGTCCACACCACCTCGGCGCCCGGCACGAGCCGCGCCAGCGGACCGCAGGTGACGGTCCGCCCGGACACCGAGCACGGATCGGCGGAGGACACGAAGGTCAGCCCGTCCGGCAGGGTGTCGTTGACCACGACGTTGCGCGCGTCGGAGGGGCCCTTGTTGGACGTGCGGAGCTCGTACTCGTACTCCTGGCCGGGCACCGTCGGCCCCGCGCCCAGCGGGGTCTTGACGGTGGCCAGGTCGGAGACCGGATCGAACGGCCCCGGGGGCAGCACCGGATCGGGCTTGTTGTTGGCGGGGTCGGGATCGGTGGCGTCCGAGGTGCCGTTCGCGCTGTTGCCGAGGTCGGAACCGTCGCCCTGGTAGGAGGGGCTCAGCCGGGCCTGGAAGCTCCAGCTCCGGCTCTGCCCGGCCGCCAGCTGGGGCTCGGGCCCGCAGGTGACGGTCTGGCCGACGGCCGTGCAGCTGTCCGAGGAGCCCACGAAGGAGATCCCGTCGGGGAGCCTGTCCGTCGCGGTGACGTTCCGGGCCACCGAAGGACCCTTGTTCTTCGCGGTGAGGGTGTACGTGATCAGGTCACCGGGGGCCTTGGCGTGCCGCGCCGTCACCTCGACCGCGTGTCCCCGTTCCGGCGGGGCGGCGGCGGCCGCCGGGACCGGCCCGGCCCACAGAGCCGCGGCGCAGAGCAGCGGGGCCAGGGCCCGCACCGCCGGCCGCCGGCGTGGTGTCGTCGTCATCGCGCATCGTTTCCGTTTCGTGCGTGCGAGGACCGTACAGAGCGCTGTACGGGAGTCGGGGGGAAGGGGTGCGGGAGCGTCCGGGTCAGCCCGCGGCGGCGCGCTTGGCGAGCTCGATGTCGGCGCTCGGCGGCCGGGTCCGGCCCCCCGGCACTCCGGCGGAGCCGCTGTTGTCGAGCGGGTTCGGGTCGGCGGTGACCGCGCGGGCGGTCGCGGTGTTCCGCAGCGCCGTGCCGTCGCCGGTGTACGCCGGGTCGAGGCGGACGGTGAAGGTCCACGAGCGGCTGGCGCCCGGGTCCATGGCGGCTTCGGTCCCGCAGGTCACGTCCCGGCCGGTGGCGGTGCAGCCGTCGGCGGAGGAGACGAAGGCCAGCGACGGCGGCAGCGGGTCCCCGACGGAGACCTTCCGGGCCACGGACGGGCCCGCGTTGCGCACGGTCACCGTGTAGGTGAAGGTCTCGCCCGGCGCGACCGGCGTACGGTTCTGGGCGGTCTTGGTGAGCGCGAGGTCGGCCTGCGCGGCGGCCACTCCGCTCGGGGGCGCCACGGCCGCACTGGTGTTGTTCGCGGGCTGCGGGTCGGGGACGGGGTGCCGGACGGACGCGACGTTGCCCAGGTCCGAACCGTCGCCCTCGTAGGCCGGGTCGAGCCGGACGCGCACCGTCCAGGCTCCGGTGGCCCCGGGCGTCAGCGGGCCCCGCACCGGGCACGACAGCCGTTGCCCGTCGGCGGTGCAGCCGGAGGAGGAGGACACGAACCGCAGCGGGGCGGGCAGGGTGTCGGAGACCAGCACCGTGGGGGTGCTGGAGGGGCCGAGGTTGCGGGCGGTGATGCGGTACTCGAACTCCTGGCCCGGGACGACCGGGCCGGACCCCAGCGCCTCCTTCTCGGCGGCCACGTCGGCGCGGGCCGTCACCACGATGTCGGGGGCGGTGGCGGTGTTGTCGGCGGGGTTGGTGTCGGTGCGGTCTGCGGGGGCGGTCACGGTGGCGGTGTTGCTCAGCGCGGTGGGCTGGGCGGGGGCCGTGCCGGTGAGGGTGTAGGTGACGCTCCCGCCGCGTTTGAAGTCGGCGGTGGTGTCGAGGGTGTTGCCGCTGCCCGAGGCCTTGCCGCAGGTGCCGCCGGTCCCGGCCCGGCAGGTCCAGGTGACGTCGGTCAGCCCGGGCACGCTGTCGCGCACGGCGGCTCCGGTCACCTCGTTGGCCTGGCTGTTGGTGACGGTGACCGTGTAGGTGACCGGTCCGCCGCCCGCCGGAACCGGCGTGGGGGAACCGGACTTGGTGATGCCGAGATCGGCGGGCACGTTGATCTGGAGGTCGTCGATCTCGTGGTTGTTCGTCGCGCCGCCGGTGCCCGCGGAGAAGCCGACCTTGAGGGTGGCGGGCAGGGCAGGCTGGTTGGCGATGGCGGTGACGTCGTAATCGGTGACGAGCAGGTTCATCGCCGTGCCCGGTCCGCTGTCCGACCAGACCGACAGCAGCATCTTGGTACCGCTGGGCAGCAGGGAGATCCGGACCTTGCGCTCCTTGGCGCGGCTGCCGGTCTCCACGGTGGAGCCCGGGCCGTCCGCGGCCGTGGCGTAGCGGTAGCCCGAGGTGCCGTTCCCGCCGCCGCGCACCACGATCTTGTTGGACTGGGCTCCCGGACCGCCGTTGCCGACCGTGCCGGAGGAGAAGTTGCCGAACTCGTCCAGGCCGACGCCGAGGTAGGCGCCGGGGACGCCCGAGCTCGTGCAGCGGTTCACCAGGCCCGAGCAGGCGTAGCCGAGGCTGCCGCCGGAGGGGCCGGTGCCGTCGGCCGCCGATCCGTCGGTGAGGTAGAAGGACAGGCCGTCACCACGCTTGCCCTCGAAGGCGGTGCCTCCGTAGGTGGCGTAGCTGAACTCGGCGACGATGCCGAGGCTGGAGGGGAAGGAGTCCTTCATCTTCCAGGTCCCGGCCTGGGAGGAGCTCGTCGAGGTCAGCCTGAGCCAGCCGCCGCCGGGGTACGTCGCGTTGCCGCTGGTGGTGCCCAGGTTGGTGGAGCTGTCGAAGGTCTCGTTGACGGGGAAGGCCAGCGCCCGCGTTCCCGGTCCCGTTGCCGTTGCCGTTGCCCTTGCCGTTCCAGGGCCGTCGGCCCGGACCTCCGCGCGGCCGGTCGTCGCGGCGGCCGGTGACGGCAGGAGCAGTGCGGCCGCGCACAGCAAGGGGGTGGCGGCCCTGCGCCACCGGGCACTCCAGGGCATGGTCATACCGGAACGTTCCTCGTCTTTCCGCTGTGCGACGGCCGATGGCCGATGCCGATGCCGATGCCCCCCCCGGTGGGCGGGCCGCCACGGGAGCCGTGGCGGCCCGCCGCTCAGGACCGCGCGCGGAAGGCCGTCCGCAGGACCGCTCCGCCGGCGACGAGGGAGGCCGAGAGCCACAGCAGCCATTGCGGCACCCGGGCGCCGGAGTCGGCCAGGTCGCCGCGGCCGCCGTGGTGGTCCTTGCCGTGGTGGTCGTCGCGCCCGTGGTCGTCCCGCCCGTGGTCCTCGCGTCCGTGGTCGTCGCGTCCGTGGTCCTCGCCGTGGTCCCCACGCCCGTGGTCGTCGCCGTGGTGGCCGTCGTCGTGGTCGTCGCCGTGGCCGTGGTCCCCGCCGTGGTGGTGGTCCTCGTCCCGGTCGGACACCAGGCACAGCCGGCCCCCGCCCGGACCCGTCGTCCCCGGCGGGTTGGCGTTGTCCGAGGGGTCGGGGTCGACGCTCGCCGAGGTGACCCGGGCGACGTTCTCCACGGGGACGCAGCCGCCCCCCGGCGGATGGGCCCGGCCGCCCCCGGCCACCACGCGCACGGTGATCCGGAACTCCGCCGTCTCCCCGGCCGCCAGCCGCTCGCGCGGCGGACACACCACCAGCCGGTCCTCGCCCCGGGGCAGCGTGCAGTCGTCGGGGGAGGAGAGCAGGACCAGCGAGGCCAGCAGCCGGTCGGTGACCGCGACCTGCCGCGCCGTCCCGGGACCCTGGTTGCGCACCGAGATCAGGTACGTGAACTTCTCGCCCGGCCGGACGTCCCTGCGTCCCGGGGCCAGCTGCGCGGTCTTGCGCAGCGACAGGTCCGCGACCCGCCGGCCGGGCGGGATCTCCAGACCCGTCATCGAAGCCGTGTTGTTGTGCGCGTCGGGGTCCGAGGTCTCGGCGCCGACGACCGCCTCGTTGACGATGTCCGTACCGTCGCCCCGGTAGCCGGCCGACAGCCGGACGGTGATCACCCACTTGTGGGACGCGCCCACCGCGAGGGCGTCCAGGGGCCCGCACACCACGGTCCGGCCGTTCGCGGTGCAGCCGTCGCGGGAGCCGACGAACTCCAGCGAGGCGGGCAGCCGGTCGGTGACGCGGACCTGCCGGGCGGTGGAGGGTCCCCGGTTGGTCACCGTCAGGAGGTAGTCGAAGGTGTCGGACGCGGCGGCCGCCGCCCCGCCGCCCTCGCGCTGTTCCCGGCTCGCGGGGGCGCCCGCCCACAGCGCGCCGGCCACCACGAGGTCGGCACCCCCGGGAGCCGGCGCGTCGCCGGCCCCCTCCTCGGCGGAGGCGGAGGCGGAGGCAGCGGTGGAAGCGGAGGCGGCCGCCGAGGGAACCGCCGGAACCGCCGGAACCGCCGGTCCCGCCGGAACCGAAGGGGCGGCCTCGGCGGACGTACGGGGTCCGGGCGCGACGGCCCCCGCGTCCCCCAGCGCGGCCGCGGCCGAAGGGGCCAGGGGCAGGAGCCCGTACGCCGCCACCACACCGGCCGTGCCCAGGGCGCGCCGACGGACGCCACCGGGGCGTTTCCTCGCAGTACGTGGCATCGGTTGCCCTTCGGTGAAGCCGACTCGCCAGGGGGCGCTACGAAGTCATCTCTTCACACAAGCGCGGGCGCCGATGCGCTCCGGTTGATCACCGCTGGACCAATGGGTGATCAGGTTCAGCCTCTCGGCCGCACGCCCCCGGGCCGCCGCCCGCGCCCTAGGATGCGGTGATCATGATCATGACGACGGGGGAGAGGGAATGAGTACGTACACGCGGGGGACCGCACCCGGGCCGCGGGACCGGCGGCGCAGCGGCTGCGCCGGGTTCCTGCTGCTGCCCTTCACGCTCGCGGGCCGGGTCTACCGCCCCACACGGGCCGGCCGGTCCGTGGATCCGCAGATCGAGCGGGCCCAGGTCGCCCGGACCGCCATCGGCTTCGTGGCCACCGCCTGGCTGCTCTACGCCTACCCGCTGCGCGAGTCGGCCGGCTCCGTCGTACAGGACAAGCTGCTGGACATGCTGATCAGCGCCGGTCTGCTGATGGTCCTCGTGTCGATCGCACTGGCCGCCTTCGTGTGGGGCGCCCGGCCGCCGGGTCCGGCCTTCTACCGGGCCCGGCTGCGCGGCCCGCTCGCCGCGCTGGGTTCGCTCTTCGGGACCGCGGTGCTCCTCGCCCTCGTCGGCCCGGCGGGCGACCTGATGCGGCTGGACTCCTTCGGCGCGGCCGGGGTGGTGATCAGCCTGCTGGTCGGCTGCGCCTACCTCTTCGCCCTGCCCTTCGGCCTCGCCTCGGCCGTCCTGTGCGTCCACCACAGCTTCCGGGCCGCCGACGTGCACGAGGTGCTGCCGCCGCTGCTCGCGCCGGTCCTGGTGTGGGCGATGTGCGCGCTCCAGGTCTTCGACGGCCCGCCCGTGGCCGCCCCCTGGTCGGTACGGCTGCTCTTCCTGGCCGGGCCGCCGCTCTCGGTGACCGCGCTGTCGGCGTGGGAGCTGCGCCGGCTGCGGGTGCGCTACGGGATCACCGTGCGCGGGGCCCTCGGCCGGTAGCCCCTCAGGCGGCCGGGCCGGACTCCGAGCCGGGTTCCGGGGCGGAGTCCGGCGCGGGCGCCAGGCCGTCCGCCACCAGCCCCGCCAGGACCGCCCGGCCCAGGGTCTGGACGGCGGACTGGGGGCGGACCATCACCGTGAACTCCTTGATCCGGCCCGCCCCGTCGAACTGGAGCAGGTCGATGCCGTGGATCTGCTTGCCGTCCACCTCGGCCCGGAACGGCAGGATCACCGAGGGGGCCTCCTCGCCGTCGGCGCTGGTCTCGGCCGCGCCGTCCAGCCGGCCCAGGTAGCGCAGGTCCTCGAACACCCGCAGGAGCACGCCGAAGAGGCCCAGCACCATCGGCCTGCCCTCGAAGGGGACGAACTTCACCGGGCTGTAGAGGCGCACGTCCTCGGTGAACAGGTCCTCCAGCGCCCCGAGATCGCGCTTCTCCACGGCGGCGCGGAAGCGTTCGGCAGTCTCCATGACCCCTCCTCGTAACAACGTTACTCAAGAATATGACTAGTCACTTTTTTGAGTATGATGCCGGTGCGGACGACGGAAGGGAAGGGGCTGCTGCGATGGCCTTGAGACATGCGGTGCTGGCGGCGCTGCTGGACGGCGAGTACAGCGGCTACCAGCTGGCCAAGGCGTTCGACGTGGGCGTGGCGAACTTCTGGCACGCCCTGCCCCAGCAGCTATACGCCGAGCTCGCCAAGCTGGAGAAGGACGGGCTGGTCGAGGGCCGCCAGGTGATCCAGGAGAGCCGGCCGAACAAGCGCCTCTTCCGTGTCACCGACGCGGGCCGCGCCGAGCTGGAGGAGTTCGCCGCCGCCCCGTCGAAGCCCTCCTTCATCCGCGACGACCTGCTGGTCAAGGTCCAGAGCGCCGACCGCGTCGCCACCGCCGCCGTGATCGAACAGCTCGAAGAGCGCGCGGCCGCCTCGGCGGGCAAGATCGAGCTGCTCACGGGACTGCTGATGCGCATGCGCGGGGACGTCGAGGAAGCGGAGTTCCTGGTCCGGGGCGAGCGCATCGGCGGTTACCTCACCGGCCTGCGCGGCCTGGCCTTCGAACGGGAACACCGGGACTGGTGCCTGCGGATCGCGGCCGTCCTGAAGGAGAGGGAGAGTGTCCGTGCCGAACGGTGAACCCCTGCGGTACGTCGCCCTCGGCGACAGCCAGACCGAGGGCCTCGGGGACGGCGACGACACCGTCGGCCTGCGCGGCTTCGCCGACCGGCTCGCCGCCCACCTCGCGGTCGCCCACCCCGGCCTGCTCTACGCCAACCTCGCCGTGCGCGGCCGGCTCGCCGGTCAGGTCCGCGCCGAACAGCTGGCCCCCGCGCTGGCCCTGCGCCCCGACGTGGCGACCGTCGTCGCCGGGGTCAACGACGTGCTCCGGCCCCGGTTCGACGCCGCCGCGACGGCCGCGCACCTGGAGGAGATGTTCGCCGCGCTCACGGCCACCGGAACCCGGGTCGCGACGGTGACCTTCCCCGACGTGGCCGAGGTGGCCCCGCTGGCCAAGCCCCTGCGCCCGCGCGTGCTCGACCTCAACGCCCGCATCCGCGAAGCCGCCGCGCGCCACGGTGTCGCCGTGGCCGAAACCGGTCTGGTGCCGGCCGCCACCGACCCCCGGATGTGGAGCACGGACCGGCTCCACGCCAGCCCGCTCGGCCACGCGCGGATCGCCGCCGCCCTCGCCGAGGCCCTCGGTCTGCCGGGCAGCGACGACAGCTGGACGCATCCGCTGCCGCCCGGGCCGCCCCGCGGAGCGCTGAGCGCCGTCGCCGCCGAACTCGGCTGGGCGGCCGGGTTCCTCGGCCCCTGGCTGGGCCGCCGCCTGCGCGGCAGGTCCTCCGGCGACGGCCGCACCGCCAAGCGCCCCGGCCCGCTGCCCCTCGAAACGGCCCCGGACCCGGCCTAGGACCCCGGACCGGGACCCGGCCCAGGACCCCGGCTCAGGGCCCGGCAGTCGTACGGACCAGGGCGAAGACCGCGCCCTCCGGGTCCGCCACCACGCCCACCCGCCCACGGACGCCGTCCCTGGGCGGCCCGACGACCCGGCCGCCCAGCCCGGCCACCCGCTCGGCTGCCGCGTCGGGGTCCGCCACCTCGAAGTACGTCATCCAGTGCGGCCCCCGGTCGTGCGGCAGCGACCGGCCGATGCCGTGCACCGCGGCGACCGGACGGCCGTCCAGACGCAGCGTCAGGTAGTCGAAGTCCCCCGACGGGTCGGGGTGCTGCTCACCCTCGTGCCCGAAGACGTGCTGGTAGAACTTGCCGACCGTCGAGGTGTCCTGGGTGACCAGCTCGTTCCACACCGGCGCGCCGGGCACCCCGTGCACCCGGGTCCCGGGGTGCGCCCCGGCCTGCCAGATCCCGAAGATCGCGCCCAGCGGGTCGGAGCAGATCGCCATCCGGCCCGCCGCCCCCGCGTCCAGCGGGCCCACCGCGACCGTCCCGCCGCAGCAGCGGATCGCCTCCGCCGTCGCGTCCGCGTCGTCGGTGGCGAAGTACGTCGTCCACGCCACCGGAAGGTGCCGGTCCGGCGGCATCTCGCCGATCCCCGCCACCTCCTGGCCGTCGAGGAAGGCCCGGACGTAGGGGCCGAGCTGGTGCGGGCCCGGCTCGTACTCCCAGCCGAAGAGGTCCGCGTAGAAGTCCTCGGTGTTCCCGAGCCCGTGCACCATCAGGCTCACCCAGCACGGTGTGCCGGGCGGGCGCTGCGAGGCCCCCGCTGCCGCCGTCATCTCAGCCGTCTCCTGCCGTCGTGTCCCTTTGCCCCGCTGATGCTTCCACTCCGCGACACCCGGCGCGCCCCGACCGGGCCGGGTGGGCGGGGCACGGAACAGAGATGACCGAATCACTGTGGCCCGCCGATGTCGGGCTTGTTACCCGGGTACCCGGCAGGGGGAGGAAGATGAGCCCATGACTGCGATCCTCTCCTCCTCCGAACTGATGAGCGAGATGGCCGGTTCCCGGCCGCCGGTGCTCCTGGACATCCGCTGGCAGCTGGGCGGCCCCGACCAGCGCCCCGCGTACGAGGCCGGGCACCTGCCCGGTGCGGTGTACGTGGACCTCGACCGCGAACTGGCAGGTCCGCCGGGGTCGGGCGGCCGTCATCCGCTGCCGGACCCGGAGGCCTTCGGCGCGGTGATGCGCCGCGCCGGGGTCCGCTCGGACACGCCGGTGGTCGTGTACGACGGCGGCCAGGGCTGGGCGGCCGCACGTGCCTGGTGGCTGCTGGGCTGGACGGGTCACCCGGACGTGCGGGTTCTGGACGGAGGGCTGACCGCCTGGACGGCCGCGGGCGGTGCGGTGACGGCCGACACGCCGACGCCGCAGGAGGGCGATTTCAAGCCAAACCCTGGCGCGCGGGGACTGCTGGAAGCGGACGGGGCCGCGGCGCTGGCCCGCAGTGGACTGCTCCTCGACGCCCGGGCGGGCGAGCGCTACCGGGGCGAGGTGGAGCCCATCGATCCGGTGGGCGGGCACATCCCGGGCGCGGTGTCGGCCCCGACCACCGAGAACGTCGGCGCGGACGGGCTGCTGCGGCCGGCCGCCGAACTGCGCGCCAGGTTCGCCGCGCTGGGAGCATCGGAGGACACCGAGCTCGGCGTGTACTGCGGTTCGGGGGTCTCCGGGGCGCACGAGGTACTGGCCCTGGAGGTGGCGGGCTTCGACTCCGCCCTCTACGCGGGCAGCTGGTCGCAGTGGTCCGCGGACCCGGAGCGCCCGGTGGCCACCGGCCCGAACCCGTAACGGACCGGAGCGACCCGCCACGGCCCGCTAGGACGGCGCGCGCGTCGCGGTGGTACCCCGCCCGGGGCACCACCGCGAGGCGCGGCTGCTCCTGCTGCCTCTGCTACTCCTGCTTCTTGCGCCGGGTGCCGAAGACGATCTCGTCCCAGCTGGGCACCGCCGCGCGGCGCCCGGGCCGGACCCCGTCGGCCTCGGCCTGCCGGTCCGTCGTCCCGGTGAGCCGGTCGCGGTGGCCCGCCACCGTGCGCGGCATCAGTACGTCCGCGTACGCCGAACCGGCGCCGGCCGAAGCCGCCGCGGCCGGGGGCTCCTCGCTCTCCGGCTCCTCGGCGGGGAGTTCGGGACGCTCGGTCCGGTCCGGGACCACCAGGTCCCCCCGGAAGCTCGGAACCGCCTCCAGCAGGCTGGTCAGCGTGTCCCGTTCCTCTTCGGGTTCCGGTACGGGGGCGGGCCTGCCGTCGGGCCGCTCCAACTGCCGCTCCAACTGCCGGTCCAGGGCCCGGTCCAGCGGCCGGTCCCGGGGCAGCCGGGCGATCCGGGGCACGAACGGGAAGCTCGGCTCCGGGGTCGACGGCAGATCGTCCGACTCGCCGATCAGCGAGCGCGCCTCGTCGTCCACGGCCACGACCAGCCGGCGCGGCGGGTCGTAGGTCCAGCTGGCCGAGTGCGGTTCGGCGGCCACCCGGTAGACCAGCAGGACCTCCCAGGTGCCGTCGTCGCGGCGCCAGGAGTCCCACTGGACGGAGTCCTTGTCGGCCCCGCGCAGGCCGAGGCGTTCCTGCACGGCCTCGCCGAGCTGCGGTCCGGTGTTCTCGCCGGGACGGCGTACGGGGGTCTTGCGGGCCCGCTCCGCCATGAAGGCGCGCTCGGCCAGGACGGGACCCTCGAAGCGGCGGACCCGGTCGACCGGGATGCCGGCGAGTTGCGCGACCTCCTCCGCGGAGGCACCGGCCCGTATGCGGGCCTGGATGTCGCGGGGGCGGAGGTGGCTCTCCACCTCGATCTCGATCTGGTTCAGGCGTGCGCGGTCATTGCGCACGGCAGCACGCAGCCGCTCGTCGATCGGAAGCGTGTACTCCGTGCTGTCCGCAGCCTTGAGCACCAGTCGTGTTCCGTCATTCGAGACGGCCACGACACGCAGTTCGGGCATGGGGACCTCCCGGGTGGTGCCTGCCGACGTCACGTGCGTCGCTGCTTCCGCTAGTCGAGTGTGGCCTGCCCGGGTGCAGCCTGCCACAACCTTGCCGTGTTAAACCGGCGTGTCGGGCAAGCGCCCTTGATCGACGTTATGGCACGGTTACCTGTTGGGCACGCACAGTGACCGAATGGTTACTGTGCGCAGCAGGAGTCCGTGCGATACCGCGGCATCACCGGTCGTGAGTGCCGTTTTTCCATCAGCCGGCCCCCTCTCCCGGGTCCGGACATCCGTAAGGAAGGACGGCCCCAGGGCTCGCCACAGTACTCCATTCGGGCCACCTGGGTGGACCGCCGCGCCGCCGAAGTTGTCCTGGGCGGCGGGAGTTGGGCTGCCCGAAATCGGGTCATCGGCCGGGCCCACCTGCGCGCGCGTCCGTTTTCGGGTGTCTTGCTTCACAGAATCCCCAGAAACGGAACTATCTCTTTCGCTCAGCTGTCAGTAACGGCAGGAAGAGGAGATGCGCGAGAGGCAGGACACACCGGGGATGTCGATGGGTCAGAAGGCGGCAGGGGCAACCGAACCGGAGGGAACCGGCGGCGGCAGGCTCGATCTGAGCGTGGCCCAGATCGCGGGTTCCTCCCTGGCGACCGTGGCGGCGGCACTGCTCGCCTCGAAGCTGGGCGTCTACGGGACGATCCTCGGCGCCGGCGTGGTGAGCGTCGTCGCCACGGCGGGCGGACCGGTCATCCAGCACGTCTTCCGGCGCACCGGCGACCAGTTGCGCGAGAGCGCCGCCCGCCCCAGGGCCCGTCGGGTTCCGCCGTCCGGCGCCGCGCAGCCGCCGCCGGAGGACGCCGCCGCGTCGGGGGAGTTCGGCGCGGCGACCGTGCACGGCACCCGCGTACGGGGCTGGAAGCGCACCGCGGTGGCCTCGGGGGCGGCGTTCGCCCTGGCCATCGGTGGTCTCGGGACCTACGAGGCCGTCGCCGGCACCTCGGTCAGCAAGGGCGGGGACACCCTGCTGTCGGCCGGCACCCGCAAGGCCGCCGACCACCGCCCGGCCCCCTCCGGGGAGGACCGGGACGGCGGGGGTTCCGGCGAGCGCGGCGGCAAGGACGGCAAGGACGGCAAGGACGGCAAGGACGGCAAGAGCCCCGGGCCCGGGACCTCGCCCAGTCCCTCCGCGCCCCACGGCTCCGGCGGCCGGAGCCCCGCACCGGGCACCACGCCCTCCGGGAACCCGACGCCGCCGGCGACCCCCGGCCCGGAGGTCTCCCCGGGCGGGACGACTCCCTCCAGGCCCGTCACCCCGCCCGCCCCGACCCCCGGCGGCGGGGGCGCGAGCTCCGCCGCCGGGGGCACGGGTACGGGTACGGGATCCGGCACCGGTCAGGGGTCCGGCGGGACCCCCTGAGCCGGGCCGCCCGGCCGCAGGCTCAGGCCCCGAGCACGCGCCGCAGGTAGTCGTTGCCGAACACCCGGTCCGGGTCCAGCCGGTCGCGCAGCGCGGTGAACTCCGCGAAGCGCGGGTAGGCCTCGGCGAGGTACTCCGCGTCCCGGGTGTGCACCTTGCCCCAGTGCGGCCGCCCGCCGTGCGCGGTGAAGATGCGCTCGGCGGCCGTGAAGTAGGCCTGGTAGGGGGTGCCCCGGTACATGTGCACCGCGATGTAGGCGGTCTCCCGGCCCGAGGCGGTGGACAGGGTGATGTCGTCGGCCGGAGCCGTGCGCACCTCCACCGGGAAGCTGATCCGCAGCGCGGAGCGCTCGACCATCGTCTTGAGTTCCCGCAGCGCCTCGACCAGCCGCTCGCGCGGGAGGGCGTACTCCATCTCCACGAAGCGCACCCGGCGCGGGCTGGTGAACACCTTGTACGGGATGTCCGTGTAGGTGCGCGCCGACAGGGCGCGGCTGGCCACCCGGGCGATGGCGGGGACGGCCGCCGGGACCGCCCGGCCGAGCGAGTTGACGGCCTGGAAGATCCCGTTGGACAGCAGTTCGTCCTCGACCCAGGCGCTCAGGGCGCCGGGCGGGGCGGCCGGGCCCTGGCTGCGGTTGTTGCGCTTGGTGTTGCAGTTGCCGGTGTGCGGGAACCAGTAGAACTCGAAGTGCTCGTTCTCGGCGACGTGCTGGTCGAACTCGGCGGTCACCCGGTCGAAGCCCATGGGCTCCTCACGGGCGGTCAGGAGGAAGAGCGGCTCGACCGCGAAGGTCAGCGAGGTGACGATGCCCAGGGCGCCGATGCCGAGCCGGGCGGCCGCGAAGACCTCCGGGTTCTCCTTCTCGGAGCACGTCAGCAGGCGTCCGTCGGCCGTGACCAGCTCCAGGGCGCGTATCTGGGCGGCGAGGGAGGCCGAGTCGCGGCCCGTGCCGTGCGTGCCGGTGCTGGTGGCGCCCGACACCGTCTGTTCCATGATGTCGCCCATGTTGGTGAGCGAGAGGCCCTGCGCGGCCAGGGCCAGGTTGAGGTCCTTCAAGGCCGTGCCGGCCGCCACCGTGACCGTCCCGGCGGCGCGGTCGGCCGACAGGATCCCGGCCAGGGCCTGGGGGCGTACGAGCACGCCGTCGGTCGCCGCCGCCGCGGTGAAGGAGTGGCCGGTGCCCACCGCCTTCACCCGCAGGCCTTCCCCGGCGGCCCTGCGGACCGCCTCCTGGAGCTCTCCGACCGAGGTCGGAGTCACCACGCGCGCGGGCGTGGCGCTCACGTTTCCCGCCCAGTTACGCCATGCGGTCCGCCGGTGCTTCTGCGCTGCTGTCCCCGTCACCATCGGTGGAAGGCTCCTCCCCTTGCGCCGGCCTCGTCAGCCGGCGGTATCCCGCGAACGCCACCGCCGCCGCGGCGGTTCCCGCCGCGACCGAGACGACGTACCCGCGCTGGGCGCCGGCCGCGTCGATGACGAGTCCGGTCACGGAGGAGCCGACCGCGACGCCGACCGCCAGGCCGGTGCTGATCCAGGTCATGCCCTCGGTGAGCTTCGCGCTCGGTACGTGCGCTTCGATCAGGGCCATCGTGGTGATCATCGTGGGAGCGATGGCGAGGCCCGAGACGAAGAGCGCCACGGCCAGAAACGGAAGGTTCCCGGCCAGTAGGAGGGGGATCATACTCACGGCCATCGCGCAGATGCCCAGTACCCACCTGCGTTCCGTCCGGCCCTTGAGATGCAGCAGGCCGAAGACGATGCCGGCCAGACAGGATCCGGCCGCCCAGACGGCCAGGATGAAGCTGGCCGAGGCCTTGTGGCCCTGCTCCTCGGCGAAGGCCAGGGTGGACACGTCGATGGAGCCGAAGATCGCGCCGGTGGCCACGAACGTGGCCGTCAGCACCTGGAGGCCGGGGGAGCGCAGGGCGGAGCGGCGCTCGGCGTGTTCGTCGCGCGGGTGCGGGGCGGGCTCGGTGGAGCGCTGGGCGGTGAGCACCCAGACGCCGACGAGCAGGCAGACGGCGGCGATCAGGGGGCCGGCCTCGGGGAACCAGGCGGTGGAGAGTCCGATGGCGAGGATCGGGCCGAAGATGAAGCAGACCTCGTCCACCACGGACTCGAAGGAGTACGCGGTGTGCAGTTCGCGGGGGGAGTCGCGGTAGAGGGCGGTCCAGCGGGCGCGGATCATCGAGCCGACGCTCGGCACGCAGCCGGCGACGGCGGCGCAGACGAACAGGGTCCAGTCGGGCAGCCCGTTCGCGGCGGCGAGCAGCAGCCCCGCCACGGCGGCGACGGAGATCAGGGTCGCGGGGCGCAGGACCCGCCGCTGCCCGTACTGGTCCACCAGCCGGGAGACCTGGGGGCCGATGACCGCGGCCGCCAGGGCCAGCGTGCCGGTGAGGGCGCTGGCCATCGCGTACCGGCCGGTGATCTCCGAGATCATGGTCAGGATGCCGACGCCCACCATGGAGATCGGCAGCCTGCCTATGAGGCCGGCGGCGCTGAACCCCTTGGTGCCGGGGGCCGCGAAGATCGCGCGATAGGGACTGGGCAAGGGAGTCTCCGTAAGGGACGTCATCGGCCCATACAGGTTACGACCGCCGGTACGGCACCCGCACGGGGACCGACCGGGGCGATTCCACCCCGGCCATGGGAACTTAGGGTCACCTTACCTGCGACGCGTCCGGGACGCGGACCGGGCGGTTGCCCCCCCGCAGGACGCCGAGTGGCAGGATTCGAGGCATGTCAGACCAGCTCCGTGCCCCCGAAGCGCCCGCGGCCGAAGGCCTCGCCGCCCCCTACGACGCCCTCCTGCTGCTGTCCTTCGGCGGCCCCGAAGGACCCGACGACGTCGTGCCGTTCCTGGAGAACGTCACGCGCGGGCGCGGGATCCCGCGCGAGCGCCTCAAGGAGGTCGGGCAGCACTACTTCGGTTTCGGCGGCGTCAGCCCGATCAACGGGCAGAACCGCGAGCTGCTGGACGCGCTGCGCAAGGACTTCGCCGGACACGGGCTGGACCTGCCGGTGTACTGGGGCAACCGGAACTGGGCCCCGTATCTGACCGATGTGCTGCGGGAGATGGCCGCCGACGGCCGTCGCCGCATCGCCGTACTCGCCACCAGCGCCTACGCCTCCTACTCGGGCTGTCGCCAGTACCGGGAGAACCTCGCCGACGCCCTGGCCGCCCTCGAAGCGGAGGGCGTGGCCGAACTGCCCCGGGTGGACAAGCTGCGGCACTACTTCAACCACCCCGGCTTCGTGCAGCCCATGATCGACGGGGTGCTCGCCGCGCTGGCCGGACTCCCCGAGCAGGTGCGCGACGGGGCGCACCTGGTCTTCACCACCCACTCCATCCCGACGGCCGCCGCCGACGCCTCCGGCCCGGCCGGGGAGCACGGCGACGGCGGCGCCTACGTCAGGCAGCACCTCGACGTCGCCGCCGTGATCGCGCGGGCCGTCCGCGCGGAGACGGGCACCGCCCTGCCCTGGGAGCTCGTCTACCAGTCGCGCAGCGGCGCCCCGCACATCCCCTGGCTGGAGCCGGACGTCTGCGACCACCTGGAGGCCCTGCACGCCGCGGGCGCCCCGGCGGCCGTGATGGTCCCGATCGGCTTCGTCTCCGACCACATGGAGGTCCTCTACGACCTCGACACCGAGGCCATGGCGAAGGCAGCGGAACTGGGCCTGCCCGTCGCCCGCTCGGCGACGGTCGGCGCGGACCCGCGGTTCGCGGCGGCCGTACGCGACCTCGTGCTGGAGCGGGCCGCCACCGAACGCGGCGAGCCCGCCGAGCGGTGCGCGCTCGGACTGCTCGGCCCGAGCCACGACCTCTGCGCCGTGGGCTGCTGCCCGGCGCGCGAGCCCCGGCCGGCGGCCGCGGGCGCCGACAGCCCGTACGCGTAGGGAGCCGGACCATGATCTCCGAGGAACTGACGGCCGAACTGCTGGACGTGGGCCTGGAGGCCGCCCGGCGCGCCGGGGAGCTGCTGCGCGACGGCCGCCCCGCGGACCTGGTCGTGGCGGCGACGAAGTCCAGCCCGATCGACGTGGTGACCGAGATGGACATCGCGGCCGAGAAGCTGATCTGCGGGATCCTCGCCGAACGCCGGCCCGCCGACGGGCTGCTCGGCGAGGAGGGCGCGGACAGCCCCGGCACCAGCGGGGTGCGCTGGATCGTCGACCCGCTGGACGGCACCGTGAACTACCTCTACGGGCTGCCCAGCTGGGGCGTGTCCATCGCCGCCGAGTACCGGGGCGAGACGGTGGCCGGGGTGGTGGCGGCCCCGATGCGCGGGGAGACGTACCACGCGGTCCTCGGCGGCGGGGCCTGGCTGGGGACGGCCCGGCTCGCCTGCCGGGCGCCGGCGCCGCTGGACCAGGCGCTGATCGGCACCGGGTTCGCGTACGTCCAGACCCGGCGGGCCCACCAGGCCGAGGTGGCCCGGCGGGTCATTCCGCTGGTGCGCGACATCCGGCGGGGCGGCTCGGCGGCGCTGGACCTGTGCGACGTCGCCGCGGGGCGGCTCGACGGGTACTACGAGCGCGGGCTGAACCCCTGGGACCTCGCCGCGGGCGAGCTGATCGCCCGCGAGGCGGGCGCCCTGACCGGCGGGCGGCCCGGGCAGCCGGCCTCGGGGGAGCTGGCCCTGGCGGCCTCCCCGGCGGTCTTCGCCTCCCTCCAGCCGCTGCTGGAGGAGAACGGCGCCTGGCACGACTGACCCGCCGGATCCCGGGGACGGGCGTCCCGGGCACGGGCGCGCGGGTCCGGGCGTCCGGTGTCCGGTCGGCCCGGACATGAAGACGGACCCCCGCCGCCGGGAAGGGCGGCAGGGGTCCGTACGGGCTGGGGTCGGGTGCCGGCGGGTCAGGCCGCGGTGGCCGTCGCTGCCACGGCCACGGCCACGCCGTGTTCCGCGGCGAGCCGCTGGAGGTCTTCCAGCTCGGCCTGTTCCACATCCGCGAGGTAGTCGTCGCCCGTCTCACGGGCCTTGCTGAGGTCCGACTGCGTGGCCTTGATGCGCTGCAGGAGACCCGCGGTGAATGCGTCCATGGTGGGTGCGCCCCCTCTGCGTGGGTCGGCGACGGACGGAACGGGCCGTCCGCCGTCCAGGGAGTGGTTGGGGTGTGCTGACGTCCTCCCCGGCACCCTGGGCCCAGAAACCTCGTGAGGCGAGGGAATCCTCACCTCCACACCGTCCCCACCTCCCGTCCACCCCCGGCACGTGCCCGCCGCGGGGCGCGGGGGGCGGGCCGCCGGGGGGCCGCAGGGGCGCCTTACAGCCGGTTTACGGCGGAAACCGGCAGGATGGAGGCGCAATACACGTGTGCCCTTCTGGGCTCGAAGGAAGGAAACGACGTGCGCGTACTCGTCGTCGAGGACGAGCAGCTGCTCGCCGATGCGGTGGCCACCGGCCTGCGCCGGGAGGCCATGGCCGTGGACGTCGTGTACGACGGCGCCGCGGCCCTGGAGCGCGTCGGGGTGAACGACTACGACGTGGTCGTGCTCGACCGGGACCTTCCCCTGGTCCACGGGGACGACGTCTGCCGGCGGATCATCGAACTCGGCATGCCCACCCGGGTGCTCATGCTCACGGCCTCGGGCGACGTCAGCGACCGGGTCGAGGGCCTGGAGCTGGGGGCGGACGACTACCTGCCCAAGCCCTTCGCCTTCACCGAGCTGACCGCCCGCGTCCGCGCGCTCGGACGGCGGACCACCGTGGCCCTGCCGCCCGTCCTGGAGCGGGCCGGGATCAAGCTGGACCCCAACCGGCGCGAGGTGTTCCGGGAGGGCAAGGAGGTGCAGCTGGCGCCGAAGGAGTTCGCGGTGCTGGAGGTCCTCATGCGCAGCGAGGGGACCGTGGTCTCGGCCGAGCAGCTGCTGGAGAAGGCCTGGGACGAGAACACCGACCCCTTCACCAACGTGGTGAGGGTGACCGTGATGACCCTGCGCCGCAAGCTCGGCGAGCCGCCCGTCATCGTGACGGTGCCCGGCTCCGGATACCGGATCTGACCGGGTGGCCGCGACCCCGGCGCCACCGGCGGCGCCGCCGAAACCGACCTGGGACCCCGGCCAGCCCGAGGGTCCCTTCCCTTGGCTGAGGCCGACCATCCGCATACGCCTCACCCTGCTCTACGGCGGCATGTTCCTGATCGCCGGGATCCTGCTGCTGTCGATCATCTACCTGCTCGCCGCGCAGGCGCTGCGGGAGGGCAACGCCCTCCCGTTCAAGATCGTCGGCGGCCAGAAGGTGGAGGTCTCCAGCACCACCTGCTCCGGCGTGGGCATCGACCAGTCGATCGACCAGTTCAACGCCGCGATCGGGCAGTGCATCCTCGACCAGCGCAAGCACGCGCTGGACGACCTGCTGCGCCGCTCGCTGATGGCCCTCCTGGGCCTCAGCATCATCGCCTTCGCCTTCGGCTACGCGATGGCCGGCCGGGTGCTCTCGCCGCTGGGCAAGATCACCCGTACCGCCCGCCGCGTGGTCGGCTCCGACCTGACCCGGCGGATCGAGCTGGACGGGCCGGACGACGAGCTGAAGGAGCTCGCCGACACCTTCGACGAGATGCTCGACCGGCTGGAGCGGGCCTTCACGGCCCAGCAGCGCTTCGTGGCCAACGCCTCGCACGAGCTGCGGACCCCACTGGCCATCAACCGGACGCTGCTGGAGGTGCACCTGTCGGATCCCGGGGCCGCGGTGGAGCTCCAGCAGCTCGGCAAGACGCTGCTGGCCACCAACGAGCGCAGCGAGCAGCTGGTCGAGGGCCTGCTGCTGCTGGCGCGCAGCGAGAACCAGATCGTCGAACGCAAACCGGTGGACCTGGCGGAGGTCGCCTCGCGGGCCATCGACCAGGCGCGCGGCGAGGCCGCCGCGAAGGACGTGGAGATCCGCGGCGAACGGGCGCTGGCCGTGGTCCAGGGCAACGGCGTCCTGCTGGAGCGGATCGCCCTCAACCTGGTGCAGAACGCCGTCCGGTACAACGTGCCGGAGGGCGGCTGGGTGGAGGTCACGACCGAGGTCCAGCACGGCCAGGCGGTGCTCCTCGTGTCGAACACGGGTCCCGTGGTTCCCGCGTACGAGGTGGACAACCTCTTCGAGCCCTTCAGGCGGCTGCGTACGGAGCGAACGGGCAGCGACAAGGGTGTGGGGCTCGGCCTGTCCATCGCGCGCTCCGTGGCGCGCGCACACGGCGGCCGCATCCTGGCGACCCCGCGCGAGGGCGGTGGCCTCGTGATGCGCGTCACGTTGCCCTTGTGACCGGCCCGGGCCCCTGTTCGCTGTCAGCGGAATGGCCGGAACGGGTGGAGGATGGTACCTGTGTGATCGATCACATTGTCGAGTGTCGGGTCATGTGCGTTCGGTGACCCCATGGCGGCCGGAAAGCCCGGGAAGTCCGGGTTTCCGGTCCCCTTGATGGCGGGAAATACACCGGGTGGCGTTTGTGCAAGACGGCCCCCGGACCGTGTACGGTCCCGGTCGTCATCCCAGCTACAAGTCCTTCGGGCGTGCGGCTGGGTGTCGATTGAGTAACAGACCTTGATGTGAGGCAAAATCTCCGCCTCAGGTCGGGCACAAGTCCGGCCTCTCGCGCGTTACGTGCGCTGAGACACCGCTAAATCCCAGAGGGGGAGAGCGAAAAAATGGCAACGGACTACGACACCCCACGCAAGACCGACGATGACGTCGACAACGACAGCATCGAGGAGCTGAAGGCCCGGCGCAGCGAGAAGTCCTCTTCGAACGTAGATGTCGAGGACTTCGACGGCGCCGAGAGCCTGGAGCTGCCCGGCGCGGACCTCTCCAACGAGGAACTGGCCGTCCGGGTGCTCCCCAAGCAGGCCGATGAGTTCACCTGCATGAGCTGCTTCCTGGTGCACCACCGCAGCCAGCTGGCACGCGAGAAGAACGGCCAGCCGATCTGCCGCGACTGCGACTGAGGCCCCGGCCGTGACCGGCTCGACGCCCTTTCGGAAGCGACGCTTCCGGAAATCCGGCGGTCAGGCGGAGACGCAGGCGGCCACGGGCCCGGAAACGGGCCCCGGTGCCACCGGCGCCTCGGCCGTCGACGCGACCGCCCCGCCCTCGGGCGCCACGGACGTGGTGCCATCGGCCGCCCAGGCCGGCGAGGGATCCCGGGACAAGCCCGGGGCGGGTCGGATGCAAGCCGTCAAGAACGGTGTGCGCAAGGGCGGCGAAAGCGCCAGGGCCGCCGCCCTGTACATCACCGACCGCATCATCCAGAACGCACCGCGCGTTCCGGTTCGGGACCTCGCGACGCTGCGCGCGCAGTTCCCGGGCCTCGACCCCGATCAGCTGGCCGACAAGCTGATCTCCGGCGCCGCCCATGCCACGTCGACCGTCGGCGCGGGCATCGGCGCCGCGGCGATGCTGCCGGTTCCGCCCGCCATGCCGGCGGAGCTGGCCGCGGAGATCACCGCCGTCGCCGCCATCGAACTCAAGCTCGTCGCCGAACTGCACGAGGTCTACGGACAGCGCGCCCCCGGCACCCTGAAGGACCGCAGCCTCGCCTACCTCACGGCATGGACCGAGGAGCGCGGGATCGACCTGACCAAGCCGACGACGCTGAACGCGGCGCTCGGCGGGCAGATGAAGCGCGAACTGCGCCAGCAGATCATGAAGCGGACGTTCCGCAACCTGCCCAACCTCATGCCTTTCATGGTGGGCGCGGCCGTCGGAGCGGCGATGAACCGCCGCGACACCCGCAAAGTCGCCGAGAAGGTGCGTGGTGACCTGCGGCGGCGTGCCGTGTCCTGGGACGCACTGCCCGCGCCCGCGCCCCGTGAGACCCCCGCCCAGCCCCTTCCCGGGGCCGGCGAGCGCGCACTGGAGGGCCCGCCGCGCGAGGACGGCTGAGACCGGCCGGAGCGGGCCGGGACCGGCCCGGGCGTCAGGCTCCGGCCGGGGCGTCCTTCGCCGCGCGGATGGCCGCCGCCAGGGCCTGGGGCTCGCGCGTGGAGACGTACACGTACGGAGTGGGGTCGGCCGGGTCCGTCACCTCGACGCGCACCGCGGTGGGCACGTAGCTCCGCATCAGCATGAAGGCCCGCATGTCCGCCTTGTAGGTGCGCCAGGCCCGGGCCTCCTCGGCCTCCAGCACCTCGGGCTCGCCGAGGGCGGCCACCGGGATGTGGGCGTCGCCCGCGGCGAGGGAACCGTTCACCACGCGCACGCGCGCGGACCCGTACGAACTCACCACCATCCCCGCCAGCACGGTGCCGCCGACCAGCCCCGCCAGCGGCGGCAGCGCGCCCAGCGGGAGCAGCGTCAGGGCGCACGCCACACCGGTCAGTGCGGCGATGCCCCACCAGGAGCGGGGGGCGGACAGGCGTTCGTCGTGGTGCGCGGGGGAGAGCTGCATACGGGCAAGCCTGCCACGAGGCGACCGGCGGGTAGCCGCGCGGGTAAGGTCTGCGGCTGTGAGTGGACGAAACACAGCGTTGACGCCCCCCGCCGATGCCGTCGCACCGGTCCGGCACCCCGATGCCCCGGCACCCGGTGAGCTCCTCGGCGCGCACTACGGACACTGTTTCGGCTGCGGCGAGGGTCAGCCCCACGGGCTCCATCTTGAGGCCCGCGCGGGTGAGGGCGTGCGCGTCACCGCCGAGTTCACCGTCAAGCCCGCTCACCAGGGTGCCCCGGGGCTCGCCCACGGCGGCGTCCTGGCCACCGCGCTCGACGAGACGCTCGGCTCCCTGAACTGGCTGCTGCGCCTCATCGCGGTCACCGGCCGGCTGGAGACCGACTTCGTACGGCCCGTGCCCGTGGACACCGTGCTGCACTTGGAGGCCGAGGTCACCGCCGTCGCCGGGCGGAAGATCTACTCCAGGGCCGTCGGCAGGATAGGCGGCCCGCAGGGACCGGTGGCCGTACGCGCCGAGGCCCTGTTCATAGAGGTGAAGGTCGACCACTTCATCGACAACGGTCGGCCCGAGGAGATCCGGGCGGCGATGTCCGACCCGGACCAGGTCAGGCGCGCACGCGCCTTCGAGGTGAACCCCTGATGTCCCAGAACAACCACGCGCCCCGCCATGACGTCGACGTGCTGATCCGCCGCGTCGACCCCGAGGTGCCCCTGCCCGCCTACGGTCACCCCGGCGACGCCGGCTGCGATCTCGTGACCACCGAGGCGGCCGAGCTGGCGCCCGGGGAGCGGGCCGTACTGCCCACCGGCATCGCCATCGCGCTGCCCGACGGGTACGCCGCCTTCGTGCACCCGCGCTCGGGCCTGGCCGCCCGCTGCGGGCTCGCGCTCGTGAATGCCCCGGGGACGGTGGATGCCGGGTACCGTGGGGAAATCAAGGTGATCGTGGTCAATCTCGACCCGCGCGAGAGCGTCAGGTTCGAGCGTTTCGACCGCATTGCCCAGCTGGTTGTCCAGCGGGTCGAGAAGGTGCGCTTCCACGAAGTGGAGGAGCTGCCCGGATCGGCCCGGGCCGACGGGGGGTTCGGCTCGACCGGCGGTCATGCGGCCGTGGCCGGATCGGGCGCTGGTCAGCAGGGTGGGAATGGCTACGCTTCGGTCGTAACCGACCGGGAAGGACAGTGACGTGTTCGGACGTCGCAAGAAGAACGACTCCGTCAAGGACGGCGGCGCGGCCGAGCAGGTCGACGGCGTGCGCGCCGACGAGCCGGACGACGCCGACGGACTCGACTCCGCCGGGCCGCGCAGGCTGAACCTGCCTCCGGCCCCGCGGCCCGACGGCCCGTGGGACGTCTCGGAAGTACCCGGGAACCCGGCCGAGGGCCGGGTCGACCTGGGCGGCATCCTCGTACCCGGTGTCGAGGGCATGGAACTGCGCGTCGAGGTCGCCGGGGACGCGATCGTCGCCGCCACCGTGGTCCTCGGGGACAGTGCCGTGCAGTTGCAGGCCTTCGCCGCGCCCAAGAAGGAGGGCATCTGGGGCGAGGTCCGCGACGAGATCGCCTCGGGCATCACCCAGCAGGGCGGCATCATCGACGAGGTCGAGGGTCCGCTGGGCTGGGAGCTGCGCGCCCAGGTGCCCGTCCCGCTGCCCGACGGCCAGACCGGCGCCCAGCTGGTCCGCTTCGTCGGCGTCGACGGCCCGCGCTGGTTCCTGCGCGGCGTGATCTCCGGCCAGGGCGCGGTGCGCCCGGAGTCGGCCGGCGTGCTGGAACAGATCTTCCGCGAGACCGTCGTCCTGCGTGGCGAGGGGCCGATGGCCCCGCGCGACCCCATCGTCCTGAAGCTGCCGAACGACGCCCAGATGGTGCCGGACGGCGTGCAGACGGCCGAGGACCAGGAAGGCTCCCGCTTCGGCGGTGGCATGGGCCAGCTGGAGCGCGGCCCGGAGATCACCGAGGTCCGCTGACCCGCGGCCCCGCCGGGGCACCGATTCCAGGGCCGGTGGGCCCCGCACCCCCGGGTGCGGGGCCCACCGGCTTTCGCGCGCCCGGGTCCGCGGCGGGGGCGTCAGGGATGCGTCAGGGATGTGCCCCGGCCCGCCCATCGGTGCGTGAACCTCGGCGGCGTCCCCGAGAATGAGCGCATGGGACGCGGCAGGCTAAGGATCTATCTCGGCGCGGCGCCCGGTGTGGGCAAGACGTACGCCATGCTGTCGGAGGCCCACCGCCGGGTGGAGCGCGGCGCCGACTGCGTCGTGGGCTTCGTCGAGCACCACGGGCGGGCCCGCACCGAGGTGATGCTGCACGGCCTCGAACAGGTGCCGCGCAGGGTGCTGGCCCACCGGGGCGCGGAGTTCACCGAGATGGACCTGGACGCGGTGCTGGCGCGCCGTCCGGCCGTGGCGCTGGTGGACGAGCTGGCCCACACCAACGTGCCGGGGTCGCGCAACGCCAAGCGCTGGCAGGACGTGGAGGAACTGCTCCGGGCCGGCGTCGACGTGGTGTCCACCGTCAACATCCAGCACCTGGAGTCGCTCGGCGACGTGGTCGAGTCGATCACCGGAGTGCGCCAGCGCGAGACGGTGCCGGACGAGGTGGTCCGCCGGGCCGACCAGATCGAGCTGGTCGACATGTCCCCGCAGGCCCTGCGGCGGCGGATGGCCCACGGCAACATCTACCGGCCCGACAAGGTCGACGCGGCCCTGTCGAACTACTTCCGGCCCGGCAACCTCACCGCGCTGCGCGAGCTGGCCCTGCTGTGGGTCGCGGACCGGGCCGACGAGTACCTCCAGGAGTACCGGGGCGAGCACGGCATACGCTCCACCTGGCAGGCGCGCGAGCGCATCGTCGTCGGGCTCACCGGAGGGCCCGAGGGGCGCACGCTGATCCGCCGGGCCTCGCGGATGGCGGCCAAGGGCTCCGGCAGCGAGATCCTCGCCGTCTACATCGCCCGCAGCGACGGGCTCACCTCGGCCTCGCCGAAGGAGCTCGCGGTCCAGCGGACCCTGGTCGAAGACCTTGGCGGAACGTTTCACCATGTGATCGGGGACGACATCCCCGAAGCCCTCCTGGAATTCGCCCGCGGCGTCAACGCCACCCAGATCGTGCTCGGCTCCAGCCGCCGCAGGAACTGGCAGTACGTCCTGGGCCCCGGCGTGGGCGCCACCGTCGCCCGGGACTCGGGCCCCGACCTCGACGTGCACATCGTCACCCACGAGGAGGTGGCCAGGGGACGCGGACTGCCGGTGGTCCGCTCGGCCGCCCGGCTCGGCCGGCCCAGGATCGTGGCCGGCTGGGTCGTCGGGGTGGTCCTGCCCGCGCTGCTGTGCCTGCTGCTCACGCACACCACCGCCGACCCCGGCCTCGCCAACGACATGCTGCTCTTCCTCGCCCTGACCGTGGCGGCGGCGCTGCTCGGCGGCCTCTGGCCGGCCCTGGCCTCCGCGGCCTTCGGATCCCTCCTGCTGAACTACTTCTTCGCCCCGCCGCTGCACCGGTTCACCGTCTCCGATCCCAGGAACATCATGGCCATCGCCGTGTTCTTCGGGGTCGCTGTCTCGGTCGCCTCGGTGGTGGACCTGGCGGCCCGGCGAACGCACCAGGCGGCCCGGCTGCGCGCGGAGTCCGAGATCCTCTCCTTCCTGGCCGGGAGTGTGCTGCGCGGCGAGACGGCCCTGGACGCGCTGCTGGAGCGGGTGCGCGAGACCTTCGCGATGGAGTCGGTGGCCCTGCTGGAGCGCGCCGGGGACCTGGAGCCCTGGGTCCCGGCCGGCAGCGTCGGCCCCAGCCCGGCCGCCCGGCCCGAGGACGCCGACGTGGACATGCCGATCGGCGACCACATGGCGCTGGCCCTGTCCGGCCGGGTGCTGCCGGCCGGCGACCGCAGGGTGCTCGGCGCCTTCGCCGCCCAGGCCGCCGTCGTCCTCGACCGCCAGCGGCTGGTGGGGGAGGCCGAGGAGGCCCGCCGCCTCGCCGAGGGCAACCGGATCCGCACCGCACTGCTGGCCGCCGTCAGCCACGACCTGCGCACCCCGCTGGCCTCCATCAAGGCCTCCGTCAGCTCCCTGCGCTCCGCCGACGTGGAGTGGTCCGAGGAGGACCGGGCCGAGCTGCTGGAGGGCCTCGAGGACGGCGCCGACCGGCTGGACCACCTGGTGGGGAACCTGCTGGACATGTCCCGGCTGCAGACCGGCACCGTGACACCGCTGATCCGGGAGATCGACCTGGACGAGGTGGTGCCGATGGCGCTGGGCGGCGTACCCGAGGGCAGCGTGCTGCTCGACGTGCCGGAGACCCTGCCGATGGTGGCGGTGGACCCGGGGCTGCTGGAGCGGGCCGTGGCCAACGTGGTGGAGAACGCCGTCAAGTACTCCCCGCGCGGGGAGCCGGTGCTCGTTGCGGCCAGCTTCCTCGGCGACCGCGTCGAGGTGCGCGTCGTCGACCGCGGCCCCGGGGTGCCGGACGCGGCCAAGGACCGGATCTTCGCCCCCTTCCAGCGCCACGGCGACGCCCCGCGCGGCACCGGCGTGGGCCTCGGCCTGGCGGTGGCCCGGGGCTTCGCGGAGGCGATGGACGGCACCCTGACGGCCGAGGACACCCCCGGCGGCGGCCTGACGATGGTGCTCACCCTGCGCGCGGCGGCCCGGCGGGAACCGGCCCGCGCCGGAACCGGGAGCCCGCCCGGCGCCGTTGACCGGGCGGGGGCCGCCGGGCGGACCGCGCACCGGCCGCCCCCCGCTCCGACCGAGACCGGGGACCACTCCGGACGACAGAAAGCAGGACCCCGATGACCCGGGTGCTCGTGGTGGACGACGAACCGCAGATCGTCCGGGCCCTCGTGATCAACCTGAAGGCGCGCAAGTACGAGGTCGACGCCGCCGCCGACGGGGCCCAGGCCCTGGAGCTCGCGGCGGCCCGCCACCCCGACGTGGTCGTCCTCGACCTCGGCCTGCCCGACATGGACGGCGTCGAGGTGATCAGGGGGCTCCGCGGCTGGACCCGGGTGCCGATCCTGGTCCTCTCCGCCCGGCACAGCTCCGACGAGAAGGTCGAGGCCCTCGACGCGGGCGCCGACGACTACGTCACCAAGCCGTTCGGCATGGACGAGCTGCTGGCCCGGCTCCGGGCCGCCGTCCGCCGGGCCGAGCCGGCCGGCGGGGCGGGCGGGGACGAGGTGGTGGTGGAGACCGAGGGCTTCACGGTGGACCTCGCGGCCAAGAAGGCGGTGCGCGAGGGACGCGACGTACGCCTGACGCCCACCGAGTGGCACCTGCTGGAGGTGCTGGTGCGCAACGGCGGCAAGCTCGTCAGCCAGAAGCAGCTCCTCCAGGAGGTCTGGGGGCCCTCGTACGGCACGGAGACCAACTACCTGCGGGTCTACATGGCGCAGCTGCGCCGCAAGCTGGAGGCGGACCCCTCGCACCCGCGGCACTTCATCACCGAACCGGGCATGGGATACCGCTTCGAGAGGTAGCCGGAGCGCCGGTAGGCTTCCCGTATGAGTGCTGAACCGCGTCCCGAGAAGCCCGCGAAGCCGGCCAGGCCGGCGGGCCGGTTCCGCCGGATGATAGAGCGGCTGTCGACCTCCCAGGAAGAGCTGCATTCGGCGGAGCTGCAGCAGGCCGCAGAAGCCGCGGGGTGCACGCGGATCTGCGACTGCCACGATCGTCAGATAGTCAAGGTGACCGGAACCCTGCGTACCGTCACCCTGCGCCCCCGGGCGGGCGTGCCCGCCCTGGAGGCGGAGCTGTTCGACGGATCGGCCGCACTCGACGTGGTGTGGCTCGGACGTCGCTCGATCGTGGGAATCGAGCCCGGGCGCCGCATGATCGCCTCCGGGCGGATTTCGATGAGTCATGGGCGCCGGGTGCTCTTCAACCCGAAGTACGAACTCCGACCGCTCGGACAGGAGCACTGACCGGTGACGTCATTCGACCGACCGACCACCCCCGACCCCGACGCCGCGCCCTCCGAGGACCAGAAGGCCGTGACGCAGGCGGCGCTGTTCGACGCCTTCGGCGGCATCCGGGGCACCGTGGAGACGATGCTCCCCGGCCTGCTCTTCGTGATGATCTACACGATCAACAAGGACGTGACGTCCTCGGCCATCGCGGCGGGCGCCCTCGCCGTCCTGCTGGTGATCGTCCGGCTGCTGCGCAAGGACACCGTCAAGCACGCCTTCAGCGGGGTCTTCGGCGTGGGCGTGGGCGTGGCCTTCGCCCTGTTCACGGGCAGCGCCAAGGGCTTCTACCTGCCCGGCATGATCTACGGCGCCGGACTGGGCGTGGCCTTCACGCTGTCGGCGCTCGTGGGCTTTCCGCTGCTGGGCGTGATCCTGGGGCCGGTCTTCAAGGAGAACCTGTCCTGGCGGACCCGCAACCCGGGGCGCAAGAAGGCGTACACCAAGGCCAGCCTGGCGTGGGGCCTGATCTTCCTCGCCAAGTACGCGATCCTCTTCCCGCTGTACTGGTGGGGCGACGCGACGCAACTGGGCTGGGTGCTGATCGCGCTGAAGCTGCCGCCGATGGTGCTGGCCGTCTACTTCACCTGGGTCTTCCTGGCGAAGGCGCCGCCGCCGATCGACGTCATCGCCGAGTACGAGGCCGAGGAGGCCGCCGAGAAGGCGGCGCGGGCCGCGGCGCGGGAACACGGGCTCTGAGCGCTGAGCGCTGAGCGGCTGGGTGGGCTGGGCGCCGCGTGGCTGCGCGAGGCGTACGGCGCAGACGGAAGGGGCGGGGCGACCGATGGTCGCCCCGCCCCTTGCGCCGTACGGCGGCCCGTGGATCAGTGGCCGGCCTGGAGGAGGTCCTCCAGCTGTTCCTCGCGGGCCTGGGCGGCCACGAAGAGGAGCTCGTCGCCCGGCTCCAGGGTCTCCTCGCCGTGCGGGGTGAGCACCCGGTTGCCCCGGATGATCGTGACGAGCGAGGTGTCCTCCGGCCAGGTGATCTCGCTGATCTGGGTGCCGGCGACCGGGGAGTCGGCCGGCAGGGTCAGCTCGACCAGGTTGGCGTCTCCGTGGCTGAAGCGCAGCAGCCGCACCAGGTCGCCGACGCTGACGGCCTCCTCGACCAGGGCCGACATCAGGCGCGGCGTGGACACGGCCACGTCGACGCCCCAGGACTCGTTGAAGAGCCACTCGTTCTTCGGGTTGTTGACCCGCGCCACGACCCGGGGGACCCCGTACTCGGTCTTGGCGAGCAGGGAGACGACCAGGTTGACCTTGTCGTCACCGGTGGCGGCGATGACCACGTTGCAGCGCTGCAGCGCGGCCTCGTCGAGCGAGGTGATCTCGCAGGCGTCGGCCAGCAGCCACTCGGCCTGCGGGACCCGCTCCACCGAGATGGCGGTCGGCGCCTTGTCCACGAGGAGCACCTCGTGGCCGTTCTCCAGCAGCTCGCCCGCGATGGAGCGGCCCACGGCGCCGGCTCCGGCGATCGCGACCCTCATGCGTGTGCCTCCTCGGGCCCTTCGGCGAAGGCCGCCTCGACCTTGTCGATCTCGTCCGTGCGCATCATCACGTGGACGAGGTCGCCCTCCTGGAGCACGGTCTGCGAAGTCGGCAGCGTGGCCTCACCCAGCCGGGTGAGGAACGCGACACGGACTCCGGTCTCGTCCTGGAGCTTGCTCACCTTGTGCCCGATCCAGGCGGCGGAGGTGTGCACCTCCGCGAGCTGCACGCCGCCGCTGGGGTCGCGCCACAGCGGCTCCGCGCCCGAGGGCAGCAGCCGGCGCAGCATCTGGTCGGCGGTCCACCGTACGGTCGCGACGGTGGGGATGCCGAGACGCTGGTAGACCTCCGCGCGCTTGGGGTCGTAGATGCGCGCGGCGACGTTCTCCACGCCGAACATCTCACGGGCCACGCGAGCAGCGATGATGTTGGAATTGTCACCACTGCTGACCGCCGCGAAGGCGCCGGCGTCCTCGATGCCGGCCTCCCTCAGGGTGTCCTGGTCGAAGCCGACCCCGGTGACGCGACGACCGCCGAAGGAAGCCCCCAGCCGGCGGAATGCGGTGGGGTCCTGGTCGACGACCGCGACCGTATGCCCCTGCTGTTCCAGGGTCTGCGCGAGGGCGGAGCCCACTCTTCCGCAGCCCATAATGACGATGTGCACGGCCGTCCTTCCGGCTGACAGCGGCTCGCTGGTTTCCAGCCTCATTGCATGCTCTGGCTAAACAGGGTCTCAGACCATGGCCCAAGCTACACACGGGCGGTCACGAGTGTGACCCTTTGGGGCTCACGGGGGGTTCCATTGGGGGGCCATCGCCCCTCACTGTGGGACGGGGGTTCGTCAGCCGCATTTCGAACGCTTACGATCCTCTGCGTGTCCAAACTGACCGACGTGCCCAAACGGATCCTGATCGGCCGGGCGCTGCGAAGCGACCGCCTCGGGGAAACGCTTCTCCCCAAGCGGATCGCCCTTCCTGTGTTCGCCTCCGACCCGCTCTCCTCGGTGGCGTATGCCCCGGGCGAGGTGCTGCTGGTCCTTTCGATCGCGGGTGTGTCGGCGTACCACTTCAGCCCCTGGATCGCGCTCGCGGTCGTCGTGCTGATGTTCACGGTGGTCGCCTCATACCGGCAGAACGTCCACGCGTACCCGAGCGGCGGCGGTGACTACGAGGTCGCCAACACCAACCTCGGGCCCAAGGCCGGGCTCACCGTGGCGAGCGCCCTGCTCGTCGACTACGTCCTGACCGTCGCCGTGTCGATCTCCTCCGGAGTGGAGAACCTCGGTTCGGCCGTCGATTTCGTCATCGAGCACAAGGTGCTCTCGGCGATGATCATGATTCTGCTGCTCACGCTGATGAATCTGCGCGGAGTGAAGGAATCCGGAAAGCTCTTCGCCATTCCGACCTACGTGTTCGTCGGCGCGGTTTTCGTCATGATCGCGTGGGGAGCCTGGCGCGGCCTCGTGATGGGCGACACCATGGAGGCCCCGACCGCCGGGCTGGAGATCAAGGCCGAGCACCAGGGGCTCGCGGGCTTCGCCCTCGTCTTCCTGCTGCTGCGGGCCTTCTCCTCGGGCTGTGCCGCCCTGACGGGCGTCGAGGCGATCAGCAACGGCGTGCCCGCCTTCCGCAAGCCCAAGAGCAAGAACGCCGCCACCACCCTGGCCCTCATGGGCGGGCTGGCCGTCACCATGTTCTGCGGGATCATCGGCCTGGCGATGGCCACCGACGTCAGGATGGCCGAGTCGCCCGCCACCAACCTGCTCAAGGACGGCGTGCCGGTCGGCCCCGACTTCGTCCAGCACCCGGTGATCTCCCAGGTCGCCGAAGCGGTCTTCGGCAACGGCAGCTTCCTGTTCATCGTGCTGGCGACCGCCACCGCGCTCGTCCTGTTCCTGGCCGCCAACACCGCGTACAACGGCTTCCCGCTGCTCGGCTCGATCCTCGCCCAGGACCGCTACCTGCCGCGCCAGCTGCACACCCGCGGCGACCGGCTCGCCTTCTCGAACGGCATCGTGCTCCTCGCGGGCGCCGCCATGCTGCTGGTGTGGATCTACGACGCCGACTCCACGAAGCTGATCCAGCTCTACATCGTCGGCGTGTTCGTCTCCTTCACGCTGAGCCAGATCGGCATGGTCCGGCACTGGAACCGCCACCTGCGCAGCGAGCGGGACCAGGCGGCGCGGCGCCGGATGCAGCGCTCCCGCGCCATCAACACCTTCGGCGCCTTCTTCACCGGCATGGTGCTGGTCGTCGTCCTCGCCACCAAGTTCACCCACGGCGCCTGGGTCGCCCTGCTGGGCATGGTGATCTTCTACGGGACGATGACGGCGATCCGCAAGCACTACGACCGGGTCGCCGCCGAGATCGCCGCCGCCGAGGGGCCGAGCGACGACAGCGTGCGCCCCTCCCGGGTCCACTCGATCGTCCTTGTCTCCAAGGTCCACAAGCCGACCCTGCGGGCCCTGGCCTTCGCCAAGCTGACCCGGTCGGACACCCTGGAGGCGCTCAGCATCAGCGTCGACCCGGACGAGACCAAGGCGCTCAAGGCCGACTGGGAGCGGCGCGGGATCAACGTCCCGCTGAAGATCCTCGACTCGCCCTACCGCGAGATCACCCGGCCCGTGGTGGAGTACGTGAAGGGGCTGCGCAGCGAGAACCCGCGCGACGCCGTCAGCGTCTACATCCCCGAGTACGTCGTGGGCCGCTGGTACGAGCACCTGCTGCACAACCAGAGCGCGCTGCGCCTCAAGGGCCGGCTGCTGTTCACGCCCGGCGTGATGGTCACCTCGGTGCCCTACCAGCTGGAGTCCTCGGAGCTCGCCAAGCGGCGGGCGAAGAAGCGCCAGGACTGGAACGCCCCCGGCGCCGTGCGCCGCGGACCGGTCGACACCCCGAGGCCGCGGTCGAAGGACGCGGCGGGGAAGTAGCACCACGAGGGGTGGTGAACGGCCGGACGAGATCCACGTAAACTGGTGGGTCGGTCGTCCGGCCGTTTCCCTTTGACCCCCTGGAGCCTCCCCACCATGACCGAGCAGAACGAGAAGCAGTCACTGGTCGGGGAGGAGTACGAGGTCGAGGTCGGTCCCGTCGCGCACGGAGGCCACTGCATCGCCCGTACGTCGGACGGCCGCGTTCTGTTCGTCCGCCACACCCTGCCCGGCGAGAAGGTCATCGCCCGCGTCACGGAGGGCGAGAGCGACTCCCGCTTCCTGCGCGCCGACGCGATCACCGTCCTCGACCCCTCCAAGGACCGCGTCGAGGCGCCGTGCCCGTACGCCGGCCCCGGCAAGTGCGGCGGCTGCGACTGGCAGCACGCCAAGCCGGGCGCCCAGCGCCGGCTCAAGGGCGAGGTCGTCGTCGAGCAGCTCCAGCGGCTCGCCGGGCTCACCCCGGAAGAGGCGGGCTGGGACGGCACCGTCATGCCGGCCGAGGGCGACAAGCTGCCGGCCGGGCAGGTCCCGCAGTGGCGCACCCGCGTCCAGTTCGCGATCGACGAGGACGGCAACGCGGGCCTGCGCAAGCACCGCTCGCACGACATCGAGCTGATCGACCACTGCATGATCGCCGCTCCCGGCGTCAGCGAGCTGGGCATCGAGAAGCAGGACTGGCCCCAGATGGCCTCGGTCGAGGCCATCGCCGCCTCGGGCTCGGGCGACCGGCAGGTCGTCCTGACCCCGCGCCCCGGCGGCCGCCTGCCCCTCGTGGAGCTCGACAAGCCGGTCTCGGTGCTCCGGGTCGAGGAGAAGGACGGCGGCGTCCACCGCGTCCACGGCCGCCCCTTCGTCCGCGAGCGCGCCGACGGCCGCACGTACCGGGTCGGCATGGGCGGCTTCTGGCAGGTCCACCCGCAGGCCGCCGACACCCTGATCAAGGCCGTCATGCAGGGCCTGATGCCGCGCAAGGGCGAGATGGCCCTCGACCTCTACTGCGGCGTCGGCATCTTCGCGGGCGCGCTGGCGGAGCGGCTCGGGGAGACGGGCGCCGTGCTCGGCATCGAGACCACGAAGCGCGCCGTCGAGGACGCCCGCCACAACCTGGCGGACTTCCCCCGGGTCCGCATCGAGCAGGGCAAGGTCGAGCAGATCCTCCCGAAGACCGGCATCACCGAGTGCGACCTCGTCGTCCTCGACCCCCCGCGCGCGGGCGCCGGCAAGCAGACGGTCCGCCAGGTGGCCGCCCTCACCCCGCGCCGCATCGCCTACGTCGCCTGCGACCCGGCGGCCCTGGCCCGGGACCTGGCGTACTTCAAGGACAACGGCTACAAGGTCCGCACCCTGCGCGTCTTCGACCTCTTCCCGATGACCCACCACGTGGAGTGCGTGGCGATCCTTGAGCCGATCGCAAAGGGCGCCTGACCTGCGGGTTTCCCGGTGTGCGTTATGTGCATCGTGGGCGTTACGGGCGCTATCTTGACGCTGAAATGACGCTCGTGACGCTCAAATGACGCTCGTTCTGATGTGGTGTCAGGTGACTGATCGTGCAGGTCGCGCTGGGTGTCGAGCTCGGTTTGTGTGGTCTGGCTTTGCGGAGACTTGAAGGAAATCCGTCCGTTCCGCCGTCGCTGATTGCGGCGGCGGGCGCGCTCAGGCCGCGGAATCAGTACCGGGCCCCGGTATGTCTCATGATCTGGCGTTTGAGCAGGGCCGACGGCGCGCGCCGGGGTGGCCGAGGGCGCGGATCATGTTCATGGCATGTGCAGTACAACCGGATGCTGGTGTGGCAGGCCACGTGCCCTGTGTCGGGTGTTTGTCGCTCCCCCGTGACGGGGAGGGTGCCTGCGCAGGTGGATCAGTGCGGGGCGGGGGCCGGCGGGCACGATCGTGACGAACCGCGTACCTGACCAGTGATTGCGGGGGGCCAGCATGAGGTATCACGCATTACCCACGCACGACATATGGACCGAGACGGCGGGGGCTTCCGCCCCGCTGGATCTGTCCGGCATCCGCCGCGTTGTCGACCAAGGCCTTGCCGCCTTCCTGAACGACAGGGTCCGTACTGCTGTCGACGGCCGTCTACCGGCCGAAGTGCCTCGGCTGCTCAAGGGATTCCTCGACTCCGGCGGCAAACGTCTTCGTCCCCTGCTGTGTGTGATCGGCTGGCACGCGGGCGGTGGCCATGGCGATATCGCCCCGGTTATGAAGGTGGCGGCCTCACTTGAGCTCTTCCATGCGTTCTGTCTGATCCACGACGATGTGATGGACGACAGCCGCACCCGTAGAGGACAGCCGACCGTGCACCGGGCCTTGGCCGAGCAGCACACGTCGGGCAACGGCCGCGGGAATGCCGAGCGGTTTGGGGCCAGTGGAGCCATCCTCGTCGGCGACCTCGCCCTGAGCTGGTCCGACGAGCTCGTCCACACGGCCGGGCTCACCACTGCCCAGATCACCCGTGTGCTCCCACTCATCCACGAGATGCGCACGGAGGTCATGTACGGGCAGTACCTCGACATCGCCGCCACTGGATCACCCACCGCCGACCTGGACCGCGCACTGGCGATCGCCCGCTACAAGACCGCCAAGTACACCGTCGAACGCCCCCTGCACATCGGTGCCGCTCTCGCCGGCGCCGACGTCGGACTTCTCACCGCCCTCAGTGACTTCGCCCTCCCGATCGGCGAGGCGTTCCAGCTCCACGACGACCTCTTGGGCATCTACGGGAATCCCGCAGTGACCGGGAAGCCCTGCACGGACGACCTGCGGGACGGCAAACACACCGCCGTGGTCGCCATCGCCCTCCAACGCGCTGACCATGACCAACGGCAATCGCTGACCGGCCTCATCGGTAACGGGGACTTGGACGAGGACGGCGCTGACCGCATCCGCGCCATCCTGAGCGGCACCGGCGCCCGCCACACGGTCGAGCAGATGATCCAAAGTCGCTGCGAACAGGCAGAGCGGGCACTCTCCCAGGCGCCGTTCCCCGCCGCCGCCCGTCACGCCCTGCGCACCCTCGCGCGCGCCGCGACAGAGAGAACCGCGTGACCCCCGCCCGGCCGCAGGTCCGCGTTCAGCACCACTGACAGCCTTCGAGACGACCTGCCCGCTGGTCCCCGAAGGATCCTGCAAAGACATCTGCTACGCCACCGTTTGGATGCCCAGGAGGATTTGTTGAACGGATCCGGCTTCACCCTTCCGGAGATCTACTGCCCTTTTCCAGTCAGCACATTCAACGACAGGCCACATCCGGCGACGGCCGAGGCCGCGCGGGAGCTAGATGCTCTGATCGACGAGCTCGACGGTGAGACTTCGCTGGTGAGGGATGCCGCTGCGGGAGTCTTCCTTGCTGACTTCGCCGGCCGCCTTCACCCTGACGTCTCCTCCCAGGGACTGGCGCTCGTCTTGATGTCTCACCTGGTGTTCTACGGACATGAGGCTTGGATCGAACAAGGGGATGCCCCGGGCCGCCATCACCTGTCACCCTTGGAATTGAACACGGTCTACGACCGCGCCCTTGAGGTCTTTGACGGGGCTGCTACCGCACCGTCCGACACACTCGTCGCGCACCTCCTTGAACCTTTCGGGAACCTGGTACGGGCATCCAAGAGGCCAGAGAGTTACGTCCGAATTCGTACCGCGCTGGAAGGATATCTGCGAGCCCAGGTGTGGGAACACGACGTCCGGAGCCGCCGGGAGATGCCCTCACTCGCGACCTATCAGGCGATGCGCCGGAACACCTCATCGACCGTTCTCTACCTTGAGCTGTTCCCGAGCTTCCTCGACCTGGACATCCCCGCCACGCTGCTCGATCATCCTGTCGTCCGGCAGCTCCAGGACATGCAGGCCAATTACACCTGCTGGGTGAACGATATTTTCTCCTTCGAGAAAGAGATGAAGGAGGAGGGCGCACTCAACCTGGTCTTTCTGCTGCGTGAGGCGCGCGACCTGTCCTGGGAGCAGGCCGTCGCTGCCGCCGCCGAGATGGTGGAGAAGGAGGCAACCGAATACCTCGCTCTCAAGGCCCGCCTCCCCCGTCTTGGCGTTCCTCTGGACGGTGCGCTCGCGGAACTTCTTGACCAGCAGGAACGCTGGCAGGCGCACTGCATCGTCTACCAGCAGCGTGCACCCCGGTTCTCGGTGACGCCATGAGGAGCGAACTCTCACCACTCACCGACCTGTCACCGTCGTTGTACGACATAGCCGCCGTTTCCCTGGTCCCAGGACCCCAGCAAGCCCTGTGCGTGGACTGGCTACTGGAACACGCGACGACTGCGCATACCTGGGGAGCGGCCGTGCCCCGGTGCTGGTTCGACGCCTACTTATCCACCTATGCCGCTGCCGTCGCACTCCGCAACGCCGGAATGCCGCAGCTGGCCGACCGGGCGTGTGCCTCTCTCCCCGATATGGTGCCGGCCGGCCCCTCGCCCGCGCCGGAAACCCTGACGTTCGGTGGACTGGTGGAGGCCCTAGATCGGATCAGCACCGCCCAGGGCTGGCCCCTGCCCGCCCACCCCTCCCCCGTACGCGTCATCATGGATCGCGAGCGCGCCAAGTGGGAACGCATGCGTCTGTGGCCGGACTTCTACAATCCGTCGTTGTCGATCGCCGGCTACTGCGCGGAACGGGTATACGGGGACTCCGCTGTTGACGCCGCCCGGTTCCTCGAAAGCTTTCAGGCACCCAACGGGTCCATCGCGAACTCCCCGGGCGCATCCGCTGTCTTCCTGCTGGAAAGCGAACGCCGCGGCCAGCCGCTCGACGCCGAGCGCCTTGACCAGCTCCGGCAGTACATCCACTCGCGCGTTCCGACGAACGTCGGCTACCTGGACCAGGTGCCGCACTTCGTCACCGCATGGACGGTCATGTTCCACCATGAGCTGGGCACCTCGGAACCCGCTCCCTGCGAACCCCGCGCCCTGGACGAACTCTCCCAAGCCCTGTCCCACCCCTCGGGGTTACTGTGCACGGTGGGCGCCGGAGCCACGATTCCCGGCGACACCGACAGCACCGCATGCGCAGCCATCGCCGCCACCATCGCCGGCCGTCCTGCCCCGAAAGCCGCGACTCTCGACATGATGATCGGCTCCGGGGGTGACGCCTACCGAACCTTCCTCTTCGAGCACGACCCCTCCCTCACCACCAACATCCACATGGCCGCATTCCTCGACCTGGAAGGCGACCACGAGCGGCTCCTCCCGGTGCTGCGCTGGCTTCACCACCAGACCACGCAGCGTCCCTCCCAGGTCTGCAAGTGGCATCTCTCCCCCACCTACATGCTGGGAGAGATGGCCCGTGTCATGTCCAGAATCGACCATCCCCTGGCCCGATCTCTGTGCGCCGACGCCTCGGAACGGCTCTCCCGAACCCAGAACAGCGACGGCGGGTGGGGGATCGACGGCTCAACGGCCGAGGAAGCCGCCTATGCCGCCATCGGCCTGGCCGCGGCGGCAGAACACGGGCTCGCTGGCAGTAACTGGGACCGAACCCTGCGACTCGCACACGGGTTTCTCTCAACGCACGAGCCCCAGCTGACGCCTCTGTGGCTGGGCAAGACGCTCTACTGCGTCCAACCTCTCGTGGACGTCCTGCACACCGTAGCCATCCGCCGCACGGAGGCGATACGCGCGCAGAAGTAAGCCGGCTGAGGTGTCAGTCGAGCGTCCCCACCTAGGGCTGCCCGGTGCGAACGAGCGGGCCCGCTGGGCCCGGACACCGATCCGTCGAGAGAGCCACGTCGACCTGCACGCCCCTGACGGCATCCGATAGGAGTCAACGTGAAGCAGGCCAGTCCCATCCCCACGGCATCCGGGGGGCTCCCGCTGCTGGGCCACATCGTGCCTCTGCTACGCGCCCCCTTGGGGTTCCTCGTCCGTCTGCCCGAGGACGGAGACCTCGTACGGGTCCGCTTCGGCCCGCTGTCGGCGCTCGTGGTCTGCGACCCGGCCCTGCTCGGCCATGTCCTGCGCGATGACCGGACCTTCGACAAGGGCGGAGCGCTCTACGACCGGAGCCGGGAGTTCTTCGGCAACGGTCTGGGTACTTGTCCGCACGGGGACCATCGCCGCCAACGGCGCCTGCTTCAGCCCGCCTTCCACCCCCGCCGGCTATCCGCCTACACCCCGGCCCTCACCGCCCGGATCGCCGAGACGATCGGATCCTGGCAGGACGGGGAGGTCCTCGATGTGGTCGCCGTCATGCAGGAGCTCACAGCCAGGATCACGATCGACACCCTGTTCTCGACCACGCCGTCACCTGCTGTGCTCGACCAAGCCCTCGGCGACCTCAACACGCTTCTCGCTGATGTGATCGTGCGGACGGTGACCCCGCCTGCGCTGGACCGGCTGCCCACCCCCCGCAACCGCCGCTACCAGCAGGCACGCACCCGTCTGCCCCGCACCCTCCACCAACTCGTCACCGAGCGCCGGGCCGCGGGCGTCGATCACGGTGATCTGCTGTCGATGATGCTGACGGCCCGCGACCCCGACTCCGGGTCCGCAGAACAGATGCTGACGGATGACGAGATCGTCGATCAGATCGTCTCGTTCTTCGGTGCAGGGACGGAGACGGCCGCATCCACCCTGGCGTGGGCTCTGCACCTGCTGGGAGAGCACCCCGAGATCGAGAAACGGCTGCAGGCCGAGGTGGACTCCGTCCTCGCCGGCCGCCCGGCCACCCACGACGATCTGCCCCGCCTTGAGCTGACCGGCCGCATCATCACCGAGACTCTGCGCCTGTGGTCTCCCGCCTGGTTCTTCACCCGCATGTGCACGGCCGATACCCGCCTGGGCCAGTACGCGGTCCCCGCCGGGACGACCATCCTCTACAGCCAGTACCTCCTCCACCGCCAAGCCGACCTGTATCCCGACCCGGAACGCTTCGACCCCGACCGGTGGGCACCCGACCACCCCAATCCGCCGCGCCGCGAGGCGTTCATCCCCTTCGGGGGCGGAGCCCGCAAGTGCATCGCCAACCGGTTCGCCACGAGCACGACGGTGCTCGCCCTGGCCACCATCGCCGCCCGCTGGCGCCTGCAACCCCTCCCCGGTACGCACGTCCGCCCCGCTGTCGCTGCCGTCATTCGCCCTGGCGGGCTGCGGATGCGCGCCATCGCCCGATCGGCGACTGATGCGGGCTCCCATCCTCCTGCCGGGGAGGATGAGAGGGCCGAGCCGGTGGACAGGGAGTAGAACTCCCACCTCTTTGCGGCGAAGCCTTCCGCCCACTCCACAAAGGAGTCCGAAGCTGGACAAGGCCGGTGCGCGCCGGTGAACTGCGCGCTTCCGTCATCCGAGTCACCATTGGCCAGCTCCACCATGGGTCGATCCAGCCCAACCTGCAGACAACCCAACTGGCAGCCCTACGACACCACCTAACAAACCACCGCTAGCGGGTGGCCCGGGTGATCCAGTCCAGGTACTCGGCGCGGCCGGCGTCGATGGTGAAGGCGATGACCTCAGGCGAGTCGTAGGGATGGTTGTCCACCAGGTGCTTCTCCAGCGCCTCGCGCCGATCACCGGCCGTACGGAAGGTCACCTGGAACTCGGTCCCCTCGGAGACCTCTCGAGGTGCCGGTAGGTCGTCTCGATGGGTCCGGTCACCTGCCCGGAAGCGGCCAGATTCGCCTCCACTACAGAGCGCGACAGCTTCCGCGCGGCGTCCTGATTGTCCACGGCCGTGATCACGATCAAGAAGTCAGCCATGTGGGCAACGTACCTGGCCTGATGTCGCGTTGGCCTGTACAAGTCATTGATTCCGGCGAACCGATCACGCCGGGCGCCCCGCACGACCCCAGCACCCTTACGCGCTCCTGGCGCTGTTCGTCGCCTTCGCTGCTGCGGAGCCGCTGGTCGGACCGTCGCTCCGGCGGGGCTGCTTGGCTGACACCCCGCTGTGGCGTCCGCGCCACATCAGCGCCTACCTGACGGTATTCGCCCGAGGGAGTCGCGGGCCGCGAAAGGGGAGCGTCCGGCTGAGGACGAGGTTGGTGGTCGTGCTCCCGAACTGGGCCAGCTCGTCAACAATTTCCTCCAGCTGGGCCATCGACGTGGTCGCCACCTTCATGACGTAGCAGTCGTCACCGGTGGTGCGCAGGCACTCGAGGATCTCCGAGCGCTCGTCGAGCAGCCGGCGCAGCGGTTCGTGCCGGGTTCCCGGCCCTGGATATTTCAGCCGGATCACCGCGAGCACCGCGTGCCCGGTCCTCTCCAGGTCCACCTCCGCCCGGTACCCCGTGATCACCTCGGCCGTCTCAAGGCGCCGTACCCGTTCCTTCGTCGCCGACGCGCTCAGGTTCACTCGTCGGGCCAGCTCCGTGAACGCGATCCGGCCGTCCCGTTGGAGCTCGGCGAGGATCGCCCAGTCCGTCGCATCAAGGCTCTCGGTCATCGGCCCATATTACCGGCGGATCCACGGCCGAACCGCCCCTGAACAGGCGGGAATCACTTCTGGCGGCCCGTACGACGTGGCTAGGCTCGGCGTTGTGAAGATCGGAGTCAACGTCCTCAATTTCGGCCCCGGCACCGACCCGGGAGCCCTTCGAAGCTGGGCCCAGACCGTCGAGGGCCTGGGCTTCGACCTGCTCATGGTCTCGGACCACGTCGCCATCACGCCCGACGTCGCCGAGCGCTATCCGGCACCCTTCTACGAACCCTTCACCACCTTGTCCTGGCTGGCCGGCCTCACCACCCGGGTCCAGCTCGGCACCACGGTCCTCATCGCTCCCTACCGGCACCCGCTGCTCACCGCCCGGATGGCGGCCAACCTGAACGAGCTGAGCGACGGCCGGTTGGTCCTCGGCGTGGGGGTGGGCTGGGCGCGGCAGGAGTTCGCCGCCCTCGGGATCCCGTTCGAGCGGCGGGGACGGCTGACCGACGACCACCTGCGGGACATGCGGGCGGCCTGGGCGGACACCGCCTCCTACGGTGACCGCAAGATCCCGGTGTGGGTCGGCGGCAACAGCGACGCGGGGCTGCGCCGGGCCGTGCGGCTCGGGGACGCGTGGCATCCGCTGCGCTGCACCATGCCGTGGCTGCGCGAGGCCGCGGCCCGGCTGACGGCGGACGCGGACGAGCAGCACCTCCCCGTACCCGCCCTGGCGCCCCGGATTGCGCTCAGGCTCACCGCGACACCGGTCGACGGACCGCAACGGCTCGCCGGCGAGGGCACGATCGACCAGATCATGGACGACCTCGACCAACTGCGGCTGCTGGGCGCCGAGTCCGTCGTCCTCGACCCGTACGGCGGCGACCCTCGCGAGACCTGCCACCCGCAGGCGGCCTGGCAGGCACTCGCCGCGGTGGCCGCGCGCCTCTCCTCACCCCGCACCAGAACGGAGCCGTCATGACCACAGCCGACGACCACGCCCTCCTCCGGCGGGCCATCGCGCTCGCGGCCGAGGCGCGCGTGGGCGGCAACCCGCCGTTCGGGTCGCTGTTGGCGGGTCCGGACGGGACGGTTCTAGCGGAGGAGCGGAACACGACCCTCACCGAGCGGGACATCACCGCGCACCCGGAACTGAAACTGGCGAGGTGGGCCGCCCAAGAGCTGGACGCGGCCACGGCGGCGGGGACCACGATGTACACCAGCTGCGAGCCGTGCGGGATGTGCGAGGCGGTCATCCAACAGGCGGGGCTGCGGCGGGTGATGTTCGCCCTGTCCGGCGAACAGCTCCTCGACATCAGGCCGGGCAGCGGCCGGCCGCCCGTGCCGCAGGACGGTCCCGCGCTGCTCGACGAGGTGCGGGCCGTGGTCGAGCCTTACTACCGCTGACCGCGCCACACGCTGTGTCAGTCGCCGACACCTTGATCGCCCGGACAGTCCCTAGACGGGATTCTCGCCGTCGGCGACGCGGAGCCCAACCGTGATGAGGTGGATGCGGCCGGAGTGCACGGCCCTGCGAAATACCGCAGGGCCGGGACCTTCCGCTGGTCCGTGAAAGGGCTAGGTGAGCCGGGCCGCGCACCGGGGCAGCACCAGTATGGTGCGCTACCGGCGGACGATGATGATGCTGCTGCTGGCCTCGGCCGGCGGGTGCCGGTCGTCGCCCAGCTCGTGCAGGCGGACGAGGGCACGGTGCGCGACGTCATCCGTCGCTTCAACCGGATCGGGCTCGCCTTGCCTGGACCCCTCGCTGGGCGGGGGGCCGTCCCCGCCTGCTCAGTCCTGACGGCGAGGACTTTCGTCGTTCAGACGGCCACCACCCGACCCGCCAAGCTGGGCCAGCCCTTCACCCGCTGATCGATACCCATCACGTGGAGTGCGTGGCGATCCTGGAGCCGGTGGCGAAGGCGGGCTGACCTGCGGGGCGTCGGCTCTGGAAGGGTGTCTCTCGCAATGGGTGTGAGCCTGTTGCGGGGGGCACCCTTCGGGGTTGAGGTCCACATGCCGGCCCGTGGGAATCAGGCTGCGACGAGCTCCTGCTTGCGGTCCGGCGTCTTGGCCTTGGGCTTCTTGTTCGGCAGTGAGAGCCGGAAGACCTTGTGCCAGGCGGAGAACACCTGCTTGGGCAGCGGCCCGGTGACGTACTCCAGCTCGTACTTCTCGAACAGCGCGCGCACCTCCACCGCGACCTCGGCGTACCGGTTGCTCGGCAGGTCGGGGAACAGGTGGTGCTCGATCTGGTGCGACAGGTTGCCGGTCATGAAGTGCATGGCCTTGCTGCCGCTGATGTTCGCCGAGCCCATCATCTGCCGCAGGTACCACTGGCCGCGCGTCTCATTCTTGATCGACCGGCGCTCGAAGACCTGCACGCCCTCGGGGAAGTGCCCGCACATGATCACCGAGTGGGTCCAGACGTTGCGGACCAGGTTCGCGGTGAACGTGGCGGCGAGCGTGGTGAGGAACGACGGGCCCGACAGCAGCGGGTGGATCACGTAGTCCTTGAGCACCTGCTTGCGGATCTTGCGGCCCACGGCCTTGGCCCGCGCGCGGAACTCCGGGGTGTTGCGGCGGCGCTTGCTCAGGTTCTTGCCGAGTTCCAGGTCGTACGCCGCGATGCCGTACTCGAAGAAGCAGGCGTTGAGGAAGTTCCACAGCGGCTGGCCGAGGTGGAAGGGGTGCCACTTCTGGTCCTCGTCGACGCGCATGATGCCGTAGCCGAGGTCGTTGTCCTTGCCGATCACGTTGGTGTACGTGTGGTGCAGCTCGTTGTGCGAGTGCTTCCACTGGTCGGCCGGCGAGACGTGGTCCCAGTCCCAGGTGGTGGAGTGGATCTTCGGGTCCCGCATCCAGTCCCACTGGCCGTGCAGGATGTTGTGGCCGATCTCCATGTTGTCCATGATCTTCGCCACGGACAGACCGGCGGTGCCGATCAGCCACGCGGGCGGGAAGATCGAGAACAGCAGCACACCTCGGCTGACCAGCTCGAGTTTGCGCTGGGCCGAGATGACCTTGCGGATGTAGGCGGCGTCCTTCTCACCCCGGCTGGCGATCACCCCGTCACGGATCGCGTCCAGCTCGCGGCCGAGCTCTTCGATCTGCTCCGCGGTCAGGTGGGCGGTGGGGTCGATGGCGGTCAAATTGCTCCTACCGTTCGATGTCGCAGGGGCCCGCCGCGGCGGACACACAGGTCTGGATGAGTACGCCCGGCTCGGCTTCGGTGATGTCGCCGGTGCGCAGGTCGCGGACGGCGCCGGCCTTGAGCGGCGTGACGCAGCCGAAGCAGATGCCCATGCGGCACCCGGACGGCATGAGCACGCCGGCCTCTTCGCCGACGTCCAGCAACGGCGTGGCGCCGTCCGCGTCGACGGTCTTGCCGGTGGTGCTGAACGTGACCTGGCCGCCGTCGCCGGCGACGACGATGCCGGGGCGGAAGCGTTCGGTGTGCAGGCGCTCCTGGACGCCGTGCTCCGTCCAGTGGTCTTCGGCGGCGTCGAGCAGGCCCGCGGGCCCGCAGGCCCAGGTCTCGCGCTCGGCCCAGTCGGGCACGAGTGCGTCGAGACGGGCGATGTCGAGCATGCCGTCCGTGTCGGTGTGCAGCTCGATGAGGCGCAGCTTCCCGTCCGCGGCCAGGTCGTGCAGATCGTTGCGGAAGATCACGTCGTGCGGCCGTGGCGCGGAGTGGACCATGACGACGTCGTCGAGCTCGTTGTCGCGCAGCATGCCCATCACCGGCGTGATGCCGCTGCCGGCCGTCAGGAAGAGCACCTTGGCGGGCTTGGCCTCCGGCAGTACGAAGTCACCGCTCGCCTGGTCGAGCTGGATCAGCGTGCCCGGTTTCGCCCTGCGGACCAGGTGATTGCTGACCTTGCCGTCCGGGATCGCCTTCACGGTGATCGTGACGCAGCCGTCCTGGCGGTTCGTCGGGGAGGTGACCGAGTAGGCGCGCCACAGGCGCACCCCGTCGACGTCGACCCCGATCCGCACGTACTGACCGGCCGTGTGACCGCGCCAGCCCCGTCCCGGCTTGATCACGACGGTCGCGGCATCAGCCGTCTCGGGGTGTACGGCCTCGATGCGCCCACGCAGGTCGGCGCCCGCGCGCAGCGGGCTGACCAGGTCGAGGTAATCCGACGGCAGCAGCGGCGTCGTGACCATCTCCAGCAGTTTCCACGCCCTACTGCGGAGGGCTGCACTCGTCATGACTTCAGCTTGGTGCGCCTCAGGGCGTAAAGTCCTGTCCGCAGGACGTGAAAATGGTCGGCTTAATTGTTCGCAGGGAACAAAACATGAGCCATGCACTACGGAGGGCCACCGAATTGGCCCTCGACGACGCGACGGTCACCGCACTGCGGGCCGCCCTGAAGACCACCGCGGACGAGGTGGTCCAGGCGATCATCGACGAGGTCCCCCCGTACGCCAACGCCCTTTCGGGCCGTATGGGCGGCACCATACGCCGAGCCGTCCGCACGGCCCTGGGGCACTACTTGAACCTCGCCAGCGGCAACGCGACGGGCGGTGACGCCGGTGACGCGGCCTACGAGCTGGGCCGCGGCGAGGTGCGCGACGGCCGTTCGATGGACGCCCTGCTCAGCGCCTACCGCGTCGGCGCCCGCGTGGCCTGGCGATGCCTGGCCGCGGGTGCCGTACCCGCGGGTCTGCCCGCGGCCGAGGTCGCCAAGTTCGCCGAGCTGACCTTCGCCTACATCGACGAGCTCTCCGCCGCGAGCGCCGCGGGCCACGCCGACGAACTGGCCGCCCAGGGCCGGGCTCATGAGCGCCACCTGGAACAACTGGTCCGCGACCTCCTTGCCGGCGCGAGCCCGGAGGTGCTGCGGGCCTCTGCCGGGCGGGCCGGGTGGCAGCCTCCGGTTTCGCTGACCGCCGTCCTGCTGCCCGCCGGCCAGGCCCGGCCCGCCTACCGCGCGCTCGACCCGAGCACCCTCGTCCTCGACGATCTGCCGGACGCCTTCGGCGTGCTGCTCGTCCCCGATGCCGACCGCTCGCACCTCTTGAGACAGCTGGCCGACCGCACCGCCGTGGTCGGGCCGGCCCGGCCATGGACCCGTGCGTCCGCTTCGTACGCGCGAGCCGTCCGCGCGCGCGCCCTCTCCGCCGATATCCGCGACACCGAGGAACACCTGCCCGCGCTGGTGCTGAGCGCCGACGTGGACGCGTTCGCGGACCTGCGGGCCCGAGCCCTCGCACCGTTGCAGGCCCTGCCCGTGGCGACCGCGCGGCGGCTGGAGGAGACGCTGCGGGCATGGCTCCTGCACCACGGCAGGCGGAACGAGGTGGCGGCGGCGCTGTACGTCCATCCGCAGACCGTCCGGTACCGGATGTCGCAGCTGCGGGAGCTGTATCCGGACCTTGAGTCGCCGCACCGGGTCCTCGAACTGACGCTCGCGGTCGGGGTCCGGGTCGGCTGACGTTCTCGGACCGTTCACGACCCCCGTGGTCGGGGTCGATCGTCTCGGGCCCGGGTCCCAGATGGCACCCGGGACCCTCCACGTGTTCCCCAGAGAGGTGTGATGACCGCAGACGAGTCGTTCGGCCGTCTCGATGACGACGACGGCCCAGCGGATCAACGCCGAGTGCCGCCTCCCGGGGCGGCGAACCCGTCGGCTGCGGCCTGAGCTGGAGGGCGAGCCGGCCGGCCCGGCCGCAACGGGGGGGCGTAGGCCGGACGGGCGGTCTCCGAAGGGCGGGCGGGGGCGCCTTGGCCGTGCAGGTCTTCGACGTCCGGCGGGCTGGAGCCCGCCGATCCGTTCTCCCGTGATGCAATGTGACCGGTCCGGGCGCCGGGTGTGGCAAGGGCGGCCGACCGGTGAGCGCGCCATCGATACATGCGGAGGGTCTGTGATCGCAGGGGAGCCGGGCGGAAGCGGTGGGCGTGATGCAGGTCTTCGCGCGAGCCCCGGTGGTCGCGCGCGGGAGGGGGTGACGCTCGCGGGGATACTGGCGGCGGCGGAGGCCGCACCGCCCGTGGAAGCCCTCGACGTGGTCGCGCGCATGCTCCGGCAGCGCCTCGGGGCGGTGTCGGTGTCCTTCCTGATCGCCGACTTCACGGGGAGCTCGGTCGTACGGCTGGGCGCCGCGGGCAGCGTCGAAACGGGTGAGCGCGCGCAGCGCATCGCGCTGCGGGGCACGTTGTACGACGACGTGATCCGCAGCCAGCGCCCGAGCGTGGAGGACGACGGCTCCGGCGCGGTCGTGCGGGTGGTCGCACCGGTGACCAACCGCGGGGACGCCATCGGGCTCTTGGAGCTGTTCCTGCCCGCGCCGCCGGACGCGCAGGTGATGCGGGAGATCGGTGAGACGGCGCACGCGCTGGCCTACATCGTGATCGCGAACCGCTCCTTCACCGACGTCTACCAGTGGGGCCGGCGTACGCGGCCGCTCAACCTGGCCGCGGAGATCCAGCACCGGCTGCTTCCGGCGTCGCTGGCGTGCGAGGCCGCGCAGTTCGCGGTGGCCGGGGCGCTGGAACCGGCCGACCACGTGGGAGGGGACACCTTCGACTACGTGGTCGACCGGGACACCGTCCAGCTGTCCGTCACCGACGCCATGGGTCATGACGTCGCCGCTTCCTTGCTGGCCACCCTGGTGGTGGGCGCCCTGCGCCGGGCCCGGCGGGCGGGCGAGGGCCTCCGGGAACAGGCCCGGCAGGCCGACGAAGCCATGCGCGAGCACGGCCGTGAGGGCTACGTGACCGGTCAGCTGCTGCGGATCAGCCTGCTCGACGGCACCACGGAGTTCATCAATGCCGGGCACCCCTGGCCGCTGCGGATGCGCGACGGAGAAGTGACCCAGATCGTTCCGGAGATCGATCTGCCGTTCGGCATCCGCAGCCCGCATGACTACCGGGTGCAGTCGCTGGACCTGCGGCCCGGCGACCGGCTGGTGATGCTGACGGACGGCATGCTGGAACGCAACGCCGGCACCGTGGACCTGTCCAAGCTCATCGTCCGCACCCGCGACCTGCATCCCCGGGAAGCGGCGCGCACCCTCATCGGGGCGATCGTCGATGCCGGCGACGGGCATCTGGAGGACGACGCGACCGTCATGTGCCTGGACTGGCACGGCACCGCCCCCACCCGACGGAACGCCGCCACCGGTGCCAGCCTCGCCGACGCCTCGCTTCCCGCAGCACAGAGCGGACCCCGCCCGGGCGACGACCCGTCCGGCCCGCCCCTGCGCACCTGACGGTCCGGCCGGGGGAAAATCTATGGCCGTTGGGTGAGAATTTGCCGCGCATCAAGGTGAGGGTTTTTATCGTCGGGGATTGAGTGAAATAACCTTACGTGCGAGGGCCGCTCCGGCGTGCTACTGTCGATCTCAGTTGCAGTCTTGGTTCGCAAAAATTCAAGCGCTTCCCTCGCTGGCGTTCTCGCCGCCGGAAGCGCTTTGTATTTCCGCCGATTTTCCGGTCGGGGCAATCATCGCGGCGACTCCGGAATCGCACAGTGCGATTTCGGGCACTGCCCCAAAGGAGATCAATATGGCATCTGGCACCGTGAAGTGGTTCAACGCGGAAAAGGGTTTTGGCTTCATCGAGCAGGACGGCGGCGGCGCTGACGTCTTCGCCCACTACTCGAACATCGCCTCCTCCGGCTTCCGCGAGCTTCAGGAAGGCCAGAAGGTGAACTTCGACGTCACGCAGGGCCAGAAGGGCCCGCAGGCCGAGAACATCGTTCCCGCCTGACGCTGACGCGTATACGTAGCTGGGACCCGCACCTTGGGGTGCGGGTCCCAGCTCGTTGTTTTTCCCCCCACACTCCACGTCGCATCCCGACGTCTCGGTGTGAGCGGCGGGCTGCGGCGCCTCGCGCCGGCCCGCTCCCTGTCCGGCCCGGCGGAGACGTTCTCACTCAGCGCCCGCCCCGCCCCTGCCGCCCGTAAGCCGTCCGCCGTTTACCCGGCCTCCTTGACGCACTGCGCGGCGCCATCTCCGCAAGCCCTGTCCGCTCTTCTCGCGGCACGGCTCTGCCCCCGTCTTTCTTCGGCCCGTTCTCGCGAATGCCCGTCATGGGAATTCCTCGATACGTGCCGCATCGAGGAAGGTTCCGCATGGACCGCAGCACTCGCACGAACGACCGCAATTCCCGCACCCGCACCGGCGGCCAGAGCGGCGCCCCCCGCACGGGCCGCACCGGCGCTCCCGCCCGCTCCGGCTCCTCCGTCCGCTCGGGCTACGGCGGCCGCCGTCCCGCCTCGGTGCAGGGTGAGTTCGCCCTGCCCAGGACGATCACTCCGGCGCTGCCCGCGGCCCTGGCCTTCGCGGACCTGGACATGCCCGCCCCGCTGCTGGCCGCTCTGGCCACCGAAGGGATGAGGGTCCCGTTCCCGATCCAGGGCGCGACGCTGCCCAACACCCTCGCCGGCCGTGATGTCCTGGGCCGCGGCCGCACCGGCTCCGGCAAGACCCTCGCCTTCGGTCTGGCCCTGCTGGCCCGTACGGCGGGGCAGCGCGCCGAGCCCGGGCAGCCGCTGGCCCTGGTCCTCGTCCCCACCCGCGAGCTCGCCCAGCAGGTCACCACGGCGCTGACCCCGTACGCCCGCGCCGTGAAGCTGCGCCTGACGACGGTGGTGGGCGGTATGCCCATCGGCCGCCAGGCCAACGCGCTGAGGAGCGGTGCGGAGGTCGTCGTCGCCACCCCCGGCCGGCTGAAGGACCTCATCGACCGTGGTGACTGCCGGCTGAACCAGGTCGCGATCACCGTCCTGGACGAGGCCGACCAGATGGCCGACATGGGCTTCATGCCGCAGGTCACCGCCCTGCTCGACCAGGTACGGCCCGAGGGGCAGCGGATGCTGTTCTCCGCCACCCTGGACCGCAACGTGGACCTGCTGGTCCGCCGCTACCTCACCGACCCCGTCGTCCACTCGGTCGACCCCTCGGCCGGCGCGGTCACGACGATGGAGCACCACGTCCTGCACGTCCACGGCGCCGACAAGCAGCGGATGACGACGGAGATCGCGGCGCGCGACGGCCGCGTGATCATGTTCCTCGACACCAAGCACGCCGTCGACCGCCTGACAGAACACCTGCTCAGCAACGGCGTAAGGGCCGCCGCGCTGCACGGGGGCAAGTCGCAGCCCCAGCGGACCCGCACCCTGGCCCAGTTCAAAACCGGCCACGTCACCGTGCTGGTCGCGACCAACGTCGCCGCCCGGGGGATCCACGTCGACAACCTCGACCTCGTCGTCAACGTCGACCCGCCGACCGACCACAAGGACTGCCTGCACCGCGGCGGCCGCACCGCCCGGGCGGGCGAGTCCGGCAGCGTCGTCACCCTGGTCATGTCCAATCAGCGTCGGGAGATGACGCGTCTGATGGCGGCCGCCGGCATCACGGCGCTCACCACCCAGGTCCGCTCCGGCGAGGAAGCCCTGAACCGGATCACCGGCGCCCGTACTCCCTCCGGCATCCCGGTCGTCATCACCGCGCCGGTCGCCGAACGGCGCACACGCGGCGCCTCCTCCCGCGGCCGACGCGGCCCCGCCTCCGGAGCCCGGCGCGCGGCGGTGCGACAGTCCGCCTTCGATGCGGCGGCCTGAGAGCTCAGTGATTCGGAAACTGACCCACCTCTGCAGGAGGCACGTGTTGACGCTGGTTCAGATGCAGCCCCGCCGGGCGAACGCCAATCCCGCGCCCCGCACGGTGGACACCGCGATGGAGGCGGCCGGTCCGCAGGTCTGTGACGACATGACGGTCGAAGTGGCCCTGGCCGTCATGACCAGTGCCCGCACGAACCATCTGCTCGTCTGCGACGAGGACGGCCTCTGTGCCGGGCTGGTCACCCAGGCCCAGCTCACCGCCCTCCGCGACACCGCCGCATACACGGACCACGTCCGTCTGCGCGCCGTTCTCGGCGACCGCGGGCCGGTCACCTGGACCAGGACCACGATGGCCGAGGCCGAACACGCCATGCGCTACCGCGGCGTCGACGCCCTGCCCGTCGTCGACGAGCAGGGAAGCGCTCTGGGCGTCCTCGCCCTCGCACGCTGAACCGCCTCACCGCGCCGACCCCGCCCCCGGCCCTGCCCCTGCCCCGGTCAGGGGAGGGTGAGGGGGAGGGTGAGGGGGAGGGTGGTCAGGCCGCGGGTGAGGCGGGTGCGGTGATGGGGGAGGGAATCCGGGGGGACGGCCAGGCTGGCGTTGGGGTGGCGGGTCACCAGGGCGCGGAGGGCGATTTCCGTTTCGGCGCGGGCCAGGGGGGCGCCCGGGCAGCGGTGGATGCCGTGGCCGAAGGCGAGGTGGGCCGTGGCGTCGCGGTCGAGGTCCAGGCGGCCCGGGTCGGGGAACACGGCCGGGTCGCGGTTGGCGGCCCCGGGGGCGATGAGCACCGGGAAGCCCGCCGGGATGTCGATCCCGCCGACGCGTAGGTCCTGCGTGCTGTGCCGGAAGGTGGCCACGCCCACCGGGGAGTCGAAGCGGAGCAGTTCGTCGAGGGCCCCGGGGATCAGGTCCGGGTCCCGGCGCAGCCGGTCGAGGGCATCCGGGTGGCGGAACAGGGCCAGGACGGCGTTGCCGATGAAGTGCGTGGTGGTCTCGTGCCCGGCGACGAGGAGCAGGGCGGCCAGGGAGACGGTTTCGTCCCGGTCGAGGCCGCCCTCGTCGCAGTCGCGCAGGAGTGAGCCGAGCGGGCCGTCGCCGGGGGCGGTGCGGGCCGTGGCGTCGATCAGCTGGGTGAGGTAGTCGCCGATGTGGTGCGACGCGGCGTCGATGCGGGCGGTGTCGGTCGCGTCGAAGAGGTCGTGGGACCAGCCGGCGAGCGTGGCGCGGTCGGCTTCCGGCACCCCCAGCAGCTCGCAGACGACGATGACGGGCAGGGGCACCGCCAGCTCCGCCACCAGGTCGACCTCCGTGCCCGGCCGCCACGCGGCCATGAGGCCGTCGACGACGCGGGTGATGTGCGGGCGCAGGGCCCGGACGCGTCCGGTGGTGAACAGGGGCGTCGCCACCCGTCGGTGGCGGGTGTGCGCGGGAGGATCGCTCGCCAGCATGTTGCGGGTGAACGCCGGGTGCAGATCGCGCCGCGGGGGACGGCCGGCGAAGAAACGGGCCGTGTCCTTGGACAGGCGGGGGTCGGTGAACGCCTCGCGGGCCTCGGGGTGGCCGGTGATCAGGTAGGCGTGGTGTCCACCGGAACCGGTGGGGATCCGCCGGACCGGGCAGCTTTCGCGCAGCCGGTCGTAGGTGGGGTAGGGGTCGGCGAAGAAGCGCGGATCGCGCAGCGGGTCCTGGCGGGGCGGGTTCATGCGTGGGCTGCTTCCCTGGGTGGGCGCGGGTGTGCGTTCTTGTGCGCGGGAGCCGGGGGCGCGCGCCGAGGCGTCCGTCGCGAGCGGCGGCCACCCCGTCCGCGTCCGGTGGTCGTCCTTGCGGGAGGCCTTGCCTTCGGGGGTATCCGTGACCGGGGGAACCGGGCCGGGCGGCCGCGGCGGGGCGGGGACGAGCACGGTCCATGTCCTCGCTGTGGCGGGGGCGGTCGGGTCTCGCGGGCTTCCGGCCGCTCGTCCGGTGGGTGGCTCACCATGCTGGCACGGTCGTGGCGCCGTCCGGCGGGTGAGGTGCCGGGGCGGGGTCGTTCGGCCGGATAGGCCTTCTTGTCGGGGTGTGGGGCAGGCGGGAGGATGCCTGCGATCGGAGGGGCCGGTCGGGAGGGGGAAGCATGAGGGCATGGGGATCGTTCGCCCGGGCCGCGCTGGTGCTGGCGCTGGTCGGGGCGGGGTTCACGGGGGTGGGGCAGGCCGCGGCGGCCGCGCCGGCGGCGCCGGAGTTGCTCGTCAAACGGTCCACCGGGCTGCTGGACGGGGACGTCGTGGGGTTCTCCGTCAAGGGCGGTCCGGCCAAGGCGTACGTGTGGGCGGAGCTGTGCGCGCCCGACACGGTGGCGGGGGCGTGTGACGAGGACACCGCGCGGCAGTTCCGGGTGCTGCCGGACGGGACGCTGCCGGTGAACCCGAAGAAGCTCTACGCCCTGCTCGCCACCGGGGCGGGCACCTTCGACTGCCGTACCGCGACCGCCGCGCACCCGTGCCGGCTGGCGCTGACCGACAATGCGGGGGCCGTCCTGAGCACCGTCGCGCTGCGGTTCCGTCCGCACGGGGAGCTCGAAGCGGCGCCCACGGTCCGGGTGGACCCCGACCGGGGCCTGGTGGACGGACAGTCCGTACGGGTCACGGGCCGCGGCTACGAACCGCAGTACCACTCGGTGGTCGTGCAGTGCGCGGCGGGCGACGTGGAGTACAACGGCTGCCGGACCCGCGGGCGCCCGCCGGCCACCACGGACCAGGGGCGGCTCGACGAGACGGTGACCCTGTCGGCGACCTTCGCCACCAATGACGGCCGCACGATCGACTGCCGCGTGGCCCCGGGGTGCGAACTGGTGGTCCACGGCACCCGGGTGCGGGGACCGGAAATGGTCCGTCATCCCCTCCACTTCGCCCCGGCCGGCGGCTGACGGAACCCTGTGCGACGGTCCGGCCCCCGTGCGTGAGCGCTCGCGGGGCCGGACCCTTTCGCATGCCCGTCCGGCCTGCGGATTCCGGTTCCCTTGGAGATGGCCTGAAGTCGCTCTTCCGCGATGCGGATGGAGGAGACCAGAGCGAATGATTCAAGCCAATCCTTAGGTGACGGATCAGCTTTCGGTCAGGGTGTCCCACCTGCCACTTGGCTTGTGCCACGACCCTTTTCTGTCAGCGGCAGACAGGTAGGCTGCTCAGGCTGGCCGGGCTCGGCCGGTGACGGGGGGAGATCCATTGGGTGAGCGGCTCAGTTTCAGAATTCTTGGTCCACTTATGGCCACCGCGGGGGAGCGGCCGGTCCAAGTGGGAGGTGCCCGGCAACGTACGATTCTGGCCCTTCTGCTCCTGAGTCCGGGGCGGATTGTGCCAGTTGACACACTTGTGGATGTAGTGTGGAACGGCAGGCCCCCTGCCACCGCGCGGACCCAGGTGGCCATCGTCATCGCCGCCCTGCGGAAGGCCTTCAAGACCGAGGGCGTGACCGAGGAAGTCATCGTCACCGCGCACCCCGGTTACCTGCTGCGTGCGGAGGGGCACGAGCTGGACACCGTCACCTTCACCGGACTCGTCGCCGAGGCCGAGACCTCCGTCCGTGAGGCGCGCCCGGCGGACGCGGCGCGCTGCTACGCCGAAGCCCTGGCCCTCTGGCGCGGTCCGGCGCTCGCCGGGGTGAGCGGACAGCTCGTCGAGGACGAGGCCGCCCGCTGGGAAGAGGTGCGGATCAACGCCTACGAGGCGCTGACCTCCGTCCAGCTGGAGCTGGGCCGCCATCAGCTGCTGCTGCCGGAACTGGCCGCGACCGTACGGGAACACCCGCTGCGGGAGCGCACCCGCTACCACTTCATCCTGGCCCAGTACCGCTCCGGGCGGCGGGCCGAGGCGATGGAGAGCTTCCGGGAGGCGAGACGCCAGTTCATCGACGAACTGGGCATGGACCCCGGACCCGAGCTCCAGGAACTGCACGACGCGATCCTGCGCGACGACCCGGCCCTGGCCTTCGAGGCGCCACCCGTCAGCGCCGTGGAAGCCGTGGTGGACGCTTTAGGAGCACGTGGCCACGTCGTCCCCTCCGAACTCCCCCCCGACGTACCGGGGTTCGCGGGGCGTGGCGAGGAGCTCGCCGCCCTGGACGCGCTGGCCGGCGGGCACGGCGACGGGGACCGGACGCCCACCATCGGGCTGATCACGGGCGTCGCGGGCGTGGGCAAGACCGGCCTCGCCGTCCGCTGGGCGCACCGGGTTACCGAACAGTACCCGGACGGGCGGCTGTTCGCGGACCTCCGCGGCTATGACGAGCACCACGCCCCGACCACGGCCGGCGACATCCTCAGCCGCTTCCTGCGCTCGCTCGGCGTGGAGAGCGACGACGTGCCCATCGGGCTGGAGGACCGGGTCGCGCTGTACCGCAGCGTGCTCTCGGAACGCCGGGTGCTGCTGGTGCTCGACAACGTACGCACGTTCGCGCAGATCCGGCCGCTGCTGCCGGGCAGCGGCGGCTGCACCGTCCTGGTCACCAGCCGGGAGCAGCTGGAGCAGCTGGTGACCTGGCCGCAGCGCGCCCGGGTGCACCTGGGCGTGCTGCCCGAGGACGAGTCGGTCGAGCTGCTCGGCCGGATCGTGGGCGAGGCGCGGATCCTCGCCGCGCCCGAGGACTCGGCCCGGCTCGCCGAGCTGTGCGACCGGCTGCCCCTCGCGCTGCGCATCGCGGCGGCCCGGCTGGCGTCCAAGCCGCACTGGTCGGTGCGGCACCTGGTCACCCGGCTCAGCGACGGGCGGCGCCGGCTGGACGAGCTGAGCCAGGGCGAGTCCCAGATCCGGGCGAGCTTCGAGCTGAGCTACCGCTACCTCCACAAGGACGCGGCGCGGCTCTACCGCTACCTCGGGCTGCTCGGCGTACCCGACTTCACCGCCTGGGTGGGGGCCGCGCTGATGGACCAGGACGTCCTGGACGCGGAACGGCTCATCGAACACCTCGTGGACGCCCAGTTCCTGGAGGTCGTCGGGGTCGACGCCACCGGCCAGCTGCGCTACCGCTTCCAGAACCTGATGCGGCTCTACGCGGAGGAGCTGGCGCGGGCGGAGGAGAGCGAGGAGGACCGGCTGGCGGCCTGCGACCGGGTGTTCCGGACCTGTCTGACGATCGCCGAGCAGGCGCACCGGCGCGAGTACGGCGGGGACTTCGGCATCGTCCACAGCGAGGTGCCCCGCCGGGAGATCGACGCCGTCATGCTGGAGGAGCTGCTGGCGGCGCCCCTGGAGTGGTACGAGGCGGAGCGGCTGTCGCTGGTGGCCCTGGTCGAACAGGCGGCGCGGACGGGCCTGTCCGACCTCGCCTGGGACCTGGTCGCCTCGATGACGGTGCTCTTCGAGTCGCGCAACTACCTGGAGGACTGGCGTCGCTGTAGCGAGTACGCCCTGGAGGCCTCGCGCGTCACGGACAACCTGCGCGGCCAGGCGGCGATGGAGCAGCAGCTCGGCGCCATCGACCTGAGGCTGCGCCGGCTCGACGACTCCGCCCGGCGCCACGAGAGGGCTCTCGACCTCTACGCCCGGGCCGGCGACCCGCTGGGCCGGGCCCTGGTGCTGCGCAACCTCGCGGTCATCGACCGGATCCGGGGGGAGTACGGACGTGCCGTCGACCGGCTGGGGGAGGCGCTGCCGGTGTTCCGCTCGGCGGGGGACCGGGCCTCGGAGGCCTACGTTCTCAACGGGATGGCGCAGCTCGCCCTCGACCAGGGCCGGCCGCAGGACGCGGTGGAGCTGGGCCTGGAGGCCGTCCGGGTGTCCGAGGAGATCCAGGGCGGGGTCTCGCGCAGCCTCGCGCAAGGGGTCTACCGGCTGGCCAGCGCCTACCTGGAGCTGGGCCGGCTGGCGGAGGCGGAGACGGCCTTCGCGCGGGCGGTGCGCATCGTGGAGGAGAAGTCGGACCTGCTGGGACAGGCGTACGCCCTGCTGGGCCTGGCGCAGACCCGGCACTCGGCGGGCGCCGCCGAGGCGGCCGAGGCGACCTTCCTGGCGGCGCTCGACGCGTCCCGGCGGACCAGGAGTCCGATGATCGAGGGGCAGATCCGGCTCGCACTCGGCGAGGCCTACCGGGAGAGCGGGCGCGAGGAGGAGGGGCGGGCCCATCTCGCGGCGGCGCTGAGCGTCTTCCGGGGCATCGGCGCCCCGCCGTGGGAGGAGCGCACGGTCCGGGCGCTGGACCGGGCCGGGGCCGGCGGCCTGGCCGCGCACGCGGGGGAGTGTGCGTAACCGCCCAATAACCCGGCGATAAAGCGGCTCCCTAGCGTCATCGCAGACGAGAAAACTGCCGAGCTGTGGAGTCTGCGATGTCACGTACGGTCGGTGCGCCCTCTTTTGCCGTGATCCCCGGCGCACAGGTGCACGAAGTCCTCGACGGCCGTGAGCCCGAGGTGGTCGGATTGATCGAATCCGCTTACCGGGTGCACGGCGAGGGCGGGACGGTCAATCCGCCGTCCTATTTCCTGCGCTTTCCCGACCGGCCGACCTCGCGCATCATCGCGCTTCCGGCGTCCATCGCAGGTGCGGCTCCGGTCGACGGACTGAAGTGGATTTCCAGCTTCCCCGAGAACGTGGCGGCCGGAATTCCGCGCGCCTCGGCCGTACTGATCCTCAACGACCCGGAAACCGGCTACCCGATCGCCTGCCTGGAATCCTCGATCATCAGCGCGGCGCGCACCGCCGCCTCCGCCGCACTGGCCGCCGACCGGCTCAGCCCGGCCGGCCGCCGTCCGCGCCGGATCGGCTTCTTCGGCGTCGGCCTGATCGCGCGTTTCATCCACCAGTACCTGGCGGGCACGGGCTGGGAGTTCGACGAGATCGGCGTGCACGACCTGTCCACCGAGCACGCCGAGGGCTTCGCGGACTACCTCACCCGCTCCGGCGAGCAGGGCCCGGTCACCGTCCACGACAGCGCCGAGAGGCTGATCCGCGAGAGCGACCTGGTCGTCTTCGCGACCGTGGCGGGCACCCCCCACGTCACCGACCCGGGGTGGTTCACCCACAACCCGCTGGTGCTGCACGTCTCCCTGCGCGACCTGTCGCCCGAGGTGATCCTCTCCGGCTTCAACGTCGTCGACGACATCGAGCACTGCCTGAAGGCCGACACCTCCCCCCACCTGGCCGAACAGCTCACCGGCAGCCGCGATTTCCTCGACGGGACGCTGTACGACGTGCTGTCCGGGCAGCTGTCCGTCCCCGAGGACAAGCCCGTCTTCTTCTCCCCCTTCGGCCTCGGCGTGCTCGACCTCGCGGTCGGCCGGCACATCCACGACACCCTCGGCGCGCAGGACCGGCTCACGGTCGTCGAGGACTTCTTCCACGAGATGCGCCGCTACGGCTGAGGCCTCCCCTTCCCGCCCCCCACGGCCGCCCCCACCACGGCCCCGAGCCGTCCGAGGAAAGTGATTCAGTGACCACACTGCTCGACACCACCACTCGGGCGCCGGCCGATCCCGGCCGGCGCCCCCTCACCGTCCGGGTCGAGGAGACCCTCCTGGACCCGCACCCGCCCATGGAGCTGTACGAGGCCCTGCGCGCGCGGTTCGGGGAGGACGTGTTCCTCCTGGAGTCCCTGGAGAGCCCCGAGTTCGACGGGAACTCGGCCGTCGTCGGCTTCGGCCGGCTCGCCGAGCTGCGGATCCACCCGGGGCGGATCTCCGCCGTCGGCGTGGCGCCCGTACTGGCCGGGCTGTCCGCGGTCGCCGACCGGCTGGGGCTGGCCGAAGGCCCGGACGGGGACCGGCTGTTCGAGCGCCCCGGCCAGGTCTGGGACGTACTGCGGGCCGTGGAGGCCTCCTTCGACGTCGACAGCGCCCGCCCCGAGTACGCCTTCGGCTTCCTGGCCACCGTCGGCTACGGAGCCGCCTGGTACATGGAGGAGCTGCCCGAGCGCGGCGACCCCGGCGACGAGGCGCCCGACCTGGTCCTGACCCTGTTCCAGGACACCGTCTGGTACGACCTGGACGCCGGTACGGCCGTCCGGCTGGCCGCCCGCAGCGAGGCCTTCGGCTCCGACGGCGGCCCCGCCGCCCGTACCGATCTGGCCGGGATCGTCGAGCGGCTGACCGCCGGGATGAGCGAGCCGGCCGGCCGGGCGCCGCGGGCCCCCGCCCCGTTCGCCGTCCGCGACAGCACCGACGAGGCGGCCTTCCTGGCCAACGTCGAACGCTGCCTCGGCCACATCGGCGTCGGCGACATCTACCAGATCCAGATCGGCCACCGCATCGAGGTCGACAGCCCGCTGACCCCGGCCGAGGTCTACCGCAGGCTCCGCGCGCGCAATCCCTCCCCGTACATGTACCTCGTGCCCCGCTGCGGATCGACCCTGATCGGGGCCAGCCCCGAGGTCCTCTTCCGTACCGAGGGCGACCGCATCGTCATGCGGCCCATCGCCGGCACCACCCCGCGCAGCGGGGACCCGGCGGTGGACGGACCGCGCATCGAGGCCCTGCTCGCCAGCGAGAAGGAGCGGGCCGAGCACGTGATGCTGGTCGACCTGTGCCGCAACGACATCGGCCGCGTCAGCCTGCCCACCACCCTCGAAGCCCGCGACGTCATGACGGTCGAGACCTTCTCGCACGTCTTCCACCTGGTCTCCACGGTGGAGGGCGTCCTCGCCCCCGGCGAGGACACCTGGTCGGCGCTGGCCGCGACCTTCCCCGCCGGGACGGTCACCGGCGCCCCCAAGATCCGCGCCATGGAGATCATCTCCGAACTGGAGAGCGATTCCCGGGGCATGTACGCGGGAGCCGTCGGCCTGGTCGACGTCCGCGGCTGGTCCCGGCTGGCCCTGTGTATCCGCACCGTCACCCACGACGGGTCGACGTACTCCACCCAGAGCTGCGCCGGCATCGTCGCGGACTCCTCGCCCGCCGCCGAGTGGCGCGAGACCCTGCACAAGATGGGGGCCGCCTACTGGGCGCTCACCGGTGAGGAGCTGCTCCAGTGAAGGTCCTGCTCGTCGACGCGTACGACAGTTTCACCCACATCATCGACCAGTACCTGCGCTCCCTCGGTGCCACCACCGAGATCGTCCGCTCCCGCACCGAGAGCCCCGGCGACCTCGCCGCCCGGCTCCCCGACGCCGTGGTCCTGGGCCCCGGCCCGGGACATCCCGCCGACTCCGGCCACGTCGAGCTCGTGCACCGCTTCGCCGGACGGGTGCCGCTGCTCGGTATCTGCCTGGGCCACCAGGCCATCGGCCTGGCCTACGGGGGCGCCGTGCGCGTCGCCGACCGGCTCAAGCACGGCAAGACCAGCGAGGTCGCCCACGACGGCGCCGGGGTCTTCGCCGGGCTCGGCGCCCCCATGACCGCCACCCGCTACCACTCGCTCATCGTGGCGGAACCCCTGCCGCAGGAGCTGATCGCCACCGCGCACGCCGTCGACGACGGCTACGTGATGGGGCTGCGCCACCGCACCCTCGCCGTCGAAGGGGTGCAGTTCCACCCCGAATCGATCACCACGGTCGGCGGCATGCGGCTCCTGCAGAACTTCCTCACCACCGCACGGACCCAGCAGCCCGCAGACACCCTCGCCGGGTGACGAAGGAGCATTTCGTGGAGCACGTGGAATCCTGGCGGGCCCTGCCCGCGGCACAACAGCCCCCATGGCCCGACGCGGCGGCCCTGGACGCGGTGCGCACGCGCCTGCGCGACACCGTTCCGCTCGTGGTCGCCGCCGAGTGCGAGCAGCTCAAGCAGCGGCTCGGCGCCGTCGCCCGGGGCGAGGCCTTCCTCCTCCAGGGCGGCGACTGCGCCGAGACCTTCGCGGACGTCCGGGAGGACTCCGTACGCCGCAAGGTGCGCACCCTGCTGCAGATGGCGCTCGTCCTCCAGTACGCCGCCTCCGTGCCGGTCGTGAAGATCGGCCGGATGGCGGGGCAGTACGCCAAGCCCCGCTCGAAGCCCACCGAGACGCGGGACGGGCTCACCCTGCCCGCCTACCGGGGCGACGCCGTCAACGGCTTCCCCTTCGAGGCGGCGGAGCGGGAACCGGACCCGGGCCGGCTGCTGCGGATGCACCAGGCCGCCGCGGGCACGCTGAACCTCGTACGGGCCTTCACCACCGGCGGTTACGCGGACCTGCGCCAGGCGCACGCCTGGAACCAGGACTTCGTCGCCCGCTCGCCCGTCGGCGAGCGCTACTCGGCGCTGGCCACCCAGATCGACCAGGCCCTCAACTTCATGCGCGCCTGCGGGGCCGACGAACGCATCCAGCACGCCGTGGAGTTCTTCGTCAGCCACGAGGGGCTGCTGCTGGAGTACGAGGAGCCGCTGGTCCGGGAGGACCCGGTGACCGGGCGGCGCTATGCCACCAGCGGCCACATGCTGTGGATCGGGGAGCGGACCAGGGACCTCGACGGGGCGCACGTGGAGTTCTTCTCGAAGATCTCCAACCCGGTCGCGGTCAAGCTCGGGCCGGCCACCGACTCCGACACGGTGCTGCGGCTGATCGACCGGCTCGACCCCGAACGGGAGCCCGGCCGGCTCACCTTCATCGTCCGCATGGGCGCCGGACAGGTACGCGACCGGCTGCCGGGGCTGGTGGAGAAGGTGGCCGCGGAGGGGGCGCCGGTGGCGTGGGTGAGCGATCCCATGCACGGCAACACCTTCGAGGCCCCCTCGGGCCTCAAGACCCGTCGCTTCGACGACATCGTCGACGAGGTGAAGGGCTTCTTCGAGGTCCACCGCGAGCTCGGGACGCATCCCGGGGGCGTGCACCTGGAATTCACCGGGGGCGATGTCACGGAATGCGTGGGAGGCGGTGAGGAAGTGAGCCTGGACGGACTGAGCGAACGCTATGAGTCCACTTGTGACCCCCGGCTCAACCGCACCCAGTCGCTGGATCTGGCCTTCATGGTGGCCGAAATGTACCGGGAACGCTGAGCCTCCGCTTTCAGGATTGTCGGCGAGCGATATCCGAGGGGCCCTCAAGTGCCCCTCCACCGGCTCCACAGTGGTCGTCAAGGCCGGTTCCGAGGCTGTTTATCGTCTTCGGGGCCTGCCCTGACCAGCGGTTATATCGTTCTTATCGAAATGGTGCGGCCCCCGAAGACGCAGCGATATCAGCTCGAAGCCGCTCCTTCCTAGTGTTCTTCTCACCGGAACAGACCGGGACTCGAGCAGGACTCAACGGGGGAGCAGAACCGAGATGCAGAACACCTTGCGCACTCAGATCAAGCGGATCACCGTCGCCATCGCCGTGGCGGTGGCCGTAGCGGGTGCGGTGCGGATCGCGGACAGCGAGACGACGGCCGCCCCGGTCAGCGTCACCGCCGACGGCACCCCCCGCACCGCCCCCGTCCCGATCCCCACCACGACGTCCGAATCCGGAGAATGGCACTGATGGACCGCAACTGGAGCACGCTGCTCGAGGCCCTGCTCGCCGGCCGGGACCTGGCTGCCGCCGATACCGCCTGGGCCATGGACCAGGTGATGCGCGGCGAGGCCACCGAGGCCCAGCTCGCCGGTTTCCTGGTCGCCCTGCGCGGCAAGGGCGAGACGGTCGCCGAGCTGGAGGGGCTGGTCCGCGCGATGCTGCACCACGCGGTCTCCCTCGACGTGCCCGGCGCCACGGTCGATGTGGTCGGTACGGGCGGCGACGGCGCCCGTACGGTGAACATCTCGACCATGTCCGCGATCGTCGCGGCCGGCGCCGGGGCCCGGGTCGTCAAGCACGGCAACCGGGCCTCCACCTCGGCCTCGGGATCCGCGGACGTGCTGGAGGCGCTCGGGGTGACCCTGCGCCTGCCGCCGGCCCGGGTCGCGGAGCTGGTGGAGGAGGCGGGCATCACCTTCTGCTTCGCCCCCGACTTCCACCCGTCAATGCGGCACGCGGCGCCGGTCCGCAAGCAGCTGGGGATCCCCACGGTCTTCAACGCGCTGGGCCCGCTGACCAATCCGGCCCGGCCGACCGCCCAGGCGGTCGGTGTGGCCGACGCCCGGCTGCTCCCGCTGATCGCGGGAGTGCTGGCCCGCCGGGGCGGCACGGCCCTGGTCTTCCGCGGGGACGACGGGCTCGACGAACTCAGCGTCACGACCACCTCGACGGTGTTGAGCGTCGAGGAGGGACGGGTGCGGGAGGAGTCCTTCGACCCGAGGGACATCGGCATCGCGTTCGCCCCCCTCGACGCCCTGCGCGGGGCGGACGCCGCGCACAACGCGGCGGTGGCACGGCGGCTGTTCGCCGGGCAGGAGCGGGGGCCGGTGCGCGACGCGGTGCTGCTCTCCGCGGGCGCCGCACTGGCCGCCGCCGAGCCGGCCCGGGGCCGTACGGTCACCGAGCGGCTGCGCGAGTCGGTCGCGGTGGCCGCCCGGTCCCTCGACTCGGGTGCGGCGCAGGCCGTCCTGGAGCGCTGGGTACGGGCGGCGGCCGGACACGCCGCGGCGCCGCTCGCCGCGGCGGGACGGTGAGCGGCGCGCACTGAGGCTGCGACCGTGGCCTGACGCGGCGGTGCGGCCGTACCGGTCCCTGGGAGGGGGACGGTACGGCCGCACCGGCGATCGCGTCACGGAACCCGGACGGAGCCGGGGTGGGGCGGAGCCGGGTCAGCTGCCCGGTGGGCGGCTCAGGAGACGCCGGCCCTGGCCGGGAGCTCGACCGGTTCGTGCACCAGGGGCCCGTCGGCCACGTCGTCGGCCTCCTTCGCGGGGGACACCCCCCTTCGGATCCAGGAGAGTGCGGGAGAGGTGATCGCCGTGGTGAGGAGGGCCATCAGGACCAGCATCGTGAACAGGTCCGGCCCGATCACCCCGAGTTCCAGCCCCAGGTTCAGCACCACCAGTTCGGTCAGGCCGCGGCAGTTCATCAGGGCGCCGATCGACATGGCGTCCCGCCAGGACTGCCCGGTGGCCCGCGCCGCGCCGGCGCTGCCGCCCCACTTGCCGAGGAAGGCCACGGTCATGACGGCCAGGGTCCACACCCACATCATCGGATCGGCGACCACCAGGCCCACGTCGGTGCGCAGACCGGTGTTGACGAAGAACAGCGGCAGCAGGATCGGGATGGTGAAGGCCCGCAGCCGTGCCGCGCACAGCTCGATCACCCGGGAGCCGCGGGGAGTGACCACACCGAAGACGAAGGCGCCGAACAGCGCGTGCACGCCGATCTTGTCGGTGGTGAAGGCCGACAGGCACAGCCCGCTGAACAGCACCACCAGGACGACGGAGTCCACGGTCCGGGCGGCCCGTACGGCCCATTTGGCCATCAGCGGCCGGACCACGTAGATCATGAACGCCAGGAACAGGGCCGCGAGGGCGGCGGTGGTGGCGGCGTCCAGCGGGGAGCTGCTGGTGCTGACGGCGACCACCGCGGCCAGCAGGCACCAGGCGGTCACGTCGTCCACGGCCGCGCAGGCCATGGCCAGGGCGCCGATCCGGGTGTTGTAGAGCCCCCGGTCGGTCAGGATCCGGGCGAGCACCGGGAACGCGGTGATGCTCATGGACACGGCGATGAACAGCACGAAGGCGAGCTTGGAGACCCCGTCGGGGGCCAGCGAGTCGTACATCAGCAGGGCCAGTCCCGAGCCGAGGACCAGCGGGAGCGCGATGCTCGCCTGGCTGACGGCGATCGCGGTACGGCTGTGCCCCCGCAGGTTGGAGAGGTTCAGCTCCAGCCCGACCAGGAACATGAACGCCAGCAGGCCGATGTTTCCGAACGCCCCGGTGAACGGCAGGACCGTCCCGGGGAACAGCCACGTCTGGGCCGAGGGCCACAGCCAGCCGAGCAGCGAGGGCCCGAGCAGGATGCCGACGGCGATCTCCCCGACCACCGGCGGCTGACCGAGACGGCGGAAGAACATCCCGCCGGCCTTGCACGCGATGATGACGGCGGGGATCGCGATCAGCAGGTCGGGCAGCGGGTCACGGGCGGACACGGGCCGCCTCCTTGGGGGCCGCCGGGGCGGTGGCGGGGAGCGGGGCGGGTCTCGCGGGCAGGGGCGGGGCGGCGGCGGGTGGGCCCGGGACGGCGGTGGCGTCGGTCCAGCGGGCGTATCTGCGCTTGCCGTACAGCAGGGGTTCCTCGTCCTCGCGCAGCGAGACCCGGTGGACGCGGACGAAGACCGCGGTGTGGTCGCCGAATTCGACGGAGCGGACCACCTCCGCGTCGGCGACGGCGTGCGAGGCCTCCGCCAGGTGCGGGCCGCCGGCCCCCAGCGGCAGGCGCCACTCGGTGCGCTCGAAGCGGTCCGGGGAGCCCGAGGCGAAGAGGTCGGAGACCGGGCGGGCGTTCTCGTGCAGCAGGTTGACCGCGACGTGACCCGTCTCCAGGACGGCCTGCACGGTCGGGCTCGCGGTGCGCAGGCACAGCACGATCGTGGGCGGAGACAGGGCCACGCTGGCCAGGGAGCTGCACGTCATACCGCGCGGCTCGGAATCCGCGCCGATCGTGGTGATCACCGAGACGCCGGACGGGAACGCCGACATCAGGGGCCTGATGTCGGCTTCGGCCTCCGCGCCGCCGGACTGGCCGGCACGGACGGACGGGACGGGCTGGGAGGTCTGTGACATGTCGGGGTGCTCTCCTGAAGCTGGGGGGGGGTGCGGCGCGGGCCCGGAAGCCGGGGGGAGGAACCGGCTCCGGGCCAGCGCACCGGAGGGAATGCGGCTGCTTACTTGCCGTGCAGCTGACGCAGGTACTCGTACGTGCTCGGCAGCGTGTCCAGGAGGTGCTCCTGCTCCTGCTTCACCTTGCCGAACATGGCCTCGGCGCCCGCGACGGAGTCGGGCTTGTGCGCGAGGGCCGGGAGCGGGGCGTCCGGCTCCAGGCCGAGGCCCGCGAAGACGCAGTAGTAGCTGCCGTTGGTCCAGAAGTTGCGGAATTCGGCTTCGAAGTTCCCGTAGTACGTGGACTCGTCGGCGATCGGGGAGTTGATCGCGAGACCGGCCTTGTACGCGGAGATCTTCTCCTGGATGTTCTTCGGGAGCGTCAGTTCCTTGTTCGCCCGCCAGAACGGCGTGTCGTTGCGCGGCGCGTAGTAGAAGTGCGCCTGGATGAAGTCGCGGGTGTCGTCGAACATCACCTCGATCTCGCGGTTGAAGCTGTTGGCCAGCTCCGGGTGGAAATTGCGGTCGGGGAAGTGCTTGGCGAGCTGGTAGATGGCGGCGGTGATGAAGTAGATGCCGGTCGATTCCAGCGGCTCCAGGAACGCCGAGGAAAGGCCGATGCTCACCACGTTGTTCACCCAGGCGCGGCGGTTGCGGCCCACCCGGAACTTCACGTGGTTGAACTTCGTGGTCTCCGGGTCGAGGCCCCAGAGCGCGCTGAATTCCTTGGTCGCCTCCTCCTGCGTCGTGAACTTGCTGGAATAGACGTAGCCGGAGCCGAAACGGCCCAGCATCGGGATCTTCCAGGTCCAGCCGGAGGACATCGCGATGGCGGAGGTGTACGGCTCGATGCCGGCCGCCTCGTCGTCGTGCGGGACGGCGGTGGCGACGGCGCTGTCGCAGAGCAGGTGGTCGCTCATGTCGATGAACGGCTCTTCGAGGGCCTTGTTGATGAGCAGGCCGCGGAAGCCGGAGCAGTCCACGAACAGGTCGGCGTCCAGGACCTGGCCGTCCTTGGTGTGCAGGGCCTTGATGAAGCCCCGCTCGTCCTTCTCCGCGTGGGTCATCTCGCCCTGGACGTGGCGCACGCCCTGCTTCTCGGTGGCGAAGCGGCGCAGGAAGTCGGCGACCAGGGCCGCGTCGAAGTGCCAGGCGTAGCGGGTGGACGGGGTGCCGTCGAGCCACTTCGGGGACTTCTTCGCGTCCATGACGGGGGGCTCGCGGAAGCACGCGTAGTCGAACGGCTCCTCGGTCAGGCCCTCCAGCTTGCGCTTGGCCCAGTAGTGCGACATCGGGACGTTGTCGCTGTCCGGCAGGATGCCGAACGGGTGGTAGAAGTGGTCGGGGCCGCCGTTCTCCAGCGTACGGGCCTGGGACTCGCCCTGGCCGCCGGTGCGCCAGTTCACGAAGCGCACGGCCATCTTGAAGCTGGCGTTGCACTCCCGCATCCACTCCTCCTCGGCGATGCCGAGGTATTCGAAGAGGACCTTGTGGAGGTTCGGGACGGTGGCCTCACCGACACCGATCCGCGGAATCGCCGGGGCCTCCAGCACCGTGATGTCCACGGTGCCCTGGAGCGCCTTGCCGAGATAGGCGGCGGTCATCCAGCCGGCGGTACCGCCGCCGAGGATGACGACTTTCTGAATGCGCGAGTCGGTGCCGGTCATGTGAGGGACTCTCTCTTCCGTCAGCGTGGGGAGTTCCGTGGTGCGATGTGGAAGAGATTCAGGCCACCGACTATGCGCCACCTATAACCAGCCGTATGGCATCGATATAGCGGATTGGCCGAATCTCGGTCACGCTGTATCCGCACCCCGCAACTCCCAGCAGAGGATGGCTGCATCAGATGCCGTACGACGAAGGGACGAAGGGAATCCTCTCTACCGTGGGAGGAACTCCGCTCATTGAACTGGAGCGTTTGCTGCCGGGCCTCGGCTCGCGGGTGTTCGCCAAGGTGGAGCGGTTCAATCCCGGAGGAAGTATCAAGGACCGCTCGGCACTTTCCATGGTGCTGGCGCGCATCAGGACCGGGGAACTCGTCCCCGGCACATCAACCGTGATCGAGTCGAGTTCGGGCAATCTCGCGATCGGGCTCGCCCAGATCTGCGGGTATTTCGGACTGCGTTTCATCTGTGTGGTGGACGCCCGGACGACCCGGCAGAACGTCGCGATCCTGCGGGCCTACGGGGCCGAGGTCGAGATCGTCGTCGACCCCGACCCGGTCACCGGCGAACTCCTGCCGGCCCGGCTGCGCCGGGTGGCCGACCTCGTCGCCGAGACGCCCGACGCGTACTGGCCCGACCAGTACTCCAACCCGCTCAACCCGATCGCCCACCAGGCCACGATGAGGGAGATCGCCGAGGCCCTCGACGGCCGCGTCGACCAGCTCGTCCTGGCCGCCGGCACCAGCGGAACCCTGGGCGGCTGCGCCGAGTACATCCGCCGGCACGGCATGTCCACCACGATCAACGCGGTGGACGCCATCGGCAGCGTGCTCTTCGGCCCGCAGGAGCGCCGCACCCGGCTCATCCCGGGCCACGGCGCCTCGGTGGTGCCCCGCCTGCTGCGCCCCTCGGACGCCGACCGGGTCATCCACGTCGGCGACCTCGACTGCGTCGTCGGCTGCCGGCGCCTCGTCCGCGACGAGGCCGTACTCGCCGGCGGTTCCTCCGGGGCCGTCGTCGCCGCGCTGGAACGGATCGCCCCGGACATCGTCCCCGGCTCGAACGTGGTGCTCGTCCTGCCCGACGGCGGCGACCGCTATCTGGAGACGATCTACGACGACGCCTGGGTGTACCGCCAGTTCGGCGAGGTCTCGCACCTCTGGAAGGAGCCCCGCTCCGTGGGCCGCACCCCGCACCTGGTGGATATAGGCCACTGATAGCGGCCCCTCCCACCATCGATCCATCGGTAACCACGCAAGACCCCCACCACCTCGACACCCCACCGGGCGCCCACCCGGCACGGCACCGGCAGGTCCGCCGCGGACCGCCGTTCATTGGAGGAACATCAGATGACCACCCAGATCCCCGCCCTCGACGCCGGGCGCAAGGAGCAGATCAAGGACATCGTCTGCGACATCCTCGAACTCGACCTCGACGAGGTGACCGAGACGAGCCTGTTCAAGGAGGAGCACGACGCCGACTCCCTGCGCACCATCGAGATCCTGGCCTCGCTGGAGCGCGTCTTCGGCATCACGCTGGAGCAGTCCGAGCTCAGCCGCATGGTCAACCTGGTCGGCGTGTACGCCGTGATCGCGGAGGCCGAGGGCAAGTGACCTCCGAGACGGCCGCGACGGGGCGGCGACCCGCTCCCCGGCACCGGGTGGTGATCACGGGTCTCGGTGTCGTGACGAGCATCGGCACGGGCGTCGACGCCTTCGCCGAGGGACTGCGCGCCGGACGCAGCGGGGCGAAGCCCATCAGCGCCTTCGACACCACCGGCTTCGCCCACTCCAACGCCTGCGAGATCACCGACTTCGAGCCCGAGGCCTGGCTGCGCGAGCTGCCGGCCGACGAGCTCGGCCGGGCCGCCCAGTTCGCGGTCGCCGGAGCCCGTATGGCGGTGGCCGACGGCGGACTCACCGAGGCGGACGTCCGGGCCAGGCGCTCCCTGGTCTCGGTCGGCACCACCGACGGCGAGTCCCGCGACCTCGACCACCTCACCGGGCTCCAGGTCGCCGGGGACGAGGACACCCTCGACCCGGTGGTGGCCCGGCGCGTCTGGCCCGGCCGGCTCTCCGCGGGCATCGTCCGCGAACTCGGCCTGGAGGACGTGGAGACGGTCACCGTCCCCACCGCCTGCGCCGCCGGGAACTACGCCGTCGGCTACGGCTACGACGCCATCAGCTCCGGAGACGTCGAGATGGCGCTGTGCGGCGGGGCCGACGCCCTGTGCCGCAAGACCTTCACCGGCTTCTACCGGCTCGGCACCATCGCCCCCGACGTCTGCCGGCCCTTCGACGCCGACCGGCAGGGCATCCTCACCGGTGAGGGCGCCGGCATCCTGCTCATGGAATCGCTGGAATCCGCGCTGGCCCGCGGCGCCCGCATCTACGCCGAGGTCCTCGGCTACGGACTGTCCTGCGACGCCAGCCACCCGGTCGCCCCCGACCGGGACTCGATCGCCCGCTGCATCACCGCGGCGCACGCCAACGCCGGGATCACCCCCGCCGACGTGGACTTCATCTCCGCGCACGGCACCGGGACCCGGGCGAACGACGTCACCGAGGTCGGCGCGATCCGCCAGGTGTTCGGCGAGGACCTGCCGCGCACCGTCTCCATCAAGTCGATGATCGGCCACACCATGGGCGCCGCCAGCGCCCTGGCCTCGGCGGCCTGCGCCCTCGCCCTGCGCGAGGGGTTCATCCCGCCGACCATCAACCACCGCACCACCGACCCCGAGTGCGGCGTGGACTGCGTACCGAACGAGGCCGTGGAAGCCGACCTCAAGGTCGTGCAGAACAACGGACTCGCCTTCGGCGGCAACAACGCCGTGCTGGTCCTCGGCCACTGGGAAGAGAGGAGCGCAGTCGCATGAGCGCAACAGCACCGGCGGAGCCCGGCGAGCGCCGGCTCGTCATCTCGGGCTGGGCCGTCACCTCCCCGTACGGGCTGGGCCGCCGCTCCTTCGCCGAGGGCCTCCTCGCGCGGACGACGGCCACCTCGGCGGTGGACGGCGCGCAGTGGCCCGTCCCGTACGGGGAAGCCGGCCTGATCCCGGACTTCGACATCAAGGCCGTGCTCGGCCGCAAGGGGACCCGGTCCATGGACCGGGCCACCGGGATCGCCGTCGTCACCGTCGGGGAGCTCCTGGAGGACTTCGGCCGGGGCCTGGCCGCCGACCCGGAGAAGACCGGGCTCGTGCTGGGCACCTCCGGCAGCGTCCAGTCCATCATGGACTTCACCAAGGACGCCCTGACGGGGGAGAAGCCCTACCTGGTCGACCCGGCCCGCTTCCCGAACACCGTGATGAACTGCCCGACGGGCCAGAGCGCCATCCGGCACACCCTCAAGGGCCCCAACGTCACCGTGTCCGGGGGCTCGGCCACCGGCCTGCTCGCCCTGAACTACGCCTCCCGGCTGCTGCGCGGCGGCCACGCCAACGCGCTGCTGGCCGGCGCGGCGGAGGAGTTCTCCGTGCAGCGCGCCCGCCTGGAGCGGGTCGCCGACCACGGCGGCGCCGAGGCCGACCCGCTCGGCGAGGGCGCCGCGCTGTTCCTGCTGGAGAGCGGGGACGACGCCCGGGAGGGGGGCCGGCGGGTGCTCGCCACCGTCCTCGGCTCCCGCTTCCGGGCCTTCCCCGAGAGCGGGCGCGCCGGGGCCGCGCTGGCCCGCTGCGTCGCCGAGGTGCTCGCCGACGCCGGCGTGGGACCGCAGGACGTCGCCCTGGTCGCGCCGGGCACCCCGCCGGGGCAGCTCGGCAAGCAGGAGGAGTCCGCGCTGGAGGGGGTCGCGGGCGAGCGGATCGCCGTACGCCCGCTCGTCGGCGACGCGACCGCCGCGTCGGCGGCGTTCCAGCTGGCCGCCGTACTGGCCCACGCCGGTGGTGAGCCCGCCCTCGTGGACCGGCTCGCCCTGGTCACCGCCCTGGACCGGGACGGCACCGTCGGAGCCACCCTGCTGCGGCTCGGCTGAGACCGGCTGGGACCGGCGGGGGCGCGGACGGCCGCGCCCCCGGCCCCGTACCGCCCCTTTCCCCCCTACCCGCGCGATCCCCGTACCCGCGCACCCGCGCCGCGAAGAGAGAGGCATCTATCCATGTCCGAGACACCGAGGCCGGTAGCCCTCGTCACCGGCGGCTCCCGCGGCATCGGCCGGGCCGTGGTGGAGACCCTGGCACGGGACGGCCACGACGTGGCGTTCTGCTACCAGTCCAACGAGGAGGCCGCCACGCTCGCCGCGAAGTCCGCGCGGGAGCTGGGGGCGCGGGTGCTCGCCCGGCGCGTGGACGTCACGGACCGCGACCAGGTCCGGGCCTTCACCGCGGAGGCCGAGGCGGAGCTGGGCCCGGTGGAGGTCCTGGTCACGGCCGCGGGCATCGTCCGGGACAGCCACCTGGCGATGATGAAGGACGAGGACTGGGACGCGGTCGTCCGCACCAACCTCGACGGCACGTTCAACTTCGCCAAGGCGCTGGCCTTCCCGATGATGAAGCGCCGCCGCGGCACGATCGTCACCCTGTCCTCCGTCGCCGCCGCCGGGAACGCCACGCAGAGCAACTACTCCGCGACCAAGGCCGGGATCATCGGCTTCACCAAGGCCCTGGCCAAGGAGTCCGGCCGCAGCGGCCTGCGGGCCAACTCCGTGGCCCCCGGCTTCATCGCCACCGACATGGTCGGCGGCCTGTCCGAGAAGCACGCCCAGCAGATGAAGGCGCGGATCCCGCTGGGCCGCTTCGGCGAGGCGCAGGAGGTCGCCGAGCTGGTGTCCTTCCTGGCCTCCGACCGTGCCGCGTACATCACCGGACAGGTCTTCCACATCGACGGCGGCCTGGTCGTCTGACCGGCCCGTCCCGTCCGACCAGCCCGATTCACAGAGGAGTTCGACATGGCCGGCCGTGCCGCCAAACCGCCCCGGTTCTACTTCAACCTGCGCAGCCCCTACAACTTCTTCGCCCTGCACGACCTGGAGCGCGAGCACCCCGGGCTGCTGGACCGCCTGGAGTGGCGTCCCTTCTGGGAGCCCGACGAGACCAGCGCCGAGCTGCTGGCCGCGGCCGGCGGGCAGTTCCCGTACACGCCCATGACCCGGGCGAAGCAGTTCTACATCCTGCGCGACGTACGGCGGCTCGCCGCCGAGCGCGGTCTGGCGCTGACCTGGCCGACCGACCGTTCGCCGTGGTGGGAGCCGGCCCACCTGACCTGGTTCCTCGCCGTCGACGCTGGCCTGGGCCGGGAGTGGGTGGCCCGCGCGGGCCGGGCGCGCTGGCTGGAGGGCCGTGACATCTGCGATCCGGCGACCGTCGTCGAACTCGCGGTGGAGACCGGTCTCGACGCCGACACGGTGGCCGCCGCCACCGACAGCGCCGTGCTGCGCGAGCGGGGCGCCGCCGCCCTGCTGGACGTCCACCGCGACGGGGTCTTCGGGGTCCCGTACTTCGTGAACGGCAGCGAGCCCTACTGGGGCCTCGACCGGGTCCCGGCCTTCGCCGCCTCCTTCGCGGACGCGGCCCCGGCCGCCCCTCGGCAGCCCGCCGAGGCGGAGCTCGCGGTGGTCGGCGCCGGACGGACCACGGACATGAGCCACGCGGGAGGCTGCGGATGAGCGCCACGACCGGACCCGCCGTGACCGCCGTGACCGGGGCGGACGGGGCGCCCGAGGCGGCCCTGGCGCTGCCGCTGACCGCCATCCAGCAGTCCATGTGGACGGCCTACCGGGTCTCGCCCGAGGCCTGCGCCTACAACATCGTCATGCCGTTGCGGCTGCGCGGCCGCGTCGACCCCGCCGCCATGGACGCCGCGGTCACCGCCGTCGGCGCCCGCCAGGACCTGCTCCGCTCGGTCTTCACCGAGAGCGCCGCCGGCGTGCACCGCACCGTCGCCGAACAGCCCCTGGTCCGGCTGGAGTTCCACGACCTCGACGGAGCCGGCGAGAGCGCCCTGCACCGGGCCGCCGAGGAGGCCGGGGCCCGCCCCTTCCGGCTGGAGTCCGGCGCCTTCCGCGTGGTGCTGCTGCGCAACACCGACGAGGACTGGGCGCTGGTCACCTCCGCCCACCACATCGTCAGCGACTTCACCTCGCGCTGGCTGCTGGTCCGCGACGTCCTCGACGCCTACGAGGGGTTCGCGGCCGCCGCCGCACCGCGCTGGCGGCCCATCCCCGGCTCCTACGCCGACCACGCCGCCGAGGAGCTGCGCTACACCGCCTCCCCGCAGGGCCTGCGGGCGGCCGCGCTGTGGCAGGAGTCGGTGGGGCAGGCCCCCGCCGCCGAACTGCCGCTGGACCGGCCCCGCCCGGCGCTGCGCTCCTACCGGGGCGGGACCGTCGTACGGCAGCTCGCCGACGCGAGCGCCGCGGGCCTGGCCCCGGCCGCCGCCGTCGCCGGGGTGACGCCCTTCGCCTACCTGCTCGGGGTCTTCCAGGCGCTCACCCACCGCTGGACCGGCCAGGACGCCTTCGTGCTCGGGGTCCCGGCCACCAGCCGGATGGGCCGCGCGCAGCGGGACGTGATCGGCTGCTTCCTCAACACCATGCCGGTACGGGCCGACTTCACCCCTGCCTCCACCTTCCGCAGCGCGGCCGAGCAGGCCGGGCAGCGGGTCATGGGCGGCATGCTGGGCGTGCGCTACCCGTGCGCGCTGGCCTTCCCCCGGGCCACGGTGTTCCGCACCGCGCTGTTCCTCGTCCAGATGGACCGGATGGAGCCGCCGGTGCCCAACGTCCCGCCGGGCGCGGCCGAGGGTCCGTCCGTGCCGTACGCCGGGCTGGACATCGCCCTGATCGACGTCCCGCAGCAGGAGGGCCAGCTGGACCTGCTGCTGCGGATCGAGCAGACCCCCGAGGGGGTCACGGCCGTCTTCTCCTACGACACGGACGTGCTCGACCGGGAGACGGTCGCCCGGTTCGCCGACGGGTACGAGCGGATGCTGGCGGCGGCCGTCGCCGGGCCGGACACCCCGGTCGCCGAGGTGGAACTGGCGGCCGCGGGCGAGCTGGAGGCGCTGCTGGCGCTGGGCTCCGGCGGCGCCGGCGCGGACTTCGCCTCCTTCACCTCCTTCGACTCGTCCGACGAGTTCGAGTCCTTCGAGAGTGCCTGGGAGTACCGGTGAGCCTCAAAGTGGCCGTGATCGGCGCGGGACTGGGCGGTCTGACCGCCGCCGCGGCCCTGTACGCCCGGGGCCTGGACGTGACCGTCCACGAGCGGGGCACGGCCCTGCGCGAGCAGGGCGTCGGCATGCACCTGGGCCCGAACGGGACCCGGCTGCTGGAACGCCTCGGGCTCGGCCCCCGGCTCGCCGAGCTGGCCGTGCGCCCCGAGGCCCTGGAGGTCCGGGCCTTCCACAACGGCGCGCGGGTCGCCGAACAGGAGATGGGCGAGGCCTGGGAGCGGCAGTTCGGCGCCCCCTACCTCACCGTCCACCGCGGTGACCTGCACCGGATGCTGGCCGCCCTGCTCCCGCAGGAGCGGGTGCGCACCGGCAAGGAGCTCCTGCGGTACGAGGAGGGCCCCGGCGGGGTGCTCCTGGAGTTCGCGGACGGCACCACGTCCGTGGCCGACGTCCTGGTCGGTGCCGACGGGGTGCACTCGGCGGTGCGCCGCGCGGTGGCCGGCGCGGACGCCCCCGTGTACTCCGGGAACAGCGCGCTGCGCGGCCTGGTCGACGCGGCGGACGTGCCCTCCCTGGACCCGCGCCGGATGTACATGTTCGCGGGCCCCGCCTCGCGCGTGCTGTGCTACCCGGTCAGCGGGGGACGGCAGTTCACGTACGTGGTGGTCACTCCCGCCGCCGAGGGCGACGCGGAGTCCTGGACCAGCGCCACCGACCGGGCCGACCTCGACTCGGTCCTGGCCGGCTGGGCGCCCGAGGTGCGCGAACTGGTCGGTGCGGCGGGCGAGGTGCGCCGCTGGGCCCTGTACGACCGGGCGCCGCTGGAGCGCTGGAGCACCCCGCGCGTCACCCTGCTCGGCGACGCGGCCCACCCGATGCTGCCCCACCACGGGCAGGGCGCCAACCAGGCCGTGGAGGACGCGGTGGCGCTGGCCCTGTGCCTGGCCGGGGCGGCCGAGGACGCGCGCGGCGTGGCCGCCGCCCTGGCACGCTACGAGGAGGTCCGCCGCCCGCACACCACGCGGGTCCAGCTCGGATCGCGCACCGGCCGGCCGGCCCCGCGGGAGGACGGCCGCCCCGGAGGCGTCAAGGAAGCCGCCGAGGACGTGGGCTGGATCCTCTCCCACGACGTCGAGGCCGCCTTCGCCGCCCCGGCGCCCGCCGCCGCCTGACCCCCGCCCCCCGGCACAACCTGCCCGGCACCCCCCCCGCACACCCTCCGTACCCCAGGGCCCCCGACGCCACCCGGCGCCGGGGGCCCGTCGCGTTCCGGCACGTATATGCGCTCGATAGGGCATCGATAGCGGCCTCTTCAAGGATGGGCCGCACCTGACCACGCGAAGGGAACAGCGATGAGCGAACAGCAGCACGACGGCAGCCCGCAGGACGGCGTCTACCGCGTCGTCCTCAACGACGAGGAGCAGTACTCGATCTGGTGGGCCGACCGCGACCTGCCCGCCGGCTGGCACGCCGAGGGCACCGAGGGCACCCGCGAGGAGTGCCTCGCAAAGATCACCGAGCTGTGGACCGACCTGCGCCCCGCGAGCCTGCGCCGCCGGATGGCCGCCGGATCCACGGCCTGACCACCCGGACGTTCGAGCCACCCGGGCCCCCGGGCCCCGGGACGCGGCCGACGCCACCCCGATCCCGATGAAGGAGAGAACGTGAACGACCGTACGCAGTCGGGATCCGCCCCCGGCCGTCTGCTGCTGCCCGGCCTGTTCAGGGCCCAGGCCGCCCGCACCCCCCGGGCCCCCGCCGTCCTGGCCGCCGACGCGGTCGTCTGGACGTACGCCGAACTGGAGCACCACGCCGTCCGCCACGCCGCCGCCCTGCGCGCCGCCGGAGTGGCCCCCGGCGACTTCGTCGGGGTGTGCCTGCCGCGCGGTCCCGAACTGATCGCCGCGCTGCTCGGCGTCTGGTTCGCGGGCGGGGCGTACGTCCCGCTCGATCCCGGCTACCCGCAGGCCCGGCTGGCCCTGGTCCTGGAGGACGCCGGCGCCTCGGTCGTCCTCGCCGGCCACGGCACCGCCGCCCGGCTGCCCGCGGGCACCACCGTCCTGGACGTCGCCGACGCCCCGGACGCCGTGCCCGCCGCCGAGGCCGCCGCGTTCCCGGTGGCGCCCGACCCGGCCCGGCCCGCGTACGTCCTGCACACCTCCGGCTCCACCGGCCGCCCCAAGGGCGTCCTCGTCCCGCACGGCGGCATCGCCAACCGGGTCCGCTGGCTGGCCCACCGCCACAAGCTCGGCGCCACGGACCGGTTCCTGCTCAAGACCACCGTCGGCTTCGACGCCGCGGGCCTGGAGCTGTTCTCGCCGCTGGTCAGCGGGGGAGCGGTGGCCGTGGCCCCGGCGGACGCCGAACGCGATCCGGCCGCGCTGCTGCGCGCCGTGGGCGACCACCGCGTCACCGTCCTCCAGGGCGTCCCGTCCGTGTACCGGCGGCTGGCCGAACAGCCCGGCTGGGAGCGCGCCGGCGCGCTGCGCCTGATCTTCAGCGCGGGCGAGCCGCTGCACGCCGAACTCTGCGCCGCCCTCGCCGAACTGGCCCCGCGCGCCGAGATCTGGAACACCTACGGGCCCACCGAGGCCTCCGTCGACATCACCGAGCACCGCTGGGACCCGGCGCAGCGCACCGGCGCCGTCCCCATCGGCCGGCCCATCGCGAACATGCGAGCCCTGGTCCTGGACCCGGCGGGCCGTCCCGTCCCCGTCGGCGTCCCCGGCGAGCTCCACGCGGGCGGCGTCGGCCTCGCCCTCGGCTACCTGGGCCGCCCCGGCCAGAGCGCCGAGCGCTTCGTGCCCGACCCGTACGGCGTGCCCGGCGAGCGGCTCTACCGCACCGGCGACCGGGTCCGCTGGCAGGCCGACGGCACCCTGGAGTACCTCGGCCGCCTGGACCACCAGGTCAAGGTCAACGGCGTCCGCATCGAGACCGGCGAGGTCGAGGCCGCGCTGGCCGCCCACCCGTGGGTGCGGGCCGCCGTGGCCGGCGCCGTCCCCGACGGCACCGGCGGACACCGCCTCGTCGCCTGGGTCCAGTCCCGCGGCGAGCGGCTGCGCCCCGAGGAACTGCGCACCTTCCTGCGCCGCTCCCTGCCCGACCCGCTGGTCCCGTCCCAGTACGTGGCCGTCGCGGACTTCCCGCTCACCGCCAACGGCAAGATCGACCGCTCGGCGCTGCCCGAGCCGGCCTCCGCCGAGGCCGGGGCGCAGGCGCCGCACGTCCCCGTACGCACCGCCGCCGAGCGGATCGTCGCCGAGCAGTGGGCCGCCCTCCTCGGCATACCTGCCGCCGCGATCGGCGCCACCAACGACTTCTTCCAGCTCGGCGGGGCCTCCCTGCTGCTGAGCCGGCTCGCGCAGGCCCTGTCCGCCGCCTGCGGCGCCCCCGTCGCCCTGCGCGCCCTGTTCACCGCCACCACCGTCGAGGCCCAGGCCGCGCTGCTCGCCGGCGCCCCCGCCCTCACCGGGGGCGGCGCCGCGGCCGACGCCCAGGCCACCGCCGCCGTCGCCGCCGACGACGACACCGTCCGGCCCGTGCCGCGTACCGGCACCGGGCTGCCGCTCTCGCCCGGCCAGCAGGGCCTGTGGCTGATGGACCGGATGCGCCCGGGCAGCGCCGAGTGGAACGCCCCCGTCTTCCTCACCCTGCCCCACCACTACGACGACGCCACCGTCGCCGCGGCCCTGACCGCGCTCGCCGAGCGCCACGAGATCCTGCGCACCCGCTACGTCCTGCGCGCCACCGAGCCCGTCCAGATCGCCGACGCCGAGCCGCGCGTCGAACTGCGCGCCACCCGCGCGGACAGCGCCGCGGCCCGCCACGCCCTGATCGAGGACGAGTTCAGCCGCCCCTTCGACCTGGAGAACGGACCGGTCTGGCGCGCCCTGACCGTCCGCGGCGCCGACTCCCTCCACCTGGTCCTGTCCATCCACCACATCGCCTGCGACGGCTGGTCCTCGGTCGTCCTCGAACGCGACGTCCTGGCCCTCGCCGAGGCCGCGCACCACGGCGGCCGCGCCGCACTCCCCGCCCTGCCCGTCCAGTACGCCGACCACGCCGCCCACCAGCGCCGCCGGCTGGCCGGCGACGGCGCGGCCGGTGAACTGGCCCACTGGAAGCGGGCCCTGGAGGGCGCCGTCCCCGTCGACCTGCCCGCCGACCGGCCCCGTCCGGCCGTCCGCGACGGCATCGGCGCCGCCCACGTGTTCACCGTCCCCGCCCCGCTCGCCGAGCGGGCCGCCGCCTTCGGGCGCGGCCACGGCGCGACCCTCCAGCAGACCCTGCTCACCGTGTTCGGCACCCTCGTCGCCCGGCTCACCGGCCAGTGGGACGTGCCGGTCGGCGTGCCCGTCGCCGGGCGCGAGCGGCCGGAGGTCGCCGATGTCGTCGGCTTCTTCCTCAACACCCTCGTGATGCGCTGCGACGCCCCGGCCGACGCCACCTTCGAGGAGGCGCTGATCCGGGTCCGCGACACCGCCCGCAGCGCCTTCGCCCACCAGGACCTGCCCTTCGACCGGCTCGTCGCCGAGCTCGACGACGCCCGCGACCCCGGCCGCACCCCCCTCTACCAGGTGATGTTCGACCTGCACGAGGAGGGCCGGACCGGCACGGCCACCGCCGAGGACGACATCGAGGCCTTCCGCGGAGCCTGGCGCAGCGCCCGCACCGACCTCACCTTCGTGCTCCAGCGCCAGGGCGACGGCTCCCTGCTCGGCCTCGTCGAGTACGCCACCTCCCTGTTCGACCCGGCCACCGTCGAACGCTTCGCGGCCGGCTGGGTACGGCTGCTGGAGTCGCTGGTCACCGACCCGGGGGTGCGGCTGGACCGGGCCGCCCTGCTGCCCGCCGCCCTGCGCGAGGAGATCCTCGCCCTCGGCCCGGGTGCCCCCGAACCGGGCGCGGACCGCGCGGCCGACGACTGCGTGCACACCGTCGTCTCGGCCGTCGCCCGCGCCACCCCGGGGGAGACCGCCGTCGTCTGCGGCGCGCAGAGCTGGACATACGCCCGCCTGGAGCGGCGCGCCGAGGCCTTCGCGCGGCGGCTGCGCGAACTGGGCGCCGGCCCGGAGAGCACCGTCGCCGTCATGCTGGGCCGCACCCCCGACCTGATCGCCGCCTACCTCGGCATCTGGAAGACCGGCGCCGCCTACGTACCGCTCGACCCGGCCGCGCCCGTCGAACGCCTCGGCTACGTCCTGGACGACGCCGGAGCCCGGCTGCTGGTCTGCGACCTGGCCGGCGCCGCCCGGCTGCGCGGCCACCACGACGGCCCCCGGCTGGCCGTGGACACCGACGAGCGCCTCGCCGCCTTCGACTCGGCCCCCGCGCAGGGCGCCGGTTCCGGCGGCGCGACGCCCCCGGCGACGGTCGCGGCCGCCGCGGCCCTCGCCGCGTGCAGCGATCCCGCCCTGGCCTGCGACGGGCTCGGCGCGTGGACCCGTACCGGGGCCACGGCCGCGGCGGGCGCCGATCCGCTGCGGCTCGCGTACATCATGTACACCTCCGGCTCCACCGGCCGCCCCAAGGGCGTCGCCGTCGAGCACCGCACCCTGCTGGCCATGCTCCGCGCCTCCCGGGCCCACCTGGACTTCGGCCAGGGCCCCGACGACGCCTGGCTGGCCCTGGCCCAGCCCACCTTCGACATCTCCTGCACCGAGCTGCTGATGCCGCTCATCGCCGGCGGCCGGGTCGTCCTGGCCCGGGAGCAGGACCTCGGCGACCACGCCGCGCAGCTGCGCCTCATCGAGGAGCACGGCGTCAGCCACCTCCAGGTCGCCCCGCCGCACTGGCAGATGCTCATCGACGCGGGCCTCGGCCGGCGCCCCCTCGTCGGCCAGACCGGCGGTGAGCCCTGCCCGCCCGCCCTGGCCCGGGAGCTGTCCCGCCGCCTGCTGCGCTTCGTCAACGAGTACGGGCTCACCGAGACCACCATCGCCGCCACCCGCTGGGACGCCCACGACACCGCGCACTCGGTCCCCGTCGGCCGCGCCTACCCGCACGTCACGGCCCGGGTCCTCGACGCCTTCCTGGAGCCCGTCCCCTACGGCACCACCGGCGAACTCTGCGTCGGCGGAGCGGGCCTGGCCCGCGGCTACCACGGCCGCCCCGACCTGACCGCCGCCGCCTTCGTCCCCGACCCGTACGGCGCCCCCGGCGCCCGCCTCTACCGCACCGGCGACCGGGCGAGGATGCTGCCCGACGGCACCCTGGAGTTCGCCGGCCGGGCCGACGGCCAGGCCAAGATCCGCGGCCGCCGCGTGGAGACCGGGGAGGTGCAGGGCGTCCTCGCCGAGCACCCGGGCGTCGCCCAGTGCGCGGTCGTCGTCCACGGCACCGGCCCCACGGCCGCGCTCGTCGGCTACTGGGTCCCGGGAGGCGCCACCCCGCCCGCTGACGGGGAGCTCCTCGACCACTGCGCCCGCCGGCTGCCGGACTACATGGTCCCCGCGCTGCTGGTACCCGTCCCGGAGATCCCGCTCACCCGCCACAACAAGGTCGACGTCCGGGCGCTGCCCGCCCCCGACCTCGCCGCCGCCCTCGCCGACGAGCCGTACACGGCGCCCGAGGGCCCGGTCGAGGAGATCGTCGCCGAGATCTGGGCCGAGGTCCTCGCCGGGGAGGACGGCACCACCCGCCGGATCGGCGCCCGCCAGGGCTTCTTCCGGATCGGCGGCAACTCGGTCCTCGCCGCCCGCGTCATCGCCCGCCTCCACGAGGAGTTCGACGTCGAGATGCCGCTGCGCGCCGTCTTCGAACACCCGACCGTCGCAGGACTCGCCGCCGCCGTCGAAGAGGCCGTGCGCGCCGAGATCGAGACCCTCGACCACGCCGAACTCGCCATCGCCCACAGGGAGTACCAGCCGTGACCGCACCCACCGCACCCACGCAGGAAGAGCTGCGGGCGGAACTGCTGCGCCAGCGGCTCGCCGGACGTGCGGGCCGCACCCCGGGCCGCCACCCGGCCCGCACCGGGATCCCGCGCGCCGACCGGGACGCGCCCCTGGCGCTCTCCGCCGGCCAGCGCCAGCTGTGGTTCCTCCACCAGCTCGACCCGGACAGCCCCGAGTACCTGCTGCCGCTCGCGCACCGGCTGCGCGGCCCCCTCGACGAGAACGCCCTGCGCCGCTCCTTCGACGCCCTGGCGGCCCGGCACGAGATCCTGCGCACCCGCTACCTCCTCGACGGCGGCGAGCCCCGCCAGGTCATCGACCCGGCCGGCCCCGTCGACTACGCCGTCAGCGAGGTCACCGGCGTCGACGAGGCCGGCCGCGACGCGGCGGCGGCCGCCTTCACCCGGGCCCGCGCCACCGAGGTCTTCGACCTGGCCGCCGAAGCCCCGCTGCGGGTCCGCCTGCTGCGCCTGGCCGCCGACGACCACGTCCTGGTCGTCGTCATGCACCACATCGCCTGCGACGCCCTGACCCGGCCGCTGATCCTCGCCGACCTGGCCGCCTGCTACCGGGCCGCCGGGGCCGTCACCGGCCCGCTGGACGGCGTACTGCCCGAGCCCGCCGTCCAGTACGCCGACTACGCCGCCTGGCTGAACGCCCGCCAGTCCGGCCCCACCGCCGAGGCGGCCCTCGACTGGTGGCGCGGACAGCTCGCCGGCACCGAACCGCTCGGCCTGCCCACCGACCGGCCGCGCCCCTCCGTCCGCGGCTGGGAAGGCGCCGTCGCCGAGTTCGACGTGGCCGCCCCCGTCGCCGCCCGGCTGCGCACCCTCGCCGAGCAGGAGGGCGCCACCCTGTTCATGGTGCTGCTCAGCGCCTACCAGGCCCTGCTGGGCCGCTACTGCGGCAAGCGGGACGTCGCCGTCGGCACCGCCGTTTCCGGCCGCACCCGCCCCGAGCTCCAGCAGATGGCCGGCTACGCCTACAACAGCCTCGTGCTGCGCGGCCGCTGGCAGGGCGACCCGGCCTTCCGGGAGCTCCTCGCCGCCAACCGCACCACCGTCCTGGACGCCTTCGACCACCAGGACACCCCCTTCGACAGGATCGCCGACGAGCTGGAGCCCGAGCGGGACCTGTCCACCACCCCGCTCTTCCAGGTGATGTTCGACCTGGCCTCCGGCCACGGCTCCGACAGCCCCGACCTGCCCGGCCTGACCGTCACCCCGGTCGCCGCGAGCGGCCGCATCGCCCGCTTCGATCTCACCCTGCACCTCGCCGAGCGCCCCGACGGCTCCCTGCACGGCGCCCTGGAGTACGCGACCGACCTCTTCGAGGAGGCCACCGCCGAGCGGATCACCGGCCACTACGCGGCCCTGCTCGCGGCCGTCGCCGAACGGCCCGGCGCCCCCCTGTCCGCCCTCGGCTTCCTGGGCGCGGCCGAGCTCGGCCTGCTCCTGGACGGCCCCGCCGAACCGGTCGGCGCCCCCGTGGACGCCGCCGCGCTGCGGCCCGTCGCCCGGACCATCGCCGAGCAGATGGCCGCCACCCCCGGCGCGATCGCCGTCCGGCACGCCTCCGGCGACCTCACGTACGCCGAACTCGACGCCCGCGCCGACCGGTTCGCCCGCCGGCTGGTCGGCCTCGGGGTGCGCCCCGACGAGACCGTCGGCGTCCTGCTGGACCGAGGTCCCGACCTGGTCGCCGCCCTCCTCGGCATCTGGCGCGCCGCCGCCGCCTACGTGCCGATCGACCCGGGCTACCCCGACGAGCGCATCGCCTTCATGCTCGGCGACACCGGCACCCGCCTCGTGATCACCCAGTCCCGGCACGCCGGCCGCTTCGACGGCGCCGAACTCGTCGTCGTCGACGACCCGGCCGAGCGGACCGCCCTGGCCACCGCCGAAGCCGGGCTGCCCGCCGTCCACGACCTCGACCAGCTCGCGTACGTCATCTACACCTCCGGTTCCACCGGCCGCCCCAAGGGCGTCCTCATCGGCCACCGGGGGCTGGCCAACTACCTCACCTGGACGGCCGGCGCCTACGCCACCGCCGGCACCGGCGGCGCCCCGCTGTTCTCCTCCGTCGCCTTCGACCTCGGCGTCCCCGACCTGTACGCCCCCCTGATGACCGGCCAGGCCGTCCACCTGCTCCCGCAGGACTTCGACACCGCCGACCTCGGCACGCTGCTCGCCGAGGGCGGACCGTACGCCTTCATCAAGCTCACCCCCGGCCACCTCGACCTGCTCTCCCAGCAGCTCACCGACGAGCAGGTCCGCGGCCTCGCCGGGCTGGTGATCGCCGCGGGCGACTCCTTCACCCACCGCCTCGCCGAGCGCTGGGCCGCCGCGGCGGGCCCCGACGGCACCCGGCTGGCCGCCGAGTACGGGCCCACCGAGATCACCGTCGGCAACTCGGCGCACTTCCTGCCCGCCGACGGCGCCGCCCACGGGCCGGTCACCACCGAGCTCGTCTCCATCGGCCGCGCCATCCCGAACACCACCATGTACGTCCTGGACGAGGGGCTGCGCCCGCTCCCGCTGGGCGTCCCCGGCGAGGTGTGGATCGGCGGCACCGGCCTGGCCCGCGGCTACGCCGGCCGCCCCGACCTCACCGCCGAACGCTTCCTGCCCGACCCCTACGGCGCCCCCGGGGCCCGCATCTACCGCACCGGCGACCTCGCCCGGGTCCTGCCCGACGGCAGCCTCGACTTCGCCGCCCGCATCGACCACCAGGTCAAACTCCGCGGCTACCGCATCGAACTCGGCGAGGTCGAGACCGCCCTGACCGCGCTGCCCGTCCTCGCCGAGGCCGTCGCCCTGGTCCGCGAGGACACCCCGGGCGACAAGCAGCTCGTCGCCTACGTGGTCCCCGCGCCCGGCGCCGCCGACGACGGCCTCGCCCCCGCCGCCCTGCGCGACGCGCTCGGCGAGGCGCTGCCGGCCTACATGATCCCCTCCGCCTACCTGCGGCTCGACGCCCTCCCGCTGACCGCCAACGGCAAGCTGGACCGGCGCGCCCTGCCCGCCCCCGGCCGCGAGGCCACCACCGTCGGCGAACACGTGGAGGCGCGCGACGCCGCCGAGGCCTCCATCGCCGCGGTCTGGGCCGCCGTCCTCGGCCTGGAGACCGTCGGCGTCCACGACAACTACTTCGACCTCGGCGGGGACTCCATCCGCGCCGTCACCCTCGTCGGCGCCCTGCGCGAGGCCGGCTGGGAGACCAGCGTCCGCGACGTCTTCGAGCACCGTACGGTCGCCAGGCTGCGCGCCGCCCTCGCGGACCAGGCCGGCGACGGCTCGGCGCAGCGCCAGGACGGGCCGGTCGCGCCCTTCGCCCTCATCGGCGAGGAGGACCGGGCCGCGCTGCCCGCACAGGTCACCGACGCCTACCCGGTCTCCCGGATCCAGGCGGGCATGTTCGTCGAGATGCACGGCCGCAGCGGCGAGAACCGCTACCACAACATCACCTCGTTCCGGATCCGCGACGAACTCCCCTTCGACCCGGCGGTGTTCCAGCGGGCGGCCGATCTGATCGTCGAGCGCCACGAGGTGATGCGCACCTCCTTCGCCTTCTCCGGCTACAGCGAACCCCTCCAGCTGGTCCACGCCGTCGGCACGGTCTCCATGCCCTGCCTCTTCGAGGACCTGCGCCACCTGCCGCGCGAGGCCCGCGAGTCCACCCTGTGGTCCTTCGCCGACCGCGACCGCGAGGAGCTCTTCGACCTCGGCGCCGCCCCGCTCATGCGGATGGCCGTCCACCTCGTCGACGACGAGAGCTGGTGGCTGTCCATCACCGAGTGCCACCCCGTCATCGAGGGCTGGAGCTACCACTCCCAGCTGATGGAACTGCTGCGCGCCTACCGCGCGATGCGGGCCGGTGGCGAACCCGACCCGGCTCCGCCCGTCCCGGCCGTGCGCTACGCCGACTTCATCGCGGGCGAGCTGCGCTCCCTCGCCTCCGCCGAGGACCGCGACTACTGGCGCGCGCTCGTCGACGGCCACGAGAAGTTCACCGTCCCGACGGGCTGGGCCGGCGACCCGCACGCCGCCGACGAGCGCTACCGCATCGACCTGGAGATCGGCGCGCTGGAACCGGGCCTGCGCGCCCTGGCCTCCGCCGCCGAGGTCCCGTACAAGAGCGTGCTGCACGCCGCGCACAGCAAGGTCCTCTCCCTGCTGACCCGGGCCCGTACCTTCCGCGGCGGCATGGTCGCCGACGCCCGCCCCGAGGAGGCCGGCGCCGAACGCGTCTCCGGCATGTACCTCAACTCGGTGCCCTTCCCCTACCGCGAGGGCGCGGCGACCTGGGGCGAACTCGCCCGGGAGGTCTTCGCCCGCGAGGTCGAGCTGTGGCCGCACCGCCGCTACCCGATGCCCGCCATGCGGGTGGCGGGCGGCGAGAGCCACCTGATCGACGTGCTCTTCCACTACCTGGACTTCCACCAGGTCGACGTGGAGCTCATCGACATCATGGCCAGCCGCGACGACAGCCCCAACGAGTTCCCGCTCGTCGTCGGCACGCCCGTGCGCGGCCACCTCTCGATCGCCTCCCGCACCCGGACCCTGGCCAAGGCCAACGCCGAGCGGCTCGCCGCCCTCTACAAGGCGGTGCTCGCCGACATGGCCCGCACCGGGGCCGACGGCGACGCCCGCACCGGCTTCCCCACCCCCCAGGAGCACTACCGCCTCACCGCTCCCGCCCTCCCGCACCCCGAGACCCCCCTCGACACCCTCGCGGCGTTCGAGGCGCAGGCCGCGCGCACCCCGTGGGCCACCGCCCTCACCGGCGCCGGAACCCCGCGGTCCGGGACCTCGTACGCCGAGCTGGACGTACGGGCGGGCCAGATCGCCCGGCGCCTGCGCGGCCTCGGCGCGGGCCCCGAGACCCGGGTCGCGGTCCTGCTGGACCGGGGGCCGGAGCTGGTCGCCGCCCTGCTCGGCGTGTGGAAGGCCGGCGCGGCCCAGCTGCCCGTCGACCCCTGCACCCCGGCCGCCACGGCGGCCGCGCTCGGCTTCGACCTGGTCCTCACCCAGGGCGCGTACGCCGACCGGTTCGCCGGTACGACGGAGCCCACGCGGGTGCTGCTCGCCGAGGACGTCTCCCACGAGGGCGAGGGCTGCCCGCTCGGCCTGGACCTCGACCCCGACCGGCTGGCCTACGTCCTGCACACCTCCGGCTCCACCGGCACCCCCAAGGGCGTCGAGATCAGCCACCGTTCCCTCGCCCACTACCTCGACTGGGCGGTACGGGCCTACACGGAGACCGGCTCCGGCGGCGCCCCCTGGTTCACCTCGGTGGGCTTCGACCTGGGCCTGCCCGCCCTGTACGCGCCGCTGACCACCGGGCAGCCGGTCCGGCTGCTGCCGCAGGACTGGCAGCCGCAGGAGTTCGGCCCGCTGCTGATGGCCGGGGCCCCGTACTCCTTCATCGGGCTCACCCCCGGCCACCTGCGGCTCCTGGAGGCGCAACTGAGCGACTCCGAGCTCGGCGGCCTCGCCGGGATCGCGGTCTGCGCCGGCGACGCCTACCCGACGGCGCAGGCCGAACGGGTCGGCGCCCGCATCGCCGCGGCCGGCGGGCGGATGGTGCTCGGCGCCGAGTACGGGCCCACCGAGGCGACCGTCGCCGCCACCTTCGGGCACGTCCGCCCCAACACGCGGCGCACCCTGGTCCCGCTCGGCTCGAACCTGCCCGGCGTGCTGCTGCGCATCCTCGACGACCGGCTCCGGCCGGTGCCCGACGGGATCACCGGCGAGGTGTGGCTCGGCGGCGACGGACTGGCCCGCGGCTACGCGGGGGCGCCCGCCCTGACGGCGGAATCGTTCCTGCCCGATCCGTACGGCCTCCCCGGCACCCGGATCTACCGCACCGGAGACCTCGCCCGGATCCTGCCCGGCGGCACCCTGGAGTTCACCGGCCGCGCCGATGAGCAGGTCAAGGTCCGCGGCCACCGCGTCGAACCCGGCGAGGCCGAGGCGGCCCTGACCGCCGACCCCGCCGTCCGCGAAGCCCTCGTGGTGCCCGTGGACGCCGCCGACGGCGGCAAACGGCTCGCCGCCTGGGTGGTCCCCGCCGACGGACACTCCGTCGCGGTCCCCGCCCTGCGCGACCGGCTGCGCACCGTCCTGCCCGCCGCCGCCATCCCCGCCTCCGTCACCGTCGTCGACCGGCTCCCGCTCACCGCCAACGGCAAGCGGGACAAGGCCGCCCTGGCCTCCCGCGAGGCCACCGCCACCCCGCTGCCGTACACCGCCCCGCGCACCGACCTGGAGAAGGTCCTCGCCGAGATCTGGGCCGAGGTCCTCGGCCTCGAACAGGTCGGCGTGCACGACGACTTCCGCGACCTCGGCGGCGACTCGCTGCTCGTCGCCCCGCTGCTCGTCGCGGCCCGCTCGCACGGGCTCACCCTCGACCTCGCCACCGCGCTGCGCAACCACACGGTCGCGCAGACCGCCGCCGCACTCGAAGACGGCGCAGACCACCCCGAGAAGGGCTGATCCGATGGACCCGCTGCACACCCACGACCGGCACACACGACGCCCGGCGCGCCACCTCATCTCCATCGACGACCTCACCGACCGGGACCTGCACCGCATCGTCGCCCGCGGCGCCGAGTTCTCGGCGGGCACCGCCACCGGCTCCCGCGCCCTGGACGGCCTGGTCGCCGGCGTCTACTTCGCCAAGACCTCCACCCGCACCCGCACCGCCTTCTCCGCCGGGGCGCTGCGCGTCGGCGCCCGCATCGTGGCCTACGGGCCCGGCGACCTCCAGCTGAACACCGGCGAGTCCGTCGAGGACACCGGGCGCGTCCTGTCCGGGATGCTCGACGTACTCGTGGCCCGCACGGCCGGCCCCGAGGCCGAACTGCGCGGCTGGGCCGCCCAGGACCGGATGGCCGTCGTCAACGCGATGAGCGCCGAGGAGCACCCCACCCAGGCCCTCACCGACCTCACCACCCTGCTGCGCCACTTCGGCCGCGTCGACGGACTGCGCGTCCTGTACGTCGGCGAGGGCAACAACACCGCGGCCGCGCTGGCCCTCGCCCTGACCCGCTTCCCCTCCGTCCACTTCGAGCTGCGCACGCCGCCCGGCTACGGACTGATCCCCTCCGTCACGGCCCGCGCCCGCGCCCAGGCCGAGCGCACCGGAGCGGTGTTCATCGAGCGGCACGACATGGACGCGCTGCCCGCCGGCTTCGACGTCGTCTACACCACCCGCTGGCAGACCACGGGCACCCGGAAGCCGGACCCGCACTGGCGCGAGATCTTCGCCCCGTTCCAGGTCAACTCCGCGCTGTGGGACACCAGCCCGCGCGCCGTCTTCATGCACGACCTGCCCGCCCACCGGGGCGAGGAGGTCACCGCGGAGGTGCTGGACGGCCCGACGAGCATCGCCTTCGCGCAGGCCGCCAACAAGATGCACAGCGCCATGGCCGTACTGGAGTACACCCACTCCGCCCCGGCGGCGGACACCGCGGACACCGCGGACACCGCGGGCTTCGCCGCGGACATCGACGCCGCGCAGCTCGCCCTGGCCGTACGGTGACCCCCCCGCCGAAAACGGTGACGGACCCGGCGGTGCTCTCCTGGGAGCTCGCCGCCTCCGCCCCCGCGCAGGACGCCCCGCAGCAGGCCGCCCGCCCCGACGGGACCGCGCCGGAGCCCGGCACCCAGGCCGGGGCCGACACCCAGGCCGCTTCCGACGCCGGGGCCTTGGTCCCCGGGGCGCAGGGCGGCGCGGCCCCGGCGGTCGTTCCGCTGCGCCGCAACCGGGACTTCGGCCTGCTCTGGGGCGGGGCCGGGCTCTCGCTCCTGGCCGGCCGGGCCACCGCCGTCGCCTATCCGCTGACCGTCCTGTGGATCACCAGCTCGCCCGGCGACGCCGGCCTGGTCGGCACCGCCCTGCTCCTGCCGCAGCTCCTCGTCCAGCTCCCCGGCGGCGCCCTCGTGGACCGCTGGGACCGGCGCCGGATCATGCTCGGCGCCGGCCTCGGCCAGGCGCTCGTCGCCGGAGCCGTCGCCGCCCTGCTGCTCACCGGCCACGTCTGGCTGTGGGCCCTGCTCGGCGCCGCCTTCGTGGAGGGCACCCTCGGCGTCCTGCACCAGCTCGCCGAGCGGGCCGCGGTCCCCGCCGTGGTCCCCACCGAGCAGCTGCCCGCCGCCCTCACCGGCAACGAGGCCAGGACCCGCGGCGCCGCCATCGCCGGGCAGCCGCTCGGCAGCGGCCTCGTCGCCCTGGGCACGTCCCTGCCGTACGTCGCCGCCCTCATCGGCCAGCTCGCCTCGGTCGCCCTGCTCTTCGGGGTCCGCGGCAAGCTCCAGGCCGAACGCACCGGCCCCCGCCCCGACCTGGTCCAGGACGTCAAGGAGGGGCTCGTCTGGATGTGGCGCCAGCACTTCCTGCGCGCCGTCATGGCCTGCGTGGCCGTCTCCAACGTGCTGTTCCAGGGCCTCAACCTCGCCGTCATGACCGGCATCCAGGAGAACCACGGCTCGCAGTTCCAGATCGGCGTGGTCCTCTCGCTCAGCGGGGCCGGCGGACTCGTCGGCGCCATCAGCGGCGGCTGGTGGGCCACCCGCTTCTCGCTGCGGACCCTGGTCCTCGGCGGACTGGCCGTCTGGACCGCCCTGATGGTGCCCGTCGCGTTCCTGCGCGACCCCTACGCCCTCGGCGCGCTCTTCGCCGCCAGCGGCTACGTCGGCGGCGTGTTCAACGTCGCGGGCGGGGTGTTCATGGTCCGCGTCGCCCCCGACCGGATGCGGGGGAGGGCCAACTCCCTCGCCATGCTGGTCGGCGGCGGCGCCATGGCGGCCGGTCCGGTGGCCGCCGGATTCGCCCTGGAGGCCTTCGGCCCCACCCGTACCGTGCTCGGCCTGAGCGCCGCCATGGGCCTCACCGCGCTCGCCGCGCTGCTCTCGCCCGCCCTGCGCCGCGACCCGCTCGCAAAGGGCGCCCGGACACCCTCGTAACGACTTCCGGGCCCCGCCTGTGACCTGCGCGAACAGCGATATAGGGCAGGTATGGCGGGGCCCGGGAGAGTAAAGCCACCGCACCACCAGATGATCCGTCCGCACCGAGACAGAGCCAGAAGGAGCAAGACCATGCCGTTCAACTCCATGGACCGCCGGAGCGTCCTGCGGACCGCCCTGGGCGCCGCGGGCGCCGCGGCCGCGGTCACCGTCATCGGCGCCGGCCCGGCCGCCGCCCACGGCGGCCGCCACCCGCAGCTGCCCAAGGTCGACGGCCTGGTCGGGGACCGCTGGGCGAGCGAGTTCTGGTACGCGTACGACGAGATGTCGTACTACACGCCGAACGACGAGATGAAGGCCGCCGTCGGCGCGATCACCGCCCCCTTCGGCGGGTTCACCAAGTCCTACGACGCCTGGGCCGCCACCCGCCAGGGCGGCCGCTACCCGCGCAGCTGGATGGAGCTGATCCAGCCCAACCGCGCGCACTTCGAGGTCCTCTCCCGCAACCAGAAGGCCGTCTACGACAAGTTCTACGGCCACGACCCCAAGGGCCTGGTCTTCGCCTTCCAGGAGTTCGGCCAGGGCACCCTGTTCGACCCGCGCCGCCCGGCCGGCAACAAGGTCCACATGATGAACTTCACGCCGCCGGACGCCACCCACGCCTACCACCGCTGGCACCCCTTCCTGCAGTCCTTCCAGCTGCTGGGCATCGACCGGTCCTTCTGGGCGCACGTCAACCGCCTCGTCGGCGCGGCCTGGGAGCTCCAGTCCCTCGCCAAGCCGGTCACCGACGCCAACGACAACAAGCACCTGCCGCACCGCACCGTCGACCGCGTCACCGCCAAGTGGCTCCGCCGCTCCACGGACCGCGTCAACCAGGCCTTCGACGTCTGGCCCTACCCCGTCGACCTCGGCAAGTAAGCCCGCTCGGCCACCCGTTCCACACGACTCAGGAGGATTGGCACACCATGCGTGACACGACCGGATCTTCACCCCGAATCGGCGTCTGGATGGTCGGCGCGCGAGGCTCGGTCGCCACGGCGGCCATCGCCGGCGCCGCCGCCATCGTCGCGGGTGCCGCCTCCCCCGTCGGGTGCGTCACCGAAACGCCCCCGCTTCGTGACGCACCTCTGCCGGCCCTCGCCGACCTCGTGTTCGGCGGCCACGACGTCGTCGACACCCCCCTGTCGGCGAGGGCCGGCCGGCTCGCCGAGGCCGGCGTGCTGCCCCACGCCGTACTGAAGGCGCTGGACACCCCGCTGGCCGCCGCCGAGCTGGAGCTCCGCGACGGATCCGCCCGCCCCGGCGAGTCCCAGTCCCGCACCGCCGCCCGGCTCGCCGAGGACATGGCCGCCTTCCGCGACCGGCACGGCCTGGAGCAGGTCGTCGTCGTCAACGTCTCCTCCACGGAGCCGATGCCCGAGCCCGACCCCGCCTTCCTCAGCCTCGCCGCCCTGGAGGCCGCCCTCGCCGCCGGGTCCCTCACCCTGCCCGTGAGCTCCCTCTACGCCTACGCCGCCTTCACCGCGGGCTGCGCCTACGTCAACTTCACCCCCTCCGCGGGGGCGGCCCTGCCCGCCCTGGAGGAACTCGCCCGGCTGCGCGCCGTCCCGCACGCCGGACGCGACGGGAAGACCGGCGAGACCCTCGTCAAGAGCGCCCTCGCCCCGATGTTCACCCAGCGCGCCCTGCGCCTGCGGTCCTGGTCCGGCACCAACCTGCTCGGCGGCGGCGACGGGGCGACCCTCGCCGACCCGGCGGCGGCCCGCTCCAAGACCGAGTCCAAGCAGCGCAGCCTGGAGGAGACCGTCGGCCACGCCGTCCAGGGGCAGACGCACATCGACAACGTCCCCGAGATGGGGGAGTGGAAGACCGCCTGGGACCACATCTCCTTCGAGGGCTTCCTCGGCGTCCGCATGACCATGCAGTTCACCTGGCAGGGCTGCGACTCCGCGCTCGCCGCCCCGCTGGTCCTGGACCTCGTACGGCTGGCCGCGCTGGCCGTCCGGCGCGGCGAGTCCGGCGCGCTGGCCGCCCTCGGGTTCTTCTTCAAGGACCCGGCCGGCTCCACCGAGCACAACCTCACCCTCCAGTACGAGGCCCTCACCGCGTGGGCCGCGCGGCCGGTCCCGGCCGCCCACGGCAATCCCCTGACGGCGGCCCGGCCGTGACCCCCGCACCGGCCCCCGCCACCCTCCCCGGAGCCGCCCGCCCGGAGGCCGCCGGATCCGCCCGGCCCGCCGGGAGCGCCGCGCCCGTGGGCGAGCCCCTGCGCCTGCCGCCGTTCCCCGGCCGGGCCTTCCGTGCCCGCCGCACCCTGCGCGCCTACGCCGAACTCGTCCGGGCGCCCGCCGCGATCACCGTGCCCGGCGACGTCCTGGCCGGCGCGCTGGCCACCGGACGCGGCAGCGGAGGCCGCACCCTCGGCCTCGCCGCCTCCTCCGTCTGCCTCTACTGGGCGGGCATGGCCCTCAACGACTGGGCCGACCGGGACCTCGACGCCGTGGAACGGCCCGAACGCCCGCTGCCCTCCGGCCGGATCCGGCCCCGGGCGGCCCTGGCCACCGCCGCCGGACTGACCGCCGCGGGCCTCGGCATCGCCGCCCTGGCCGGCGGCCGCCGCACCGCCCTGCGCCGCACCCTGCCCCTGACCGCCGCGGTCTGGGCCTACGACCTCGGCGCCAAGTCCACCCCCCTCGGCCCCGCCGTGATGGCCGCGGCCCGCGCGCTGGACGTCCTGCACGGCGCCGGGCCCGCCCCGGTCCGCCGCGCCCTGCTGCCGGCCGCCGCCGTCGCCGCCCACACCCTGGGCCTGACCCGGCTCAGCCGCCACGAGGTCGACGGCGCCCCGCCCCGCGAGGCGGCCCTCGCCCTCGCCGCCGCCACCGTCGCGGCGGCGGCCACCACCGGGCCCCGCACCGGAGCCGCCCAGAGCGCCGCCCTCGGCCTCTACGCGGCGAGCTACGGCCCCGCCCTCACCCGGGTGCTGCGCGCCCCCGACGCCCCCCGGGTGCGCCGGGCCGTCGGCGCCGGCATCCACGCCCTGCTGCCCCTCCAGGCCGCCCTGGCCGCCCGGGCCGGCGCCCCCCGCGCCGCCGCCGCGCTGGCCACGGCCCTGCCGCTGGTCCGCCGCCTCTCCCGGAAGGTGTCCTCCACATGAGCACCCCGACCGGGCCGCGGTTCTCGTACGGCACCAACGGCCTCGCCGACCACCGGCTGGGCGACGCGCTGCGGCTGCTCGCCGACCTCGGCTACGAGGGCGTCGCGCTGACCCTGGACCACCAGCACCTGGACCCGTACGCCCCCGGCCTCGCCGCCCGCGTCGACGAGGTGCGGCGGGCCCTGGACGCCACCGGCCTGGCCGTCGTCGTCGAAACCGGCGCCCGCTACCTCCTCGACCCCCGCCGCAAGCACCGCCCCACCCTGCTCTCCGCCGAACCGCAGGGCCGCGCCCTGCGCCTGGACCTGCTGCGCCGGGCCGTCGGCATCGGCGCCGAACTGGGCGCCGGAGCCGTGCACTTCTGGAGCGGCACCCCCGACGCCGACACCACCCGTGCGCAGGCCTGGCAGCGGCTGGTCGACGGCTGCGCCGAGACCGTCGCACACGCCGAGGCCGCCGGCATCGACCTCGCCTTCGAACCCGAACCGGGCATGCTCGTCGCCGACCTGGCCGGATACCGCAGGCTGCTGGCCGACCTGGGCCGCCCGGACCGCTTCCGGCTCACCCTGGACCTCGGCCACTGCCGCTGCCTGGAGCCCTACCCCGTCGCCGACTGCGTCGCGCTGGCCGCCGACCGGCTGGCCCACGTACAGATCGAGGACATGCGCCGGGGCACCCACGAGCACCTGCCCTTCGGCGAGGGGGAGATCGACTTCCCGCCGGTCCTCGACGCCCTCACCGCCGCCGGCTACCGCGGGCTCGTCTCCGTCGAACTCCCGCGCCACAGCCACGCCGGGGCCGAGACCGCCCGCCGGAGCATCGCGTTCCTGCGCGCGGCGGCCGCCTCCGGCGCGTCCCGCCCCGCCCGCCCGCAGCAAGAGCCGAAGAAGGAGGCCGTACCGGCATGACCGCTCCCACCCTCGCCCCGCCCGCCCCGCCCGCCCCGGTGGCGCCCGCCACCTCCGCCGACCTCGCCGTGCACGACGCGCTGACCCTGCGCACCCTGGAGGAGTCCCTGCGCTCCGTCCTCGACCAGGAACACCGGGTCCGGCTCACCGCCGACACCGCCGCCGTGGCGGCGTCCGGCCCCGCCGCCCTGGACCGCCGCTTCCCCGCCGCCGGACGCGACTACGGCCGCGGCCCGCTGCCCGGCTGGGCCGACTGGGCCGTCGAGGACGCCGTCCGCACCGTGCTCCTGCTCGCCCTGACCCGCTACGGCACCACCGGCGCGGCCCTCGCCCGGGAAGCCGGCGAGCGCTACGCCCACGGGGACGCCGCCGAGCGCCGCGGCGTCCTGCGCGCCCTGCCGTTCCTCCCGGTCGGCGGCCGCGCGGTGCACCTGACCGACGACGCCGTGCGGACCAACGACAACCGGCTCATCGCCGCCGCCCTCGGCCCCTACGCCGGCGCCCACCTCGACCAGTACCGCTGGCGCCAGGCCGTCCTCAAGTGCCTGTTCACCGGTATCCCGCTGGCCAAGGTCGCCGGACTGCACGAGCGCCGCGACGCCGAACTGGCGCGGATGGCCCACGGGTTCGCCGCCGAGCGGCGCGCCGCCGACCGCACCGTGCCGGCCGACCTGTGGGCCGTAGCCACCCTCGACCACTGACGCCACCACCCACCCCTACCGGAGCCCGACCATGCGCATCTTCGACCCGCACATCCACATGACGTCCCGCACCACGGACGACTACCGAGCGATGCACGCCGCCGGCGTCCGCGCGCTGGTCGAGCCCGCGTTCTGGCTTGGGCAGCCCCGGACCTCCCCGTCCAGCTTCACCGACTACTTCGACGCGCTGCTGGGCTGGGAGCCGTACCGCGCCGCGCAGTTCGGCATCAGCCACCACTGCACCATCGGCCTCAACCCGAAGGAGGCGAACGACCCGCGCTGCACCCCCGTCCTGGACCTGCTGCCCCGCTACCTCGCCAAGGACGGGGTCGTCGCCGTCGGCGAGATCGGCTACGACACGGTCACCGAGGCCGAGGACCACGCCTTCGCCGTCCAGCTCTCCCTCGCCGTCGAGTTCGCCCTGCCCGCCCTCGTCCACACCCCGCACCGCGACAAGGCGGGCGGCACCGAGCGCTCCCTGGCCGTAATCCGCGAGTCCGGCATCGACCCCGGCTTCGTCGTCCTCGACCACCTCAACGAGGTCACGGTCCGCGAGGTCCGCGACTCCGGCTGCTGGATGGGCTTCTCCATCTACCCGGACACCAAGATGACCCCGGACCGCATGGTGGCCATCCTCAAGGAGCACGGCACCGAGCGGATCCTCGTCAACTCGGCCGCCGACTGGGGCCACAGCGACCCGCTGCTCACCCGCGCCACCGGTGAGGCCATGCTCGCCGCCGGCTTCGACGAGAACGACGTGGACCGCGTGCTGTGGCGCAACCCGGTCGCCTTCTACGCCCAGTCGGGCCGCCTCGGCCTCGACGGCTACACCGATGAGCAGGCCGCGGGGCTGTACGCCGGGAACTCGATCGCCCGCGGCGGAAACTGATCAGGAAAGAGGAACCGCCTGATGCGCTTCCGTCACCGGGACGGCACCTCCGTCCACCTGGCCTACTGCACCAACGTGCACCCGGCCGAAACCCTCGAGGGCATCACCGCCCAGCTCGCCGCCTACGCCGAACCGGTCCGCCGGGCCGCCGGCGAGTCCGTCATCGGCCTCGGCCTGTGGCTTCCCGTCGACGCGGCCGCGGCCCTCGCCGCCGATCCGGCCGCCGTCGCCCGGCTGCGCCGCGACCTCACCGCCCGCGGTCTGGAGACGGTCACCCTCAACGGATTCCCCTACAAGGGCTTCCACGCCCCGGTCGTGAAGCGGGCCGTGTACTACCCGGACTGGTCCGAGCCCGCCCGCCTGGACTACACGCTGAACCTGGCCCGCGTCCTGGCCGGGCTGCTGCCCGACGACGCCGACCGCGGCTCGGTCTCCACCCTCCCGCTGGCCTGGCGCACCGCCTGGTCGCGCACCCAGCGGGCCGCCGCCACCCGCCAGCTCGACGCGCTCGCCGCCGGGCTGCGCCGCATCGAGGCGGAGACCGGCCGGACCGTGCGCGTCGCCGTCGAGCCCGAGCCGGGCTGCGTCGCCGAGACCACCGCGCAGGCCGTCGAGGCCCTCAAGGGCGTCGACCACGACTGGATCGGGCTCTGCCTGGACGCCTGCCACCTCGCGGTCGCCCACGAGGATCCCGGCACCGCCGTCGCCGAACTGCTGACCGCCGGGCTCCAGGTCGTCAAGGTCCAGGCCTCCAGCGCCCTGGAGGCCGCCGACCCCGCCGACCCCCGGGTCCGCGAAGCCCTCGCGGCCTTCGCGGAACCCCGCTTCCTGCACCAGACCCGCGAACCCGGGCCCGGCGGCGGCCCGCTGCTCGGCGCCGACGACCTCGGGCCCGCCCTCGCCGGGGCGCTGCCCGCCGAGGCCCCCTGGCGGATCCACTACCACGTGCCGCTGCACGAGGAACCGGCCCCGCCGCTCGCCTCCACCGCACCGGTGCTGCGCGACACCCTGCGGACCCTGTTCGGCGGGGACCACGCCGTCACCGACCACATCGAGGTGGAGACGTACACCTGGTCCGTGCTGCCCGAGGGCAGCCGGCCGGTGGGCGACGCCGGGCTGGCCCGGGGCATCGCCGCCGAACTGCGCTGGACCGCGAGGGAACTGACGGCGCTCGGCCTGACCCCCGCCGGCCCCGCCGCACTTGCCGTCCCCGCCGCACCCGCCGTCCCCGCCGGCCGCGCCGCACCCGCCGTCCCCGCCGGCCGCGCCGCACCCGCCGTCCCCGTCGCGCAGAAGGAGCCCGGACCGTGACCCCGACCCCCTCGGCCAGGAAGAAGACGGCCGTCCTGTGCACCGTCGGCCTCACCCCCCGGCTGCTGCCCCACATGCCCAACGTCCGGGCCATCGGGGAGCAGGGCTTCGCGGCCCCCCTCGACACGGTCTTCCCGGCCGTCACCGCCACCGTCCAGGCCACCCTCACCACCGGCACCCTGCCGCGCGAGCACGGCGCCGTCGGCAACGGCTGGTACTTCCGCGATCACGGCGAAGTGATGATGTGGCGCCAGCACAACGCCCTCGTCGGCGGCGAGAAGGTCTGGCAGGCCGCCCGGCGCCGCGACCCGGACCACACCACCGCCTACCTGTGCTGGTGGTGGGCGATGGGCGCCGACGTCGACACCGTGCTGACCCCCCGTCCCGTCTACCACTACGACGGCCGCAAGGCCCCCGACTGCTACACCGTCCCGGCCGCACTGCGGGACGAACTCACCTCGACGCAGGGCGAGTTCCCGCTCTTCAACTACTGGGGTCCGACCGCCTCCCTGGCCTCCACCCGGTGGATCGCGGGAGCCGCCCGGCACGTGGCCGACACCCGCGACCCCGACCTGTCCTTCATCTACGTCCCGCACCTCGACTACGACCTCCAGCGCTTCGGCCCCGACTCGCCCGAGGCCGTCCGCGCCGCCCGCGAGGCCGACGCCGCGCTCGGCCCGCTCCTGGACGACCTCCGCGCCCGCGGCACCACCGTCGTCGCGCTCAGCGAGTACGGCATCTCGCCCGTCAGCCGGCCCGTGGACATCAACCGCGCGCTGCGCCGCGAGGGGCTGCTGTCCGTATACGCCCAGCGCGGGATGGAGTACCTCGACCCGTACACCTCACGGGCGTTCGCCGTCGCCGACCACCAGGCGGCCCACGTGTACGTGGCCGACCCCACCGACATCCCGCGGGTACGTGACGTGCTCAAGGGACTGGACGGGGTCGACGAGGTCTGGGACCGCACCCAGCAGGCCGACTACGGCATCGACCACCCGAACTCCGGTGAGCTGGTGGCCGTCTGCGAGCCCGACGCCTGGTTCACCTACTACTACTGGCTCGACGACCAGCGCGCCCCGGACTTCGCGCGCGGCGTCGAGATCCACCGCAAGCCCGGATACGACCCGGCCGAGCTGTTCTTCGACCCCGCCGATCCGGCGGCCAAGGCGAAGGCGGCCCTCGCGGTGCTCAAGAAGAAGGCGGGCATGCGCGCACCGCTCCAGGTGGTGCCGCTCGACCCGGGATGTGTCCGGGGCAGCCACGGACGGCTGCCCGAGGACGACCGGGACGGGCCGGTGCTGCTCTGCTCGGACCCGTCCCAGGAACGCGCCCGCTACCACGCCACCGAGGTGAAGGACCTGCTCCTGCGCCTGGGTGGACTGAACTGACGACGCCCTCAAGGGGGAGAGGAGGACCCGATGACCAGCCAGACCCTGGCCGCCGTCCGCGGCCGCATCGACCACACCGACGGGACGGGCGCGGCGCCCGTGCCCGCATCGGCCGCACGGGAGGCGGCCAGGCTGAAGGCCACGGGCGAGGCCCACGTCTGGTGGTGGCCGCTCGAAGACCACGTGGACCAGGCCGACTTCGATCTGCTCGACGAGGTCGAGCAGATCCGCGCCCGGCGCTTCCGCCACGAACGGGACGCCGCCGCGTTCGCCCGGACCCGCGCCGGGGCCCGCCGCGCCATCGGCGACCTGCTCGGCGTCGACCCCCGTACGGTGGCCCTCGGCCGCCGGGTCTGCCCCGGCTGCGGCGACCTGGAGCACGGGCCGCCGGCCGTGGCCGGCCCCGCCGTCGGGCTCGCGGTGAGCCTGACCCGCACGAGCGGGTGCGGGGTGCTGGCCCTGCACGCCGGCGACTGGATCGGGGTCGACATCGAGGCGCTGCGGCCCGTCGCCTCCGGCTCGCTCGCGGGCGTGGTGCTCGCGCCCGCCGAGCACGCGTACATCCTGTCGCTCCCCGCGGGACCGGAGCGGACCGCGGCCTTCCACCGGGTGTGGACCCGTAAGGAGGCCGTGCTCAAGGGGGTCGGGCTGGGGCTGCTCGGCGTCGACCTCAACACCCTGGACGTCCGGCCCGGTACGCCCGGCCCGCTGGAGGTGGAACACGGGCACCGGGGCGAGAGCAGCAGCTGGTGGCAGATCGACGACCTGGACCTCGACGGCAACTGGTCGGCCTCCCTGGCCCGCCCCGTCGACGGCTCGCCCCTCGGCGAGGTCCACAGCCACCGCCCCGCGTAAGGCCGTCCGGCCCCCGTGGCCCCGCGTCCCGGACCCGCGCCCGGACCCCCCGAGCGGGGTCCGGGCGCGGGTCCGGCCGACCATCCCGCACGGAGAACCAACCCTTTCCGGAGCTCCCCATGGCCCACCCCGCCCTCCAGACCCCCGCCGCGCCGACGGCCCCCGCCGCACCCGCGGCCGGGTCCGCGCATACGGCTTCCCCCGCGCTCAGCGCCGTCCCCGCACCTGCCGCCACGCCCGCGCCCACCGCTACCCGCGCCCCCGCGCCCGTCGCCGTCCCGGTCCGGCCGGGGCCCCCGCACACCCCCGCCCCCGGGGCCCGCGCCGTGGCCGCCGGGCTGCTCGTCGTCGCCCTGCTGCTGTCCGCCGGCGTCCTCACGGGCGGCGCCCCGAAGGCCTTCCTGGACGAGATGGCCGGGGTCTTCGCGCTGGTCTCGCTCTCCGTCTCCGTGATGCTCGGCGTCGCCTCCGTCTTCCGCGACGTACTCTCCCCCGGCCTGCGCCGGCTCGCGCAGCACCTGCACCGGGCCGCGGGCCTGGCCGGCGTCGGCTTCCTCCTCGTCCACATCGGCGTGAAGGTCGCAGGGGAGGAGATCGCCGCGACCGACGCCGTCCTCGGCAGCGGGAACCTCCTGGTCGACCTCGGCTCCCTGGCCGCCCAGCTGTTCGTGCTCGCGCTGATCACCGGCCTGTGGCGGGGCGTCTTCGCCACCCGCCGCTGGATCCGCCCCTTCCGCTTCCTCCACGGGCTCGCGTACGCCGCCTGGGCCGCCGGGATCGTCCACGGACTCGGCGCCGGCCGCGCCCCCGCCCCCTGGGTCACCGTCAGCTACGCCCTCTGCTTCGCCGCCACCGCCGCGGCCCTGGCCTACCGCTGGGCAAGGGGTCGCCGTCGCTGAACCGGGCGACCCCGTACGCACGTTTCCGGCCGCAGGCATCCCGCCCCCGGCCGAAAACGCGTACCCCGGGGCTTTTCGAGTAGAGGGAATATAGGACCCCCGTCCAGGATCGGTGGCGTTGCATCCGCCGGCTTCTCGCGGATGAGGCTGCTGACATTCCCCCCTCAAAAGCTTTGGAAGGACTGGTCGCGCATGAGGACCGAGACGAACAGGCTCCGCGGGCAGAACGGCGCCGGGTCCCCGGGGTTCGCGCTGCGCTTGGACGGCGTCGTGAAGGAATACGGAAAGGCCGGCCGCGGTGTGCGCGCCCTGGACGGGGTCTCGGTCGGCATCGAGCGCGGTTCCTTCACGGCCGTGATGGGACCCTCCGGTTCCGGCAAGTCGACGTTCCTGCACTGCGCGGCGGGCCTCGACAAGCCGTCGAGCGGTTCCGCCTACATCGGCGACACCGAACTGGGCGCGATGAACGAGACCCAGCTGACGAAGCTGCGCCGCGAGCGCATCGGCTTCGTCTTCCAGGCGTTCAACCTCATCCCCGCGCTGTCGGTGCGCCAGAACGTCGAGCTGCCGCTGCGCCTGGCCGGCGAGCGCCTCGACTCCGGCTGGCTGGAGGAGATCCTCACGCGCGTGGGCCTGGGCGGCCGGGCCACCCACCGCCCCGCCGAACTCTCCGGCGGCCAGCAGCAGCGCGTCGCGATCGCCCGCGCCCTGATCACCCGGCCCGACGTGATCTTCGGCGACGAGCCCACCGGCGCCCTCGACACCGTGACCGCCAAGGAGATCCTCTCCCTGCTGCGGTCCTGCGTCGACGAGACCGGCCAGACCGTGGTCATGGTCACCCACGACCCGGTCGCCGCCTCCTATGCCGACACCGTCCTCTTCCTCGCCGACGGCCGGATCGCCGACCGCATGCAGGCCCCCACCGCCGACCGCGTCGCCGACCGCATGACCCACCTGGGAGCGTGGGCCTGATGCTGCGTTATGCCTTGCAGACCCTGCGCGCCCGCAAGGGCGGCTTCATCGGGGCGTTCCTCGCCCTCTTCTGCGCGGCCGCCCTCGTCACCGCGTGCGGCATCCTCCTGGAGACCGGCCTGCGGGGGACGATCGGCACCGAGCGCTACGCCGGCGCCCCCGTGATCGTCGGCGGCGACCAGAACGTCCACCAGGTCACCGTCAAGCAGAAGGGCGACAAGACCAAGACCAAGGCGAAGGAGAAGCCGCTCGGCGAGCGCGTCTGGCTGCCCGCCGACACCGCCACCAAGATCGCCGCCCTGCCCGGCGTCCGCACCGCACTGCCCGAGATCACCTTCCCGGCGTACGCGGTCACCCCCAAGGGACAGGTCGTCCCGGGCGTCGACGGCAAGCCCTCGTACGGGCACGCCTGGACCTCTGCGCCCCTGACCCCCTTCGCCCTGGCCGAGGGCGTCGCCCCGGTCGGCGCCGACGAGGTCGTCGTGGACCGCGAACTGGCGCGCCGGGCCGGGCTGAAGCCGGGCACCGAGCTGACCGTCCAGGCGACCGGCTCCCCCCGCACCTACCGGATCACCGGCATCGCGGCCCCCGCGGGCGGCGACCTCAAGCAGCAGACCTCCCTGTTCTTCTCCGACGCGGAGGCCCAGCGGCTGTCCGGCCGCGAGGGACAGGTCGCCGTCGTCGGCGTGCTGCCCAAGGACGGCGTGTCCGCATCCGAGCTGGCCGGCCAGGTCAAGGAGGCCCTCGGCGGCACCACCGCGCAGGTCGTCACCGGCGGCGAGCGCGGCCCCGTCGAGTTCCTCGACGCCGCCAAGGCCCGCATCAAGCTGGTCTCCATGGGCGGCGCCATCGGCGGCACCTCGCTGCTCGTCGCGATCCTCGTGGTCGTCGGCACCTTCGCCCTCTCCATCCAGCAGCGCTACCGCGAACTCGCCCTGCTGCGCGCCATCGCGGCGACGCCAAAGCAGGTCCGCCAGCTCATCGGGCGGGAGGCGCTGATCGTCGGATTCTTCGCCGGTGTGCTCGGCTCCGTCACCGGCCTGCCGATCGCCTACTGGCTGCACGGCAAGTTCGTCGGCTTCAAGACGATCCCCGACACCCTCGAAGTCACCTTCAGCGTCTTCCCGTTCTTCGCGGCCATCGGCGCCGCCCTGCTCGGCGCCTGGTCCGCCGCGCGGATCTCCGCCCGCCGCACCGCCCGCATCCGTCCCGCCGAGGCCCTGTCCGAAGCGGCCATGGAGCAGCGGAACTTCGCCTGGGGCCGGCTCGGCGCCGGCGCCGCGTTCCTGGTCGGCGGCATCGTCCTCCTCGCGGTCCTGGCCGCGCTGCGCAGCGAGCCCGCGTCCACCCCGGTGACCTTCCTGTCGGTCGTCGTGCTGTCGGTGGCGGTCTCCCTGCTCGGCCCGCTGATCGCCCGGATCGCGGTCTGCGTCCTCGGGGTCCCGCTGCGCGCCTCCCGGGTCGGCGGCTACCTCGCCACGGCCAACGCCCGCGCCAACACCAAGCGGGTCGCCGCGGCGGTCACCCCGCTCGCCCTGCTGATCGGCATGGCCTGCACGGTCTTCTTCGTCCAGACCACCATGGGCGCGGCGGCCACCGCCCAGGCCCAGGCCGGCAACAAGGCCGACTGGGTCGTCGGTTCGGCCGGACCCGGCGTGCCCGCCCAGGCCGCGGGGAGCCTGCGCCGCGTCCCGGGCGTCACCGCGGTGACCGAGGTCGTACGCACCTCCGTGCGCGTGGGCCTGGAGAAGTACCCGGCGCAGGGCGTCTCCACCGAGGGCCTCACCGCCACCTGGGACCCGGGCGTCACCGACGGCACCCTCGACGGGTTCGGCGCGCAGAGCGTCGCGCTCAGCGACGTGGCCGCCGACAACCTGGGCAAGAAGCCCGGCGACAAGCTGAAGCTGACCCTCGGCGACGGCACGGAGACCGAGCTCACCGTCGCGGCCGTCTACGACCGGGGCCTGGGCTTCGGCGACCTGACGATGTCCCACGAGCTGGTGTCGCGGCACGTCGACAACCCGCTGGCCTCCTCGCTGCTGGTCAAGACCGCGGACGCGGGCGCCCCCGGCCGCGCCGACCTGCAGAAGGCCCTCGGCGGCCTGCCCGGTGTCGGAGTCCTCGACCGCGACCAGGTGAAGGACCTCCAGGCCGAGGTCCAGCAGTCCAACGCCGAGGTGAACTACGTCGCGATGGGCCTGATCATCGCCTTCACCGCCATCGCCGTGGTCAACACCCTCGCCATGTCGGTCTCCGACCGCACCCGCGAGTTCGCGCTGCTCCAGCTCGTCGGCACCACCCGGCGCCAGGTGATGCGCATGCTGCGCATCGAGGCCGCCCTGGTGATCGTCATCTCCTCGGTCCTGGGCACCGGCATCGCCTACGCGGTGCTCACCGCCTTCAGCATCGGGATGACGGGCTCCGCCTCCCCGTCCATCGACGGCTGGATGTACCTGGGCGTCCTGGGCTTCGCCGCGCTGCTGACGGCCCTGGCCACGCTGGTCCCCGGCCGGCTGGCCCTGACGGGCCGCCCCGCGGACGTCATCGGCTCGCGCCAGTAGGAACCACCGACGGCCGGAGGGCCGGCCCCCGCAAGGGGCCGGCCCTCCGGCCGTAGGCGCTCGCTCCGCGAGAGCGGTGCGCGGCACGTCAGTTGAGCACCGCGCCACCACCCTTGCGGTCGACCCGGCTGCGCCGGTGGTCCAGGTGCGCGTAGACCCGGTGCAGCCAGCGGTCCTGGCCGTCGTAGCGAGGGGTGAAGGAGGTCCGGCCGTGCACCGCGAGCCGGTTGTCGACCACCGCGAGGTCCCCGACGCGCAGGGCCAGCGCGGACATCGTCCGCATGAGCGCCTCGCGCAGTTCCCCCAAGGCGGCCTTGGCCTCGTCGTCCAGCGGATGGGTCGCGGCGAAGTCGACCAGGATGTTCGGGTCCCGCGGGTCCCCGACGAGCACGGGGTGCGCGGGGGTGACCGAATTCAGGTCGCCGAAGGACGGCGGCGGCTCGGTGAGGAAACGCGGCGCGGCCAGGACCGACACCGTGTGCCCGGAAAGCAGCGGAAGGGCCCGCCGGACCGAGGACGTGCACAGCTTCGCATCGCCCGTCGGGTCCTCGCGCACGCAGAGCAGGCCGACGTAATCGGGCTTGTTGTCGTGGAAGGCGTTCTCGACGTGGAGTTCCAGCAGAACGGAACCCGCATTGCTCTGGGAACGCTCGCTGCCCGGAACCGGGACGACGTTCTGGACCAGGGCTCCGGTCTTCTCGCTGCGATAGGCGATGACCTCGCCGAGCTGGATCATCGCGGCCGTGACCAGGGTGGACGCCACGGCGGGCACCCGCTCCACCGAACCGGGAACGGTCGGCGTCTCGGGCAGCGGGTCGTCCGCCACCACCGGCATGTTGCGCAGCAGCAGCACCCCGTCGGGGCCGGCGTCGTGACGGAACCGGCGCAGCGCGGCGAGCACCGTCCGGGGCAGCGCCGCCGAGGCGTCCCGCACCGTGTCCAGCCAGGCCGGATCGTCGATCAGGGCCGGGTTGGCGCGCAGCACCCCGGTGGCGACGGCGACCAGTTCGGCGCGCTCGGCGTCGGTGAGCACGATCGCGTCCGGGGCCGCTGCGGTCGGGGGCAGCGTAAGGGTGTGTTCCTGGGTCCGCGGCATGGAGAAATCCTCGGGTTGATGAACGGTGACCCGAGTCAGTTTCCGGACCTGTCCTATTCCATTCCTATGGAAAATGCGCGGGAAAGGTCCGCGGAGATAGGTATAGCCGGGCAATAGCTGCCCGCCGCATGGTTACGGGGCGGCTTTGTCCACGGTTTCGCAGGGAAAATCTCCGCGAATTCCGGCCGGCCGCCGCACGTCCCGCACCATCCGACGGGGGAGTAGAAGGGAGGACCTGATGGAATTAAACGAAGAAGGCCCCGCCCACGGCGCGGCGATGTCCGTGGCCGACGCCCTCGGCGCACGGGGCGAGGCGCACGTCTGGTGGTGGCGCACTCCGGAGCACACCGATCCGGCCGATCTGCCGCTGCTGGACACCGAGGAGTTCCGGCGGGCGCTGTCGCTTCCCGCCGAACGGGACGCCGCCGCCTTCGTCCGCTCCCGGGCCGCCGCCCGCCGCGCCCTCGCCGGGCTGTTCGGGCTCGACCCCCGGGAGATCGCCCTGGGCCGGAGCGCGTGTCCGGGCTGCGGGGACGGCAGTCACGGTCCGCCGAAGCTGCTCGTCCCGGACCTGCGGCTCCCGCTCAGCCTGACCCGTACGGCGGGCTGCGGGATCTTCGCGGTCGGAGCGGGCGCGGCCATCGGCGTGGACGCCGAGACCGTGCGCCCGGTCCGCTGCTCGGCCACCACCGACGCGGACCTCACCGTCGCGGAGCGCGCCCACCTGGCCGGGCTGGTGCCCGGACCGGAACGGGACGCCGCGTTCTACCGCATCTGGACCCGCAAGGAGGCCGTGGTCAAGGCCACCGGCCTCGGTCTGTCCGGCGTCGAACTCGGCCTGCTGGAAACCCATCCGGCCCGCGGCGGTCCCGTCCGGGTCACCCACACCCACCGGGGCCGGACCACCGCCTGGACGGTCGAGGACCTCCCGCTCCTGGACGGCGTCGCCGTGGCGCTGGCCCGGCCGGCGGGACCCGCCGCGCACGGACCCGTGCACCGTCACGGGGACCACTGAACCGCCCCGGCCACCCGCCGGGCGCTCGCACCGCCCGACCGCACCGCCCGACCGCACCGCCCGTGTCAACGCCCCACCCCGCCCTGCCGGTTCCCGCCCACCCGGACCGGTACCGCCTCACCGAAAGGCCGCCCAGCCATGACCGTCGAGTCCTTCTTCCCCGTGGAACAGCTCATCGCGGAGAACGCCTTCCAGGCCGCCTCCACCACCGAAGTCCCCTCCGGCGCCACCGCCTTCGACCCGCCCGAGCAGTTGCTGGGCCTGACCCCGCAGGACCTCGCCGCGTACTTCGAGGCGATCGCCGAGGCCGTGGAGCTGGACGATCCGGGTCCGGCCGCCCGGGGCGGCTGGGAGGAGCGGGAGCGGCTGCGCTTCTCCACCTGGGTCCGCCGGGTCTACGAGCACCCGCTCTCGCCGGCCGTCTTCGCCCTGCCGGTCACCCGGGCCATCCGCGAGGTCCAGCTCGGCCAGGCCGCGGAGCTCGCGTTCCGGATCGATGTCGGCCGGGCCCGGGCGAAGGCCGCGAAGCCGTCCGCCGAGGTGCGGGCGACGGCCGCGGTGGCGTCGGCCTGGGCGATAGCCGCCGACGCGCTGTCCCGCTCGCCCCGGCCGCCGCGCGAGCGGGTCGTCGGCGACGTGTGGGCGATCGTACGGGAGACCATCGAGCCGGCCCTGCGGCCGACCGGCAGCCTCCCCGTACGCTCCCACAGCTCGTGGTGAGCGCCGCCGCGTAGCTCACCGCACCGCGGAGGGGAAGGCGTCCCGGGAGCTCAGGGCAGCCGCCAGCAGCCGGACCAGGTCGTTCCACCGGTACAGCGGCCGGCCCTGGACGTCCAGTCCGGACAGCTCCAGCAGCGCGAGGTCCACCAGGGTGTCCAGCGCGGCCTCCGCCTCCTCCTCCGCGGTGCCCAGCACCAGCGCCGCGTACTGGGCGCAGAAGGGCTCGGCGTCCCCGTCGGCGAGCCCGGTCAGTACGGCCAGCTCCGCGTCCGCCAGCCGCCGTACGCCGTGCACCAGGCTCTCCCGCACGCTCACGTCCCCGTACGACAGCTCGGCCAGCCGGGCCGCGGGATCGGCGAGCCGGGCCGCGAGCCGGGCCACGGGCCAGTGCGGCCGCGCCGCCAGCCGGGCCCCGGCGACGTGCAGGGCCAGCGGCAGCCCGGCGCAGTAGGCCACCAGGTCGTCGGCCGCGTCCGGGTCGGCGTCCAGTCGGTCCCGGCCCACCAGCGAGGCCAGCAGCTCCAGCCCCTCCTCGTCGTCGACCGGGGCCAGCGCGGTGGTGTCCGCGCCGGCCACCCGGGCCAGCCGGGCCTGAGCGGTGATCAGCACCGCCGACTCGGGGCCGCCCGGCAGCAGCGGGGCCACCTGCCGGTCGCCCACGGCGCCGTCCAGCACCAGCAGCAGCCGGGAGCCCGCGGTCCGGGTCCGGTAGAGCCGCACCAGCTCCTCCAGGTCGTCGCAGGCGGCGGCCGGAGCCGGCTCGCCGAGCGCGCGCAGCAGCCGCACCAGCACCTCGGCGGGTTCCTTCGCGGTGCCGTCCGGGTGGCACAGCTCCACGAAGAGCTGCCCGTCGGGGAAGCGCTCCGCGCAGTCCTGGGCCGCCCGCACCGCCAGCGCCGTCTTGCCCACCCCGGCCATGCCGGTGATCAGCAGCCGGCGCGGACGGCCGTCCTCGTGGCTCAGCCGCCCGCGCAGCGCGGCCAGTTCGCCGCGCCGCCCGGTGAACTCCCCGTACGGGGCCGGCAGCATCGCGGGAGCGGTCCGTACCGGTCCCGGCGCGGCGGCGGTGGCCGCCGGGAGCGGGCCCGGGGCGGGAGCCGAGGCCCCCGGGGCGCCGTCGCCGGACGCGGACAGCCCGAGGCCGCCGCCGAGGACCGCCTGGTAGGTGGAGCCGAGCGCCTCGCCCGGGTCCACGCCCAGCTGGTCGGCGAGGACCGCGCGCCCCTCGTAGTAGGTGTGCAGCGCGTCGGCCTGCCGCCCGCAGCGGTACAGGGCCGTCATCAGCTGGGCGCGCAGGCGTTCCCGTACGGGGTGCTCGGCGACCAGCCCGGTGAGCTCGGCGGTGACCTGCTCGTGGCGGCCGACGGCGAGGTCGGCCTCGATCCGGCTCTCCAGCGCGATCATGCGCGCCTCTTCCAGCCGGGGCAGTTCCGACTCGATCAGCTGCTCGGTCGCGTTGGCCAGCGCCGTGCCCCGCCACAGCTCCAGGGCGTCGCGCAGCAGGGTGCGGGCCTCCTCGAAGCGGCGGTCGGTGAGCGCCTCGCGGCCCAGCCGGTCCAGGCGGTCGAACTCGGTCAGGTCGATCCACGCCCCGGGTGCCCGCAGCACGTAGCCGGGCTGCCGCCGGACGATCTCGATCTCCGTGCCGAGGTGCTTGCGCAGCCTCGACATGTACGTGTAGATCTGCGCGCTGGCCGTGGCCGGCGGGTCCCACCCCCACAGGAGTGCGCTCAGCCGGGCATCGGAGACCACGCGTCCTTCGGACAGCAGCAGTGCGGCGAGCACCGTATGGACCTTGGAACCGGAGAGCGGGATCGTACTGCCGCCTCCCCGTTTGGCCTCGATCGGCCCGAGCAGCCGGAAGTCCATGCGGCACCCCCTTCTGGTGTGAGCATCCGTTCTGGATTCCAGAAGCTAGTGGGGCGCCTTATTGGAGGGTTATCGCCGCGGGGCGGGCTCCCGGGCCCGGCGATATCCGCGGCCGGCGCGCCGTCAGACGGGCAGGCCGGTCGGCTCCTTGATGCGCTTCATGATGATCTGGGAGTTGACCTCCGTGACCCCGGAGAGCGCCGTCAGCCGCTCGATCCACAGCCGCTCGTACGCGCGCAGGTCCGCGACGGCGATGCGCAGCAGGCAGCCGGGGCTGCCGAACAGGCGGTAGGCCTCGATGACGTCGGGGATGTCCTGGAGGGCGGCCTCGAACGATTCGACGGCCTCCCGGTCCCGGCGGACCTCCACCGACACCAGCACCTCGAAGCCGCGCCCCACCGCCTCGGGGTCGATCACCGCGCGGTAGCCCTGGATCACCCCGTCCTGTTCCAGCTGGCGCACGCGGCGCATGCAGGGGGAGGGGGTCAGGCCGACCCGCTGGGCGAGCTCCTGGTTGCTGAGGCGTCCGTCGCGCTGGAGCTCGCGCAAGATTTCGTGGTCGATGGCGTCCATGGCGCAATTATCGCCCATGTTTTGTGTCGTGCGTGCTTCGATGCGCAATCGCATTGCGCGTAGATCTCACTATCATTGCGACCTATAGGAAACCTGTACGGGACGCGAACGAATTTCGAGGGAAGGCGGCCAGGCCCATGGGACGCATCGTCGTCATCAGCACCGGCGGAACCATAGCCAGCCGGTGGAAGGGCTCGGGCTTCGCCGCCGAGGCCGACGGCCGTGAGGTGATGGCCACCGCGCCGCTGCCCGAGGGCGTCAGCGTCGAGGTCGTCGACCTGTTCAGCGTGAACAGCCCCCGACTCACCACCGCCCACCAGCTGACCCTCCTGCGCACCGTCCACGAGGTCCTCGCCGACCCGGACGTCGACGGCATCGTCGTCACGCACGGCACCGACACCCTGGAGGAGTCGGCCTTCCTCGTCGACCTGCACCACCACGACGTGCGCAGCGTCGTCTTCACCGGCTCGCAGCTGCCGATGGGCTCCGCCGAGGGCGACGGCCCCGGCAACCTGTACGACGCGCTCCTGACCGCCGCCACCACCCGCGGCCTCGGCGTCCTCGTCACCTTCGCGGGCCGCGTCCACGCCGCCCGCGGCACCGTCAAGACCCAGGCCGTGGCCCTGGACGCGTTCGCCGACCCCTCGAAGGAACTCCTCGGCAAGGTCGGCTTCGGCAAGGTCACCGTCCTGCGCGAGCCGCAGCGCCCGGCCCCGCTCGCCCTTCCGGCCATGCCGGAGCTGCCGCCGCGCGTGGACATGGTCATGCACCACGCCGACGGGGACCCCGTCCTGCTGAACGCCGCCGTCGAGGCGGGCGCCCGGGGCATCGTCCTCGTCGGCACCGGCGCCGGCAACGCCACCCCGGAGATCGTGGACGCGGTGAGCGCCGCCATCGCCCGCGGCGTCCTGGTCGCGCTGACCACGCGGGTCGCCGCCGGGCCCGTCACCGAGATCTACACGCACGGCGGGGCCGTCGACCTCGTCGCCGCCGGAGCCGTTCCCACCGGAACCCTGCGCGCGGGCCAGGCCCGCATCGCGGTGCTCTCCGCGCTGCTGGCCTCCGCCGAACCGGCCGAGCAGGCCCGTGTCCTGCGCGAGCTCCTCGGCTCGGCCGGCTCGGTCCTGGTCGACGCGTAACCCCGGCGGTGCGGGTCCGGGGGCGGCCCCCGGACCCGTATCCCGTACACCGCCGGACGCGTCCGGTCCGGCAGGCCGCGGGGCCCGCGGGCGAGCGGTCAGGGCCGGCCGAAGGCCGACAGGATGCGCTCCGCGGCCGAGGTCGCCGTGACCGTGCCCGCCCGTACCCCGGCTTCCAGCTCCGGCGCTAGCTCCCGCACCGCGGGATCCGCCCGCAGCCGTTCCAGCAGCTCGTCACGGACCATCGACCAGGTCCACTCCACCTGCTGCGCGGCCCGCTTCGCCGCCAGCCGGCCCCCCGCCTCCAGCAGCACCCGGTGCTGCTCCAGGCGGTTCCAGACCTCGTCCAGCCCCGCTGACTTCCGCGCGCTGCACGTCAGCACCGGCGGGGTCCACGCCGCGTCCGCCGGGTGCATCAGCCGCAGCGCCCCCGCCAGCTCCCGGGCCGCCGCCTTCGCCTCGCGCTCGTGCGGGCCGTCGGCCTTGTTCACGGCCAGTACGTCCGCCAGCTCCAGGACGCCCTTCTTGATGCCCTGGAGCTGATCGCCCGTACGCGCCAGCGACAGCAGCAGGAACGAGTCCACCATCCCGGCCACCGTGGTCTCCGACTGGCCCACGCCCACCGTCTCGACGAGGACCACGTCGTACCCGGCCGCCTCCATCACGATCATCGACTCGCGCGTCGCCCGGGCGACCCCGCCCAGCGTCCCCGCCGAGGGGGACGGCCGCACGAAGGCCGCCGGATCGACGGCGAGCCGCTCCATCCGCGTCTTGTCGCCGAGGATGGACCCGCCCGTCCGCTTCGAGGACGGGTCCACGGCCAGCACCGCCACCCGGTGGCCCAGCCCGGTCAGCATCGTGCCGAACGCGTCGATGAAGGTGGACTTGCCCACCCCGGGCACCCCGCTGATGCCGATCCGGCGCGCCCGGCCCGCGTGCGGGAGGAGCTCCGTCAGCAGCCGCTGGGCCAGTACCCGGTGGTCCGCCCGGGTGGACTCGACGAGGGTGATGGCACGCGCGACCTGCGCGCGCTTCCCGTCGAGCACGCCCTTCACGTACACGTCGATGTCGATCTTCGGGGGCATCCGCGCGGCGCCTACAGCTCGTGACCCAGGTCCGCGGCCAGCCGCGTCACCAGGTCGTGGGCGGCGTCCGGGATCACCGTGCCGGGCAGGAACACCGCCGCCGCCCCCATCTCCAGCAGCGTGGGGACATCGGCCGGCGGGATCACGCCGCCCACCACGATCGTGATGTCCTCACGGCCCTCCGCCGCCAGCTGCTCGCGCAGCGCCGGTACGAGGGTCAGGTGACCGGCCGCCAGCGACGAGACGCCCACCACGTGGACGTCCGCCTCGACGGCCTGGCGGGCCACCTCCGCCGGGGTCTGGAACAGCGGGCCGACGTCCACGTCGAAGCCCAGGTCGGCGAAGGCGGTCGCGATCACCTTCTGGCCGCGGTCGTGCCCGTCCTGGCCCATCTTGGCGACCAGGATGCGCGGACGGCGCCCCTCCGCCTCCTCGAACCGGTCGACGAGGGCACGGGTGCGCTCCACGGACGGCGACTCCCCTGCCTCGTTGCGGTACACACCCGAGATCGTACGGATCTGGCTCGCGTGCCGCCCGTACACCTTCTCCAGCGCGTCCGAGATCTCACCGACCGTGGCCTTGGCCCGGGCCGCGTCCACCGCCAGCGCGAGCAGGTTGCCCTCCCCGCTGCCGGCCGCGTTCGTCAGCGCCCGCAGGGTGTCCTGGGTGTGCGCCTCGTCGCGCTCCTCGCGCAGCCGCCGCAGCTTGGCGATCTGCTGCGCCCGCACCGCGGAGTTGTCGACCCTGAGCACGTCGATCTGCTCGTCGGTCTCCACCCGGTACTTGTTCACGCCGATCACCGGCTGGCGGCCGGAGTCGATCCGCGCCTGCGTGCGGGCGGCGGCCTCCTCCACCCGGAGCTTGGGGATGCCCGCGTCGATGGCCCGCGCCATGCCGCCGGCGGCCTCGACCTCCTCGATGTGCTGCCAGGCCCGCCGCGCCAGGTCGTAGGTGAGCCGCTCGACGTACGCGCTGCCGCCCCAGGGGTCGATCGACCGGCAGGTCCCCGACTCCTGCTGGAGCAGCAGCTGGGTGTTGCGGGCGATGCGCGCCGAGAAGTCCGTCGGCAGGGCGAGGGCCTCGTCGAGCGCGTTGGTGTGCAGGGACTGGGTGTGCCCCTGGGTCGCCGCCATCGCCTCGATGCAGGTCCGCGTCACGTTGTTGAAGACGTCCTGCGCGGTCAGCGACCAGCCGGAGGTCTGCGAATGCGTGCGCAGCGACAGCGACTTGGCGTTCTTCGGGTCGAACTGCCTGACCAGCTTCGCCCACAGCAGGCGGGCCGCGCGCAGCTTCGCGACCTCCATGAAGAAGTTCATGCCGATCGCCCAGAAGAACGACAGCCGCGGCGCGAAGGCGTCCACGTCCAGCCCGACGGCCTGTCCGGCGCGCAGGTACTCCACCCCGTCAGCCAGGGTGTACGCCAGCTCCAGGTCGGCCGTCGCCCCGGCCTCCTGGATGTGGTAGCCGGAGATCGAGATGGAGTTGTACCGCGGCATCTTCTGCGAGGTGAAGGCGAAGATGTCGGAGATGATCCGCATCGACGGGCCCGGCGGATAGATGTAGGTGTTGCGGACCATGAACTCCTTGAGGATGTCGTTCTGGATGGTCCCGGCGAGCTTGTCGGGGGAGACGCCCTGCTCCTCCGCCGCCACGATGTAGAGGGCGAGGACCGGCAGCACCGCGCCGTTCATCGTCATCGACACCGACATCTTGTCGAGGGGGATCCCGTCGAACAGCTGGCGCATGTCGTAGATCGAGTCGATCGCCACGCCCGCCATGCCGACGTCGCCCGTCACGCGCGGGTGGTCGCTGTCGTAACCGCGGTGCGTCGGCAGGTCGAAGGCCACCGACAGGCCCTTCTGGCCCGAGGCGAGGTTGCGCCGGTAGAAGGCGTTCGACTCCTGCGCCGTGGAGAAACCGGCGTACTGCCGGATCGTCCAGGGCTGGTTGACGTACATCGTCGGGTACGGGCCGCGCAGGTACGGGGCCACGCCCGGGTACGTCGCCAGGAAGTCCAGGCCCTCCAGGTCCCGGCCCGTGTACAGCGGCTTCACGCCGATGCCCTCGGGGGTCTCCCACAGCAGGTCGCCCGTGGCGGTCCCGGTGGACTCCTTCACCGCCGCCCGCCACTGCTCCTCGGTGACCGCCGACGAAGCGGCGCCGAGGGCGAGTTCGGAGAAATCGGGGATGCTCACAGCGCGACTCCCATCCGGTCGAGCACGCGGGAGAGCACGGCGACCGCGTCGCAGCCGGCGAAGACGTACTCGTCCACGGCCTGTTCGGCGGTGCCCGGCCTGCCCGCGAGGAACACGGTCGTCGCGCCCGCCGCGCGCAGGGCGTCCGCCACCGCGGCGGCCTGCTCCTCGTACAGCGCGTCGCTGGAGCACAGCACCGCCATGCCGTCCGCGCCGCTCGCCGCGTAGGCCGCGGCGGCCGTGTCCGGATCCACCGACACCGGGTCGTGGACCGGCTCGACGCCGCCCGCCTGGAACAGGTTCGAGGCGAAGGTGGCGCGGGCGGTGTGCGCGGCCGCCGGACCCAGCGCCGCGAGGAAGATCCGCGGCCGCGCGCCGGTGGCGGCCAGGTGCGCGTCGCTGCGGGCGCGCAGCGCCTCGTACGCCTCGTCGCGCCGCACCCGCGGCAGTCCGCCGGCCGGCCGCTCGGGCGCTGCCTCGCGCACGACGGGCTTCTCCGACAGCAGCGGGAACTCGCTGACCCCGGTGATCGGCTCGCGGCGCGTGGCCAGCTTCTTCGAACGCGCGGCCCAGGTGGCGGCGAGCCGCTCCGCGACCAGGCCCGAGCGCAGGGCGGCGGCCTGGCCGCCCGCCCGCTCCACGGTCTGGAAGAACTCCCAGGCGGCCTGCGCCAGTTCTTCGGTGAGCTGCTCCACGTAGTACGAGCCCCCGGCCGGGTCGGTCACCCGGGCCAGGTGCGACTCCTCCAGCAGCACGGTGGAGGTGTTGCGGGCGATCCGCCGCGCGAACGCGTCGGGCAGGCCCAGCTCGCTGTCGAAGGGCAGCACGGTGACGGAGTCCGCGCCCCCCACGCCCGCCGCCATGCAGGCCACGGTGGTGCGCAGCATATTCACCCACGGGTCGCGCCGGGTCATCATCACCGGCGAGGTGACCGCGTGCTGCCGCTGGGCGCCCGCGTCCGGGGCCCCGCAGGCCTCGGCGACCCGGGCCCACAGGCGCCGGGCGGCGCGCAGCTTGGCGATGGTCAGGAACTGATCGGCGGTCGCCGCGTACCGGAACTCCATCTGTCCTAGGGCCGCTTCGGTGCCGAGGCCGGCCTCCGTCAGGGTCCGCAGGTACGCCACCCCGGTGGCCAGGGACAGCCCCAGCTCCTCGGCGGCCGAGCCGCCCGCCTCGTGGTACGGCAGGGCGTCGACGCTCAGGGCGCGCACGCCCGGCCACGAAGCGGCCGCCTCCCGGGCCAGTGCGGCGCCGGGCGCCGGGTCCAGCGCCTCGCCCGTACGGGCCTCGTGGCCCAGCGGGTCGACGCCGAGGCAGGCCCGGGCGTCACCGGGTGCCACCCCGCGCTCGGCGTACAGCGCGAGCAACGCCCGTGCCGCTTCGTCGTATCCGGCGCCGGCGTCGAGGACGACGGGCGCGAGGTCGAGGTAGACGCCCTCCAGCGCCCGGGCCAGGCCGTCGGCGGGCAGACCGCCCCGGCCGACGGTCAGCCAGAGGGAGGTGGTGCCGTTCTCCAGGTCGGCGAGGGCCGCCTCGTTGACCCGTACGGGGTCGCTGCCCGCGAACCGCTGGCGCACGTCCCAGCCGGCCGCACCGGTGCCCTCGGGGGTGCCGCCGCGCACGAAGGGCGCGAAGCCCGGGAAGCCGGTGTCGGGGCCGTCCCCGTCGGGGCGTGCCGTGTACAGCGGGCGGGTGATGAGCCCGTCCTCGAGCTTGGTGGACAGGGCTGCTTCCGCCGCCTCGCCGGATACTTCCTTGCCGGACTTGCGCAGGACGCCTTCGACGAGGCGTTGCCACTGCTCATGTGTCGCGTCAGGAAATTCGGCGGCCAGGGAGAGCCCGTCGTCAGGCAGGACCGTCATGGCTCGAATGCTAGGGGGGCCCGCTCAACCGAGACCATAACCGCCGGATGTGATCTCGCACTCGCGGGCCGGTCCGGCGGGGTCGCTGAACAGCGGCCCCAGCAGCACCGTCGCCGCGGCCTGCGGCAGGACGGCCGGGCCGGCGTGCGGGGCGATGATCCGGGCGGGGTCGTCGCAGACGTGCGAACGGGTGACGGCCGCGCCGCGGATCTCGTCGAGGTAGCCCTCGTGCAGCACGCTCGACAGCTCGGTGACGACCATGACCGCCGGATTGAACACGTCGAGCAGCAGCGCGGCGGCCCGCCCCACGTCCCGGGCCCGCTCCCGCAGCAGGCCGTCCGCGCGCGGGTCCCCGGCCGCCGCCGCGTCGACCAGCAGCGGGACGGACGGATCGGGGACGATCCCGCGCCGCACCGCCTCGGCGCCGAGCGCGGTGTCGGAGGCGGTCGCCTGGAGGCAGCCCGTACGTCCGCACGCGCACGCCGCCGCGGAGCCGGGCACCGGCAGGTGCGCCACGTCCCCGGCCGCGGAGCCGGGGCCCTGGTGGACCGTCCCCTCGATGCCGAACGCCGCGTCGACCACGTTGCCGACGAACAGGTGGACCAGGCTCCGCCGGGCCGCGGGATGCCCGAAGAGGATCTCCGCCCCGGCGACGGCCCGGGCGTGGTTGTCGACCCGTACCGGGAGCCCGAGGGCCGCGGACAGCCCGGCGGCCAGGGGCTCGTGCCGCCAGCCGAGCGCCGGATGCCGTACGACGGTTCCCGCACCCGGCCGGACCCAGCCGCCGAGCGCGGCGCCGACGCCGAGGAGTGGGCGCGCACCGGGGGCCGACTCCCGCAGGAACCGGCCGAGTTCCTCCGCGATCCGGCCGGGCAGCGCCGGATCGCGCGGGTCCCGGTACGGGAAGGACCGGCGGGCCAGGACCTGCCCGCGCAGGTCGACCAGGCTGAAGGTGGACGACGGCACCCCGATGTGCAGCCCCGCCGCGAGGGGGCCGCCGACGGCCCCGGTGTGCAGGTCCAGCGGGATGCGGGGCCGCCCCGAGGCGGTGCGGCCCGCCGGGTCGGGGAGCTCGCGCAGCAGGCCGCCGCGGAGCAGGCCGGTGGTCTGCCGGGACACCGCGGCGGCGCTCAGCCCGCACAGCTGCGGGATCCCGCTGCGCGCGACGGGCCCGTGGTCGAGCACCGTGCGCAGCACGGCGGCGGCGTTGGCGGCCCCCCGGCGGTCGCCGGCCATTCGCGTCATCCCCCGATCATGCCGGACGGCCCGACCCCCCGAAAAAGCCCCCCGCCCCCCGCCCGAGCCCGCCCGGCCCCCGCCCGAGCCCGTCCGGCCCCGCCCGAGCCCGCCCGCCCCCCCGCCCGAGCCCGCCCGCCCTCCGCCCGAGCCCGTCCGGCCCCCCCCGGGTCCGGCCGCCCGCCGCCGTGCCGCCCGCCCATGCACCGCACCCGGGTGCGTCCGGCACCCGCCGGGGCCTCCGGCGCCTGCGGCGGTGGGAAGCCCGTCCGCGCCGTCCCGCCCGGTGCCCGGCGCCCGCCCCGGCTCCGCGCCCGGGTACGTCGGGCACCCGCCGGGGGCCCGTCCGTCCGGCGCCTGCGGGGGTGGGGGCGTGTCCACGCCGTCGCGGCCGGTGCGCGACGTGTGCCCCGCGCCGAGCCCTCCAGGCGGCCTGCGCCATCGCGCGGGCGCGCCCTAAGGTGCTCGCTCGTGACCGACTCCTCTTCGCACCACCGCGCCACGGCCGACGCCTACGACGCCGTCGCCGTCCTCTACGCCGAACTCTTCCGGGACGCGCTGGCCGGATTTCCGCTGGACCGGGCGGTGCTCGCCGCGTTCGCCGAATCGGTGCGGGCCGCCGGTCCCGGTTCCGGTCCCGGCTCCGTCGCCGAGCTGGGCTGCGGCCCGGGAGGGGTGACCGCGCACCTGCGGGACCTGGGGCTGGACGTCTTCGGCGTCGACCTGTCGCCCGTGATGATCGGCATCGCCCGCGAGACGTACCCGGACCTGCGGTTCGAGGTCGGCTCCATGGACGCCCTGGAGCTGCCGGACGGCCGGCTGCGGGGCATCGTGTCCTGGTACTCGGTCATCCACGCCCCGCCGCGGGACGTGCCCGCGTACTTCCGTGAGTTCCGCCGGGTGCTGGCGTCCGACGGCCGGCTCCTGCTCGCCTTCTTCGAGTCGGAGGGCGGGCCGGTCACGGCCTTCGACCACAAGGTGACGACGGCCTACCGATGGCCGGTCGACGGCCTGGCGGCCCTGGCCCGTGAGGCCGGGTTCACCGAGATCGGCCGGATGCTGCGCGAGCCGGTGGAGGGGGAGCGCTTCCGCCGGGGGCACCTGCTGCTGCGCACGGCCGACTGATCCCGCCCCCCGGGCAGGGCGGCCGGGCGGTGCGTGGCGGTGGCATTGCGGGACCGTGAAATCCGGCCACGGTTTTCGGCCGCCGTGCGCTGGAGAACGGGCAGGTCAGCGCGGGTGTGCCGGGTCCACGGAGGGGTGCGGGGCGGGGGTTGACCCCTAGCGGGGGCGCTGACAGGCTCCGAGCCATGACCGCGAACGTCCACCTCGCCCCGCGGCTCCGCACCCCCGGCCCCCGTACCGCGCCGGGCCGGTGTCCGGGCCACTGTCACGCCTGACCCGCGTCCCGGGCCCGGGCCCCGGCGCCCGCCCCGGCAGGCCCCGCGTCCCGGCGCCCGCCCCGGCGGTCCCCGCGCCACGGCACCCGGTCCCGGCACCCCGGCACCCTGAGGGCGGCCGTCCTGACCGTCCCCGCGGGGCCTTGCGGCACCGGGGGAGCGGGACCGGCGGCGCCGGAAGGCCCCGGACCCTCGCTGCCGGCCGCCCGGCCCGTTCTCCCGTACGGCGGTCCCCGGCCCGACGGCCGTCCCCGTACGAGACGTCGTGGGCCGGGCCGTCCCCGCTCCGATGGCCGTCGGCCCGGTCCGCCGGTCCGCCCCGTCGACGCACCGCCCCCGGCCCGGCCGCCCGCGCAACGCGCCCGGCATCCCGGCGCGCACACGCCTCACGTCATTTCTTCCGCAGCGGAAATAAATACCCAGAGACCCGAGGAGTCCCCATGACCACCACCACCGCCCCTGCCCCCGCCCTCACCGTCACCAAGCTCGGCGGCCGCATCGGAGCCGAGATCGGCGGTGTGCTGCTCGGCGGCGACCTGGCCCCCGAGACCGTCGCCGAGGTCCGCGCCGCGCTCCTCGCCCACAAGGTCGTCTTCTTCCGCGGTCAGGACCACCTCGACGAAGCCGGTCACGAGGCCTTCGCCCAGCTGCTGGGCACCCCCGTCGCCCACCCCACCGTCCCCTCCGCCGACGGCCGTTACGCCCTCGGCATCGACTCCCACCACGGCGCCCGCGCCAACCAGTGGCACACCGACGTCACCTTCGTTCCCGCCTACCCGGCCTTCTCCATCCTCCGCGCCGTCACCATCCCCCCGTACGGCGGCAACACCCTCTGGGCCAACACCGCCACCGCCTACGCCCACCTCCCCGAGCCGCTCCGCGCCCTCGCCGACTCCCTGCGCGCCGTCCACTCCAACGAGTACGACTACGCGGCCCTGAAGCCCGGCGCCCTGCCCGAGGCGCTCGCCCAGTACCGCGAGGTGTTCACCTCCACGAAGTTCCTGACCGAGCACCCGGTCGTCCGCGTCCACCCCGAGACCGGCGAACGCACCCTGCTCCTCGGCAACTTCGTCCAGCGCGTCAGCGGACTCACCGGCCGCGACTCACGGGCCCTCGTGGACCTCTTCCAGGCCCACATCGAGAGCCCCGAGAACACCGTCCGCTGGCAGTGGCGGGCCGGCGACGTCGCCATCTGGGACAACCGCGCCACCCAGCACTACGGCGTCGACGACTCCGACGACCACGAGCGCACCCTGCGCCGCGTCACCGTCGACGGCGAGGTCCCGGTCGGCCCCGACGGCGCCGCCTCCCGCCTGATCAGCCCGGAGGCCGTCCCGGCCCCGTCCTTCGGCATCGCCTCCGGAGCCTCGGGGGCCACCGCAGACTCCGCAGCATCCGGAGCCTCCGGGGCCACCGCCGCCGCCTCCGCCTGACCCCCACCCCGCCGCCCGCCCAAGGAGCCACCGTGCCCAAGCTGCTCGCCCTCACCGGCAGTCCCTCCCCCCACTCCCGTACCGCCGTCGTCGCCGATCACGTACTGCGCCGCCTCTCCCACTCCGGCTTCGAGACCGCCCACCTCGCCGTACGCGACCTGCCCGCCGCCGACCTCCTCGCCGCCCGCCGCGGGGAGCCGGAGATCCGCCGCGCCCTCGAAGCCGTCGCCGAGGCCGACGGACTCGTCATCGCGACCCCGGTCTACAAGGCCTCGTACACCGGACTGCTCAAGGCCTTCCTCGACCTGCTCCCGCAGGACGGCCTGGCCGGCAAGACCGTCCTCCCGCTCGCCACCGGCGGCAGCCTCGCCCACGTCCTGACCATCGATTACGCCCTGCGCCCGGTCCTCGCCGCCCTCGGCGCCCGGCACGTCACCGCGGGCCGGTTCGTCCTGGACTCCTCCGTCGAGCGCGGATCCGGCCCCGACCGGCTGCGCCCCGAGGCGGAACTGGACCTCTTCCAGGCCGTCGACGAGTTCTCCGAGGCCCTGCGCACCGCCGCGGCGCCCGCCCTCACCACCACCCCCTGACCCCGCGCCCCCCGCACACAGCGACAAGGACCCGTCATGCCCGCAGCCTCCGCCCCGACCAACCGCTCCCGGCGCCAGTTCCTCACCCTGCTCGGCATCTCGGCGGCCGCGGTGAGCTGCGGCACGGCCACCGCCACCGGCGGGTCCGCTCCGGGGACCGGCTCCGCCGCCGCGCCCGGCAAGCAGATCACCGCCCTGAAGTACCAGGGCGCGGTCGGCGCCGTCACCCCGCCCGAACTCGCCGCCGACCTCGGCTTCCTCGGCAACCTCACCCTGGACTGGGTCGGCAACACCATCAGCGGCCCGCAGGACATCCAGTCCGCCGCGACCGGCCAGACCCACTTCGGCGGCGCCTTCAACGGCGCGGTGGTCAAGCTCGTCGCGGCCAAGGCCCCGGTCAAGGCCGTGATCTCGTACTACGGCACCGACAAGGACACCAACCTCGGCTACTACGTCCTGGAGGACAGCCCGATCCGGTCCGCCCGCGACCTGATCGGCAAGAAGGTCGGCATGAACACCCTGGGCGCCCACGCCCAGGCCCTGCTGGACATCTACCTGGGCCGTAACGGCCTCTCCCGGGCGGAGTCCGACGAGGTCGAGGCCCTCGTCGTACCGCCCGTCAACACCGAACAGGCCCTGCGGCAGAAGCAGATAGAGGTCGGCGTGCTCAGCGGGGTGCTGCGCGACAAGGCCGTCGCCGCCGGCGGCATCCGCCCGCTGTTCAGCGACTTCGACCTGCTGGGAGCCTTCAGCGGCGGCACGTACGTGATGACCGAGCGCTTCATCAAGGAGAACCCGGACACCGTACGGACCTTCGTGACGGGCGTCGGCAAGGCGCTCGACTGGGCCCGCACCACGCCCCGCGAGGAGGTCGTCGCCCGCCTCACGAAGATCGTCAGTGGGCGCGGGCGCAACGAGGACACCTCGGCGCTGAAGTACTGGCGCTCGTACGGGGTCGCCGCGCCCGCCGGCCGGATCGAGGAGAAGGAGTTCCAGCTCTGGATCGACTGGCTGGGCGACCGCGGCGAGGTCAAGAAGGGCCGCCTGCGCGCCGCCGACCTGTTCACCAACGAGTTCAACGCGGCCGGGAAGGGCTGAGTCCGCATGGCCACCATCGTGTTCGAGTCGGTCACCAAGACCTTCCCGGCGAAGGACCGCAAGGGCGGCGCCGGGTTCACCGCCCTCGACGGCATCGACCTGGAGATCGGCGCGGGGGAGTTCCTGGTCGTCGTGGGCCCCAGCGGCTGCGGCAAGTCCACCCTGCTCGATCTGCTCGGCGGTCTCACCCGGCCCACCTCCGGCCGCATCCTGCTGGACGGCCGGCCGGTCACGGGGCCGGGCCTGGACCGGGGCACCGTCTTCCAGCAGTACGCGCTGCTGCCGTGGCGCACGGCACTGGGCAACGTCGAGTTCGGGCTGGAGGCGACCGGCGTTCCGCGCCGCCAACGGGCCGCCCGGGCCCGCGAGTTCCTCGACCTGGTCGGCCTCACCGGATTCGAGGACCGGCACCCGCACGAGCTCTCCGGCGGCATGCGCCAGCGCGTCGCGATCGCCCGCTCCCTCGCGTACGACCCGGACGTCCTGCTGATGGACGAACCGTTCGCCGCGCTCGACGCGCAGACCCGCGAGTCCCTCCAGGACGAACTGCGCGGCATCTGGCAGCGCACCGGCAAGACCATCGTCTTCATCACGCACGGCATCGAGGAGGCCGTGTACCTCGGCCAGAGGGTGGCCGTCATCACCTCCCGCCCGGGCCGGGTCAAGGAGGTCGTCCCGGTCTCCTTCGGCGACCGGGCCACCGGGGCCGCGGGTGAGGACCTGCGCTCCAGCCCGGAGTTCGCCCGCCACCGCCACGAGATCTGGACCCTGCTCCACGACGAGGTGGCCCGCGCGCAGCGACTGGAGAAGGAAGAGGCCACCGCATGAGCACCGGCACGCACACCCCCGCCCCCACGCCCCCGCCCGCCGCCAAGCCCGCTCCCGCCCCCGCCGCCCCCGTACGGGCAGCCGTGGCGGACGGCCCCGTACGCGAGGAGGCCCGCCCGCCGCGGGAGCGGCCCGCCGCCGCCCGGCGCCCGGCGGCGAAGGCCCCGGCACCGCACCCCGCCCGTGCGGCGGCGGCCGCCGCACTGCGCCTGCTGGGCTCCGGCCTGCTGCGCTCGGCGGCGGTCCTGCTGCTGCTCGCGGTGTGGGAGACCGCGCCCCGGGCCGGCCTGGTGGACGCCACCTTCCTGCCGCCCGTCAGCGAGGTCGCCCGGGCCTGGTGGGAACTGCTCGGCGACGGGCAGCTCTGGGAGCACACCCGGGCCAGCCTCACCCGGTCCTTCGGGGGGTTCGCCATCGCGGTGGTGATCGCCGTCCCGCTGGGGCTGCTGATCGGCTGGTACCGGCCCGTCGCCGCCTTCCTCGGCCCGCTGCTGGAGCTGTTCCGCAACACGGCGGCGCTCGCGCTGCTGCCGGTCTTCGTGCTGCTGCTCGGCATCGGGGAGACCTCGAAGGTGTCGATCGTCGTCTACGCCTGCGTGTGGCCGATCCTGCTGAACACCATCAGCGCCGTCGGCAACGCCGACCCGACCCTCGTCCGGCTGGCCCGCTCGATGGACCTGTCGACGCCGAGGCTCTTCCAGAAGGTGATCCTGCCGTCGTCGGTCCCGTCGATCTTCACCGGGATCCGCCTCGCCGGGGCCGTGTCGATCCTCGTGCTCGTCGCCGCCGAGATGATCGGCGCCAAGGCCGGACTGGGCTACCTGATCAACGCCTCGCAGTTCAACTTCGCGATCCCGCAGATGTACGCCGGGATCGTCACGATCTCCGCGATCGGCGTGGCCTTCAACCAGGTGCTGGTCACGATCGAACGCCGCCTCAGCCTCTGGCGCCCGCCCACGGCCTGACCCGGCCCGCCCGGCCCGGCCGCCCGTCGACCGTCTCCACCCGCCCCCCGTACCCCATCAGCCATCATCCGCGGAGCGCGCTCCGCGCCCACCCAGGGAACAGCCATGTCCGCACCCCGCACCCTCCACCTCAACGCCTTCCTCATGAACGCGGGCCACCACGACGCCGCCTGGCGGCACCCGGCCGCCAGCCCCGAACGCGTCACCGACCTGCGCTACTTCCAGGAACTGGCCCGCACCGCCGAGCGCGGCCGCCTCGACTCGATCTTCTTCGCCGACGGCCTCGCCCTCTGGGGCAAGGCCCGCCACAACGCCCTCGGCGGGTTCGAGCCGCTGACCCTGCTCTCCGCCATCGCCGCCGTCACCGAGCACATCGGGCTCATCGCGACCGTCTCCACCACCTTCAACGAGCCCTTCCACACCGCCCGCAAGTTCGCCTCCCTCGACCACATCAGCAACGGCCGCGCCGGCTGGAACATCGTCACCTCCGGCACCGTCGACGAGGCCCGCAACTTCAACCAGGACGAACACCTTGAGCACCGCCTGCGCTACGACCGCGCCCGCGAGTTCCTCGACGTCGCCACCAAGCTCTGGGACAGCTGGGAGGACGACGCGATCGTGCTCGACAAGGAGCGCGGCGTCTACGCCGACACCGACAAGCTGCACCCGGCCGCCCACCGTGGCGCGTACTTCGGCGTCGCCGGGCCGCTCAACGTCCCCCGCTCGCCCCAGGGGCACCCGCTCCTCGTCCAGGCGGGCTCCTCCGAGGACGGTAAGGAGTTCGCGGCCCAGTACGCGGAGGCCGTCTTCACCGCCCAGCAGACCCTCGCCGACGGCCAGACCTTCTACAAGGACCTCAAGTCCCGCCTCGCCCGCTACGGCCGCGCCGAGGGCGACCTCCTCGTACTGCCCGGCATCGCGCCCGTCATCGGCTCCACCGAGGCCGAGGCGAAGGCCCTGGAGCAGGAGCTCACCGACCTCCAGGTCCCCGAGTACGGCCTGGCGCAGCTCTCCGGCATGCTCGGCGTCGACCTGACCGGCGCCGACCTCGACGGCCCGCTGCCCGAGCTGCCCGAGGAGCGGGACATCAACGGCAACAAGAGCCGCTTCACGCTCGTGGCCGAACTGGGCCGGCGCGACGGGCTCACCCTGCGCGAGCTGATCGCCCGCCTCGGCGCCGGGCGCGGTCACCGGGTCTTCGCGGGCACCCCCGAGCAGATCGCCGACCAGCTGGAGGAGTGGTTCACGCAGGGCGCCGCCGACGGCTTCAACATCATGGCGCCCGTCCTGCCCACCGGGCTGACGGACTTCGTGGACCACGTGGTGCCGCTCCTCCAGCGCCGCGGCCTCTTCCGCACCGAGTACACCGGTGCCACCCTCCGTGAGAACTACGGCCTGCCGCGCCCCGCGAACCGCCACGTCAGCGCCCGGGCGGCCGGCTGACGGGGCCGCCTGACGGGGGCCTGCCGTACGGGTCCGCCGCCGGTCCGCCGGTCCACCGGCCGGGCGACGGCGGCGACCCGGCAAGGGAGGGCCGGCTCAGACGGTGAGGACGATCTTGCCCCGGGTCCGGCCCGACGCGCTCAGCTCCCACGCGGCGGCCGCGTCGGCGAGCGGCAGGACGTGTTCCACGTTGACCTTCAGCCGGCCGGAGTCGGCGAGCTCCGCGAGGGTGGTGAGGTCGGCCGTGGAGGCGCGCGCCCAGATGTGCTTGGCGCCCTTGGAGTCGGCGTCGTTGTCGGCGACGGAGATCACCGGGCCGCCCTCGCGGACGACCGACTGGAGCAGCTCGACGCCGCCCTCGCCGTAGAAGTCGAGCCCGGCGTCGACGCCTTCGGGAGCCAGCGCGGCGATCCGCTCGGCCACCCCGTCCCCGTACAGCACGGGTTCGGCGCCCAGTGAGCGCAGGTACTCGTGGTTGTGCGCGCCCGCCGTGCCGAGGACGCGGGCGCCGAGGGAGACGGCGATCTGCACGCCCAGCGAGCCGACGCCGCCCGCCGCGGAGTGGATGACGACGGTCTGCCCGGCGGTGACCCCGGCGCGGGTGATCGCCTGGTAGGAGGTGAGCCCGGCCAGCGGCAGGCCCGCGGCCTGCTCGAAGCTCAGCTCGCGGGGCTTGCGGGCGAGGGTGCGCACGGGAGCGGTGACCAGCTCGGCGTACGTGCCCAGCTGCACCCATTCCTTGCGGACGTACCCGTAGACCTCGTCGCCGACGGCGTAGTCGTCGGTGTCGGGGCCGACGGCCTCCACGATCCCGGCGACGTCCCAGCCGGGGATGACGGGGTGGCGGACTTCGAGGACGTGCCCGAGGAAACCGGCGGCGAGCTTCCAGTCCACGGGGTTGACGCCGGCCGCCTTGACGCGGACGAGCACCTCGCTCGGACCGACCTTGGGTTCCGGTACCTCCACGAGTTCCAATGCGGTCGGAGTTCCGTACGTGCTGTAGCTGATTGCCTTCATGTACGGCCCAACGAACCTTTTCCGGAGGGGTATTCCGCTTGGCGGCGCCGCACCGGCGTTCCTCCAGGGATCCTCCGGCGATCCTCAGGCGGGCAGCGTGTTGCGGTGCGAACGCCGCCGGGCCGCGCTGAGGAGGGCCTGGATCTGGGCGCCCGACTGCTCGACGTCGTCCAGCGGGGACGGGAACGGCAGCCGCACGTCACGGTGGCCGCGCCGCTCCTCCAACCGCAGGGTGATTCCGTAACGGTCCAGGGCGAGGGGCAGCGCGCGCAGCACGGTGGCCGGTGGAGCGGGCCGCACCAGCCGCAGCAGCAGGGTGACGAGTTCGGGGTGGTCGTCCATCAGGTGGGTCAGCATGCCCGCCTCGTACGGCGCGAGCGGATCGGGCCAGGCGCGGTCCAGCTCCTCCAGCCCGATGGACGCGGTCCCCTCCGCGGTCTCCAGCGCCGCGCGGGAGTACTCCACGCAGGTGGCGGCGCCGGGCGCGGAGTGCTCGTCCGCGTACGGGGTCAGCAGGCGGCCCAGCACGGTGACGCGGGCGCGCACCCGGTCGCGCACCGGTGTCGCGGCGATGTCGGTGAACTCCATCTGGATCGCGGGGCGTTCGTCGGGCAGCTCGGAGAGGTCCTGCCCGGCGGCGGGCGCGGCGGGGTGGAGGTGGAGCCGGCCCAGGACGTCGGTGCCGTCGAGGTGGCGGACCTCGTGCCGCACGCCGTCGATGACCACGGTCATGGAGTGCGCGGCGGCCAGGACGGACCGGACGCGTTCGGCGGCGCTCGGCTCGGTGGCGGCGGTCGCGGCGGGCGTGGCGGGGGCGGGGTCACCGGGCAGGCGCATGCGGAGGTCTCCGTCATCCAGAGGAGGTTAGGTATGCCTAACCTAACCTATCTCGGAGTCCGGGAGTATCCCCCGGGCCAGCCGGCCGAGGGCCTCGGCGATCCGTTCGGGGGTCAGGCCGAGGGTGTGCCGCTGGAACTGGTAGACCTCCGGCGCGAGCGGGCTGAGCAGGAGGTCCACGGTGACGTCGGGATCCTGGGCCCCCGCGGCCAGCAGCAGGCCCCGGACGTGGGCCCGCCAGTTGCGGTAGGTGCCCCGGCAGAACCGGTCGGGCCCCGGGCGGATGCCCAGGACCAGCGGCAGGTGCCGCTCCAGGTGCTCCAGCGCGGCGGCGTAGAAGGCCGCCAGCCGCAGACCCGGCGCCGCCCCGGGCCCGAGCGGGGGCGGCCCGAAGGCCAGCCGGCCGTGGAGGATGCGCTCGTGCTCGTCGAGCAGGGCCGCGGCGACGGAGGCCGGATCGGGGAAGCGGCGGTAGAGGGTGGCCCGGCCGACCCCGGCGGCCTTCGCGATCTGATCCATCGTCACCGACGCGGGATCCCGCTCCGTGAACAGCTGCTCGGCCGCCGCCAGGATCTGCGCGCGGTTGCGGACCGCGTCCGCGCGCGGCAGCCCGCGGCGCGCGGGGACCGTGGCCCCGCCCCCCGGCGCGGTGCGGCGGAGGGGATCGGCGCCCGCGATGTCGCGTACCGTGCGGACCTCGTCGCCATTGGTCATGGCGGCGACCCTACGTGCTTCGTGTCGGTGTTGGGCTGAACGGGTGAAACACGAGAGGATGGGGGGATGCACATGAAGCACACGGCCGAGGCGGCCCGGTGAGCAGGTACGACGTCACGGACGAACAGTGGGAGGGACTCGCGCAGGTGGTACCCCTGCGCAGTCGCAACGAATGGCCCTCCCGGGTGGACCACCGCACGATCCCGACGGCCCCCGGGGCGGCCGCGGCGGAACAGCGGCGCTTCGTGGTGATCCGGGTCCAGATCTTCGCCGACGCGCGGGAGGTGGCGGAGTACCTGATCGCGCAGATCCCGGTGCTGCTCGACCTCACCGGCGCGGACGGCGAAGTGGCCAAGCGCATCCTCGACTTCAGCAGCGGCGTCGTGTTCGGGCTGGGCAGCGGGATGCACCGGGTGGACCGGAACGTCTTCCTGCTCGCGCCGGTCGGGACCGAGGTCGAGGGGATCGCGGCGGCGGCCGTCCCCCGATCGTAGGAAGGTCGCGGCGGCGGAACGGTTCGCCGGAGCCGGGGGCGGCCGGGCGGACCTACCGTCCGGCCATGGACGCCACCCTGGACGCGGCGCGGCCCGCCGCCACCCCCTCGCCTTCCGTCACCCCCTCGCCTTCCGTCGTTCCCTCTCCTCCCGCCTCTCCCACCGCCGTTCCCCCCGCCTCCCCCTTCTCTCGTTCCGCTGCTGCCTCCGCTCCTTCCGCTGTCGCCGCTCCCTTACGGGCGGGTCCGGGCGGGGCGGCGCCGGCCCGGCCCGTCGTCACCGAACTGCGGCTCTCCGCCTTCGGACGGCACCGCTCGGCGGTGTTCCCGCTGGGACCCGTGACCCTGTTCGCCGGAGCGAGCGGCAGCGGCAAGTCCCAGGCCCTGGAGGCCTACGCGGCCCTCGCCCGGCTCGCCTCGGGCACCCGCCTGGAAGAGGTCTTCCCGGATCCGGCGGGCCGCGTACCCGAGCGGGCCGTGCCCGACGCCGACGGGCGCCGCGGCTTCCGGATCGGCTGCACGGTCGACGGCCCGGCCGGGCCGGTCAGCCTCGACCTCGCCGTCCAGGCCGAGCCCGGGCTGCGGATCGTCGGCGAACGCCTCTCCCAGGACGGCCAGATCCTGCTCGCCACCGCCCTGCGCGATCCGCGCCGGCGCTCCGTCCAGGCCGCCTGGCTCACCGGCGGCGCCATCGGCGTGACCCGCGCCCCGCTGCCCGACGACCGGCTCGGCACCGCCCTGCTGCCCCTGCGCGTCGCCGGGGCCACCGCCGGGCAGCGCCGGGTACTGGCCGCCGCCGAGCAGGTGGTGGTCGCGCTGCGCTCGGTGTTCCCGTGCGACCCCCGGCCCGGCCGGATGCGCGCGCCCGTCCCGCGGGGCGACGGCCGGCTGCGGGGTGACTGCGCGAACCTGGCCGACGTACTGCGCCGGACCCGCCACGAGTGCGGCACCCGGCACGCCCTGCTCGCGGCGGCGGCCCGCACCGGCTGCGCGGGCCCGGTGGCCGCCCTGGACGTCCGGACGGCCGGGGAGGCCGGCGACGGCTGGGTGACGGGGGTGCTCGACCGGGGTCCCGGCCGGCCCGCGACCGACCTCGGCCGGCTCGGCGCGGGCGAGCTGCGCTTCCTCGCGCTGGCCCTCGTCCTGCTCACGGGGCCCGGGGTGCTGGAGGTGGAGCCGGCCGCCGACGTGCTCGCCGCCCGGCAGGCGCTGACCGTGCTCGCCGACGGCCTCGACCGGGGGCTGGACCGGCGGCAGGGCGCCGAACTGCTGCGGCTGGCCCTGCTGTCGGGGGGCCGGGGGCACGTCCGGCTCGTCGGGGCGGTGGGCGAGGACACCGCGGCAACCGCGCGGGGGCTCCCCGGCGTCTCGGTGGTAGACCTGACCCCATGAGTACCACCCCCGAGAACGACGACGCGCCGAAGCCCCCGCACGGCGACCGGCTCCGCCAACTCCAGCGCCGACTGGCCGATTTCGCGGCCGCCCGGGACTGGGGCCAGTACCACACGCCCAAGAACCTGGCCGTGGCCCTGAGCGTGGAGGCCGCCGAACTGGTCGAGATCTTCCAGTGGCTGACACCGGAACAGTCGGCCGCGATCATGGAGGAACCCGAAAACGCACACCGGGTGACCGATGAGGTGGCCGACGTGCTCGCGTATCTGCTGCAGTTCTGTGAGGTTCTCGGGGTGGATGTGCTGGATGCGCTCGCCGCGAAGATCGAGAGGAACGAGGCCCGCTTCCCCGTGACCGGCCCCTCGACCGATGATCGTCACTCTTCGGAGTGATGGCGTCATCCACAACCATGTTTGTGTCCACAGATTTCCGAATACCCCTGGCTTTACTGGCTCCTTGCCTTCACTCTGGGTAGTGAAGGACGGCGGGATGTCGTGCGGACGGGGGACGGCATATGGATGCGGTACGGCTCATCGCGGCCGGCCGGCACGCGCTGGCACAGAGCGGGGCTGCGTGGGACATCGTGGGCGAGGCCTGGCAGGCCCAGGCGCTCGCGCAGGGGATAGGGAGCTGGCTGGCGGTCACCGGACCGCCGGAGCTGAGAGCGGAGGCACGGGGACTGGGGGAAGCGGGAGGCAGAGGCTGCGGGGTCATTGACCGGGCGGCGCTGCGGGGTGAGGGCAGTGCGCCCGAGCTGCCGCCGCGCGCGGCACGGCTGACGGAGGTGACCGATGTGCGCCAGGCGCTGCTCGGGCTCCAGGCGCTGCTGGGCGAAGTCGGCATAGCGCTCGTCGGGGTGGCCTGCGGGACGGATGACGAGAGCCTGTACTGGCAGTGCATAGAGTCGATCGACGCGGCCGACGAGTCGAGCGACCGGGTCCGTGCGCTGCTGCGGCGGATGACGGTACGGGAGCGGGGGTCCGCCTCGGGCGTGGTCTGAGTCCGGGCGTCTGGGTCCGGGCGTCTGGGTCCGGGGGTCTGGGTCCGGGCGTCTGGGTCCGGGGGCCGGCTGCCGGTGGCTCCCGGGGGTCCCGCCGTACGCGTGGACGGGACCCCGTACGGGTCAGGGGCCCCGCTGTCAGCGGCGTTCGCTCCCGTACGTGGAGCCGCCGGGGGATACCGCGGTGGCGGGGGGAGTGCGGTCCGCGGAGTGCTGGAGGTCGGCGTCGAGCTGGGACAGGTCGGCGTTCAGCGCCGCCATCAGCTCTTCCATCTGCTGGAGCAGGCCCTTCGGCGCGCCGCCCTGGGCGGGTGCCGCGGGCTCCTGACGCGCGTGGTCGTGCGCTGCCTGTCCGGTCTGTCCGGTCTGTCGGGGGTGCTCCGGCACGGACTCGTGGGACATGGCGGCCTCCTCGGCCCTGGCCCCTCCGGCGCGGAAGGGGGCGGTGGACGCACCGGCGAGAAGCCGCCGGCGCGCGGGCCGGGCGGTCCGGCTCCGTCCGAGAAACGATCCCCCTCCGCGCTGGTCACTGGCGGGCCGCGGGGTGGACCTTCCGGTTGACGCAGATTCACCCGGCAGGGGCCGGAGGGGCAGGATGGGGGGCATGGATCTCCGCATCTTCACCGAGCCCCAGCAGGGCGCCGACTACGACACCCTCCTGACCGTGGCCAAGGCCACCGAGGACCTCGGCTTCGACGCCTTCTTCCGCTCCGACCACTACCTGCCGATGGGATCCGCCGATGGGCTGCCCGGCCCGACCGACGCCTGGATCACCCTCGCGGGCCTGGCCCGCGAGACCCGGCGGATCCGGCTGGGCACGCTGATGACGGCGGGCACCTTCCGGCTGCCCGGCGTCCTCGCGATCCAGGTGGCGCAGGTCGACCGGATGTCCGGCGGCAGGGTCGAACTGGGTCTGGGCGCGGGCTGGTTCGAGGAGGAACACAAGGCGTACGGCATCCCCTTCCCGGCGGAGCGGATGGCCCGGCTGGAGGAGCAGCTGGCCATCGTCACCGGCCTGTGGGCGACCGAGCCCGGCGCCACCTTCGACTACCGGGGCACGTACTACCAGCTGGAGAAGTCCCCGGCCCTGCCCAAGCCGGCCCAGGCCAAGCTGCCCGTCCTGGTCGGCGGCCACGGAGCCAAGCGGACCCCGCGCCTGGCCGCCCGGTACGCGGACGAGTTCAACATGCCGTTCGCCTCCGTCGCCGACAGCGAGCGGCAGTTCGGCCGGGTCCGGGCGGCCGCCGAGGAGGCGGGCCGCACGGCCGGCGACCTCGTCTACTCCAACGCCCTGGTGGTGTGCGTGGGCAAGGACGACGCCGAGGTCGCCCGGCGCGCCGCCGTCATCGGCCGCGAGGTGGACGAGCTGAAGGTCAACGGCCTGGCCGGCTCACCGGCCGAGGTCGTGGAGAAGATCGGCACGTACGCCGCCATCGGTTCCTCCCGCCTCTACCTCCAGGTCCTCGACCTCGACGACCTCGACCACCTGGAGCTGATCTCGGCCCAGGTCCTGTCCCAGCTCGGTTAGGGGGAGCCGTGCCCCGTGCGACCGGTCCGCTCGGCGACGCCCTGGCCCGCGGGGCGGTGCTCCTGGACGGCGGGCTGAGCAACCAGCTCACCGCCCAGGGCAACGACCTGTCCGGCGGCCTCTGGACGGGCCGGGTGCTCGCCGGGCGCCCGGACCAGGTGGAGGCCGCCCACACGGCCTACGCCCGGGCCGGCGCCGAGGTGCTGATCACCGCGAGCTACCAGGTCGGGCACGACCCGGCGCTGCTGGAGCGGAGCGTGACGGTGGCCGACCGGGCCGCGCGGGCGGCGGACCACGAGGTGTGGGTGGCCGCTTCCGTGGGCCCGTACGGGGCGGTCCTCGCCGACGGCTCCGAGTACCGCGGCCGGTACGGGATCGGCGCCGATGCCCTGGCCGCCTTCCACCGCCCCCGGATCGAGGCCCTGCGCGGGGCGGACGTCCTGGCCCTGGAGACGGTTCCGGACACCGAGGAGGCCGGGGCCCTGCTGCGGGTGCTGGCCGGCACGGGGGCCCGCGCCTGGCTGAGCTACACCGTCGCCGACGGCCGCACCCGGGCCGGCCAGCCCCTCGACGAGGCCTTCGCCCTGGCGGCCGCCGCCCCCGAGGTGGTCGCGGTCGGCGTCAACTGCTGCGACCCGGCCGACGTACTGCCCGCCCTGCGGGCCGCGGCCTCGGTCACCGCGAAACCGCTGCTGGCCTACCCCAACGACGGCTCCGTCTGGGACGCCGCCACCCAGACCTGGCACCCTCCGGCCGCCCCCGTCCCCTGGGACGTACCGGCCTGGCGCGCGGCGGGCGCCCGCCTCATCGGCGGCTGCTGCCGCGTGGGCCCGGACGCCATCGCGGCCCTGGCCCCCCAGCTGACCTGACCCGCGGCCCGCGCCGCCCGGCCCGCGCCGTAAAGCGGGCGCCCCCCTACGGCCGGGAATTAGGTCGTATGGGGGAACTTTCGCGGAGAACTCCGGGGAAACCACCGGCGGGATCGTTCATCCAGGGCAGCGGAATGTCCGCGACCCTGGAAGGACGGAACGTCACCTATGAAGATGACCGCGCGCGGAAGCATTGCGGCACTCCTGACCTGTATGGCCGCGGCCGGCGCGGCCACCCCGGCCGTGGCCGACGCGGTTCCCGTGGGAGTCCCGCTGGAGGCGGTGGAGACCACGCTGGGCGTGCCGGTCCCGCACCTGTCCACCGCGGTGCCGGTACCGGTCGTCGGAGCCCCGGAGGCGCCCCGTCAGCACAGGGGCGACCTGCTCCCGACCCCACTGCTCCCGGTGGTGCCGATCGCCACCGACCTCGGTGCCACCAAGCTCACTTCGCCCGTGCCCAACCTCGCGGGCACGCCGGAGACGGACGGGGAGGGCTCGCTGGAGTCCGCGGACACCACCCTGCGCACCCGCAGCCCCGGCGCCGTCCTGGGCGCCCCGCTGACCATGCCGGACGGCAGCAACTACGGGCTGCCGAACCTGACGACGCCGAAACTGGGTGTGGTGGCCCCCGAGGTGATCGGCGCCCCGACGGCACTTCTCGGCCTGCGCTGAGCCCGCGGAGCCGACGCCGGGTCAAAAAGCCGTTCGGTCTGGGAACGTGTACGCCATGGGATTCCATGTCGACTCCGAGACCGGGCGGCTCCGCCGCGTCATCCTCCACCGGCCCGACCTGGAGCTGAAGCGGCTCACACCAAGCAACAAGGACGCCCTGCTCTTCGACGACGTGCTGTGGGTGCGCCGGGCGCGTCAGGAGCACGACGGGTTCGCGGACGTGCTCCGCGACCGGGGGGTCGCCGTGCACCTCTTCGGGGACCTGTTGCGGGAGTCCCTGGAGATCCCCGAGGCGAGACACCTCGTACTGGACCGGGTCTTCTACGAGAAGGAGTACGGTCCGCTCGCCACCGACCACTTGCGGGCGGTGTTCGACGGGCTGTCCTCGGCGGACCTCGCGGAGGCGCTGGTCGGAGGCATGACCAAGCGGGAGTTCCTGGAGCGGCACGCCGAGCCCGTCTCGGTGCGCTTCCACGTCCTGGACATGGACGACTTCCTGCTCGGGCCGCTGCCCAACCACCTGTTCACCCGGGACACCTCCGCGTGGATCTACGACGGGGTGTCGATCAACGCCATGCGCTGGCCCGCCCGGCGGCGCGAGACCGTGCACTTCGAGGCGATCTACCGGCACCACCCGCTCTTCACCGGCTCCGGCGCCTTCCACTACTGGTCGCAGGGGCAGGCGGACTACCCCTCGACGATCGAGGGCGGGGACGTCCTGGTCATCGGCAACGGCGCCGTGCTGATCGGGATGAGCGAGCGGACCACCCCGCAGGCGGTGGAGATGCTCGCGCGGGGGCTGTTCGCGGCGGGCTCGGCGACGGCCATCGTGGCGCTCGACATGCCCAAGCGGCGCGCCTTCATGCATCTGGACACGGTGATGACCATGGTCGACGCGGACGCCTTCACCCAGTACGCGGGGCTCGGCATGCTGCGCTCGTACACGATCAGGCCCGGCGAACGGGCCGGCGACCTGCGGGTCACCGACCACCCGGCGGAGCACATGCACCGGGCCATCGCACAGGCGCTGGGCCTGGAGCGGATCCGGGTGCTGACGGCCACGCAGGACGTGCACTCGGCGGAGCGCGAGCAGTGGGACGACGGCTGCAACGTGCTGGCGGTGGAACCGGGGGTGGTCGTCGCCTACGAGCGGAACGTCACGACCAACACGCACCTGCGCAAGGAGGGGATCGAGGTGATCGAGATCCCGGGCAGCGAGCTGGGGCGGGGCCGGGGTGGTCCGCGTTGTATGAGCTGTCCTGTGCAGCGGGACGCGGTGTGACCTGGGGTGACGGGGCCTGACGCACGGAGGGGCTGTATATCAATGCAGAGGATCGTATATACTTCCAAGCCTCCCCTGCCAGCGTCCCCCGTCAGCTCAGCACCTCTCTGGAGCGTCCCCCATGGCCACCGACCTCTTCGGCCGCAGTTTCCTCAAGGAGCTCGACTTCACCGCCGCCGAGTTCCGCGGCCTGGTCGAGCTCGCCGCCGAACTGAAGGCGGCCAAGAAGGCCGGGACCGAGCGGCGCCGCCTCCAGGGCAAGAACATCGCGCTGATCTTCGAGAAGACCTCGACGCGGACGCGCTGCGCCTTCGAGGTGGCCGCCGCCGACCAGGGCGCCCACACCGTCTACCTCGACCCCAGCGGATCCCAGATGGGCCACAAGGAGTCCGTCCGGGACACCGCGCGGGTGCTCGGCCGGATGTTCGACGGCATCGAGTACCGGGGCGACAGCCAGGAGGCGGTCGAGGAGCTCGCCGAGCACGCGGGCGTGCCCGTCTTCAACGGCCTCACCGACGACTGGCACCCCACCCAGATGCTGGCCGACGTGCTCACCATGACCGAGCACAGCGCCAAGCCGCTGGAGCGGCTCGCCTTCGCCTACCTCGGCGACGCCCGCTTCAACATGGGCAACTCCTACCTGATCACCGGCGCCCTGCTGGGGATGGACGTACGGATCGTCGCGCCCGAGGCGTACTGGCCGGCCGCGGCCGTCGTGGCGCGGGCCCGGGAGCTGGCGGCGGTCAGCGGCGCCCGCATCACGCTGACCGAGGAGGTCGCGGAGGGCGTGGCGCAGGCCGACTTCGTGGCGACCGACGTCTGGGTCTCGATGGGGGAGCCCAAGGAGGTCTGGGACGAGCGGATCACGGCCCTCGGCCCGTACGCCGTCACCATGGAGGTGCTGCGCGCGACCGGGAACCCGGACGTGAAGTTCCTGCACTGCCTGCCCGCCTACCACGACCTGGGCACCAAGGTGGCCCGCGAGGTCCACGAGCGGCACGGCCTGGACTCGCTGGAGGTCACGGACGAGGTGTTCGAATCGGCGCACTCCGTCGTCTTCGACGAGGCGGAGAACCGGCTGCACACCATCAAGGCCGTCCTCGTCGCGCTGCTCGCCGAGCCCGGCGCGTAGCGGGCGGACGCGTCTCAGGCGGTCGCGGCGCAGGCCGACAGGGTGAACCAGACGGCCTTGCCGCGCTCGGTGCGCCGGTGGCCGCAGGCGGAGCTCAGGGCGCGGATCAGCAGCAGGCCCCGGCCGTGCTCCTGCCAGGGGTCGGGCGGGGTGTCGTCGCGGCGGGTGGTGAGATCGCCCGGCGGCCGGGGGTCCCCGTCGTGCACCTCGACCTGGCAGCCGTTCGCCAGCAGCTCCACGACCAGCTCGATCGGTGTGCCCCCGGTGGTGTGCTCGACGGCGTTGGCGACCAGCTCGGCGGTCAGCAGCTCCGCGGTGTCGGGGTCGGCGGCCGGCCCGGTGTCCGTGAGGGCGCTGCGGACCAGGGCGCGGGCGAGCGGTACGGCGGCGGTCGTGTGGGGGAGCGCGATCCGCCAGGCGGAGGCGTCGGGCAAGGCGGTCCGTCCGTTCCGGGAGGCGTGGGGCATGGGTCGTGGCAGGGGCGAGGCGGGGGCGAGGCGGGGTCCTCGACGGGGCGGTCTGGTGAAGCGGAAGGGAAATCCTCCTTTCAACGATACGAAGTGGAAATCCGGAGCCGTAGGGCACCCCGGCCGAAGCGCACCCACACCCCCGCTGTCGCGTTTTCCTGACGGTAGTCACCAAGCGGTGATACCGTCGTTTCCGTGAGCCCCTTCACCGGTTCCACCCCATCGACAGGACAGTGGCGCCACCTGCGGGTGACCCGGCAGGACGGCGTGGCCACCGTCACCCTCGACCGCCCCGACAAGCTGAACGCGCTCACCTTCGGCGCCTACGCCGACCTGCGCGACCTGCTCGCCGAACTCTCCCGCGAACGCTCCGTCCGCGCCCTCGTGCTCGCCGGCGAGGGCCGGGGCTTCTGCTCCGGCGGCGACGTGGACGAGATCATCGGCGCCACCCTCGCCATGGACACGGCCCAGCTCCTCGACTTCAACCGGATGACCGGCCAAGTCGTCCGGGCCGTCCGCGAATGCCCCTTCCCGGTGATCGCCGCCGTGCACGGGGTGGCCGCCGGAGCCGGTGCGGTGCTCGCCCTCGCCGCCGACTTCCGCATCGCCGACCCCACCGCCCGCTTCGCCTTCCTCTTCACCCGGGTCGGCCTCTCCGGCGGGGACATGGGCGCCGCCTACCTGCTGCCCCGCGTCGTCGGCCTCGGCCACGCCACCCGGCTGCTGATGCTCGGAGAGCCCGTACGCGCGGCGGAGGCCGAGCGGATCGGCCTGCTCAGCGAGCTCGTCGACGAGGGCAAGGCCGACGCGCGGGCCGCCGAACTGGCCGCCCGCCTCGCCGCCGGACCCGCCCTCGCCCACGCCCAGACCAAGGCCCTGCTGACGGCCGAACTGGACATGCCGCTGGCCGCCTCCGTCGAACTCGACGCCAACACCCAGGCGCTGCTCATGCACGGCGAGGACTACGCGGAGTTCCACGCCGCCTTCACCGGCAAGCGGCCGCCCCAGTGGAAGGGCAGGTAGCGCCGTGCGCGTGGCCGTCGTCGGCGGGGGACCCGGGGGACTGTACGCCGCCGCGCTGCTGGCCCGGCAGGGACACCGGGTGGAGGTGTGGGAGCGAGGTGCCCCCGACGACACCTTCGGCTTCGGCGTCGTGCTCTCCGACGACACCCTGGGCGGCATCGAACGGGCCGACACCGTCGTCCACGCCGCCCTCGGCGCCGAGTTCGTGCGCTGGGACGACGTCGAGGTCGTCCACCGGGACCGCCTGCTCACCTCCGGCGGTCACGGCTTCGCCGCGCTCGGCCGGCGCCGGCTGCTGGAGATCCTGCACGAACGCTGCGCGGGCCTCGGGGTCCGGCTCCGCTTCCGCTCACCGGCGCCCGACGCCTGGGAGCTGGCGAAGACGTACGACCTGGTCGTCGCGGCGGACGGGGTGCACAGCGCGACCCGGGAGAGCGGCGCCGCGCACTTCCGCCCGACCGTGACCGAAGGCCGCTGCCGTTACATCTGGCTGGCCGCCGACTTCGCCTTCGACGCCTTCCGCTTCGAGATCGCCGAGACCGCGCACGGCGTGGCGCAGCTGCACGCCTACCCGTACTCCGCCGACTCCTCGACCGTGATCGTGGAGATGCGGGAGGAGGTGTGGCGGGCCTCGGGCCTCGACCTGTGCGACGAGGAGGAGTCCGCCGCGCGCTGCGCCAAGCTGTTCGCCGACGCGCTGCGCGGACGGCCGCTGCGCGGGAACAGGTCCGCCTGGACCCGCTTCCGTACCGTCGTCAACGAGCGGTGGTCGCACGGGAACGTGGTGCTGCTCGGCGACGCCGCACACACGGCGCACTTCTCCATCGGCTCCGGCACCAAACTCGCCGTCGAGGACGCGCTCGCGCTCTGCGAGGCACTGGAGCGGGAGTCGTCGGGCGGTCCGGCGCAGGCCCTCGCGGCGTACGAGGCGGCGCGGCGGCCCGGCGTGGCCAGCACCCAGCGGGCGGCGGCGGCCAGCATGCGCTGGTTCGAGGAGATCGAGGGGTACGTCGGCCAGCCGGCCCGGCAGTTCGCCTTCAACCTGCTCACGCGCAGCCGGCGGGTGACGCACGAGAACCTGCGGCTGCGCGACGCCCGCTTCACGCACGCGGTGGAACGGGAGTTCGGCTGCCCGGAGGGCGAGGCCGCGGGCGAGGCCGGAGCGGGGGTGGGGGCCGATGCCGTGGGAACCCCGCCGATGTTCACGCCGTTCACCCTGCGGGGCCTGACCCTGCGCAACCGGGTGGTCGTCGCGCCCATGGACATGTACTCGGCGCGGGACGGCGTACCGGGTGACTTCCACCTGGTGCACCTGGGCCAGCGCGCCCTGGGCGGCGCCGGACTGGTCCTGACGGAGATGGTCTGCGTCAGCCCCGAGGGCCGGATCACGCCGGGCTGCGCGGGCCTGTGGAACGCGGAGCAGACGGCCGCCTGGAAGCGGATCGCCGACTTCGTCCACACGTCCGCGCCCGGCACCGCCCTCGGCGTCCAGCTCGGCCACGCGGGCCGCAAGGGTTCGACGCGGGTCATGTGGGAGGGCATGGACGAACCGCTTCCCGAGGGCAACTGGCCGCTGGTCGCCGCCTCCGCGCTGCCCTACAAGCCGGGCGTGTCCGCCGTCCCGCGCGCCCTGACGGCCGACGACCTCGCCGCGCTCCGCTCGGACTTCGCGGCGGCCGCGGTCCGGGCGGCCGAGTGCGGCTTCGACCTGCTCGAACTGCACTGCGCGCACGGCTACCTGCTGTCCGGCTTCCTGTCCCCGCTCACCAACCACCGCACCGACGCCTACGGCGGCTCCCTGGAGAACCGGCTGCGTTTCCCGCTGGAGGTCTTCGACGCGGTCCGGGCGGTCTGGCCCGAGCGCAGCCCCATGACGGTCCGGATCTCCGCGGCCGACTGGGCGCCCGGCGGCACCACGCCCGAGGACGCCGAGGGGATCGCCGCCGCATTCGCCGCGCACGGCGCGGACGCCGTCCACGTGTCCACGGGGCAGGTCGTCGCGGACGAGGCCCCGGAGTTCGGACGCTCCTACCAGACCCCCTACGCCGACCGGATCCGCAACGCGCTCGGCGTGCCCGTCATCGCCGTCGGCGCCATCTCCTCCTGGGACGACGTCAACTCCCTGCTGCTGGCCGGGCGCGCCGACCTGTGCGCGGTCGGCCGTCCGCACCTGTACGACCCGCACTGGACCCTGCACGCGGCGGCCGACCAGGGGTACGAGGGGCCGGGCGCGCCGTGGCCCGCGCCGTACCGGGCGGGCAGCCGCAGGCCGCCGACGGGCAAGGGGTAGCGGCCCCCGCGGGCGTGGCGGGCGGTCAGAGCGCCTCCAGGCGGACCCGGTCCTCCAGCGGGGTGTAGCCGAGGCGGCGGTAGACGCCGTTGCTGGTGGGGTTGGCGACGTCGGTGAACAGCAGCACCTCGCGTGCCCCGGCGGCGCGGGCGGCTGCGGTCACCGCGTGCGTGACCCCGGCGGCGTAGCCGTGGCGGCGGGCGGCGGGCGGGGTGTAGACGGGGCCGACGCGGCTCGCGCCGCCGAGGGGCCGGGAGAAGCCCGCGAGGGACACCGGCCGGCCCCCGTCCTCCCAGAGCAGGATGCCGCCGTACGAGATCCGGTCGCGCAGGGCGGCCTCCGAGCCGCGTCCGGGCTCGTCCAGCTCCCGGTTGTACTCCTCGATCCACCGCAGCAGCAGGGGCAGGTCCGCCGCCTCCGCGGTGCGGGGCCGTCCGGACGGGGCCGGGTCGGGGGCGCAGAGCGCGGTGAGCCGGTGGAGCCGGGTCTCCTCCGTCACCCGGGTGGGCCTGCCCCAGGCGCCCGCCAGGGTCCCCGCGTCCGCGCGGCGGGCGTTGACCGCGCCGGCCGACGCGAGCAGCGGCTCGGTGACGAGGTACGGCCCGAGGGCCCGGACGGCCTCGGCGGGCAGGGTGCCGAGCAGGAGCGGGAAGGGCGGGGTGCACAGCAGGGCCCCGGCCACCGTGCTGTCGGGGCCGGTCCACCAGCCGAAGACGGGGTCGGCGGCGCCGTAGGCACGGGGGCCGCGCCGTCGCAGGGAGTCGCCGACGGTCAGCAGGAGGGTGTCGGACACGGGCCGCGCCGCCACGGCCGGGTGCGCGAGGGCCAGATAGGCCGCCAGATCGGTACCGAAGGTCCACGTCATGCCCCATCGTGGCGGGCGCCCGGGCCCGGGCGCACCGGGTTTTCGGGGGGCTACGCCTCCACGAAGCGGGCGCCGGCGTCCCGCAGCCGGGCGTGCAGTTCGGCGAAGACCGCCGCGGCCCGGTCGCCCGGCCAGTCCGCCGGGAGCAGCTCGCGCGGCAGCCCGGGATCGGCGTAGGGCAGCCGCCGCCAGCTGTCCAGGGCGGCCAGGTAGGTGCGGTAGGCCGCTTCCGGGGTGGGTTCGGGGCCGCTCTGGAGGGCGCGCAGGGCCGGCTCGTGCAGGTCGAGGAACTCCTCGTGCTGCTTGGCCAGCGCGGCCAGGTCCCACCAGCGGGCCACGGCCTCGGCGGTGGGCGCGAAGCCGAGGTGGGAGCCGCGGAAGAGTTCCACGTAGGCCGTCAGGTGCAGCCGCTCCAGGGTGTGCCCGGTCTCGCGGGCCAGCTGGGCGGGGGCGATCCAGACCCCCGGGGCCACCGCTCCGAAGCCGAGCCGGGCCAGCCGGGAGCGCAGCAGGTGCCGTTTGTTGCGTTCCTGCTCCGGGACGGAGAAGACCGCGACCAGCCATTCCTCCGAGACCTGCGGGGTGCCGTAGATGCGTCGGTCCCCGTCTTCCAGCAGCAGCCGGGCCTCCTCGGAGAGGTCGTAGGCCGCCGCGCCGTCGGCCGCCTTCGCGGGCACCAGGAAGCCGCGCCGCTTCAGCCGGGACACCGAGGAGCGGACGGAGGGTGCGTCGACGCCGGCCGCGCCCAGCAGGCGGACCAGCGCGGACACCGGTACGGGTCCCTCGAAGGACCTTCCGTAGGCGCCGTAGAACGTGACGATCAGGGATCGCGGAGTGTGTTGCTCGACCACGGGTTCACTCTAGATCGCGCAGCCGGAAGCGCTGAAGTTTCCCGGTGGCCGTCCGGGGCAGCTCCGGCACGAAGACGAAGGAGCGCGGGCACTTGTGCGGGGCCAGTTCCGCCCGCATGTGGGTGCGCAGGGCGTCCTCGGTCAGCACGGCCCCCTCCCGGGCGACGGTGTACGCGACGACGATCTGGCCCCGGCGCTCGTCGGGCCGGCCGACCACCGCCGCCTCCCTCACGTCCGGGTGGCGCAGCAGGGCCTCCTCCACTTCCGGGCCCGCGATGTTGTAGCCGGAGGAGATGATCATGTCGTCGGCGCGGGCCACGTAGCGGAAGTAGCCGTCGGGGTCGCGTACGTAGGTGTCGCCGGTGAGGTTCCAGCCGTCCCGGACGTACTGGGTCTGGCGGGGGTCGGCCAGGTAGCGGCAGCCGACCGGGCCGCGTACGGCCAGCAGGCCCGGTTCGCCGTCGGGCACGGGCCGCCCGGCGGGGTCCACCACCCGCGCCTCCCAGCCGGGCACCGCGCGGCCGGTGGTGCCGGGGCGGATGTCGTCGTCGGCGGCGGAGATGAAGATGTGCAGGAGTTCGGTGGCCCCGATGCCGTTGATGATCCGCAGTCCGGTGCGCTCGTGCCAGGCGCGCCAGGTGGCGGCGGGCAGGTTCTCGCCGGCCGAGACGCAGCGGCGCAGCGCGGAGAGGTCGTAGGCGCCGGTGTCGTAGGGGCCGAGGGTGTCGAGCATGGAGCGGTAGGCGGTGGGGGCCGTGAACAGGACGGTGACCCGGTGCGCGGCGAGCGCGGGCAGCAGCGTCCGGGGCGCGGCCTGTTCCAGCAGCAGCACCGAGGCTCCGGCGCGGAGCGGGAAGACGACGAGGCCGCCGAGTCCGAAGGTGAAGCCGAGCGGGGGGCTGCCGGCGAACACGTCGTCGGGGCGGGGCCGCAGGACGTGGCGGGAGAAGGTGTCGGCGACGGCGAGGAGGTCGCGGTGGAAGTGCATGCAGCCCTTGGGGCGGCCGGTGGTGCCGGAGGTGAAGGCGATGAGCGCCACATCGTCGGCGGAGGTCTCCACGGCCGGATACGGCGCGGGATGCGCCTCGGCGAGCCGCAGCAGGTCCCCGGGCCCCGTCCCGCCGTAGGCGGCGATCCGCAGCCCGGGCACCTCCGCCTTGACCAGGTCGTCGAGGGAGTCCGCGTGGCAGACGGCGTGCCGCACCCGGGCCATGGAACACACCGTCGAGAGCTCCTGGGCCCGCTGCCGGTCCAGCACGGTGACGGCCACGGCTCCCGCCTTCATCACCGCCAGCCAGCAGGCGGCGAGCCAGGGCCCGGTCGGTCCGCGCAGCAGCACCCGGTTGCCGGGGACGACACCGAGGTCGGCGGTGAGGGCGTGGGCGAGCGAGTCGACGCGCTCGCGCAGTTCCCCGTACGACCAGACCCCGCCCGCGCCGTCACGGAAGGCGGGGCGGTCGGGCCCCCACCGGTCGATGGTGGCGTCGAGGAGCTCGGCGCCGCAGTTCAGCCGGTCGGGGTAGGCCAGTTCGGGCAGCTCGAAGAGGAGCTCCGGCCAGGCGTCGGCGGGTGGCAGGTGATCGCGGGCGAAGGTGTCGGCATGAGCGGAAGGCTTGAGCTCCAAGGCGGGTGCGCCCCCTTGCGACGTCCGGGCGGGGTGGAGCCGGCCGTGCGGTGCGTCTTCCGGCTCACCACCGGGAGGCGCTCCTAGAGCGTATCGTGATGGTGACGACAGTCAACAGGACGCGATAGGACGGGGGCATTCGGATGGCCGGATTCGCGCTCGGGGCGGAAGAAGAGGAATGGTGCGGGAGGTTGCGCACTCTGTCGCTGGAGCGGCTGAGGCCGCTCGCCGAGAAGGGTGAGCCCGGCCGGGTGAACCGGCCGCTGCTGGCGGCCCTGGGGGAACTGGGACTGCTCCAGCGGGTGTTCGCCTCGGGTGCGCTGGAGCTGTGCCTGCTGCGGGAGTCGCTCGCCTACGGTTGCACGGAGGCCGAGACGGCGCTGGCCCTCCAGGGACTGGGCGGGCACCCGGTGCTGGCGGCGGGCAGCGCGGCGCAGCGCGAGCGGTGGCTGCCCGGGGTGCGGGAGGGCCGGCTGGTGGCGGCGTTCGCGCTCAGCGAGCCCGGCGCCGGTTCGGACGCGGCGGCGCTGGAGCTGGAGGCGGCCCCGGACGGGGCGGGCTGGCGGCTCGGCGGACAGAAGTGCTGGATCTCCAACGCCCCGGAAGCGGATTTCTACACCGTCTTCGCCCGGACGGGTGAGGCGCCGGGGGCGCGGGGGATCACCGCCTTCCTGGTTCCGGCCGACCGGCCCGGCCTCGGCGGCGAGGCCCTCGACATGCTCTCGCCGCATCCGATCGGCTCCCTGTCCTTCGACGGGGTGCCGGTCGGCCGCGAGGACGTGCTGGGGGAGCCCGGGCGGGGGTTCCGGGTGGCGATGGGGACCCTGAACCTGTTCCGGCCGAGCGTGGGCGCCTTCGCGGTCGGCATGGCGCGCGCGGCCCTGGACGCGACCCTGGCGCACACGGCGGGCCGCACGGCCTTCGGCGGGGTGCTGGCCGACCTCCAGGCCGTGGCGCACCGGGTCGCGGAGATGGCCACGCGCACCGAGGCGGCCCGGCTGCTGGTGTACGCGGCGGCGGGCGCGTACGACGCCGGTTCCCCGGACGTCCCGCGGCGGGCCGCGATGGCCAAGCTGCTGGCCACCGAGACGGCCCAGTACGTCGTCGACCACGCCGTCCAGCTGCACGGGGCGGTCGCGCTGCGCCGCGGCCACCTGCTGGAGCACCTGTACCGGGAGGTGCGGGCGCCCAGGATCTACGAGGGGGCCAGCGAGGTGCAGCGCACCATCATCGCGAAGGAGCTCTACCGGGGGGTGGCGGCGCGATGAGCCTGGAGCGGATCAACCCCGAGGGCCTGTCCCCGGCGACGGGCTTCTCGCACGCCGTCACCGCGACCGGGGGGCGGCTGGTGTTCCTGGCGGGCCAGACCGCGCTGGACGGGGCCGGGAAGATCGTGGGGGAGACCCTGCCGGAGCAGTTCGAGCTGGCCCTCGCCAATCTGCTGGCCGCCCTGGCGGCGGCGGGCGGCGCCCCGGCGGACCTGGCCCGGGTGACGGTGTACGCGGTGGACGTGGAGGCCTACCGCGGGCACGCCGCCGAGCTGGGACGTATCTGGCGCCGGCTGGCGGGGCGGGACTATCCGGCGATGGCGGTGGTCGGCGTGGTCCGCCTCTGGGACACGCGGGCCCAGCTCGAACTGGACGGCATCGCGGTCCTGCCGTAGCCCCGCCGCCCGGCCGCCCCGCCGCCCCGCCGGACTCGCCGCCCCGCCGGACCCGGGCCCGGAGTGAGGGGGCCGGCGGGGCGGGGGCGTGGGTCAGGCGCCCGCGGAGTCCAGCAGGGTGCCCATCCACTCCTCCACACCGGCGACCGTCCGGGGCAGCGCCCCCGACATCAGCCGCGCGCCGTCGGCGGTGATGACCAGGTCGTCCTCGATGCGCACGCTCACCCCGCGCAGCTCCGCCGGGAGCGTCTCGTCATCGGGCTGGAGGTAGAGGCCCGGTTCGACGGTGAGGACCTGGCCCTCCTCCAGGACCCCCTCCAGGTACGTCTCGGCCCGCGCCTTCGCGCAGTCGTGCACGTCCAGCCCCAGCATGTGCCCGCTGCTGCACAGGGAGTACCGCCGGTGCAGGTCGCCCTCGGCGTTCTTCAGGACCCCCCACTGCGCGAGTCCCTCGGCGAGGACGCGCATCCCGGCCCGGTGGAAGTCACCGAAGCTCGCGCCGGGCCGCAGGGCCGCGATGCCCGCGTCCTGTGCGGCCAGGACCAGTTCGTAGACCTGCCGCTGCACCGGCGAGAACCGCCCGGACAGCGGGAGGGTGCGCGTGATGTCGGCCGTGTAGAGGGTGTCCGTCTCCACGCCCGCGTCCAGGAGCAGCAGCTCGTCCCGGTTCAGCCGGCCGTCGTTGTGGATCCAGTGCAGGATGCCGGCGTGGGCGCCGGACGCCGCGATCGTGTTGTAGCCCGTTCCGTTGCCCTCCGCCCGGGCGCGCAGTCCGAACACCCCCTCGATCCAGCGTTCTCCGCGCGGATGGGCGAGCGCCTGCGGCAGGGCCCGTACGACGTCCTCGAACCCGGCCGCCGTGTGGTCCACGGCCAGCTGGAGCTGGTCGACCTCCCACGCGTCCTTGACCAGCCGCAGCTCGGACAGGGCGGTGGCGAGTTCGGCGTCCGTCGCGGCGTTGCGGGCGGGCGGCTCGCCCAGGGTGTCCAGGTGTGCGCAGCGGATCCCGGTGAGCCGCTCGGCCTCCGCCAGGTCGGGGCGGCGCCCCACCCAGAACTCCCCGTAGCGGCGGTCGCGGAAGAACTCCTCGCTGCCGTCCGCGCGGGAGGAGCGCGGCCTCAGGTAGAGCACGGCCTCGTGGGCGTGCGGCCCGGACGGCTCCAGCGCCAGGACGTGGCCGGCCTGGTCCTCGCCCGTCAGGCCGGTCAGCCACGCGTACGCGCTGTGCGGCCGGAAGCGGAAGTCGGCGTCGTTGGAGCGGACCGTCAGCTCACCTGCCGGTATCAGCAGCCGCTCGCCGGGGAAGCGCGCCGAGAGCCGGGCGCGACGGGCCGGGTTGAGGGCGTACGAGGGCACGCGCGCGGCGGCGGGGAGGGGGGTGGCCGCCCAGTTCCCGGCCATGAAGCGGGACAACTCTGCTGATACCGGCCGGTCGTGACTGCCGATGTTGAGGCGGGAGGAGGTGTCGGTCACGGAGGCTCCCTCAAGAAGTACCGAACTGGTGGGCGCACAGGGCTTGTCAGTGCAATTTCACATTACTATGTTACAGCTCACATCGCGGCACGTTAATCCCCGTCAAACGCCGTGTGAAGCAGGGCAGTCAGCGCACCACTTCCCCCACCTCCCTCCCAACAGGAGCATCCGGTGTCCCAGCACAGAGCTGTGCGTACGTCCCTCCTCTCCGCCGCCGTGGCGGTCACCCTCCTGGCCACCGCCGGCCAGGCCGTGACCCAGGCCGCCGAGCGGGGCACCCCCGGCGCCACCGCCCGCGCCTCCGTACCCGGCGCCCTCACCGGCGGCGCCCCCGGCGCGACGGGCGCCGCCGCACCGAACCCCTTCGACGAGGTGGACCGGCTCGGCGAGGCCAAGCCGCTCGTCCCGGCCCCCGCCCCGGCCCCCGGCGGCACGGCCGTCACCGACGGCAAGGTGCCCGGCGCCGCCCCGGCCGTCTCCGCGCCCGGCTCCGGCTCCTCCGCCGAACGCGCCGAGAAGAGCCGCGCCTTCGCCTCCGCCCAGGCCGCGCCCACCGCGAAGAGCGTCGCGGGGGGCGTCCCCTGCACCCTGGACGGGATCACCGGCCTGACGCCGGAGCAGTTCGCCGACTTCCTCGCCGACCAGGCCGTCACCGCCGACGGCTGTCTGCGGGGCCTGATCTGGACCTGGGACGCGCGCCTCGCCCCCGTCATGTCGGACGCCCACGTCCAGGCGGTCTCGCGCCGGATATCCGCCCTGGCCGCCGCCCACGACGGCCGCAACTCCTCCCATCTGGAGGAGATGTTCACCTACCTGCACGCGGTCGCCTACCACGACTTCTCGCGCGACGAGATCGACGTCACCGACGCCCCGACCGCGGCCGCGATGCGCAAGGCCATCGACGACTTCGGGGGCGCCGCCCGGACCTTCGACGTCACCCCCTCCAACGCCCGCACCCTGCGCGAGGCCCTCTACGCCGCGGGCCCGGGCCTGCGCCAGCACCAGCTCGGCCTCATCAAGAAGGTGCTGGTCACGATGGACGCGGCCCACCCGGCCACGAACACCGACGCCTCCTGGGGCGGCGCCGTGCTCGCCGCGCTCTCCGTCAACTACCTCGGCGTCTACCCGGGCAACCAGGACGCCGCCTTCCACGCGGCCGCGCTCGCCGACCCCGCCTACCGGGCCGCCTTCAAGGCCTTCGCCGGCTACACCCACCTCAAGGGCACCGGCAACGCCTGGGTGGCCCGCGACGCGCTCGGCGAGTACGGCCGCTTCGGCCAGATCGAGGGCCTGCGGGACCAGACCGCCGCCGACCTCGGCGCCCTCCTGGGGCCGGTGAAGTCCGACTGGGGCAACGGCAGCGAGCAGTGGGCCAAGCTGGTGTCCTGGCTGAACTTCTACCAGGCCTGCAAGCCGTACGGGGTGTGCAAGGAGGACATCGAGAAGCAGCTCTTCCCGAACACCTACACCTACGACAACGGCGGCATCAAGGTCCGCACCGCCCTCGACCGGGCCACCGTCGACCAGCTCTACTACGCCAGCAAGCAGGTCAAGACGCAGTTCCACCGTGTGCTGGGCACCGACCAGCCGCTGGCCGGAGATCCCAACACCACGCTCAACATCGTGCTCTACGCCTCCCGCGCCGACTACGTGAACTTCCACCCCATCCTCACCGGCTACGGCACCAACAACGGCGGCATCTACATCGAGGACGGCGCCACCTTCTACACCTACCAGCGCCGCGTCCCCCAGGACTCCTCCCTCACCCTGGAAGAGCTCTTCCGCCACGAGTACACGCACTACCTCAACGGCCGTTTCGCCGTCCCCGGCTTCTTCGGCCAGGGCCCCTGGTACGAGGGCGACCGCACCACCGCGATGGACGAGGGCACCGCCGAGTTCTTCGACGGCGCCACCCGCGACAACGGCATCGCCGTCCGCAAGTCCCTGGTCCGCGGCGTCATCGCCGACACCTCCGGCGGCGGCCCCCGGATGAGCATCCAGCAGCTGCTCAACGCCACGTACGACGGCGACGGGTTCCGCTTCTACAACTACGCGGGCACCTTCTTCGAGTTCCTCTGGAACGAGAAGCCCTCCCTGCTGCGCGAGATGTACGGCCACCTGCGCGCCAACGACGTGGCGGGCTACGACGCCTGGCGCAACCGGATGGGCTCCGACAGCTACCTCCAGCGCGACTACGACCGCTTCCTGGACGCGCAGATCGCCAAGGTGGACCAGCTCTACGTCCCGAACACCAGCTTCACCGCCAACGACAAGCTGCGCGACTCCGCGCTCGCCTCCGTCAAGTCCTCCTTCGCGACGGCCACCTACAACACCCCGGACTGCGTGGAGAACGGCGACCCCGGCAAGCGCCGCTTCACCTGTACGGGACGGATCACCGCGAACCTGAAGAACTGGCGCAGCGACGACCAGAACTTCAAGGACATGTCCGAGACGGTCGACTACTTCATCCTCGACCGCACCGCCCCGGTCTCCAACAACTTCACCGACATGAACTGCTCCTTCGGCCCGGTGGAGATCTGGACCAACAAGGTGGCGGGCACGTCCTCCTACAGCTGTGAAGGCCCCCTGCGCAGCTGACCCGGCTCCGGGCCGGTCCCGATGCCCTCGGGGGGCGGGACCGGCCCGGCACACCTTCCAGAGAATGTGACAAATTACTCCCGTGTCCCAGACCCACTCCCCGGACGTCGTGATCATCGGCGCCGGTGTCGTCGGAGCCGCGTGCGCCTACTACGCGAGCCGCTCCGGACTCTCCGTGGCGGTGGTCGACCGCGGCCCCGTGGCGGGCGGCACGACCGGCGCCGGGGAGGGCAACCTGCTCGTCTCCGACAAGGAGGCGGGCCCGGAACTCGACCTCGCGCTCCTGTCGGCCCGGCTCTGGCGCGACCTGGCCGCCGTCCTTCCCGCGCAGACCGAGTACGAGCCCAAGGGCGGCCTGGTCGTCGCCCCTGACGAGACCACCCTCACGGCCCTGCGCACCTTCGCGGCCGGCCAGCGCGCCGCCGGCGTCCTCGCCGCGGAGGTGGGGCCGGACCAACTGCGCGAGCTGGAACCGCACCTGGCTCCCGGCCGGGCGGGCGGCTTCCACTACCCCCAGGACGCACAGGTCCAGCCGGCCCAGGCGGCGGCCCGCCTGCTGGCCGCGTCCGGCGCCGCGTGCCACCTCGGCGAGGAAGTCACCGAGGTGCTCCTGCGCGGCGGCCGGGCCGTCGGCGTCCGCACCCCCCGGCGCACCCTCCTCGCGCCGGCCGTGATCAACGCGGCGGGCACCTGGGGCGCCCACATCGCCTCCCTCGCCGGGACCACCCTGCCCGTCATGCCCCGCCGCGGGTTCGTCCTCGTCACCGAACCCCTGCCCCGGGTCGTCCGCCACAAGGTCTACGCCGCCGACTACATCGCCGACGTCGCCAGCGACTCCGCCGCCCTGCAGTCCTCGGCCGTGGTCGAGGGCACCCCGGCGGGCCCCGTCCTGATCGGTGCGACCCGCGAACGCGTCGGCTTCGACCGCGCTCCGTCCACCGAGGCCCTGCGCCGCCTCGCCCGCCAGGCGGCGCAGCTGTTCCCCGTACTGGCCGACGTACGGGTCCTGCGCAGCTACCACGGCTTCCGCCCCTACCTCCCCGACCACCTCCCGGCGATCGGCCCCGACCCCCGCGTCCCGGGCCTGCTGCACGCCTGCGGCCACGAAGGCGCCGGCATCGGCCTGGCCCCGGCCACGGGCGCCCTGATCGCGGCGGTCCTGACCGGGGCCGAACCCCCGCTCCCGCTCACTCCGTTCCGCCCGGACCGCTTCGACGGGCCGGAGGCGGCCCCGGCCGCGCCCCCGGCCCGGCACCACACCCCCGAGGAGCACCCCTGATGCGCCGCAGCCCCCGCTCGCTGGTCGGCGGTACCCCGGCGGCCACCTTCCCTGTCGGCTTCGACGGCCGCGAACTGACCGCCCAGGAGGGCCAGAGCATCGCCGCCGTCCTGTGGGCCGCCGGGATCCTCGCCTGGCGCACCACCCGCGAAGACGGCGCCCCGCGCGGGGCGTTCTGCGGCATCGGCGCCTGCTACGACTGCCTCGTCACCGTCAACGGCCGCCCCAACCAGCGCGCCTGCCTCGTCCCGGCCCGCCCCGGCGACGCCGTCACCACCCAGGAGGGCACCGGACATGCCGACCTCGCCGTCTGAGCGCCCGTACCGCGGCCCGGCCCCCGCCGACCTCGCGATCGTCGGCGCCGGTCCCGCCGGACTCGCCGCCGCCGTCACCGCGGCCCGGCTCGGCCTGCGCGTCACCCTCCTCGACGCGGGGGAGCGCCCCGGCGGCCAGTTCTACCGCCACCCCGCGGCCGGCCTCGGCGCCCTCCGCCCCCAGGCCCTGCACCACGACTGGCGGGCCTTCGCCACCCGCGAAGCGGCCCTGCGCGCCCACGTCGCGGCGGGCCGGATCGACCACCTCCCCTTCCACCACGTCTGGACGGTGGTCCCGGACGGCGACGGCGGCTGGACCCTGCACGCCGTCGCGGGCCCCGAGGAACGCGCGGCGACCGTCGGCGCCCGGGCCGTCCTGCTCGCCACCGGCGCCTACGAGCGGCAACTGCCCTTCCCCGGCTGGACGCTGCCCGGGGTGGTCGGCGCGGGCGGGGCGCAGGCCATGCTCAAGGGCGGCCTCGTCCTGCCCGGCCGCCGCGTCCTCGTCGCCGGGAGCGGACCGCTGCTGCTCGCGGTGGCCGGCTCCCTCGCGGCCGCCGGAGCCACCGTGCCCGCCGTCGTCGAGGCCGCCTCGTACACGGCGTACGCGACCCGGGGCCCGGCCCTGCTGCGCAACCCGGCGAAGCTCGCCGAAGGCGCCACGTACGGGGGCGCCCTGCTGCGCCACGGCATCCGGCTGCTGACCCGGCACGCCGTGACCGCGGCGCACGGGCGCGACCGGGTCGAGGCCGTCACCGTCGCCCGCCTCGACCGGGACTGGCGCCCCCTGCCCGGCACCGGCCGCCGGATCCCCTGCGACGCCCTCGCGGTGGGCCACGGGCTCGTGCCCCAGCTGGAGCTGGCCACCGGCCTCGGCTGCGCCACCCTGCGCTCCCCGGACGGCACGGTCGCCCTGGAACTGGACGCGGAGCAGCGCACGTCCGTGCCCGGCATCTGGTCGGCGGGCGAGACCGGCGGCATCGGCGGTGCCCAACTGGCCCTGACCGAAGGCGAGATCGCCGCCCACGCCATCGCCGCCCACGCGACTGCCGCCCACGCGTCCGCCGCCCACGCCGTTGCCCCGCGCGCCGTCGCCGCCGCCGCCGCACCGGTCCCGGCCGCCCTGACCCGCCGCCGCGCCCGGCTGCGGGCCTTCGCCGCGGCGATGGCCGCCGCGCACCGTCCCGGCGCGGGGTGGACGGGCTGGCTGTCCGACGCCACCGTGGCGTGCCGCTGCGAGGAGGTCCCGGCGGGCCGGATCCGCGAGGCCGTCGAGGAGCTCGGCGCGCGGGACGCGCGTACGGTCAAGCTGCTCACCCGTGCCGGGATGGGCTGGTGCCAGGGCCGGATGTGCGGTCCGGCCGTCGCCGCGCTGGCCGGTGAGGAGCAGGCCCCCGACCGCCGCCCGCTGTCCTGCCCGGTCCCGCTGCGCCATCTGGCCGCCCTGCCCCCGGGCCCGGCCGCCGCCGGCTGCGGCGAACTTCCGCCCGCCGCCCGCTGATCCGGGCCGTCCCGGCCCTTGTGGCCACCTCACGTCCACTAGTAAAATGTCACACACCACACTAGGGAGTCTGCTCATGAACCACGCGCCCACCCCCGCGCCCCGCCCCGACACCCGCACCCGCCCCTGGCACGGCATCATGGTCGCCACCGCCCTGCCGCTGCGCGAGGACCTCAGCGTCGACCACGACGCCTACGCGGAACACGTGGCCTGGCTGATCGCCGAAGGCTGCGACGGCGTCGTCCCCAACGGCTCCCTCGGCGAATACCAGACCCTCACCGACGAGGAACGCGCCCGCGTCGTGCGCACCGCCGTCGAAGCCGCCGGGGACGGCTCCCGCGTCATGCCCGGCGTCGCCGCGTACGGCAGCGCCGAGGCCCGCCGCTGGGCCGAGCAGGCCGCCGAGGCCGGTGCCGGCTCGGTCCTGCTGCTGCCCCCCAACGCCTTCCGCGCCGACGAGGCGGCCGTCCGCGCCCACTACGCCGAGGTGGCCCGCGCCGGGCTGCCCGTGGTCGCGTACAACAACCCCATCGACACCAAGGTGGACCTGACCCCGCAGCTGCTCGCCCGGCTGCACGCCGACGGCAGCATCGTCGCCGTCAAGGAGTTCAGCGGGGACGTCCGCCGCGGCTACGAGATCGCCGAACTCGCCCCCGGCCTCGACCTGCTCATCGGCGCCGACGACGTCCTCCTCGAACTGGCCCTCGCGGGCGCGGTCGGCTGGATCGCCGGCTACCCCAACGCCCTGCCGCGCTCCTGCGCCACCCTCTACCGGGCGGCCGTCGCCGGTGACCTGGAGACCGCCCTGCCGCTGTACAAGTCCCTGCACCCGCTGCTGCGCTGGGACTCCAAGACCGAGTTCGTCCAGGCCATCAAGCTCTCCATGGACCTGGCCGGCCGCCCCGGCGGCGCCACCCGCCCGCCCCGCTTCCCGCTCACCGGCGAGACCGGGGCGGCGGTGCGCGCCGCCACCGAGAAGGCCCTCGCCGAAGGCCTCAACTAGCCCTCAGGAGACCGAGACCCATGCGCACGCGACACGTCTACCACGCGGTGGACTCGCACACCGAGGGCATGCCGACCCGGGTGATCACCGGAGGGGTCGGGGTCATCCCCGGCGCCACCATGGCCGAGAAGCGGCTCCACTTCATCGAGCACGCGGACCACGTCCGCACCCTGCTCATGTACGAGCCGCGCGGCCACGCCGCGATGAGCGGCGCGATCCTCCAGCCACCCACCCGGCCCGACGCCGACTTCGGCGTGCTCTACATCGAGGTCTCGGGCCTGCTGCCGATGTGCGGGCACGGCACGATCGGGGTGGCCACCGTCCTGGTGGAGACCGGCATGGTCGCGGTGACCGAGCCGGTCACCACGGTCCGCCTCGACACCCCGGCGGGGCTGGTCAGCGTCGACGTACGGGTCGAGGACGGCGCGGCCACCGCCGTCACCCTCACCAACGTCCCCTCCTTCAGCGTCGGCCTGGACCTGAAGGCCGACGTGCCCGGCTTCGGCACGGTCACTTACGACCTCGCCTACGGCGGCAACTTCTACGCCTTCGTCGAACTGGACGCCCTCGGCCTCCCCTTCGACCGCTCCCGCAAGGAGGACCTGATCGCCGCGGGCCTCGCCGTCATGGACGCCGTCAACGCCGGTCCGGACCGGCCCGTCCACCCCGAGGACCCTTCGATCGCCGGGGTCAAGCACGTGTACCTCGCCGCCCCCGGCTCCGACGCCCGCCGCTCCCGGCACGCCATGGCCATCCACCCCGGCTGGTTCGACCGCTCGCCCTGCGGTACGGGAACCAGCGCCCGCATGGCCCAGCTGCACGCCCGCGGCCTGCTGGAAATCGGCGCCGACTTCGTCAACGAGTCCTTCATCGGCACCGAGTTCACCGGCCGCCTCACCGCGCGCACCACCGTCGGGGGCCTGCCGGCCGTGGTCCCCGCCGTCACCGGCCGGGCCTGGATCACCGGCACCGCCCAGTACTTCCTCGATCCGACCGACCCCTTCCCCGGAGGGTTCCTGTTGTGAGCACCGTCCGCACCACCGACTACCACACGGCGGGGGAGCCCTTCCGGATCGTCGACCTGACCGGCGGCGCCGGATCCGGCGCCCCGGCGGCGCCCGGGGGCACCGTCGCCGAGCGCTGCGCCACCGCCATCGGACCCGGGGGCTCGGGGACCGCGCCGCGGCGGAGCGCGCTCGACGACGTACGGCGCCTGCTCGTGCGGGAACCGCGCGGGCACGCCGGGATGTACGGCGGCTTCGTGGTCCCGCCGGACGACGACGGCGCCCACTTCGGGGTCCTGTTCTGGCACAAGGACGGGTACTCCACCGCCTGCGGCCACGGCACCATGGCGCTGGGCGCCTGGGCGGTGGACACCGGCCGCGTCCCGGCGCCGCACGACGGGGACGTCCAGGTACGCATCGACGTGCCGTCGGGCCGGGTCGCCGCCACCGTCCACCGCGACGGGGGCCGCACCACGGGGGTCACCTTCCGCAACGTCCCGGCGCGGGTGGCCGCCCGCAAGGTGCCGGTGGCCACCACCCTCGGCCTCGCGGAGGCGGACATCGCCCACGCCGGGGCCTGCTACGCCGCCGTCGCCGCCCGGGACCTCGGCCTGGAGGTCTCCCGCGCCGCGCTGCCCGGGCTGGTGCGGGCCGGCCGGGAGATCCGCGCCGCGCTGGCCACCCACCCCGCGACCTGGCACCCGGACGGGCCGCTGCTGTCCGGGGTGTACGGGGTGGTGCTGTACGAGGAGCTGCCCGACACGCCCTTCGGCCCGCACCAGCGCAACGTCACCGTCTTCGCCGACGGGCAGACCGACCGCAGCCCCTGCGGCTCCGGGACCTCCGCCCGGCTCGCCCTGCTGGCGGAGGACGGGCGGCTGGGGGTGGGGGAGGACCTGCTGCACGAGTCGGTGGTGGGCACGGTGTTCACCGGCCGGATCCTGGACGGCGGGGTCACCGAGGTCACCGGCACCGCCTACCGCACCGGCGAGCACACCTTCACCGTCGACCCGCACGACGCCCTCGGGACCGGGTTCCTGCTGTGACGGCCCGCCCGGCGGACCCCCGGCCCCCCGCCCCCGGCGTGCCTTCCGGCCCGGGCCCCGCCGCCGCCCCCGCCCTGCGGCAGCTCGGCCCCGAGCCGACGGCCCGGCTGCTCACCCCCGCGCAGGCCGCCGACGCCCTGGAGGAGGCGCTGCGCGCCGGGCTGGACCCGGAGGGCTGCCCCCGGCGCTCCGCCCTTGCGGTGCCGGGCGGCGAACTCCTGCTGATGCCCGCAGCGTCGGGCGGGTACGCCGGGGTGAAGATCGCCGGGGTCGCCCCCGGCAACCCCGCGCGGGGACTGCCCCGGATCACCGGCAGCTACCTGCTCCTCGACGGCCCGACGCTGATCCCGCTGGCCCTGCTCGACGGGGCGGCCCTGACCGCGCTGCGCACCCCGGCCGTCTCCGCGCTCGCCCTGCGGCACCTGGCCCCGCCCGGTCCGGCCGGCCGGCTGGTGCTGTTCGGCTCGGGGCCCCAGGCGTACGGGCACCTCGACGCGGTGTGCGCCGAGCGGCCCCCGGCCGAGACGGTGGTGGTGGCCCGCGATGCCGGGCGGGCGGGTGAACTGGCCTCGTACGCCCGGGAGCGGGGCCTGCCGGCCCGGACCGGCACCCCGGCGGACGTGGCGGGCGCGGACCTGGTGGTCTGCTGCACCACGGCCCGCGCACCCCTCTTCGACGGACGGCTGGTGGCGCCGGGGGCGCTGGTCATCGCCGTCGGCTCGCACGAGCCGGACGCCCGTGAGACCGATACGGCCCTCGTACGGCGCGCGGCCGTGTACGTGGAGTCGCGCGCGGCGGCCCTGCGCGAGGCGGGGGACCTGCTGATCCCGGAGGCGGAAGGGGCGATCGGCGCCGGTCATATCAGCGGCACGCTGTCCGACCTGGTGCGCGGCCGGATCGCGCGGGCGGGCCGGCCGAGTCGTCCACAGCTCTTCAAGAGCGTGGGCATGGCCTGGGAGGATCTCGTCGTGGCGGTCGCGCTGTTCAGGGCCGCCGGGGCGAACAGCGCAACGTGACATTATACGCTGTTCCTCTGCTCGTCGGCAGTGTCGGGGGTCTCGGAGGAAAAGCAATGGGTGACCTGAAACAGCACAGTCTCATCAAGGCCCAGGAAAGGCTCCGGGACCAGGTCGGCCACGCCCTGCGGGCGGCGCTCATCGCCGGGGAACTGCGCCCCGGGAGCGTCTACTCGGCCCCCGGCCTCGCCTCCGAACTCGGCGTCTCCGCCACGCCCGTGCGCGAGGCCATGCTCGACCTGGCCCGCGAGGGGCTGGTCGAGCCCGTCCGCAACAAGGGCTTCCGCATCACCGAGGTCAGCGAGCGCGACCTCGACCAGTACACCGAACTGCGCACGATGATCGAGGTCCCGACCGTCGGCCGAATCACGAAGATCGCCACGGCCGGGCAGCTGGAGGCCCTGCGCCCCGTCGCCGAGGAGATCGTCACCAGCGCCCGCGAGCACAACCTCATCGGGTACCTGGAGGCGGACCGCCGCTTCCACCTGGGCCTGCTCGCCCTCGCGGGCAACGACCGCCTGGTCGAGACCGTGGGCGACCTGCGCAAGCGCTCCCGCCTCTACGGGCTGACGGGCCTGGACGAGGCCGGCAAGCTGGTCTCCTCCGCCGAGGAGCACATCGAACTCCTCGACCTGATGCTGACCGGGGACTCCGAGGCCGCCGAGGCCTGCATGCACCGCCACCTCGGCCACGTCCGCTCCCTGTGGGCCCAGGGCCGCGACGAGCCGGTCGGCCGCACCCCCGGGGGCCTCGGCTCCGGCGTCTGACCCCCTCCACCCTCCGCCTTCCCGATCCATTGGGCGGCCCCGGCCCGCGCGGCCGTGGCCGCCCAACGGCGTTGTGGGGCAGGGTATTTGGACACGGCTGAATAACGCCGCCGCCAACCCCTTGTCAGTACAATTTCACATTACTATGTTACCGGTCACACCCTAAAGCGCGGCCCTTCACTGGAGTGACCCATGACCAAGCGCACCCAACTCGCCCTCGCCACCGCAGTGGTGGCCGCTCTCGCACTCGGTGCCTCGGGCTGCTCCGACCCCAAGAAGGGCACGGACTCCGGCCCCTCCGCGGCCAACCCGGCCACCGGCAATGTCGGCAAGACCCTCGGTGGCACCCCCGTGAAGGGCGGCACCCTCACCGTCCTGTCCAACCAGGACTTCGGCCACCTCGACCCCGCCCGCAACTGGGTGATGCCGGCCATGGACTTCGGTACCCGCCTGCTCTACCGCACGCTCGTCACCTTCAAGGCCGAGCCCGGCAAGGCTGGCAGCGAGCTCGTCCCCGACCTCGCCACCGACCTGGGCACCCCCTCCAACGGCGGCAAGACCTGGACCTTCACCCTCAAGGAGGGCGTGAAGTACGAGGACGGCTCGCCGGTCAAGGCCCAGGACATCAAGTACAACGTCGAGCGCTCCTTCGCCCCCGACCTCACCGGCGGCCCCGACTACGCCGCCCAGTACCTGGCCGGCGGCGAGGGCTACAAGGGCCCCCTGGACGGCAAGCACCTCGACTCGGTCAAGACCCCCGACGACCGCACGATCGTCTTCGAACTCAAGCGCCCCGTCGCCGAGTTCTCCCAGACCGCCACCCTTCCCACCTTCGCCCCGGTCCCGCAGTCCCAGGAGAAGGGCACCCAGTACGACGCCCGCCCGTTCTCCTCCGGCCCGTACAAGATCGAGACGTACGACCGGGACAAGAAGCTGGTCTTGGTGCGCAACGAGCACTGGGACCCGAAGACCGACTCCGTCCGCAAGGCCTACCCGGACAAGTTCGTCGTCGTCATGGGCCTCAAGGGCGGCCAGATCGACGACCGCATCATCGCCGGCGAGGGCGCCGACGCCTCCACCGTCGAGTACTTCAACATGCGCCCCGAGAGCGCCCCGAAGGTCCTGCCCAAGCCCGAGGTCAAGGCCCGCCTGCTCGCCGAGTCCCAGGGCTGTACGACCATGCTCCACCTGAACAACTCCCGCGCCCCCTTCAACGACCCCAAGGTCCGCGAGGCCATGCAGTACGCGGTCGACAAGGAAGCCGTCATCACCGCGGGCGGCGGCCCCGCCCTCAACGAGGTGGCCACCGCCTACCTGCCCCCGGCCCTCGCCGGCGGCAAGCAGGCCGACACCCTCAAGATCCCCGCCGCCGGCGACCCGGCCAAGGCCAAGGAACTGCTCAAGGCCGCCGGCAAGGAGCACCTGAAGGTCACCCTCGCCGTCTCCACCGGGGACAAGGGCAAGGCGGAGGCCTTCCAGCAGGGCCTGGCCCGGGCCGGCGTCGAGGTCGTCATCGACACCGTCGACCCCGGCGCCTACTACGACGCCATCGGCGACCTCTCCACCACCCCCGACATGACCTACACCGGCTGGTGCCCCGATTACCCCTCCGGCTCCACCTGGCTCCCCTTCGTCTTCGACGGACGCACCATCAAGGACAAGGGCAACCAGGGCAACTACAGCCAGTTCCGTGACGACGCGACGATGAAGCGGATCGACGAGATCAACGCCATGGCCGACGCCAAGCAGGCCAACCAGGCCTGGATCGACCTCGACGCCGAGATCATGAAGAAGTCCCCCTCCATCCCGATCCTCCGGGAGCGCAAGCCGCTCCTCGTCGGCCCCAACATCGCCGGCGCCTACGGCCACCCCGTGTGGACCGGCACCATCGACTACGGGACCGTCGGCCTCAAGGACCCCTCGAAGAGCCAGGGCTGAGGGCCGGTGAGGGCCGCGACCCCATGACCACCACCACACCGGACGGCGCCGCACCGGACGGCGCCGCACCGGACACCGCCGCACCGGCGGCCCAGGCCGTACCGCCCGGCAGCAGCCCCTGGCAGCTCGCCCGGCGGGAACTGCGCCGCCGCCCCGCCGTCCGCATCAGCCTCTGCGTCGTCCTCCTCTTCGTCCTGATGGCCCTGGCCGCCCCCTGGCTGGGTGCCCTCGGCGGCTGGTCCCCGGACGCCTTCGACAAGGCCGCCGTCGACCCCTACCTCGGCGGCCAGCCCCTCGGTTCCTTCGGCGGGATCAGCCCCGAGCACTGGCTCGGCGTCGAGCCCGTCACCGGCCGCGACCTGTTCTCCCGCGTCGTCCACGGCGCCCAGGTCTCCCTCATGATCGCCTTCGCCGCCACGGCCATCGTCGTCCTCGCGGGCACCGCCGCCGGGATCGCGGCCGGCTACTTCGGCGGTCGCACCGACGCCGTCCTGTCCCGGCTCATGGACCTCACGATGTCCTTCCCCTCGCTGATCTTCATGATCGCGATGCTGTCGGTGGCCAGGGACGTCAACCGGATCGTCCTGATGACCAGCGTCATCGGCCTCTTCGGCTGGCCCGGCGTCGCCCGCGTCGTCCGCGGCCAGACCCTCTCCCTCAAACACCGCGAGTACGTCGACGCCGCCCGCGTCGGCGGCGCGAGCTCCTGGCGGATCCTGACCCGCGACATCCTCCCCGGAGTCTCGGGCCCGGTCATCGCCTACACCACCCTGCTCATCCCCGGCATGATCAGCACCGAGGCCGCCCTCAGCTACCTCGGCGTGGGCGTGCGCCCGCCCACCCCCTCGTGGGGCCAGATGATCGCCGAGTCCGTGGCCTTCTACGAGACCGACCCCATGTACTTCGTCATCCCGAGCGCCTTCCTCTTCCTCGCCGTCCTCGCCTTCACCCTCCTCGGCGATGCCCTGCGCGACATCCTCGACCCGAGGGGCGGCCGCACGTGATCCTCTACCTCGTCCGTCGGCTGGCCGCCCTCGCCGGCGTCCTCCTGGCCATCGCCGCCGTCACCTTCCTCATCTTCTACGTCCTGCCCACGGACCCGGCCGCCGCGGCCTGCGGCAAGACGTGCAGCGCCGAACGGCTGGCCGACGTACGCGTCTATCTCGGCCTCGACCAGCCCGTCTGGAAGCAGTTCGCCGACTTCCTCTCCGGGATCTTCACCGGCCGCACCCTCGGCAGCGGCCAGTACGCCGTCCAGTGCGACTTCCCGTGCCTGGGCTACTCGTACGAGAACTCCCTGCCCGTCTGGGACCTCCTCATGGACCGGCTCCCCGTCTCCGCCTCCCTCGCCGTCGGCGCCGCCGCCCTGTGGCTGCTGCTCGGCCTCGGCGCCGGGGTCACCGCCGCCCTGCGCAAGGACACCGCCACCGACAAGGCCCTGATGGTCGGGGCCGTCGCCGCCGCCTCGCTGCCCGTCTACTTCACCTCCGTGATGCTGATCTACGGAGTCATCCGCGTCGCCGGCCTCCTGCCCTACCCCGCCTACCGGGCCCTGACCGACGACCCGCTCGGCTGGGCCTCGAACCTGCTCCTGCCGTGGACCGCGCTCGCCCTGCTCTACGCCGCCATGTACGCCCGCCAGAGCCGCGGTTCGATGATCGAGGCGATGGCCGAGCCGTACATCCGCACCGCCCGCGCCAAGGGCATGCCCGAGCGCACCGTCGTGGTCAAGCACGGGCTGCGCTCCGGCATGACGCCGATCCTCACCATCTTCGGCATGGACCTGGGCGGGCTGCTCGCCGGAGCCGTGATCACCGAGTCCATCTTCGGACTCCCCGGCATCGGCCGGCTGTTCTACGGCGCGCTCGTCAGCTCCGACCAGCCCGTGGTCCTCGGGGTCACCCTGCTCGCCGCCTTCTTCATCGTCGTCGCGAACCTCGTCGTCGACCTCCTGTACGCCGTCGTCGACCCGAGGGTGAGGTACTGATGGCCACCGCGCCACCCCTGCTCGAAGTGCGCGACCTGCGCGTCACCTTCACCACCCCGCGCGGCACCGTACGCGCCGTCGACTCCCTCGGCTTCACCGTCGAGGCCGGACGCACCCTCGGCATCGTCGGCGAATCCGGCTCCGGCAAGTCCGTCACCTCGCTCGCCGTCATGGGCCTGCACCGCGGCGGCGCCGAGGTCACCGGCTCCGTCGCCCTCGCCGGACGGGAACTCACCGGGCTGTCCGAGAAGGAGCTGTCCTCGGTGCGCGGCCGCCGGATGGCCATGATCTTCCAGGACCCGCTCTCCAGCCTGCACCCCTACTACACCGTCGGCGAGCAGATCGCCGAGCACTTCCGCGTCCACTTCCGGGCCGGGCGGTCCGCCGCGCGCAGACGGGCGGTCGACATGCTCGGCGAGGTCGGCATCCCCGAACCGGCGCGCCGCGCCGGGGAGTACCCGCACCAGTTCTCCGGGGGCATGCGCCAGCGCGCCATGATCGCCATGGCCCTGGCCTGCGAACCCGACCTGCTCATCGCCGACGAGCCGACCACCGCCCTCGACGTCACCGTGCAGGCGCAGATCCTGGAGCTGCTCGCCCGCCTCCAGCAGGAGCGCGGCCTCGGCGTCGTGCTGATCACCCACGACCTCGGGGTCGTGGCCCGCGTCGCCCACGAGGTGCTCGTCATGTACGGCGGCCGCGCCGCCGAACAGGCCGGCGCGGACGAGCTGTTCGCCGGGCCCGCCCACCCCTACACCAGGGGCCTGCTCGACTCCCTGCCCCGCCTCGACACCCCCGACGACGCCCCCCTGCCCTCCATCCCCGGCTCCCCGCCGTCCCTGCTGGCCCCCGCCCCGGGCTGCGCCTTCGCCCCCCGCTGCACCCGGGCGGCCGCCCGCTGCACCGAGGAACGACCGCTGTTCGTCCCGTACGGGGACGGGCCGCGGCGCGCCGTGGCCTGCCATTTCGCGGGAGCCCCGCACCCCGAGGAGGCGGCCCGATGACCGCGAGCGACACCGGCCGGCCCCTGCTCTCCGTACGGGACCTGACCATGACCTTCCCCGGCCGGCGCGCGCTGACGGGCCGCCGCGGGGCGCCCGTCCGGGCCGTCGACGGGATCTCCTTCGACCTCCCCGCCGGCCGCACCCTCGGCCTGGTGGGGGAGTCGGGCTGCGGCAAGTCCACCACCGGGCGGATGCTGGTCCGCCTCCTCCAGCCCACTTCCGGCACGGTCACCTTCGACGGCAAGGACATCACCCGGCTCTCCCAGGGCGCCCTGCGGCCGGTCCGCAGAAACATCCAGATGGTGTTCCAGGACCCGCACTCCTCCCTCAACCCCCGCCAGACCGTGGCCCGCATCATCTCCGACCCGCTGCTGGTCCAGGGCTGGAGCGCGGGCGACGCCCGCCGCCGGGCCGCCGAACTGATGGAACTGACCGGCCTCATCCCGGAACACATCGACCGCTACCCGCACGAGTTCTCCGGCGGCCAGGCCCAGCGCATCGGCATCGCCCGCTCGCTCGCGACCAACCCCCGGCTGGTCGTCGCGGACGAACCGGTCTCCGCGCTCGACGTCTCCGTGCAGGCGCAGATCGTCAACCTGATGGAACGGCTGCGCGCCGAACTGGGCCTGGCCTACGTGTTCATCGCGCACGACCTCTCGGTCGTCAAGCGGGTCAGCGACCGGGTCGCGGTCATGTACCTCGGCCGGATCGTCGAGATCGGGGACAAGAAGTCCCTGTACGAGGACCCGCAGCACCCCTACACCCGGGCGCTGCTGTCCGCCGTCCCGCTGCCCGACCCGGCGGCGGAGCGGCGGCGCGAGCGGATCGTACTGCTCGGCGACCCGCCGAGCCCGGCCGCCCCGCCCCCGGGCTGCTCCTTCCATCCGCGCTGCCCCAAGGCGCAGGACCTCTGCCGCACCGAACGGCCGCTCCTGCGGATCGCCGCCTCCCGCGAGGTGGCCTGTCACTTCCCGGGTGACTGACGGGGATCACGGGAAGAAGAGGGGCCCCGCGGCCGATGAAGCCCGCGGGGCCCTTCCGCGTACCCGCCCGGGACGGGCTAGGCCAGTTCGCTGCGGAAGAAGGCGAGTTCCTGGGCCATCACCTTCTCGCGGATGCCGTTCGGGGTCATGTGGGTGACGCCGGGGAGGGCCAGGAGCCGGTGCGGGCGGCCGGCGTCCGTCAGGGCCCGGGACAGGCGCAGGGTGTGGGAGGGGTGGACGTTGTCGTCGGCGAGGCCAGTGACGAGCAGCAACGGCCGGGTCAGCTCCGGGGCGTCCGGGAGCAGCGAGTCCCGTGCGTAGGCGTCCGGGTGCTCCTGCGGGAGTCCGAGGTAGCGCTCGGTGTACGCCGTGTCGTAGTGCCGGAAGTCGGTGGGCGCGGCCCCGGCGGCGGCCGCGTGGAAGACGTCGGGGCGGCGCAGGACCGCCATGGCCGCCAGGTAGCCGCCGTAGGACCAGCCGCGGACGCCGACCCGGCCGAGGTCGAGGTCGGGGTGGCGCTCGCCGAGCGCGTGCAGGGCGGCGACCTGGTCCTCCAGGGTGACCTCGGAGAAGCCCCGGTACAAGGCGTGGGTGAAGGCGGGCGAGACGTACGGGGTGCCCCGGTTGTCCACGGTGACCACGGCGAAGCCCTGGTCGGCCCACCACTGCCGGGCCTGCCAGCGCCGCGGCTCGGCGCAGACGTCCTGGAAGCCGGGGCCGCCGTAGCCGTCCACCAGTACGGGCAGCCGCCGGCCGGGGACGTGGGCGCGCGGCAGGACGAGGGCGGTGGGCACGCCGTGCTCGGTGACCCGCTCCAGGAGCGGGACCACCCGGTGGGGCAGCGGCGCGGCGAGGTCGGCCGGGGCGCAGGTGGGGCCGTCGGCGGTGCGTACGGTGCGCCGGTACCCGTCGGCGTCGGCCGAGGTCAGCAGCAGCGCCCCCGCGCCGGCCTGGACGGAGTGCACCCCGGGGCCGTCGGCGAGCGGGGTCAGGGCGCCCGTCTCCGGGTCCAGCAGCAGCACCTGCTGTTCGGCGGGGTCGCGCAGTCCGGCCTCGATCAGCAGCCGGCCCCCGTGCACCCCGGCCACGCGGCGGACCTGTATCCCGTCCCCGGTCAGCGGCTTCCCGTCGAGGGCGAGGCCGCGCGCGGCCCCGCCGGGGGTGTCGGCGGCGGTGAGCATCCGTCCGTCGGGCAGCCGGGCCGGGGTGCCCGGCAGCGGGTCCACCCACCGGGGGTGTTCGGTGCGCGACAGCTCCCGGGTGCGGCCGCCGGCCGGGTCGGCCGTGAGCAGCAGGACGCTGCGCTGGAGCCGGTCCTGGACGGTCAGCAGGATCTCGGTGTCCGACTCCCAGCCGGCTTCGCAGACGTACGGGTGGGCCGCGGCGTCCCAGTCGAGGCGTACGCGGCCCCCGTCCGGGCGGAGCACCCACAGCTGGACGTCGGCGTTGGGGCCGCCGGCCTCGGGGTAGGCGAAGTCCTCGGCGGGCAGCTCGGGGTGGGCGGGGTCCGCGAACCAGCGTCGCGGCAGCGCGCTCTCGTCGACGCGGGCGGCGAGCAGGGTCTGTCCGTCGGGGGACCACCAGTGGCCGCGGGCGCGGCCGAGTTCCTCGGCGGCGGCGAACTCGGCGACGCCCCAGCGGGCCCCGTCGTCGGGGCTGACGCGCCCGCCGGGGGAGACGTGGAGGGCGTCGTCCGTGACGTACGCGGTGCGCGAGCCGTCGGCGTTGGGGCGGGGGTCGAGGGCGGGTCCGGCGGCGGCTATCGCGACGGGCCCGCCGTCCGCGCCGGCGGTGACGCCGTAGAGCCTGCCGTAGAGGGCGAAGGCGGCGCGGCGGCCGTCGCCGGAGAGCGCGTACGAGCCGATCCCGGCGGCGACGAGCCGGGTCCGCTCGCGCAGGCGCCGCTCGGCGAGGGGGAGTTCGCCGGGCTCGGGGCACAGGGCGCGGGGGTCGGCGAGCAGGGTTTCGGCGCCGGTGGCGGTGTCGAGCACCCAGAGGCCCTCGAACGGGTCGGTGGGTCCCGTCGAGCGCAGGAACCACAGGAGACGGCCGTCGTCACCGAACGCGAAGGCGCGGGGCGTTCCGCGGGTGAACCGGGCCGTGTCGGCGGAGAGCCTGAGGAAGTCGTCCATGATCCCAGTGTGGCATGTGAAATATCACATGGCCTAGAGGGGAACGTGCGGACGGAAGGACTGGGCCGTTCGAGTGGTGACCCTCGATGCCCGGGCATAGCGTCGACTAGTGGACCCGAACGCACTGCCGACCAGCAACCGGACCGACGGCAAGGTCCGAGGGAGCGGAAACGGGCTGGCCCTGTTCGTCATCGCCTCCTGCCAGCTCATGGTCGTTCTCGACATCACCATCGTGAACATCGCGCTACCGCACATCCAGACCGCGCTCAACTTCTCGACGGAGAGCCTGTCCTGGGTGGTCAACGCCTACACCCTGACCTTCGGCGGCCTGCTCCTGCTCGGCGGCCGCGCCGGCGACATCCTCGGCAGACGGCGGGTCTTCATCTTCGGCATCCTCCTGTTCGGCCTCGCCTCCCTCCTCGGCGGCCTCGCCCAGAACGCCGGCCAGCTGATGGCCGCCCGCGCCCTGCAAGGCGTCGGCGCCGCCATCGCCTCCCCGACCGCGCTCGCGCTGATCACCACCACCTTCCGCGAAGGCCCGGCCCGCAACCGGGCCTTCGGCGTGTTCGCGGCCGTCTCGGCGGGCGGCGGCGCCATCGGCCTCCTCGCGGGCGGCATCCTCGTCGAATGGCTCAACTGGCGCTGGGTGCTCTTCGTCAACGTCCCCATCGCCCTGCTGATCGCCCTGCTCGCCTCCCGCGTCATCCGCGAATCCGCCCGCCACCCCGGCCACTTCGACCTCGCCGGCGCCCTGCTGTCCACCCTCGGCATGGTGGCCCTCGTCTACGGCTTCATCCGCGCGTCCCAGCAGGGCTGGAGGGACCCCTACACGATCGGCTCCTTCGTCGTCGCCGCGGTCCTGCTCACCCTGTTCGTCCTGAACGAGCGGCGCTCGCCGCAGCCGATCACCCCGCTGCACATGTTCGCGGACCGCAACCGGGCGGGCACCTACGGGATCATGCTCTTCCTGGCCTGCGCGATCTTCGGCATGTTCTTCTTCCTCACCCTCTTCGTGCAGAACGTCCTCGGCTTCAGCCCGCTGCGGGCGGGACTGGCCTTCCTCCCGATCAGCGTGATGATCGCGCTGGCCGCCGGCACCGCCTCCCAGCTGCTCCCCAAGTTCGGGCCCAAACCCTTCATGGTCACCGGGGCGCTGTGCTGCGCCGCCGGGCTGGCCTGGCTGACGCAGACCGATGTCCACTCCACCTACCTGGGCAGCATCCTCGGACCGATGCTGGTCTTCGCCACCGGCATGGGCCTGCAGTTCGTCTCGCTGACCCTGATGGCCCTGTCCAACGTCCCCGACCGCGAGTCCGGCGCCGCCTCCGGGCTGCTCAACACGATGCAGCAGGTGGGCGGTTCGCTCGGCCTGTCCATCCTGGTGACCGTCTTCGGCACGGCCAGCCGCAACGAGGCCAAAGCCCAGCTCCCCGACTTCCTGCGCACCTCCACCCCCGAGCAGAAGCTCTTCGTCGCGCGCACCCACCAGCTCCCCAAGCCCTGGGCCGACCAGGTGCTCACCTCCGGGGTGACCACTGCCTTCGTGGCGGCGGCGCTGTTCACTCTGGTCGGCGCGGCCATCGCGCTGTTCGTGATCCAGGTCCGGCCCTCGGACCTCCAGCGGCTCCGGGGCACCCACTCTCCGGCGGCCGTGGCGGAGGAAACGGGCGGGTAGGCTCCTGGATCATCGAACTTCGGGGGGAAACCGATGCTCAGCTCCACCACGGCCCGCAGGGCCGCCACCGCCGCCCTGGCCCTGTCCCTGACCTTGCTCACCGCCGCCTGCGGCGACGACGCCGCCCCGAAGGCCTCCCCGGCCCCGGCCGCCCCGTCGGCCGCGTCCGGCCCCGTCGCGCCAGCCGCGTCCCCCGCTCCGTCCGGCGCCGCCACGCCGCCGTCCTCGCCGCGCGTCCCGGACGGTACGCCGCCCGGCGCCGCCCCGGCCGGCGGCGGCCTGCCCACCCCCGGGCCGGAGAAGGTCCGTGACGCCTTCGCCGGGCTTCAGGCCACCCTGGGCGACTCCTGCACCCCGGGCAACTGCGCCTACTTCCTCGGCCGGGTCCACGACGAACTGCACCGGATGGACCGGGCGATGAAGGCCGACCCGAAGGGCCCCGGCCACTTCCCCGAGCCCATCGCGGCCGTCGCGAAGCTCGACGGGGAGCTCGGCGGGAACAGCGCCTTCGAGAACCTGAAGAAGCACCAGAGCATCCTCATCAGCACCCGCGACGAGATCAACAGCTGGATGCAGGACCACCCCGACGACTACCGCTGAGCCCCTCTCAGGGCCGCACGCGGCGGATCCGGCAGCGCGCCGGCCCCGTCGTGCGCAGGGTGATCCCGGCGTCGACCGGGACCTCGGTGTCCACCGCCTCGAAGGTGTAGGCGCGCAGCACCATCGCCAGCGCGATCACCGACTCCAGCATCGAGAAGTGCTGCCCGATGCAGGCGCGCGGGCCGCCGCCGAAGGGGAACCAGGCGTACCGCGGCCGGGCCGCCTCCGCCTCCGGGGTGAAGCGCGCCGGGTCGAAGCGGTCCGGATCGGGCCAGTGGCGGGGGTCGCGGTGCGTCACCCAGGGGGCCAGTATCACGTCGGCGCCCGCCGGGATCAGATGGCCCCCGACCTCGGTGGCGGCGACGGCCTTGCGGCCGATCACCGGGGCGGCCGGATAGAGCCGCATCGCCTCCTTGAGCACCTGGGTGAGGTACGGGAGCCGGTCGAGGTCGGTGGCCACCGGCGTACGGCTCCCCAGCACGCGGGAGACCTCCTCGCGGGCCCGCGCCTGCTCCTCGGGGTGGCGGGCCAGCAGGTGCAGGGCGAAGGCCAGCGAGGTCGCGGTCGTCTCGTGGCCGGCCAGCAGGAAGATCAGTACCTGGTCGCGCAGTTCGGCCGCGTCGAAGCCGGAGCCGTCCGCGTCCCCGGCGGCGGCGAGCAGGGTCAGCAGGTCCTCGCCCGCCGCCTCGCCGCCCGCCGCCGGGTCCGTGCCGCCCGGACGGCGTCGTCCGGCGATGATCGCGTCGCAGACTCCGTACAGCTCGTCCATCGCGGCGGCCGCCCGCCGGTTCCCCGGGGTCGGCCAGCCGCGCGGTACGTTGGCGGGGGAGTAGCCGCGCCGCAGCACGTACTGCGTGATGACCGGAAAACACCGGTCGACGACGTCCACCGTGGCGTCCACGTCGGTGCCGAACAGGATCCGGGCCACCGCGCGCAGCGCCAGGTGGGTCATCTCGGCGCCCACGTCCACGATCCCGTCCCGGGCCTCCTCCCAGGCCGCCAGCGTGCTCGCGGTCTCGGCGGCGACCGCCCCGGCGTACCCGTCCACCCGCTTGCGGGTGAACAGGGGCTGCACGAGCCGGCGCTGGCGCAGGTAGTCCTCGTCCTGGCTGGTCAGCAGGCCGTTGCCGAAGGATTCCCGGACCTCCTGGTAGAAGGCGTTGTCCTTGCGGAAGCCGGCCGCCCGTGCCGCCAGCACCTGCTGGGCGCCCTCGGCCGAGAACACGCAGTACAGGTCGGCGCGCAGGCCGGGCGGCCCGGCGGAGATCCGTACGACGTCCCCGTGCCGCTGCCGGGCGCGCAGGTACGTCCCGAGCGAGTCGCCCTTCAGGTCCAGGAGCGACCCGAGCAGCGGGAGCCCCTCCAGGACGGGGATCCCCGTACCGGCGTGCGCGGCGTTCCCTGTTCCGGCTGTCGTTCCCGCTGTCATGGCGCCCCCTCGAAACCGTACCGACGGCCCGATCCTGCCGCCCCGGCCCCCGTTTCGACGAGGGGCCCGCCCGGCCGCCCGGCCGAAAACCGCCGCCCCGCCGGGGTCACGCGCCGCACCTCACGCGCCGGGGATCACGCCCGGGGCGTCGTGCCGGGCCGCCACCGCGCTCAGCGAGAGCGGCGAGCGCGGCGCGGGCAGCGCGGCCAGCTTCCCGCGGCGCGCGTGGCGGACCAGGTCCTCGGGCGTCAGCCCGGCCACGGCCGCGCGGACGTGCTCCAGCATCGCGGTGGCCGTGGCCAGCACGGCGGCGTCGTCCAGCGGCCGGGACTCGATGTCCATGGACCGGGCGGAGAGCTTCTGGAGGCTGCGGAACAGGTCCCCCATGTGGATCTCCCGGACGGTCAGCGACAGGTGCACCGACAGTCCCTCGTTGCCGACGGCCTGGTGTGCGAAGCCCCGCGGGATGTAGAGGACCTCGCCCGCGCGCAGGGTGGTCCGCAGCACCTCGGCCGGCGGTTCGCCCCCGACCGGACCGTGCCGCCAGTTGCCGTCCGCCGGGCCCTCGTGGACGCGCCACGCCTTGCTGCCGTTCAGCTGGAGCACCAGGACGTCGGCGTCGTCGCGGTGCAGCGGAACGCCCTGGGTGCCGGGGGGCGTCACGAAGCAGAACGCCTCCACCGCCCGCTGGAGTTCGCCGGAGAGCCGGGCCAGCAGGTCCCGGGTCGGGCCGTGCCACTGGTCGATCCGGCGCATCAGCAGGGTCGCGCCGTCGTCGAGCAGGGCCCTGATCTTCGTCTCGTCGGCGAACCCCCCGTACGAGGACCCGTAGACGGAACGCGGGGTCAGATAGGCCTCCCGGCCCAGCGGGTCCTCGGCGCGGGTCATCTCCACGTAGGGCTCGTGCAGGAAGCCGGTGGCCAGCGCGGCGTCGACGTCGGCCAGGGTGAAGGGGCTGCGCACTCCCCCCTCGGGCCGGAAGACGCCCGGCTTGCGGCGCCAGTACTCGGCGCTGAAGGCGGCGGGGTCGCCGACCCACTGGACCAGTGTCGGAGCGTGCACGGTTCCTCTTCCCTCGTTGTTCGCATCGGTTCTCGGCCTCACAGGCGGGGGAGCGTCCCCCGCGCGAGGCGCCGCTTCGTCTCGCCGACCCGCACCTTGCCGCTGGTCGTCACGGGCAGTCCGCCACCGGGGAGCAGCACGACCTCGCCCACGTACAGGTCCAGGGAGCTCGCCAGCCGCCGCCGGACCTCGGCGGCCACCCGGGCGGCGGGGGGCGTGCCGGGGCCGTCCGCCAGCTCCGCGACCAGGCACACCCGGCCCTCGGACCCCCCGTCCGCGACGCCGAAGGCGGCGCACCGCCCGGGCCGCAGGCCCGCCACCTCCTCGCAGGCCGCGAGGACGTCCGCCGGGTAGAAGTTCCTGCCGTGGTGGACGAGCACGTCATCGGTCCGGCCGACGACGAACAGGTGGCCGCCGTACAGGAAGCCCCGGTCCCCGGTGGCGTGCCGGGCGGCCGGGCGCCGCCGCGCGGGCCAGTAGCCGTCGAACAGCTGGGGCCCCCGGATGACGACCTCGCCCACGCGCGGGCCCTCCTCCCGCCCGGCGCCCCCGTCGCGCACCCGGACCTGGACCGACGTGCCGGGCAGGGGCGTTCCGCTGGAGAGCAGCAGGGTGGCGGGGGTCCCCGGAGCGGCCGGGACCACGCGGCCCGCCCGCAGCGCGTCGGTGCGCACGGCCAGCCGCAGCGGCGGGCTGTCCGGGGTGGAGGCGGTCACGGTCAAGGTGGCCTCCGCCATGCCGTACGAGGGACACAGGCTCCGGGGGGAGAACCCGGCGGCGGCGAAGCGGGCGCCGAAGCGTTCGGCCGTCGCGGCCCGCACCACCTCGCCCGCGCTGCGCGCGATCCGCCACCGGCGCAGGTCCAGGGCGGCCAGCTCGGCATCGGTGACCTTGCGGGCGCACAGCGCGTAGGCGAAGTCGGGGGCGCTGGAGAGGGTCCCGCCGTGCTCGGTGACGGCCGACAGCCAGGCTCCCGGGCGGCGGGCGAACGCCTCGGGGGCCATCAGCACGGACGGGTATCCGCTGAAGAGCGGCCGCAGCAGGCCGGTGACCAGCCCCATGTCGTGGTGGAGCGGCACCCAGGTCACGGCCACGTCGTCGGGGCGCTCGTCGTAGACGCGCGCCGCCTGGGCGCAGGCGGCGTGCAGGGCACCGTGGCTGATGACGGCCCCCTTGGGGGAGCCGGTCGAGCCCGAGGTGTACTGGAGGAAGGCGGGTGCGTCCGGCGGGGGCGCGTACGTCCCGGCCGGGCGGGTCCTCGGCGGGGGTGCGGGGGCTCCGGGCCCGGCCGGCTCCGGCCAGGTGCGCACCCCGCCCGGGACGCCGTGGCCGCCGAGCGCCGTGCGGACCGCGTCGTGCCAGGGCGCGGTGGTGACGACCAGGACGGGACGGCAGTCGGCGACGATGCCGCGCAGCCGGAGGCCGAACGCCTCGGTCCGCGTGGTCGCCGGGGTCGCGGCCGGGACGGGCACGACCCCCCGCCCCATGGCCGCCAGCAGGACGGCGGCGAAGGACTCGTCGTTCGGCAGCACCAGCACCACCCGGTCTCCCCGCCGGGCGCCGAAGGCGAGCAGCGCCCGGCCGGCCGCGTCCACGAGGGCGGCCAGCTCCCGTCGGCTCAGGCGGCGCACGGCGTCCCCGTCGAGGCAGGTCAGCGCGAGCGCGTCGGGCCGCCGCCGGGCCTGCTGGGCGAACCGGCCGTGGACGGTCCGGGGCTGTGGGTCCGCGGTCATCCGGGGCCTTGCTCCCCGGCGCCCGCGGGGCCTTCGAGTCCGGCCCGCCTGATCTTGCCGCTGGGGGTACGGGGCAGGGAGCCGGCCGCCGCCAGGACGATGCGGGGCGCGGGCAGGCCGTGCAGGCGCGCCGAGGCCTCGATGGCGGGGACCGGGTCGGGGAAGGGGGCGTCCGTGCCGTGTTCCACGTAGCAGGAGGGGGCCTCGGTGCCGAGGACGACCGCGTCGGTGACGCCGGGCAGCAGCCGGACGTCGTGTTCGAGCCGGGCGGTGCGCAGTTCCTGCGGGGTCCCGGCCCGGCCGATGACGAACAGGTACCCGTCGGCGTCGAGGAACCCGACGTCGCCCGTGGCGTGCACGGGCGCCTCGGACGGGCCCCGGTCGGCGGCGCGCAGCCGGATCCCGATCTCCCCGGTCTCCCCCGGGGGCAGGGTCCGGCCGTCCCGGGTGACGTCGACGCGGATCCCGGGCAGCGGGCGGCCGACCGAGCCGGGCTTGCGCAGCCACTCGGCGGTGGTGATCTCCGTCAGGACGCTCTTGGAGGTGCCGTAGTACTCGTGCAGGACCGGCCCGAACAGCTCGATGGCCGCGCGCTTGAGCCCGGGCGGGCAGGCGGCGCCGCCGTGGAAGACGACCCGGAACGGGCGGCGCGGCGCCCGGCCCGCCGTGACCAGGGCGGTCAGCCGGTCCGGGCTGAGCATGACGCTGTCCGCCGCGTACCGGTCGGCCAGTTCGGCGAAGGCGGCGGGGGACCAGGTGCGCTGGACGACGACGGCGCTGCCCGCCTGGAGGGCGTACAGGGCGGGGCCCAGGGTGCCGAGGTGGTAGGTGGGGTTGGCCATGAGGTGCGGACCCCGGTCGAGCCCGGCCTCGTAGCGTGCGGCGACGGCGACCCCCTTGTAGGGCCGGGCGGGGCGCGTACGGACGACGGCCTGGGGCAGGCCGGTGGTGCCGGAGGTCGCGAAGACGAGGTGCCCGGCGGCGGGCGGCGCGGCCGCGGGGGGCACGGCGGGCGCCCCGGCGGCCGAGGCGGCCCCGGCGAGCAGTTCCCCGTCGCCGATGACGGGGCACGGCAACGCGGGGCCGGCCGCCGCCGGCGTCCCCGAGGTGACGTGCAGGACGACGTCCGCGTCCGTCAGCAGCGACGGGCCCCCGGGGAGCGCCGTCAGCTGCGGGGCGATCGGGAAGAGCCCGTACCCGTGCCGCAGGGCGGCCAGGACCAGCGCGAAGAAGCGGGGCCCGGTGGGGAGGTCGGTGGACAGGACGGCGCCGTCGGGCACCCCCCGGGCGCGCAGGGCGTCCGCGAGGGCGTCCGCGCGGCCGGTCAGCTCGGCGAAGGTGTACGTCTCGTCGTCGGCCACGACGGCCGTCCGGTCGGGGGCCGTCCGCGCGGTGGCCCACGGGTCCCAGAGGTGGGGGCGCATCGTTCCTCAGCGTTCGGGCGTCGACGGGGCGGGGGCCGGCGCGTCGGCGAGGGCATCGGCGAGCGCGTCGGCGAGGGCGGCGAAGTCGGGGAGCGCGACGATCAGTTCGGTGTCGACCTCGACGCCGAGCAGGTCCTCCAGCCGGACGGAGAGCTCGACGGCGGTGACGGAGTCGCCGCCGAGGGAGAAGAAGTCGTCGGCCGGTCCGGCCGGGCGGCCGAACACCTCGCTCGCGGCGGCCAGGACGTCATCGATCGGTGCGGGGGGCATGGTGCCTTCCTGTCGTGGAGGGGGCGGCCGCGTCCGCGGTGGCGGCGGCCGCGGCGAGCACGTCGTCGAGGACCGCCCGGGCCAGCGGCCCGTCCACGCGCTGCCCGTCGAAGAACAGGCCGATGAGCAGGCGGTCGCGGAACTCGGAGCACCGCAGGTGCAGTGCGTGGCCGTCCGTGATGTCGATCCGGCGCAGCGCGTACGCGTCGGCGGTGATCCGCAGCGGGCCGGTGTCCCGGGAGCCCGCGTAGTCGCCCTCGAAGCGGCGCAGGTTCACGTAGACGTCGCGGCCGGCCGGGGCGCCGTGCTCCGCCTCGGTCTCCCGCATCAGGGCCTTGATCTCCTCGGCGGTCAGCCGCTGGTGCTTCAGCGCGTTCAGCAGCAGGCCGCGGACCCGGCCGCGCACCGCGTCGGCGTCGCCGCCCGCGTCGGTGACGGTCAGCGGGCAGGAGGCGGCGAACATGCCGACCACGTCCCGGTCGCGGGACGGCCGGGAGTCCATGGAGGTCCACAGCCCCACCTCGGTCCGGCCGGTGCGGGACGCCAGCGCGTGCACGAAGGAGCCGACCGTCCACTGGAGCAGGCCGAGGCGGCGCTCCTGGCAGGCGCGGCGCAGTGCCACGGTCGTCCGGGCGTCGAGCTCGGCCGCGAGCCTGCCGCCGGCGCCGGCGGGCGCCCCGGACGGCCGGACCCAGGGGGAGCGGGCCAGGAAGGCGAGGCGCTCGCGCCAGTCGGCCAGGGCGCGTTCGCGCTGGGCCGGGGTGGTGCCGGCCCGCTGCCGGGCGGCGGCCGCCGCGAACGACGGGGCGTCCTCGGGTACGGGCTCGCCGCGCCGCAGGGCCTCGTAGTCCCGCCACACCTCGTGGGCGAACAGGTGGTGCGCGCGTCCGTCGAAGACGAGGTTCTGGAAGGTCGCCAGCAGCGCGTGCCGGCCCGCCCCGTGCCGCAGCAGCCGGATGGTGAAGGGCCGTTGCTCGCCGTAGGCCCAGGGGGTGACGCAGTCGCGGGAGAGGAGGGCCGAGGCGTAGCGGGCGAACTGCTCGGGCGAGGCGGCGCCGACCTGCCGGCAGTCGACGACCTGCTCCGCCGCGCCGAGGGGCCGGGTCCACTGCCGGGGCCGGGGCCCGGGGTCCGCGGGCAGCTGGAGGTGCAGGGCGTCGTGCCGGGTGACGAAGGCGCGGACGGCGGTGAGCAGCGCGTCGGTGTCGAGGTCGCCGAGGACCTCGAAGCCGAGGCGGACGTTCTTGTGGGACCAGCCGGGGGCGCGGGTCTTCGTGTGGAACCAGTCCTGCTCGTAGGTGAGGGGCACGGGGGTGCCGGGCGCGGGGGCTCCGGGCACGGGGGTGCCGGGCACGGGGGTGCCGGGCGCGGGCCGGGCGGCGGCCGTCAGGTCAGGCACAGGTACTCCTCGCCGCTCTCCTTGAGGTCGGCGGGGGCGCCCGCCTCCACGATCCGGCCGTCCCGCATGACGATGACCTGGTCGGCCTCGTCCAGGACGGTGAGGCGGTGGGCGATGACGACGACGGTGATCCCGGCGGCCAGCAGGTCGCGCATGATCGCCTCCTCCAGCGCCGGGTCCAGCGCGCTGGTCGCCTCGTCGAGGATGACGAGCTTCGGCTGCTTGGCCAGGGCCCGGGCCAGGACGATGCGCTGGCGCTGACCGCCCGACATGCCGTGCCCGCCGGGTGCGACCAGGGTGTCGTAACCCATGGGCATGGCCCTGATCTCGGTGTGGATGTGGGCGAGCTGGACGGCGTTCTTCAGGTCGGCCTCGCTGATGTCCTCGCTGCCGAGGAGGATGTTGTCGCGGATCGAGCCGCCGAAGAGGTGGGCGTTCTGGTTGACGTAGCCGATGCGGCGCCGGTAGGTCGGCCGGTCGAGCTCGGCGAGCGGCATGCCGTCGACCGTGATCGTGCCCCCGGTGGGGACGTACAGCCCCGCCAGCAGCATGCCCAGGGTGGACTTGCCGGATCCCGAGCGGCCGACGACGGCCACGAACTGCCCCGGCTCGACGGCGAGCGCGATCTCGGCGAGGGTGGGCCGGGGGGCGCCGGGGTAGCGGAACGAGACCCCTTCCGCCGTGATGCGGCCCGGTTCGGCGACGCCCGTCCCCGGCAGGGCGCCGCGGGGCTCCGGCGCGGCGCGCAGGACGTCGTCGAGCCGGGCGAGGGTGGGCCGGACGGCGGCGAGCTGGGAGCCGGCGTCGAACATCCCCTGCATCGGGATGAACAGGGCGATCGTCAGCGTCATGAAGCCCATGGCCTCGCCCAGCGAGTCCCGTCCGGTCAGCACCAGCCAGATCCCCGCGAGCAGGACGGCGAGCGGTGCGCCGAACTGCACCGTACGGCTGAGGGAGGAGAAGACGGCGAGGTTGCGGCGGGCGCCGAGGCGCTTGTTGACCTCGTGGACCAGGGTGTGCGACCAGCGCTCCGCGGCCCGGCCCTCCAGACCGCTGGACTTCAGCGAAGCGATGCTCTCCAGCATCTCGACCAGCTCCTCCTGCGCCTTGGTCTGGCGTTCGAGGACTTCCTGGCTCAGCTCCGTCTGCCGGCGCCAGGTGAGGACGAGGAGCCCGGCCTGGACGGCGACGAGGGAGGCGACGAGCGCGGCCATCGGGGGGTTGGTCACGAGGATCGCGACGAGGTACGCGACGACGAGCACGCTGTCGAGCGCGGCCGACACGGCGGTCACGCTCAGCACCTGGATCAGGACGTTGCTGGCGCGGGCCCGCATGGCGAGGTCACCGGAGTTGCGCACGGTGAAGAAGTCGTAGGGCAGGTCCGCCATGTGACCGACGATCCCGAGCGTGAGCCGCTTCTCGATCACGGCCTGGCGTCTGGCCACCAGGACCGACCGGGCCAGCTGGAGCAGGAAGAAGAGCGCCCCGAGCCCGGCGAGCAGCGCTCCGGCGACCCACAGGGTGGCGGTGGCCCCGTCGGGCACCACCCGCTCGACGAGGAATCCCGCGGTGAGCGGCAGCGCGAGTTCGAAGGCCATCAGCGCGGCGGACGCCGCGACGAGCAGGCCCAGTTCCCTGCGGCCCGGCAGGAACGGGCGCAGCCGGCGCCAGGGGCCGCCGGTCTGCGCACCGCGGGCGGCCGGGGCGGCGGCGTGCAGGGGAGGGTCGAAGTCCAGCGCCACTCCGGTGAAGGACTCGGCGACGGACGCCCGGCTCAGGCGGCGCCGCCCGTACGCGGGGTCGACGACGTCCACGTACTCCTTGCCGGCGCCCTCCAGGACGACGAAGTGGTTGAAGTTCCAGAACAGGATCGCGCCGGGCCGCAGCCGCCGCAGGGCGTCCAGGTCGGCGCGCACGCCCCGGCCCTTGACGCCGTACTCGCGGGCGATCTCCAGCAGGGTGCGGGCCGAGGCGCCGTTGCGGCCGGAGTCGGCCCGGGCGCGGACCGCGTCGAGGGACACGTCGACGCCGTGGTGGCGCAGCACCGTCACGAGGGCGGCCGGGCCGCAGTCGCTGACCTGAGTCTGGAAGCAGACGGGAAGCCGCTTGGCGCCCGAGCGGCCGGGGAGGGACGCACGGAGGGCTTTCGCCCGCTCGGTGAATCCCCGGGGCCGGGAGAGGGCGGTGGTGTGGCCGAGTACCGGCCCGAGGCCGTCGCGCCTGCGGTGGTGTTCGAGCGCCTCGGGCCGGAAGCGCGATTCACCGGTCATCGATCCCGATCCCTTTCTTGCACATCACCGGCGTGTACCGGGAAGAATTCCCGGCACACGCCGGTCCTGGTGTGTCCCGGTGGGGGACACGGCCGCGGCGGACTCAGGTCAGCCGCGGTGGGCCGGGCGGGATCACCGCCCGGCGAGGCGGATCCGCCGTCAGATGACGCAGTGGGCCGCGATGGAGAACGTGCCGCCCACAATGTCGTCGAGCTCCTCGTCGGAGAGCTCGGTGACGTCGACGTCGTCGAAGTTGGTCATGTCTTTTCCTTTCCCTTTGAATGCTTTGTTCATTTCCGGCCCGATTGGCTGGACATTCGAATCCTAGAACTCTGCCGATCGGAAATGCAAGCCCCGGATCGGAAATCTCTTGAAATGAATGCCGTAGTGAAATCGGGTACGCAGAATTGCCGCCCCGCCGGATTATCGAAAGGAATTTCCGGCAGCGGGCGGTAAGGGGGGCGGGGGTGAATTCTGTGAATTACCAGCGGTGGCAGACGGCGAAGTGCGTCGTGAGGACGTACGGCAGGGTTCCGTCGGGGGCGCGCAGCGCCGCCAGGGCGCTCTCGGCGGCGGCGCGGGCGGCCGGCAGCCGCTCGCGCGGCACGCTCTCCCAGAAGGCCCGCGCGGCGGTGGACCAGGTCCACTCCCACCAGTGGTCGCTGTCCCGGAACGTCGTCTCCAGCCGCTCCTCGTGCAACTCGACGGAGGGGAAGCCCGCCCCGTGGGCGAGGTCGCGGACGAGGTCCGGGGTCGGCGGCGCGTTCTGCCCGGGAACGGCGGTCTCGATCTCCTCGCGCGTGCCCGAGCCGAAGGGCCGGGTCGCCTCGACCACCCGGGCCCAGCCGGGCGCCTCCTCGCCCCACCAGGAGACCGCGAGCCTGCCGCCGGGGCGCAGCGCCGACCGGAAGCCGAGGAAGACCCTCCCGGGGTCGCGCAGGAAGGTGAGCAGCATGCCGGCCGTGACGGCGTCGTAGCCGTCGGCCGGCCGTCCGGGGAGGGGGTGGAGCGGACCCTCGACGTCGGCGACGTGGGTGCGGACCCAGTCCAGCCGCTGTTCGTCGCAGTGCTGCTGCACGCGCGCGATCATCACCGGGGAGAGGTCGATGCCCGTCACGGCGCCCCGCGGGCCGACCGTGCGGGCCGCGGGCAGCAGGCTCGCTCCGGCGCCGCACCCGGCGTCCAGGACGTGCTCGCCGGGGGCGATCCGGGCGTGCTCCACCAGGAGGCGGCCCGCCGCCGGAAGGAGGTCGACGCCCACGCGGTCATAGGTGACGGCGGCGCGGTCGAAGAGCCCCGCGATGCCGTCGCCGTCGCGGTGGGGCGCCCGCGCGGACGGGCCCCAAGTGGCCTCGGGCGGGGCGGGGGTGGGACTGGGCATGGGGGGTGACTCCTTCCGGCGGGCACGGGGGGCCCGGGGGTCGACGTTCCGCGCGGCTGGCGCCGGTGCGGGCTAGTGGATGCGGACGCGGAGCCCGAGGATGCGGTCGGAGCCCAGCGGCGCCGCCCGCTCGAAGCCGGATGGATCGTGGCTCACGCGCATGCCCTCGGCCGCGAGCACCCGGCACAGGGTGTCCGTCGCACCGCGCGCCAGGGCGGCCCCGACGCAGTGGTGGGAGCCGGCGCCGAACGCCAGCGGACGGGCCTCGTGGACGCCCGGCCGCCAGGCGAGCGGGTCGGGGAAGGCCGTGGCGTCGAGGTTCGCGGCCGCGAGGATGAGCATGACCCGCTGTCCGGCGGCGACCCGGTACCCGGCGATCTCCATGTCCTGGAGGGCGTACCGGGGAGCGAAGCGGAACGGGCAGCTGACGCGGAGCACCTCGTCGGTGAACTCCCCTTGCCCGGAGGGGGACGCGGCCCCCGGCCCGGCGATGGTCCCCATCTGCTCGCCGCCCCGCATGACCGCCTCGGTCAGGACGGCCGCGAGCGGGTCGAGCGTGCCGGTGACGATCTGCGCGGTCACGGCGACCGCCACGTCGTGCCCCAGCCCCGGATCGGCGGCGATGTCGCGCAGGATCAGGGCGAGTTCCCCTTCGGCCCGGTCCAGGACGTGCGCGCGGACCTCGTCGCGGGCCCGGTCCAGCGAGGCGTTCGCCGCGCGCGCCAGATCGTCGTCGGTGTAGGACCTCGGCTTCGCGAGGTAGGCCATCAGCCCGTCCGTCGCCCCGGCCAGATCCGTCATGCGGTTGGTGGTCGTGCCGAAGAGCCGGGCCAGCAGGGCCAGGGAGTAGGGGCGGCAGAACCCCTCGATCCAGTCGCACTCCCCGCCCGCGTCCCCGTCCCGCAGACCGGTCAGCAGGTCACGACAGTCGTCCTCCAGTCCCGCGACGATACGGGCGACGTTCCTGCGGTCGAGGGCCGGGCGGATGCGGGAGCGCAGCTCCTGGTGGTAGCCGCCGGAGCTGAAGACCGGCCACAGGTTGACGAAGTCCCGCACCGGCCGGTGCAGGGCGATCTGCTCCTCGCTCAGACCGGCCCCGGCGAGCGGGTCGCGTTGCGTGGCACTGGTCAGCCCCGGGTGCAGCAAGAGCTCCCGGACCAGGTCGTAACCGGTCACGAACAGGGCCCCGCTGCGCGGGTCCTCCATGGCGGGGACCGTCGCCATGGCCCGCAGGGCCTCGCGCGGGTCCGCCGCGGAATAGTCCCCGTAGAGCAGTTCGGCGAGTTCTGGGCTGTTCATCGAGGTCTCCTTCACGGCGCGCCGGGTCCGTCCGGGCGGACGGTCCGCCCCGTGCGCGCGGATTCGTACAGGGCGAGGGTCAGGGCGAGCGAGCGGCGCGCCTCCTCCCCGCTCACCGCGGGCGGACGCCCCTGCTCCACGGCGTCGCAGAAGTCCGCGAGCTGGTCGCGGTGCGGTGCGGCGGGCATTCCGGTGGGGTCGCGCTCCGCGTCGTGGCGCAGCGGGAGGGCGGCGGACCGGTCACCGGTTCCGTACGCCCCGTAGGCCTCCCCGCTCTCGCCCTCGGCCCGGGTGTGGAAGTAGGCCATCCGGTCGTCGTCGAGGACCGCGGAGCCCCGGTCGCCGTGGACCGCGAGCCGCGCCGTGCGCCCCGGGTACGCCGCCGTCGTCGCCAGTACGGTGGCCAGCGCGCCGCTCGCGAATCGGACCACCGCGGCCGCCGTGTCCTCCACGTCGATGCCGCGGTGCGCCAGCAGCGCCGTGCGGGCGCTCACCTCGACGGCCTCGCCCATGACCCACTGGAGGAGGTCGAGGGTGTGGACGCCCTGGTTCATGACCGCGCCGCCCCCGTCGAGGCGGGCCGTGCCGCGCCACTGACCGGAGTCGTAGTAGCCCTGGGACCGCCACCACGCCACCTCCGCGTGCCCGGAGGTGAGGGTGCCCAGGGCGCCCGCGCGGACGGAGTCGTACAGGTACCGGGCGGCGGGGTCGAACCGGTGCTGGAGGACCACCCCCAGGGTGCGCCCGGTGGAGCGGGCCGCGGCGAGCAGCCGGTCGGCCGCGTCCAGGCCCACCTCCAGGGGCTTCTCCACCAGGACGTGCTTGCCCGCGCGCAGGGCGGCCTCGCCGATCTCGGCGTGCAGGCCGCTGGGCACGCAGACGCACACCGCGTCCAGGTCGGGCCGCGCCAGCAGTTCGCGCGCCGTCTCGTGCCACGCGCAGCCGTGTTCGGCCGCCAGGGCGCGGGCCCGCCCGGGGCTGCTGCCCGCCACGGCCACCAGGGTGGCCCGCCCGGGCAGCCGGGCGAGGGTCCGGGCGTGGACCCCGCCGATCACTCCGGCTCCGATGACGCCGAATCTGAGCATCCTGTCCTTCTTGCTGATCGTGGTGCCGGGGGCACCGGAGGGCGGTCGGACGACCGGACGACCGGACGGCCGGACGGCCGGACGCTCAGGCCGGTTCCGGGGCGAGCGGGGCGCCGCCGAGCGGGGAGCCGCCGAGCCGGTCGCCCTCGAGCCGGTCGCCCTCGGGCAGGGCCCCGTCCAGCGGCGTCCCGTCGTACAGGGCCGCGGTCAGCTCGTCCCGGTGCGCCTCGGTCCACAGGGCGTCGCGTTCGACACCGTCGGCGAGACCCGACTCCACCAGCTCGACGAAGCCCGCCTCGCCCGCCGCCGCCCGCCGCCGGATCAGGTCCAGCGTGAAGCGGATCCGGGCCGCGGCGAGTCCGGCCAGACCGGCCCGCTCCGCCGGCGCGAGCCCGTACCCCTCGACCAGCAGCCGGAAGCGGCGCCCGCGGTCCGGCGGCGTCCGCCAGCCGAGCGCGGCGCACCCGCCGTCGTCCGTCAGCGGCGCGAACTGCCAGGCGGCCTGCGCCAGGTCCCACTGCGGGGTGCCGCGGCCCGCGGCCTCCCAGTCGATGAAGGCGACCGGACGCCCGTCCACGAAGACGGTGTTGCGCGGGGCGATGTCGTTGTGGCAGACCACCGACCCCGGGCCCGAGGCGAAGGGCTCGTGCGCCCAGCGCGCCGGCTCCGGCGAGAACCCCCGCGCCGCCCGGTGCATCCGCCGCATCAGGCGGCCGACCTGGAACACGGAGCCCTCCGGCAGGGCGGCCACCTCCGGGCCCTGCGGCGCGTGGCCCTCCACGTACTGGAGGACCTCGCGCCCCTCGGCGTCGAAGCCGAGCGCCCGGGGGGCGCCCGCGAACCCGGTGCGCTCGAAATGGGCCAGCAGCCCCTGGACCGCCGGGGTCCACGGGCCGGGCGGGCGGCGCACGGTGTCCCCGATGCGCACCACCGTCGAGATGCCCACGTGCTCTTCGCCGTCCTTCACGTTCTCGCCCCCGTCCTCGCTGCCGCTGCCGCTGCCGCTGCCGCTCGCGCTCGTGCCGTACCGTCCCGGTCCGCCGTGCTCACGAGCGGGCGCCCGCCAGTGCCCGGCCGGCTCCGGGCCGCACGCCCAGGTCGCGTAGCAGGCGCAGCTGGTGGTGGATCTGGCGCGCCCCGTTGTCGATGTCGCTGTGCACCCGGGGTGCCAGGGCGAGGCGTTCCATGCACTTCTCCACCCGCAGGTTCTCCAGGCGGCCGCGCTCCGGCATCAGCCAGTGGTCGAACTGGTGCTGCCACAGCAGCAGTACCGCGTCGTCGTTGCGCTCGCGGATGTCGTCGAGCGCGGCCAGCTGCAGCCCCCGGGCGTCGTCGCTGTTCATCCCGATGTGCGACCACCAGGTGTGGGTGTCGTCGGGGTCCTCGATCTCGATGCGCAGCCGCTCGCGGTCCTCCCACAGCGGCATCGTCTCGTCGGAGATCGAGAAGAAGTTGAGCATGAAGTGCCCGGAGTACTCCTGCACCAGGAAGTCGCGCGTCTCGCCGAAGAGTTCCGGTGTCTCGCCCGGGTAGCCGATCATGAAGAAGACCACGTAGCCCAGTTCGCTGTCGCGCAGCGCGTGGAAGGCCCGCCGGTTCTGCTTCGCCGTGACCCGCTTGCTCATCAGCTTCAGCACTTCGTCGCTCATCGCCTCGAAGCCGATGTGCAGTTTGTAGCAGTGGGCTTCCAGCAGCGCGTCCACCAGCGCCTCGGAGGTGACGGTGTTGGCGCGGCTGAAACCCTCCCAGCGCACCCCCGCCGCCGGCAGGATCTCCAGCAGCTTGCGCAGCCGGGTGGGCGGGACGGTGAAGGTGGAGTCCATCGCGGAGATCATCTGCGCGTCGTTCTCGGTGACGTACGAGAGCCAGTCGTCGCGGATCTTCTCCGCCGACTTGTAACGCCACTTGGGCGAGGCGGCGGGGAACGAGCAGAACTTGCAGTCGAAGGGACAGCCGCGCATCGACTCGTACGGGACGATCGGGTACCGGCCCTTGAGGCGCGGCGAGGCCTGCGTCTCGATGTCCATGTACTCCAGCGGGTTCACCCGGATCCGCGCGCCGTCGCGCCACACGACGCCGGCGACCTCCGCGAGGGAACGCCCCGCGCCCACGGCCTTCACCACGGCCGGCAGGGCCACCTCACCGTCGCCGCGCACCACCGCGCTGACGCCGGGGAACTCCGACATCACCTGGTGGAACTTCAGGTTGGTGTACTGGCCGCCGCAGACGACGGGCACGGAGGGGAGCCGCTCGGCGATCCACTCCATCGCCGTGGCGAACACGGCCTTGCTCCACATGTACGTGGTCGACAGCAGGACCACGTCGAAGTCCCCGGGCGGTACGGCCGCCCGGCCCGACCAGACCCCGGCCAGGTCCAGGTGCGCGTAGTCCAGGTCCGCGTCCTGGAGGATCGACTCCAGCGTGAAGGTCGTCAGGTGCGGGACGGAGGTGGTCCGCGGCCGGCACAGGGTCCGCCGCCCGCCGTCGACGGAGTAGGTGAACTCGGCGAAGTCCAGGTCCGCGCAGCCCGCCCGCTCCAGCATGGTGCGGGTACGGGCGTCGCGGCCCGTGCCGCTGGTGTCGAACAGCGATCCCCGCAGGTAGTCGAGATTGACGTAGCTCGGTCCCAGACCGCACATCAGCAGCGCGCGCACAGGCTGTCCTTCTCCTCGGCGTCGAGAACGGGGGGTTCGGCGGGCCTCACGCGGCCGCCATCGCGTTGCCCAGGTAGTTGGGCAGGGCGGTCAGCCGGTCCCACTGGGCGTCCAGGTCGGTCGGGTACGCCTGCCGGTAGCGCCGGGTGACCTCGGCGACCTCGGCCCACGAGACGGGGGTGCGGCCGTCGTTGTAGTCGGGGGCGAGCCGGTCGTAGAGCGAGGTCCCCGGCCGCAGGACGAGCTGGTTGAGCCCGAAGTCGGCGGGCAGCCCGGCCGCCCAGTCCACCAGCTCGCCACTGGCACAGGCCGGATCGTCGGGCAGGCCCAGCAGGACGAAGGCGAAGGGCTTGATCCCCGCGTCCTGGAGCTTGTGGATGGCCTCGGACACCTTCTGCGGCGGCACCCGCTTGCCCACCCCGGTATCGGCGACCCCGGGGGACTCCGCGCCCAGCCACATGCCCCGGCAGCCGGCCTCCGCCCAGCGCCGGACGTCGGTGCGCAGCACCACCTCGGCGCGGGTCTGGCCGGTCCACTCGACCCCGGAACCGGTCAGGCCGCGGCACAGGTCGTCGTAGAACGTGCGGTGCAGCCCGAAGACGTAGTCGAGGAAGAAGACCGACTCGACGCCGCGCGCCGCGAGGGCCGCGGTCTCGGCGAGCGTCTGCGCGGCCGGCCGGTCCCGCATCCGGGAGCCGAACGGCAGGTGGCAGAAGGAGCATCCGTAACTGCACCCGCGTACGCCCATGACCAGGCCGCACGCCGCCCGGCGGGTCCGCCCGTCCACGACGACCTCGGCCGTGTAGGCCTGCGGGTCGATGAGTTCGTACGCGGGCAGCGGCCACTGGTCGGCCGGCAGATCCGGGTAGGTGCCGGCCGGGGGCAGCACGGGGGTGAGGGCCCGCCGGCGCAGGATGTCGCGTACGGCCTGGACGGCGGCGGAGTCGGCCTCGCCCCGGGCGACGTGGTCCACGCCCAGTTCGCGCAGGCTCGCCGACGGCAGGTGCGTCGGGTGCGGTCCGCAGGCGAGCACCGTCGCGCCGGGCCACAGGCCGCGCACCGCGCTCACCGCTTCCCGCACCGGGGTGAGGTCCAGCGGGTAGCACTGGGCCCGGTCGGCGACGGCGGTCACCACGACGACCAGGTCGGGGGCGTGGCCCCCGGCGGGCAGCGGGTGGAGCCGGCGGTCCCACAGGCTCACCGCGACCCCGTCCCCCTTCAGGACCGCCGCGGCGTTGAGCACGTCCAGGGGCTGCTGGAGGAAATGGCGCTCGAACTCGTCCTGGACGACGACGAAACAGACGTGGGTCATGCGGACTCCTGTCGGGGCATGAAGACGGACCCGGCCGGGGCGCGGGCCGGACGGCTTCCGGCGGGCGGGTGCCCGACCAGGTCCGCGCCGCCCCGGGCCTGGTCGGCGCTCCGGGCCGGATCGGCGCTCCGGGCGGCGCCGACCAGGGAGGCGATCCGGTGCAGCGCGCGCAGGTCGGGCGGCGGGCAGTCGACGGCCGACAGGGCCGCGAGCAGTCCGGCCCAGGCGTTCTTGATCAGCGGGTCGGCGACCTCCAGCCGGCGGTCCCCGGCCGAGGTCCGTACGGTGATCCGGTGCACGTCACGGCGGACCGGCTCGCGCTCGGGGCCGCCGAGCGGTTCCAGCTCCGCGGTGAAGCGGGCGGACGCCGTCTCCACCCGGACCAGGCGCTGGCGTTCCCCCGTCGCCGTCGGGTAGTCGCGGGTCCAGCCGGGCCTCGGGAGCGCGGCCTCGACCCCCTCGCCCGCCACCGTGGAGAACAGCTCCACCGCCACGCCGCGCACCGTGGCGCGTTCGTGCGCGGCGGCCAGGGCCAGGGCGGGGTCGTACGCCGTGCGCAGCGAGCCGGGTGCCACGGGACCGCGCAGGTAGGCGTCGTAGACGGGGGCGGGCAGGAAGTGTCCGAGCGCGGCGAGCATGTGCAGCCACTCGTACCCGAAGACGCCGTGGTCCCGGTCGACGAAGCGGCCCCGGGCGACGTCGGGCCTGCGGTCCTTGGTGAACGCGACGCGCAGCGCCCGGATGGGTTCGCCCGGCGCCTCGCGGGCGACGAGCCGCGCCATCGCGGACAGGACGGCGGCCTCCCGGTACTGGTTCATCACGACGACCCGGGCGGCCGGCAGCGTGGCCAGCAGGTCCAGGAGCGCGGTGGTCTCCCCGGCGCGGCAGGCGGGCTTCTCCACCACGATGCGGGCGGCGGCGTCCTGGGCCAGCACGCGGGCCACGACGGGCAGGTGGGTGTGGGTCGGCGTGCACACCACCCAGACGTCGATGTCCCGCACGTCGGGGACCTGCCCGATGGCGCGCCACCACGTCACCGCCGGGCCGGGGGGCTGCGCGGGCCGCGGGTCCAGCACGCTGACCCGCAGCCCCATCCGGGTGAGGACCTCGGCGTGCAGCCGTCCCACGCTGCCGTAGCCGACGACACAGGCGTGTCCCGTCGCGGTCGCGGTCACGGGCGCGCCGCCCCCGCCGCCGTTGCCGCCGTCGCTTGCGGGGCGGCCCCGGCGCGGCCGGGGGCCGTGTCGGCGATGTAGGTGTCGTAGTACGCCTCGAACAGGCCGGCCGTCCGGACGGCCTCGTCGACCTCGTCGACGTGCACCCCCGGAGCGAGCGTGTCGGCCCGGCGGCACAGTTCGCGGACCGCGATCAGGGTGCCGGCCCGGTAGGCGTCGTAGCCGCCGTTCGGGATGCCCTCGTAGTCGAAGAGGTTGAGCGAGCGGCCGTCGCCCAGGAGCGTGGCCCGGCCGCCGTCGGGGAGCCGGTAGCGGACTCCGACGCCGGTCAGCGTCTCGGCGCCGTCCCCGGCGCCGCCGGTGCTCAGGAGGCTGAAGTCCTTGGTGGCGAAGCCGGCGAGGAGCACGCCGTCGGGCAGGAGCGCCAGCTCCTCGCCGCCCAGCAGCGGTTCGCCCGTACTGCCCGTCACCAGGAAGGGGGTGCAGCGCCGCAGCGCCGCGGCCAGCGTCGGTTCGGTCTCGAAGCCCTGCTCGGCGGCCTGGATCAGGGCGAGCGTGTCCTGGTCCACGACGGTGACCCGGCAGCCCAGGGAGCGCAGGCGGCGGGCGAGCCGGGAGCCGAGCGTGCCGAAGCCCACGGCGACGACGCGGCGGCCGATGAACTTCTGTCCCGGCACCAGCTCGCGCAGCCGGCGCAGACAGGAGTCGGCGATCTCCTCGTACGACAGCAGGCTCTTGAGCTGGGAGCGGGCGATGTTGAAGACGGGGACGCAGGGGAGCGCGCCGGCTCCGATCCGCTTGAGGCCGCTGACGGTGAGTTCGACCACGGCGTCCACGGGCTCGCTCACCAGCCGGGCGGGCCCCTGGGCGCGGGCGAGCAGCCCGCCGTCGTCGATGACCAGCACCCGGCGTCCGGCGCGGTGGGCGGCGGCGATGAAGCGGTCGACGTCGGCGGCCACCACCTGCGCGGCCGCGACCTCCTGGCCGGGGGCGGTGCCGTCGATGACGGAGTTGTCGAGGACGGCGCTGCGGTAGCCGCGGGCGCGGAACCAGGCGTGCACCCGGTGGCGGCCCGCGGTGCGGTCCCCCTTGGCCAGGGCGTAGATCCATTCGGCGGGGATGCCGGCCCGCTCCGCCGCGAGGAGGAAGCCGACGCTGTTCTCGACGTAGTGGTCGCGGAAGACGAGCGCCCAGTCGCCGATCTCCGGTCCCCGGTCCGCGAAGTGGCGCAGCAGCGGCATCGAGGACCAGACGGCGGCGACCTCCTCGCGGGTGAGCCGGTCGGCCCGCTCCCGTACCGCCGCGACGATCTGCCGTACCGGCGCGGGCAGCGCGGCACCCGCCGGGGCGTCGCTCAGCACGGAGGTCCGCCACAGCCCGGGCTCCGGCACGACGGGGTCCAGGGTGCGGTGCCGGGCGGGCGCGGCCGGTTCCAGGGCCAGGTGTACGCGGTGCCCCGCGATCCGGATGCCCATGGCGCGGGACAGGCCGTCGGGAGCGTCGGCCGTGTGCCACGCCGTCACGGGGGAGTGCGCGGCGAGGACTTCGGTCACGGCGTCGCGCACCTCGGCGGGGGTCGCCGGTCCCGTGACGGTCTCGACGAGGCGCAGGCCGCCGGACGCGGCGCCGGCGTGGTCCCGTCCGGTGCCGGGGCCGGCCGTTTCGAGGTCGGTGGTCACCGCACCCACCCCGCTCGGGGCGCCGCGCCGGCCGGGCGCGGCCACGCGGGGGCGCACAGGGGCAGAACAGTCACAGGGGACTCCTTGGATCGGGCATGGCGAACGGGCGCACCCTCGCGCGCGGCGTTGCTGACGGAGCGGCTGACGGAGCGGCTACGGAGCGGCTACGGAGAGCCGGGCGCGGGCCCCGGTGCGCCGGCGGCGCCTCGCTTCGCGGAGGCGGGGGCGGAGGCGGGGGCGGCCCGGGGGCGGCGCAAGGGGTGCGGGACACGTCCGGGCACGGCGCACGGCCGTACCGCCCGGTGGTCGTGGGGTGTCATCTCGACGGCCGGCCGGCCCGCCGGCAGCGCCCGGGCGGCGTCCGTGTCGCCCGCCGGGCTACGCGCGTAGTTGCGCCGGTGTCGCTGTCCCCGCTGCGGTCAGTGCAGTTCGGGGGTGGGGCGGCTGTTGCCCCAGGACGTGTTGGTGATGCCGATTTCCTCCCCGTGGAGGACGTTCGAGGAAGCCGTGAAGCCCGCCGGGGCGGGCGCGGCGGGCCCGGCGGCGACGGCCGGTCCCGCGAGGGCACACAGGGCGGTCACGGTGGTGGCGGCGCCGACGGCAATGCGGAGAAGTTGGTTCACAACGGGATCCTTCATGTCATAGGCGTGGTACTCGATCGCACGACGGGACCCGGGAGTGGAGGTTCCGCCCTTGTCGATGTCTGGATTGTTTCTTGAGTACCGTCCCCGCAACCAGGAGTGATGCCTGTCATTAAAGTGTCATTTCACCGGGGGACAGGGGGAGAAATATGATCAGAACAGACAAAACGGAACTAACGCATGGTCAGGCCGGATGCCAGACCGACGCAGTACGGCCGGAAGACACCGGCGCGACCGATGTGCGGGTCTATGACCACGTCCGCACGCACGGCCGCCTCGATGTCACCGACCTCGGCCGGGCACTCGGCATCTGCGCGCAAGAGGCCGGCGCGGCCCTGGACCGGCTCGCCGAACGCCATCTGGTCCGCCGCGATCCGGCCGACCCCCGGCAGGGCCACGCCCTGCCACCGCAGATAGCCCTCGCGGACCTCACCGCTGAGACCGAGGCCCGCATCGCCGCCGAAACCGCTGTCCACCAGCAGCGTTTGGCCGCCATGCGCGAGGAGATCCAGCGCTTCACCCGGCTCGCCCACCCCGGTGTCCCCGACACCGGGCAGGACGGGGTGACGCTGCTGCCCGACATCGAGACGGTGCACACCCTGCTCCAACAGGAGGCCGCCCGCTGCCGCCACGAGGTCATCGCCTGCCAGCCCGGCGACGTCTCCCGCAACCCGGCCAACCTCGAACCGGCCCTGGCGCGCGACCGCGCCCTGCTCGAACGAGGCATCCGGATGCGCACGCTCCAGCAGCACTCGGTCCGCTTCCACGGCCCCACCCAGGCCTACGTCGCCGCGGCGACCGCCCTGGGCGGCCAGTACCGCACGGCCCACGAACTCTTCGGCCGCCTCATCGTCTTCGACGAGACCGTCGCGTTCCTGCCCGCGGACACCACCACCTGGGGCGCCGTCGTCGTCCGGGAACCCCATCTCATCGCCTACCTGCGCGGCATCTTCGAACAGGCCTGGACCCACGCCCGCGTCTTCGTCGACGCCACCACCCTGGGGGCCGAAGCCCTCGAACAGGCCGCCCGCGACATCGACACCACCCTGCTGAGACTGCTCGCGGCCGGCCTCAAGGACGAGACCATCGCCCGCCGCCTGGGCCTGTCGCTGCGCACGGTGCGCCGTCGCGTCGCCGACATCCTGGAACGCCTCGGCGCCGAGAGCCGCTTCCAGGCCGCCGTCATCGCCACCCGCACGGGCCTCCTCGCCACCGACGACGACGCCCCCGACCCCCGCCCGCCCCTCTGACCGACCACCCCCGAGGACCGAGGCCCTGGCCTCGGTCCTCGGGCATCCGGACGTACCGCTCGAAGGCCACTTCGACCACCCGCCGCGCCCTTGCCCAGCTCGGTCAGGGTGACCTCGAACCCGCCCTGGCCACGGCGATGAAGGTCGCCACTGACGCCGCCACGCGGCACCCGCGCGTCACCGGGATGCTGCGCACCTTCGGCGCTCAGCTCAATGCCGCGGCGCCGGACAGCACGCCGACCGGGACCTGGACCCAGTACGCCCGCGACACCCGGAGGACCACCGCATGACGCCATCCGCCGGTACGGCTCTGGTTCTGCCGGCACGAGGAAGCCCCCGCCGGCCGGCTCAGTGCCGGTGCGGAGGCTTCCCGGGGCCTGTGGTTTCGGGGCTTCGGGCTGTGTCCCGCCCGGGCCCCGGGCGGTCGGCTTCCTAGGCCGTTTCTTACCGATCGTCTGATCGTTGGTTGATGTGTGTCGTTGACTGACGCCCAGTGGCGAGGATTGAGCCGTTGCTGCCGGCCCGGATCCCTCGGCGGAGTGGGCGGTGGCGGGATCACCGGCATGTGATCGACGCGATCGCGTTCAAGTACCGGACCGGGACGCCGTGGATGGACCTGCCCGAGCACTTCGGGTCGTGGGAGGGTGTCCATAACCGGCTGCGGATGTGGGCGGCCGACGGCATTTGGGAGACGGTCTTCACCACCCTGCTGGCTCAGGCCGACGCTGAAGGCGACCTGCACTGGGTCGTCGCGGTCGATTCCACGATCGTGCCTGCTCACCAGCACGCCGCCGGGGCCCGCCAAGAGGGGCCCCGGCTGGCGAGCCGGCCGACCATGCCCTCGGACGCTCCCGCGGCGGCCTGACCACGAAGATCCACCTCGCCGCCGACAGCCGTTGTCGACCTCTGGCCTTCGTCATCACGCCCGGCCAGGCAGGTGACGCGCCCGCATTCGAGCAGGTCATGACCCGGTTGCGGGTGCCACGACGGACCGGCCGTCCCAAAGTCACGCCGGACATGGTCCTGGCCGACAAGGCCTACTCGTCCCGGGCGATTCGCCGCCACGTTCGACGGCGCGGCATCCGGGCCGTCATTCCACAGCCCGCGGGCCAAGCCGCCAACCGCAAACGGCTCGGCCGGTTCGGCGGCCGCCCGCCGGCCTTCGACCGCGAGGCCTACAAGCAGCGGAACACCGTCGAGCGGTGCATCAACAAGCTCAAGCAGTGGCGAGGCCTGGCCACCCGCTGCGACAAGACCGCCACCATCTACCTCGCCGGGCTCCACCTCGCTGCCATTTTCATCTGGTCGGCAAGATGATCCGAGTCTGCGTGCTATTGGTTCCGCCAGTTCACGAAGGACGCCTCGTCCGGTAGGACGATGTTGATCTTCCCTTCTCGAAACGCCGCATCGCTCAGGAGCCGATGAAGGAACTCCGCCATCCCTAGAGGGACCAACCGCATGACGTCGTTGCCCCTTGAGAAGATCAGGACCGGCCATCGTTCCGGGTCGTCGCCCGCGGTCACCCAGGAGTAGATGTCCGCGCCCGAGGTCACGCCCCACGCAACGATGGACTCGGGGTCCACGTCGAAGTCGGTCTCGTCGCGAAGCATCTCCCACGTCTCGCGAGCGACGTCGGTCTCGTCCTGGAGGCCCGGGTCAGTTTGGTAAGGCCACCCCTCGACACGCGGTGTCGGCAGCAGGATGCTGATCGTCTCGCTGATTGCCCCCGCCCCGTACACCTCCATGAAGCGGACGTAGTCCGAGGGGAATCGGGTCCCCCAGACGGCCTCGACCTCGCCCCAGTCGACGCGCTCGTCGACCCCGTCAGTCACCGGCATGAGCTCGGCAAGTGCCGCCACCGCGTCCGTCCCGCGCATGTCTCCCCCTTCGCCCCGCCGCCCACACAGCGCGGTCTGTCGTCTCCGAGGGGCAATCTACGAGGACCGGCTCTACAGCGAACTCCTGGGGTGCAGCCTTCTGAACCCTGCTAGATCCGAAGAAAACGGCCTACATGTCCCAGAACTGTGCTGCATGCGCTCTGAGCTGGACCGAGCACTCCCTCGATCCGGTGGCGAAGGAGTGCAGGACACTCGGCCGTGCGGGGTCAGACGAGTGAGGGCAACAGCCCGCGGGGGAAACGGCCGAGCCAGAACGCTGCGGCGGACGGCTGGTCCTGGTCCTCGGTCGAGCCGTCGTGCAGCAGGTACTCCGTGGGGGCTATGTAGCCGTCGCCGGGTTCGAGGCGGATACGGATGATGCGGATGGGGTAGCCAGCCGCGACGTAGGCCCGGAAGTCGTTGGTGTGGGGGTAGCGGTGCTCGTGGCCGGCGCCTTGGACCGCGCGGCACACGGTCTGGGCGTCCAGGGCGCCGAGGATGATGTACCGGGTTCCGGGCCCCAGGTTGATCGCGAGCCTGCGGCGGCCGGTGTGACGGTCGGAGCAGCGGAGCTTGTCCCAGTTGTCGAGGTGCAGACCGATCAGGCGCCCGTCCTCGTAGTTGTCCGTGGTGGTGACCATGCCCGGTTTGGCCGGGGCCTGCCCCAGGTACACCGCGTCCGGATCGCCCAGGGGCCGGGTCAGGTCTTCGAGGGCCTGGCCCTCCTGGAAGGGGGGCCTGACGATCTCCACCATGATGCTGTCCAGGGGCCTGCGTGGGGCCGAGGCGGTCTTGACCTCAGCAGCGGTCATGCGGCGCCACTGTCCGTCCGGGACCACTGCACCGGACTCGTAGGCGGTCTCGTTCTCGCGGGTGGTCCGGACGGTGCCAACTTCACAGCGGTCGCGCAGCGCGGCCGGGTCGCTGTGGGTGAGGTGCAGGGGCGTGTGGGTCTCCGGTCAGTCGTCGCTGACGTCGATGTCGAGGTCGGCCACCAGGGCCTGGGCGAGGTCGGCCCGCTGGGCGGGCGTGATGCGGATCTTCGACAGGTTGGCGACGCCGCGGATGCTGGAGAGATCGTTGCCCCGGAGATCGGCGTCCCCGTACCGGCCGGCGCCGAATTCGGTCAGCCGCAGCGTGCACTCCGAGAACACCACGTCGGACAGGCCGGGGTCGTACACGCGGGCGCCCTCGTGGAGCCACCCCGGCAGAGACTTGTGGGACGCGGGGCGCGGGGTATTGATCACCCTTCGTTCTCCGGCTGCATCTCGCTGCGGCGCAGGAACCGTTCCCAGCCGCCCGCCGCCCCTATCCGCAAGTCCCGGCTCGGCGCTCCGGGGAGCGGCCCGGGGGTGGCACTACCGGAATCCGCGGAGGGTGCGAGTGCTACGCCCCGTAGCAGTTAGGCGAGGGTGGCGCTGATGATCTTCGCGACCTTGCGGGATCGAGAGGTGGTGGCGTGGCCGGCGCGCTGGGCGATGACGCCGGGGAGCGTTTGGTGGCGCACCCATTCCGGGTGTTCCGTGCAGACCGTCAGCAGGGTGTCCAGGCAGGTGTCGTACTGCTTCGTGTCGCACTGGGCGAGGGCGATGTCGAGCTGGAGGCGGTTCTGCGCGGCCTGGTGCAGAGAGGAGGTGTCGTGCAGGTCCCGGGCGAGCTGGAGGGCTTTCCCGGCCTTCCCGGTGGACACGGCGATGCCAACGGCCTGGGCGGTGACGGCGGCGGGTCCGAACGCGGTTCCGTTGACCATGACATCACGCCCCAGCCGTGCGGCCACGGCGGAACCCTGGGACAGCAGGTCATCGGCGGAGGTGGTGTCGCCCTGGCGGGCGGCGACGACGGCCGCGAAGGTCACGTGCCATCCGTAGGTGGCGAGGAGTACGGGATCCCGGTCGCCGTAGGTCGGTTCGATGCTGGTGTACGAGATACCTGCGGTGTGCTCGGCGTCGTCGAGGCGGGCGTCACGCAGGTAGACCCACGAGCGCCCGGAGGCCACGGAAGCCTCGCGCACCGGGTCTCCGCCCTGCCGGGCCTGGTCGGCGGCGTGGCCGATGGCGGCGTATGCGAGGTCACGGGCACCGAGTTGGTTGGCGACGTAGGCGGAGAGGCGGTATGCGTCGGCGAGGACTCCGCGGGCGGTCATGCGGCGGCCTTCGGGTGCGGCGGTGATGGCCGTTGCAGCGTCTCTGACGCAGGACGTCGCGAACTGGCCGGCGACCCCGATGCGCCCGGCCCGGTAGGCGTCCCACCCTGCTGCGAGATCGGCGGCGAAGTCGACGGGTTCCCTGTCGGTGCCGATCCCGGCTGCGGTGTCGTGGACCGCTCGGGACAGTTCGCGCAGGGTGAGGCGGTCGTCCGCGAGCATGGCCCTCCTGGGGGCCTGCTGACCCACGATCACCGAGACGTCGGCGCCCAGGGCGTGGGCGAGCCGCAGCAGGGTGGGGAGTGAGACCTGCCCCCGGTCCTGTTCGGCTTTGCGGATCGTGGCGATGGACAGACTTGCGTTCTCGGCGAGTTCTTCCTGAGTGACGGCTCCGCGCAGCAGCTTGATCCGCTGGCCGGTGGTGTGCTCGTTCCACTTCATGGCGTCCCCTTCGTCTACTGGGACGGTACCGCCGAGGAGTGGTTGGTGGCGGTCCTTGGCCAAGGGATCCCAGAACATGGAGAGCGCCCGATTCCGTTACGCGGATACCCACTTCCACGTGACCTGATGAACCGTCAAGTGCTCGGGATGAGCAGACATCGCTTGCTGCCGGGCCACGAGGAACCTGACGAGTACGAGACCGCAAAGACCATGTACGAGACGTACGGGGCGCCAGACAGCAGGTACGGATAGTCGGGCTGGAGGGCCATCGGGAAATGTTCGACGCGGCGAACAAGCGGGTCGAGGAGGAGGTGTCGGATCCGATCCTGGTGAAGCTGGGGATCACGTCGGACCAGCAGTCGCAGGTGTACAACCAGATGCTGCGCAAGGCGAAGGAGAAGCACGGCTGACCTGATCCCCGCCAGGAGACGCGAAGGCCCCCACCTGATCCGGATCACTCCGGGGGCGGGGGCTGTCTTGCGCAAGGCGATGGAAAACGCGGGAAGGCGTCGACAGGTGCTGGAAGCTGTTTCCGCAGGTCAGGGGCCTATTTCGAGGGCTTCGAGCGATGCCCTCCTTGATCCCTTTTCGTCTTGATGCCTAGATGTCGCGGAAGATTTCGATCTGCGCTCCGACCGAGTTGAGGCGCTCGGCGAGTTCCTCGTAGCCGCGGTTGATGACGTAGACGTTGCGCAGGACCGAGGTGCCCTCGGCGGCCATCATGGCGAGGAGGACGACCACGGCGGGGCGCAGGGCCGGGGGGCACATCATCTCGGCGGCGCGCCAGCGGGTGGGGCCCTCCACCAGGACGCGGTGCGGGTCCAGGAGCTGGAGGCGGCCGCCGAGGCGGTTGAGGTCCGTCAGGTAGATGGCCCGGTTGTCGTACACCCAGTCGTGGATCAGGGTCTGGCCCTGGGCGACGGCGGCGATGGCCGCGAAGAACGGGACGTTGTCGATGTTCAGCCCGGGGAAGGGCATCGGGTGGATCTTGTCGATCGGCGCCTCCAGCTTGGAGGGGCGGACCGTGAGGTCGACCAGGCGGGTGCGGCCGTTGTCGGCCACGTACTCCGCCGAGCGGTCGTGGTCGAGGCCCATCTCCTCCAGGACCGCGAGCTCGATCTCCATGAACTCGATCGGGACCCGGCGGATCGTCAGCTCCGACTCCGTGACGACGGCGGCGGCCAGCAGGCTCATCGCCTCGACCGGGTCCTCGGAGGGGGAGTAGTCGACGTCGACGTCGATGACGGGGACGCCGTGCACGGTGAGCGTCGTGGTGCCGATGCCCTCGACCTTGACGCCCAGCGCCTCCAGGAAGAAGCACAGGTCCTGGACCATGTAGTTCGACGAGGCGTTGCGGATGACGGAGACGCCGTCGTTGCGGGCCGCGGCCAGCAGGGCGTTCTCGGTGACCGTGTCCCCGCGTTCGGTCAGCACGATCGGGCGGTCGGGGGAGACCCCGGCTTCGATCTGGGCGTGGTAGATGCCCTCGGTCGCGGTGATGTCCAGGCCGAAGCGGCGCAGGGCGATCATGTGCGGCTCGATGGTGCGGGTGCCGAGGTCGCACCCGCCGGCGTAGGGCAGCTTGAAGCTGTCCATCCGGTGCAGCAGCGGCCCGAGGAACATGATGATGCTGCGGGTGCGGCGGGCCGCGTCCGCGTCCATGGCGTCCATGTCGAGGCGGGCCGGCGGGACGATCTCCAGGTCGACGCCCTCGTTGATCCAGCGGGTGCGGACGCCGATGGAGCCCAGGACCTCCAGGAGCCGGTAGACCTCTTCGATGCGCGCCACGCGGCGCAGCACGGTCCGGCCCTTGTTCAGGAGCGAGGCGCACAGCAGGGCCACGCACGCGTTCTTGCTCGTCTTGACGTCGATGGCCCCGGACAGCCGGCGGCCCCCGACGACGCGCAGGTGCATCGGTCCCGCGTAGCCCAGAGAGACGATCTCGCTGTCGAGTGCTTCACCGATTCGGGCGATCATCTCAAGGCTGATGTTTTGATTGCCGCGTTCGATGCGGTTCACCGCGCTCTGGCTGGTGCCGAGTGCGTCGGCGAGCTGACTCTGTGTCCAGCCGCGGTGCTGCCGGGCGTCACGGATGAGCTTGCCGATGCGTACGAGGTAGTCGTCTGCCATGGATGCACCGTATCTCAGATATGAGATGCCTTCTGTTTCTGGTGGGGCAGACGGGTGTTACCGACCGTCAGGTCACCAGATTTTCCGAACATCGCGCCGATTACGGACATCTCACCTCGTAAGCACACCGGCCGCCCGTCAGTGCCGCTCGGTTCCGGCCGCCTCCCGTCAGTGCCCGCAGGCGTGGTGGCGCCCGCCGTGCACCGCCGCGTACGTCGCCGGGCGCGGCCCGGATCCCGCGCGCGCCGCCCGCGCCACGGCGGCCCGGCCCGCCGCCGAATCCGCGTCGTGCACCACGCGTCCGCCGACCAGGGTCATCCGTACGCCCGTCCCGCTGATGTCGGCCACCGGACAGCGGGTCACATCCCGGTCCAGCAGCACCAGGTCCGCCGCCTTGCCCGGCTCCACCGTGCCCGTCAGCCCCTCCTGCCTCAGCTGCCACGCCGTCCCGGCCGTGTGCATCCGCAGCACCGAGGTCCGGCCCAGCCCCTCCAGCTCCCGGTGCAGCGCCCCCGAACCGAAGGCGCCCTGCCGGTCGATCGCGGTCCGCAGCTGGTTCCACACCTGGAGCGCGTCCACCGGCCAGTCCGAGCCGCCGCTCAGCCGGGCCCCGGCGCGCTCCAGGCTGCGCGCCGGGTACATCCACCGGTGCCGCCGCTCACCGATGTACGGGAGCAGGGCCTCCATCGTCCAGGTGTCCTCGGCCGCCCACTGGAGCTGCATGCAGGCCGCCACGCCCAGCTGCGCGAAGCGCCGCAGGTCCGCCGGGTCCACGATCTGAAGGTGGGCCACGGCGTTGCGCGCGTCCCGCCGCCCGTTCACCCGGAGGGCGTACGCGTACCCGTCCAGGGCCGTCCGCACCGCCCGGTCGCCGAGCCCGTGGGCGTGCATCTGCCAGCCGGCCCTGTTGAACGCCGCCGTCAGCCGGCCGTAGTCGGCCGCCGAGGTGTACAGCTCGCCGCGGTTCCCCGTCGGCTTCCCGTTGCCGTCCAGGTACGGCTCCAGCAGCGCGGCCGTCTGCGCCGGGTACTCGATGACCCCGTCCAGGAACACCTTGACCATCCCGAACCGCAGGTCCCGGACCCCCTCGAACTCCCCCCGCAGCCCGCGCGCGTACGCCAGCGCCGCCGCCGGGTCCGTCGTCTGCCCGGCGTCGAGCCGGATCGCCGGCACGATCCGCTGCGGCAGCTTCCCCGCCGCCGACAGGGCCTGGTAGAGCTCCAGCTCGTGCCGTCCGACCAGGGCGTCCATCATCGTCGTGACCCCGGACGCCGCCGCCAGCTCCAGCACCTTCGCGCAGGCCGCGACCAGTTCGGCCCGGGAGGGCTCCGGTACGCGGCGCTTCACCAGATCCTGCGCGTCGTCCTTCAGGACGCCCGACGGCTGCCCGTCTGGCCCCTTCACGATCCGGCCCCCGACCGGGTCCGGGGTGGCCGCCGTGATCCCGGCGACCTCCAGGGCCCGCCGGTTCGCCCAGAGGTTGTGGCCGTCGCCGCCGACCAGCGCCAGGGGTCTACGGGTCTCCAGCGCGTCCAGCATCGAGTGGTGCGGCACGCTCCCCGTCGGCAGCAGCCCGACCGGATTCCAGTCCTCCACCACCAGCCAGCGGTCCGGCTCGGCGCCCGCGCCCCCGGTGTCGGCGAGGAAGCCGGCCAGCAGCTCCATCAGTTCGGGCAGCGTGGTCTCCGCCCCCTCCAGGGAGGGCCGCAGCGAGCGGTCGCCGGCGCCCAGCGGGTGCACGTGCCCGTCGTGGATGCCGCTCATCACGGTGTTCCCGCGGGCGTCGAGGACCTCGGTGTCCCGCCCGACGTGCCGGCGCACCTCCGGCCCGCTCCCGGCCGCGAGGATCTTCCCGTCCCGCCCGACCGCGACCGCCTCCACCGGCGCGCCGCCGGCCGCGGTCCCGGTGAACACCCGGGCGTTGTGGATCACCAGGGCGGCCGAGCCGCGCCCGCCGGAGGACCCGGCGCCCGAAGGGTCGGCCGCGGCCGGCCCGGCCCCCAGCAGACCGGCCGCCCCCGCCGCCCCGACGGCCCCGAGGAGCCCGCGCCGGGAGAAGGGCGGAGCGGAAGCGAACGAGGAACCAGAAGCGGAACCAGAAGCGGAACCGGAACCGGAAGCGGAACCAGAATGCGGTACGGAAGCGGATGCAGAAGAGGTCACGGCCACTCCAAAGGTCGGTGTGGCCAGGACACTGGGTGATTAACCCCTTAACCAGAACCCTCCGCGACCGACGAAATCCGCACCGCCCTCCGTACGATGACCCCGTGCCCGGGCCCGTACCGACCATCGCCGACATCGCGCGCGCCGCCGAGGTCTCCACGGCGACGGTCTCGCACGCCCTGGGCGGCACCGGCCGCGTCGGCGAGTCCACCCGCCGCCGGGTCCGCGAGGTGGCGGCCGCCCTCGGCTACGGCGGCCGGCGCGGCCCCCGCACCCGTACGCTCGGCCTCGCCGTCACCACGTACGCGGGCTCCGCCTGGAACTACGTCGAGGTCGCCTACTTCTCCCGGCTGCTGACCGCCGCCACCGCGGCCGCCCACGCCCGTGGCTACGCCCTCACCGTGCTGCCCGCCGACCGGGGCGCCGAGCCGCTGTGGCACACCCTGGCCGTCGACGGGATGCTGCTGCTCGACAGCCCGGCCGGCGATCCGGTGCTCCGCGCCCTGCGGGCCCGGGGCCTGCCGGTGGTCTTCGACGGCCGCCCCCCGGACCCCCGGCCCGCGGACATATGGGTGGACAACGACCACGAGGCCACCACCCACGCAGTCCTCGACCACCTCGCCGCCTCCGGGGCCCGGCGGATCGCCCTGCATTCGGCGTACGGCCGGGAGTACTACACCGGGGCCGTCACCGAGGCCTACGCCCGCTGGTGCGCCGCGCGCGGGGCGCGGCCGCTCGTGGTCCCGTTCGACCCCGAGGACGCCCCGGGGCACGCCTTCGACCCCATCTTCGCCGCGCCCTCCCGTCCCGACGCCGTGTACTGCGTCTACGATCCGGGCGGCCGCCAGGTGCTGGCCGCCGCCGCGCGGCACGGGCTGCGGGTGCCGGAGGAGCTGCGGCTGGTCTGCGCGAGCGAGGACCCCTCGTACGCGGCGGGAGATCCGCCCGTCAGCACCGTGACCCTGCGGCCGGACGTGATCGGCCGGAGCGCCGTGGCCGCGCTGGTGGGGCTGCTGGAGTCCCCGCAGGACGCGGCGCCGGGGCAGCGGACCGTCCCGGCCGCGCTGACGGTGCGCGCGTCCTCCTCCACCCCCTCGCGGTGAGAGCCCGAGGGGCCGGTGCTGTTGTGGCCCATGCCGCATCACCCAGGGCGCGGCGATGTACTAGAGTTATCTCGACATCGAGATATCTGCCGAAGGCGCACCGCAGCCGCCCCCGCTGGTAAGGGTTACCTAACTTAGCCCTGCCTTAGCGGATTGGCCAGAGGGCGTGGCGGCAGGATTGCGGTAATACGCGCGAAAAATCATGCATGAAGGAGACTGTCGTGTCGGCGAACAGCTTCGACGCCCGCAGCACGCTGCAGGTGGGCGACGAGTCGTACGAGATCTTCCGGCTGGACAAGGTCGAGGGCGCCGCGCGCCTTCCCTACAGCCTGAAGGTCCTTCTGGAGAACCTGCTCCGCACCGAGGACGGCGCGAACATCACCGCCGACCACATCCGGGCGCTCGGTGGCTGGGACTCCCAGGCCCAGCCCAGCCAGGAGATCCAGTTCACGCCGGCCCGCGTGATCATGCAGGACTTCACCGGCGTCCCCTGCGTCGTCGACCTCGCCACCATGCGCGAGGCCGTGAAGGCCCTCGGCGGCGACCCCTCCAAGATCAACCCGCTGGCCCCGGCCGAGCTGGTCATCGACCACTCCGTCATCGCCGACAAGTTCGGCACCAACGACGCGTTCGCCCAGAACGTGGAGCTGGAGTACGGCCGCAACAAGGAGCGCTACCAGTTCCTGCGCTGGGGCCAGACCGCCTTCGACGAGTTCAAGGTCGTCCCCCCGGGCACCGGCATCGTCCACCAGGTCAACATCGAGCACCTGGCCCGTACGGTCATGGTCCGCGGCGGCCAGGCGTACCCCGACACCCTCGTCGGCACCGACTCGCACACCACCATGGTCAACGGCCTGGGCGTGCTGGGCTGGGGCGTCGGCGGCATCGAGGCCGAGGCCGCGATGCTCGGCCAGCCGGTCTCCATGCTGATCCCGCGCGTGGTGGGCTTCAAGCTGACCGGCGAGCTGCCGGCCGGCACCACCGCCACCGACCTCGTGCTGACGATCACCGAGATGCTGCGCAAGCACGGCGTCGTCGGCAAGTTCGTCGAGTTCTACGGTGAGGGCGTCTCCGCCACCTCCCTCGCGAACCGCGCCACCATCGGCAACATGTCGCCGGAGTTCGGTTCCACCGCCGCGATCTTCCCGATCGACGACGAGACCCTGAAGTACCTGCGCCTGACCGGCCGCGACGCCCAGCAGGTCGCGCTCGTCGAGGCGTACGCCAAGGAGCAGGGTCTGTGGCTGGACCCGGCCGCCGAGCCGGACTTCTCCGAGAAGCTGGAGCTCGACCTCTCCACGGTCGTCCCCTCCATCGCCGGCCCCAAGCGCCCGCAGGACCGCATCGTCCTCGCCAACGCCTCGCAGCAGTTCGCGCTGGACGTGCGCAACTACGTCAGCGACGACGAGGAGGCCGGCAAGGAGTCCTTCCCGGCGTCCGACGCCCCGGCGACCTCCAACGGTGTGCCCACCAAGCCCACCCCGGTGACCCTGGCCGACGGCACCTCCTTCGAGATCGACCACGGCGCCGTCACCGTCGCCGCGATCACCTCCTGCACCAACACCTCGAACCCCTACGTCATGGTCGCCGCGGCGCTCGTGGCGAAGAAGGCGTCCGAGAAGGGCCTGACCCGCAAGCCCTGGGTCAAGACCACCCTGGCCCCGGGCTCGAAGGTCGTCACCGACTACTTCGACAAGGCCGGCCTGACCCCGTACCTCGACAAGATGGGCTTCAACCTCGTCGGGTACGGCTGCACCACCTGCATCGGCAACTCCGGTCCGCTGGACGAGGAGATCTCGAAGGCGATCAACGAGGCCGACCTTGCCGTCACCTCGGTGCTCTCGGGCAACCGCAACTTCGAGGGCCGCATCAACCCCGACGTCAAGATGAACTACCTGGCCTCCCCGCCGCTGGTCGTCGCGTACGCCATCGCGGGCTCCATGAAGGTGGACATCACCAAGGACGCCCTGGGCACCGACACCGACGGCAAGCCGGTCTACCTCCAGGACATCTGGCCCTCCGAGGCCGAGGTCAACGACGTCGTGGCGAACGCCATCGGCGAGGACATGTTCAACAAGTCCTACCAGGACGTCTTCGCGGGCGACGCCCAGTGGCAGGCGCTGTCCATCCCCACCGGCAACACCTTCGAGTGGGACCCGCAGTCCACCTACGTGCGCAAGCCCCCTTACTTCGAGGGCATGACGATGGAGACCACCCCGGTCTCCGACATCGCCGGCGCCCGCGTGCTGGCGAAGCTGGGCGACTCGGTCACCACCGACCACATCTCCCCGGCCGGTGCGATCAAGGCCGACACCCCGGCCGGCAAGTACCTCACGGAGCACGGCGTCGAGCGCCGCGACTTCAACTCCTACGGTTCCCGCCGCGGCAACCACGAGGTCATGATCCGCGGCACCTTCGCGAACATCCGCCTGCGGAACCAGATCGCCGAGGGCACCGAGGGCGGCTTCACCCGCGACTTCACCGTCGAGGGCGCTCCGGTCTCCTTCATCTACGACGCCTCCCAGAACTACCAGGCCGCCGGCATCCCGCTGGTCATCCTGGCGGGCAAGGAGTACGGCTCGGGCTCGTCCCGCGACTGGGCCGCCAAGGGCACCGCGCTGCTCGGCGTCAAGGCCGTCATCGCCGAGTCCTACGAGCGCATCCACCGCTCGAACCTGATCGGCATGGGCGTCCTGCCCCTGCAGTTCCCCGAGGGCGCCACCGCGGCCTCCCTGGGCCTCACCGGCGAGGAGACCTTCTCCTTCACCGGTGTGGAGGAGCTGAACAACGGCACCACCCCGCGCACGGTCAAGGTCACCACCGACACCGGCGTGGAGTTCGACGCGGTCGTCCGCATCGACACGCCGGGTGAGGCCGACTACTACCGCAACGGCGGCATCATGCAGTACGTGCTCCGCAACTTGATCCGCGGCTAGTCACCGCCGGGTCGCCCCGCGGCACCAGAGGGCCGTATCCCCGCACAGGGGGTACGGCCCTTTCGCGTACCCGGAGCCGGAGTGAGGTTTCGGAGAGGTCTCAACTCGGAAAAGCTGACGGACATGTCTGTGCATGATCTTGCTCACACGAGCGGAAGTGGACTATACCTGTGCCCGTCCGGCCCACCGAGCTTCGAACGGCACCGGACCGGGGGATGGGCGGGGACCTGCGGTGACGTCCGCATGCACGGCGCTGGCCGTGATTTCCGGCCTCCTTCACACTTCTGACGAAGGCGAGGACATGAGCATGGGATCCACTGGTGAGGGCCTCGGACGTCGCGACCTGATCAAGCGCTCGGCGGCGCTCGGACTGATCGCCGTCCCGACGATGAGCTTCCTGTCCGCCTGCGCCTCCGGCGGGGACGACACCTCCACGAAGGGCCCCGACAAGGGGCTGGTGAGCAAGGAGAACCCTTTCGGCGTCGCCAAGGGCGGCAAGCTGGAGGTGGTCGTCTTCAAGGGCGGCTTCGGGGACGACTACGCGAAGGCCTGGGAAGCGGCGTTCGACAAGAAGTGGGGCACCACCAGCGCCCACCTGGGCACCCAGGAGATCACGGCCAAGCTCCAGCCCCGCTTCAACGGCGGCACCCCCCCGGACGTCGTCGACGACGCGGGCGCCCAGCAGATCAAGCTCGACGTCCTGGCCAAGGGCGGCCAGCTCGCCGACCTCGCGGTGGTCCTCGACGCGCCCTCCCTCGACGACCCGTCGAAGAAGGTCCGCGACACCCTGATCGCCGGCACCGTCGAACAGGGCACCCAGGGCGGCAAGTTCGTCGCCCTGAACTACGTCTACACCGTCTTCGGCTTCTGGTACTCCGGCAAGCTCTTCAAGGACAAGGGCTGGACCGCGCCCAAGACCTGGGACGAGTTCCTGGCCGTCTGCACCAAGGCCAAGGAGGCGGGCATCGGCGGCCTCGCCCACCAGGGCAAGTTCCCGTACTACATCAACGTCGTCATCATGGACCTGATCGCCAAGAAGGGCGGCCTGGAGGCCATGAAGGCGATCGACAACCTGGAGCCCAACGCCTTCGAGGGCAGCGCCGCGGCCCTGGCCGCCGTCGAGGCCGTCTACGAGGTCGTCGAGAAGGGCCTCCTGATGCCGGGCACCAACGGCCTGACCCACACGGAGTCCCAGACCGCCTGGAACCAGTACAAGGCCGCCTTCATCCCCTCCGGCTCCTGGCTGGAGAACGAGCAGCTCAAGCAGACCCCCGAGGACTTCGACATGAAGTTCCTCCCGGTGCCCGTCCTCGCCGACAGCAAGCTCCCCTTCGAGGCCATCAGGGCCGGGGCGGGCGAGCCCTTCATCGTCCCGGAGAAGGCGGGCAACAAGGCCGGCGGCCTGGAGTTCCTGCGCTCGATGCTCTCGCGCGAATGGTCGACCCTCTTCGCGCAGCAGGCCAACTCGCTCACCGTCGTCAAGGACGGCGTGGACCCGGCGGTCAAGCTCCGCCCGGGCACCCAGTCCGCCGTCGAGGCGCTCAAGGGCGCAGGCGACAACACCTTCAACTACCTCTACACCGAGTGGTACAGCGAGATGGGCACGGAGCTCGAGAACGCGTCCAATGAGCTGATGGCCCAGCGGATCCAGCCGAAGGAGTGGATCAAGCGGGCCCAGGCTGCGGTAGACAAGGCGGCCAAGGACCCGAACGCCAAGAACAACCACCGCAGCTGACGCCACGTCCACCGGTCACCCGGCGACACCAGGGACGGACACCATGAGCCAAGTAGCACAGGGGAAAGGGAAGTACGGCTTCATCGCCGGCTTCCTCATCGCACCACTCGCGCTGTACCTGACCTTCGTCATCTGGCCCTACATCCAGACGTTCGGATATTCCTTCACCAACTGGACGGGTCAGTCGCCGGTCTTCGACTTCATCGGTCTGGACAACTACTCCGCCCTGATGAAGGACGAGATCTTCCGCGGCGCGCTGCTGCACAACCTGCTGCTCCTGGTGTTCGTCCCGGTGATCACCATCCTGCTGTCCCTCTTCTTCGCCTTCATGGTGAACGCGGGCGGGCGCAGCGGGGCCGGCGGCGTCCAGGGCGTCGCCGGATCGCGGGTCTACAAGATCGTCTACTTCTTCCCGCAGGTCCTTTCCCTCGCGATCCTCGCCGTCCTCTTCGGCGCCGTCTACCGCAGTGACGAGGGCGGCCTGCTCAACGGGTTCCTCGTCCGACTGGGCCTGATCGACGCGCAGCACCCCATCGAATGGCTCAACGAGCCCAAGTTCGTCCTGTGGTGCCTGCTGTTCGTGGTGGTCTGGTCCGGGGTCGGCTTCTACCTCGTGCTCTTCTCCGCGGCCATGCAGTCCGTCCCCAAGGACATCTACGAGGCCGCGCTGCTCGACGGAGCCGGACGCGCCCAGACCTTCTTCAAGGTCACCCTGCCCCTGCTGTGGGACTCCGTGCAGACCGCCGCGGTCTACCTGGGCATCGCCGCGATGGACATGTTCGTCCTCGTCTCCACGACGACTTCCGGCCAGTTCGGCGGCGGCCCCGACCACCACAGCGAGGTCATGGCCACGGTGCTGATGCGCAACTTCCTGTACTTCGGCAAGAGCGGTTACGCCTGTGCCATGGGCGTGGTCATGCTCGTGCTGACCATGGCCCTGTCCGTCATCACGCTGCGCGCCACCCGCCGCGAGCGCATCGAGTTCTGAGCGGGAGACCTCATGACCACAGTGACCAAGGTTCCGGGCGAGGCCGCCGCGGAACGCTCGGGCGGACCGGTGAAGACCGAGCGGCGCCGCGGGCGCGAGTCGCAGGGGACGGTCCTCAACGTCTTCTCGCACGGCTTCCTCGCCCTCTGGGCGATACTGATCGTCCTGCCGCTGATCTGGCTCGTCCTCGGTTCCTTCAAGACGGACGCGCAGATCGGCGGATCGGCCCTCAGCTGGCCCTCCAACTGGCACTTCGACGCCTTCGGGCGGGCCTGGACCAAGGGCATCGGCGGCTACTTCGCCCACACCCTGATCGTGCTGGTGTTCTCGGTCCCGCTGACCATGCTGTTCGGCTCGATGGCGGCGTACGTGCTGGCCCGCTACCCCTTCAAGGGGAACCGGGTCATCTACTACTTCTTCGTCAGCGGCGCGATGTTCCCGGTGTTCCTCGCGCTCGTCCCGCTGTTCTTCATGGTCAAGCGGTTCGACATGCTGAACACCTACCAGGGCCTGATCCTCGTGTACATCGCGTACTCGATGCCCTTCACCGTCTTCTTCATGCACTCCTTCTTCCGGACGCTGCCCAGCGCCGTCCACGAGGCGGCGGTCATCGACGGGGCCTCCGACACCCGGATCTTCTTCCAGGTGATGCTGCCGATGGCCAAGCCCGGCCTGATCAGCGTCGGGATATTCAATGTCCTGGGGCAGTGGAACCAGTACATCCTGCCCGCGGTGCTGATGCAGCCGCAGTCCAGCTCCGACCCCGAGCGCTACATGCTCACCCAGGGTCTGATCCAGCTCCAGCAGCAGGTGGGCTACGCCTCGGACCTGCCGGTGCTGTTCGCCGGGGCCACCATCGCGATCATCCCGATGCTGGTGGTCTACCTCTCCTTCCAGCGGCAGATCCAGGCCGGCCTGACCTCCGCCACCCTCAAGTAGCGGAGGCCGTGGAGTCGGGTACCACCGACCAGCTGACCGCCGAGACCGAGGGGTCGAGCGAGAGATTGCTGACCGCTCCCTCCAGCATCCGGCCCCCCGCCGCCCCTTCGGCGGTCAGCAGCGCGGACACCGTGACCAGGCCGGCCCCCGGGCCGTCCTGGCTGCGGATCGAGCGCAGCGTGTAGCCGGGCCGGCCGAGCGCGTCGACCAGCCGGTGGCGGATGTGGGCCTCCTCCGCCTCCAGGCACACGGCCTCGAAGTGGAAGTCGGTGGCCACCTCCGCCCCGCCGCGCGGTTCGCGGTCCAGGCGCCGGCCCAGCGGGCGCAGCAGGAGGTTCGCCCCCACCACGCCCGCCGTGCCGAAGGCGGCCAGGACGAACAGGCCGACACCGGCCAGGCAGCCGACCGCGGCCGAACACCACAGGGTGGCGGCCGTGTTCAGCCCGCGCACGCTCAGCCCGTCCCGCATGATCACCCCGGCGCCCAGGAAGCCGATCCCCGAGACGATCTGGGCGGCGACCCGGGAGCCGTCGTAGTTCACCTCGGAGACCGCGCCGAGGAACCCGTACTGCGAGAGCAGCACGAACAGCGCGGCCCCGCCCGCCACCAGGGCGTTGGTCCGCAGGCCCGCCATCCGGGCCCGCCACTGCCGTTCCAGGCCGATGACCGCCCCGAACCCGAGCGCGGCCGCCAGGTGCCCGGCCATCTCCCACTCCGTGAGCAGTGTCATCGGTCCTTCCCCCTCCTACAGCCAGGTCTTGAACGTGCGGATGTACCAGGTCTTCACCAGCTGGGTGAGCGTGCAGTAGGCGAGCAGCACGCCGATGAGCCAGGGGAAGTAGCCCGCCGGCAGGGCCACGAAGCCCAGCGAGGGAGCCAGCGGCGAGAAGGGCAGCCAGAGCCCGGTCAGCACCGCGAGGACGGTCATCACCATCACCGGCCAGGAGGCGCGGGACTGGACGAAGGGGATCTTGCGGGTACGGATCATGTGGACGATCAGGGTCTGCGAGAGCAGGCCCTCGACGAACCAGCCGGACTGGAAGAGCGACTGGGCGGCCTCGTTGTCGGTGGCGAAGACGTTCCACATGATCACGAACATCGCGATGTCGAAGATCGAGCTGATGGGTCCGATGGTCACCATGAAGCGGAAGATGCCCTTGGCGTCCCAGTTGCGGGGCTTGCGCAGGTACTCCTCGTCCATCCGGTCCCACGGGGTGGCCAGCTGGGCGATGTCGTAGACCAGGTTCTGCACCAGCAGCATGATCGCGAGCATCGGCTGGAAGGGGATGAACGCGCTCGCCACCAGCACCGAGAAGACGTTGCCGAAGTTCGAGGAGGCCGTCATCTTGATGTACTTGATGGTGTTGCCGAAGGTGGTCCGGCCCTGGACGACGCCCTGCTCCAGGACCGTCAGGTCCTTCTCCAGCAGGATGATGTCCGCCGACTCCTTGGCGATGTCGACGGCGGTGTCGACGGAGATGCCGACGTCGGCTTCGCGCAGGGCGGCCGCGTCGTTGATGCCGTCGCCGAGGAAGCCGACGGTGTGCCCCTCGGCCCGCAGCGCCCGTACGATGCGGGCCTTCTGGACGGGGTTGACCTTGGCGAAGACCGTCGTACGGGCGGCCAGCGCGCGCAGCGCCTCCTCGTCGAGGGCGTCCAGCTCGCAGCCGGAGACCACGTGGCCCACCTCGATGCCGACGTCCGCGCAGACCCGGGCCGCCACCAGCTCGTTGTCGCCGGTGACCACCTTGACCGCGATGCCCTTGTCGGCCAGGCCCCGCAGGGCCGTGGCCGCGGAGGCCTTCGGCGGGTCGAGGAAGGCGAGGAAGCCGACCAGCGTCAGCCGCTCCTCGTCGGCGACGCAGTAGGCGGCGCGCGGCGCGTCCACCGTGCGGGTGGCGACGGCCAGGACCCGCAGGCCCCGCCGGTTGTTCTCCTCGGCGAGCCGGGTGACGTCCTGCCGCAGCCGCTCGGTGAGCTCGACGCTCTCGCCGCGGTCGCGCAGGTGGGTGCACAGGTCGAGGACCTCCTCCACCGCACCCTTGGTGATCATGACGTGCTCGGCCCGGCCGCCCGCGCCCAGCACGCTGTTGCGGTTGAGGACCACGGACATCCGGCGCCGGGCGAAGTCGAAGGGGATCTCGTCGACCATCGAGAACCGTGCGTCGACGACAACCTCCTCGACCTCATCCACGCGGTCGATGACCGCCTGGTCCATCAGGTTCTTCAGGCCCGTCTGGAAGTGGGCGTTGAGGTAGCCGTACTCCAGCACCTCGGCGTCCTCGGCGCCGTGCACGTCCAGGTAGCGGTCCAAGGCGATGCGGTCCTCGGTGAGGGTGCCGGTCTTGTCGGTGCACAGGACGTCCATCGCGCCCAGGTTCTGGATCGCGTTGAGCCGCTTGACGACGACCTTGCGCCGGGACATGGCCACCGCCCCGCGCGCCAGGTTCGCGGAGACCACCATCGGCAGCATCTCGGGGGTGAGCCCGACCGCCACGGCGACGGCGAAGAGGAACGCCTCGTCCCAGTCGCCCTTGGTGAAGCCGTTGACCATGAAGACGACCGGGACCATGACCAGCATGAAGCGGATCAGCAGGAAGCTGACCTTGCGCACGCCGTCGTCGAAGTTGGTCTGCGGGCGCTCGCCGGCCAGCGAGCCGGCCATGGAGCCGAAGTAGGTGTCGCCGCCGGTGGCCACGACCACGCCGGTCGCGGTGCCGGAGGTGACCGAGGTCCCCATCAGGCAGAGGTTGTCGGCCTCGACCGGGTCGGCCGTCTCGTGCTGGCCGAGGTCCTCGGCGCGGGTGTCGGCCTTGGCCACCGGCAGGGACTCGCCGGACAGCGAGGCCTGCGAGACCATCAGGTCCTTCGAGGTCAGCAGGCGCAGGTCGGCCGGGATCAGGTCGCCGGCGGCCAGCTTGACCAGGTCGCCCGGGACCACCTGCTCCAGAGGCACCTCGAAGGTGGTGGGGGCCGATCCGCTGCCCGCCCGGCGCTGCACCGCGCAGGTGGTGGTGACGAGCTTCTTCAGCGCGTCGGCCGCCCGGCCCGAGCGGTACTCCTGCCAGAAGCGCAGGAGACCGCTGATCCCCACCATCGCGGAGAGGATGACGACGCCCGGATCGGCGGGGTCCTGCCAGAACATGACGGCGGCCAGGAAGACCAGGACGCCGATGAAGGGGTTCCAGAACGCCTTGGCGAGCTGGGCGAACCAGCGCGGGGCCCGCTCGTGGGCGATGGTGTTGGCGCCGTGGCGCTCCAGCCGCAGCGCCGCCTCGGCGTGGGTGAGGCCGCCGCGCGAGGTGTCCACGTCCTGGAGGACCCGGACGGCCGGGCGGGAACTGACGTCGGCGAGGCGCTCGCCGACGCGGCGGGTGCCGGCCTCCAGCTCGGCGGCCTTGCGCTCGCGGCGGGAGCGGCCCGGCGGTGCGAGCTTCGCGGGGGAACGGGGGGTGAGCATGGTCATGACGAATACCTCCCTCCACGGTGTCCGGGCAGCGCGGAGCCGAGCGGTCACGTGGAGTGATCATGGGTCGGCGCGGGAGGGCACGCAGGGCCCCGGACGCGCCGGTGGGCATGGAGGACGCACGCCCGTCACGAGGTGCAGGGCATGCGGAAGGAATGAAAAGATGCACGCAGGCGGCGAAGGGCCGCCGGGCCCGGTGGGGCCGTGCGGAATCGGATACAGGTCAGCTGGTCAACGGATCAGCTGACGCGGGCGCTGCGAGGACTTCGATCGGGACTCATCCCGAACACCTCCTCGCGTAGCGCCGTCATCACAGGGCGCCAGGTCCGGCCGGAAAGGCCGCAGAGGACCGGCGCCTCAGCGACCGTAGCACGATCCAGGAGGCCCCAGTTCCTCCTTTTGGTCAGTGGTGTCCCATTCGTGCTGCGTCAGCCTCTTGACGTCTGGATAGCCAAAGGCTCGACTTAAGGTTCACAAGTTGGAGAGACGCCGGGGTCTCGGAGCGCACAGCCGCGACGACCGGCCGGGGGGCGACGGCTGGCCGTCGCTTATGGGCAGGAGTGGATGAGTCGTGCAGACTCCCGGATCGCAGTCCTCGCTGCATCGCGCGAACCTCGAACGGGTCGTGCGGGCCGTGCGCCTCGCGGGTTCGCTGACCCAGGCGGAGATCGCCCGTACCACCGGACTGTCGGCGGCCACGGTCTCCAACATCGTCCGCGAGCTCAAGGACGCCGGGACCGTGGAGGTCACCGACACCTCGGCCGGTGGCCGCCGGGCCCGCAGCGTCTCGCTCAGCGGGGACGCGGGCATCGTGATCGGCGTGGACTTCGGCCACACCCACCTGCGGGTGGCCGTCGGCAACCTCGCCCACCAGGTACTGGCCGAGGAGTCCGAGCCGCTGGACGTGGACGCCTCCTGGGTGGACGGCTTCGACCGGGCGGAAGCGCTGGTCGGACGGCTGGTCCAGGGGGTCGGCGTCAGCCGGGACAAGGTCATCGGCGTGGGGCTCGGCGTCCCCGGGCCCATCGACGTGGAGTCCGGGACCCTCGGCTCCACCGCGATCCTGCCGGGCTGGGCCGGGATCAACCCGCGCCAGGAGCTCTCGCAGCGCCTGGGCGTGCCCGTGTACGTGGACAACGACGCGAACCTCGGGGCGCTGGGCGAGCTGGTCTGGGGCAGCGGCCGGGGGGTCAAGGACCTGGCGTACATCAAGGTCGCGAGCGGTGTGGGCGCGGGCCTGGTGATCAACGGCCAGATCTACCGGGGTCCCGGCGGCACCGCCGGGGAGATCGGGCACATCACCCTGGACGAGTCCGGGCCGGTCTGCCGCTGCGGCAACCGCGGCTGCCTGGAGACCTTCGCCGCCGCCCGCTACGTGCTGCCGCTCCTCCAGAGCAGTCACGGGCCGGAGCTGACGATGGAGCGGGTGGTCGAGCTGGCCCGCGGCGGGGACCCGGGCTGCCGCCGGGTCGTCACCGACGTCGGCCGGCACATCGGCAGCGGCGTGGCCAGCCTGTGCAACCTGCTGAACCCCAGCCGGGTGGTGCTGGGGGGATCGCTCGCCGAAGCGGGTGAACTCGTCCTGGCCCCGATCCGTGAATCAGTGGGGAGGTACGCGATTCCCAGCGCGGCGCGCCAGCTGTCCGTCCTGACGGGCTCGTTGGGCGGCCGCGCGGAAGTGCTCGGCGCGCTGGCCCTCGTACTGAGCGAGATGGGCGATTCGACGCTTTTGGCGGAAAATGGAATGGGCGTGCGCGCTCCCGCCGTCATGTCTTCAGTTAGATAACGGATGGCACCGTTGTCATCTCGTTAAGGATTCACTCCTTGACGGCAAAGTTGCGGCCGGGGTTGACTCACATCCACCTCGGCCGCAACGTTGCGGCCTCGTCAGGGAGGTTCAAGTAATGAACACGCGTATGCGTAGAGCCGCCGTAGCCGTCGCCGCCGGTGCCATGGCCGTTTCGCTGGCCGCCTGTGGCAGTGCCAAGGAAGCGGGCGGCGAGAAGAAGCCTTCGGGCGCCGCGGCGGGCGACGCCATCAAGGTCGGTCTGCTCCTGCCGGAGAACCAGACCGCGCGCTACGAGAAGTTCGACAAGCCGCTGATCGAGAAGAAGGTCTCCGATCTGACGGGCGGCAAGGCCGAGGTCGTCTACGCCAACGCCAAGCAGGACGCGACCACGCAGAACTCCCAGGTCGACACGATGATCACCAACAAGGTGAACGTCCTGATCGTCGACGCGGTCGACGCCAAGGCCATCGCGGGCTCGGTCAAGAAGGCGAAGGAGGCCGGCATCCCGGTCGTCGCCTACGACCGCCTCGCCGAGGGCCCGATCGACGCCTACACCTCCTTCGACAACGAAGAGGTCGGCAAGGTCCAGGGCAAGGCGCTGCTGGAGGCCCTGGGCGACAAGGCCAAGGACGGCCAGGTCGTCATGATGAACGGCTCCGTCACCGACCCGAACGCCGCGCTGTTCAAGAAGGGCGCGCACTCCGTCCTGGACGGCAAGGTGACCATCGGCAAGGAGTACGACACCAAGGAGTGGAAGCCGGAGAACGCCAACACCAACATGGCGGGAGCGCTCTCGGCGATCGGCAAGGACAAGGTCGTCGGCGTCTACTCCGCCAATGACGGAATGGCCGGCGGCATCATCACCGCCCTCAAGGCCGCCGGTCTGAGCCCGCTCCCGCCGGTCACCGGTCAGGACGCCGAACTCGCCGGTGTGCAGCGCATCGTGGCGGGCGAGCAGTTCATGAGCGTCTACAAGCCCTACGCCCCCGAGGCCTCCGCGGCCGCCGAGATGGCCGTCGCCCTCGCCAAGGGCGAGAAGATCGACGGGATCATCAACAACAACATCGACAGCCCCACCACCAAGGGCGTCCCGTCGGTGCTGATCCCGGTCGTCTCGCTGACGAAGACCAACATCAAGGACACCGTCGTCAAGGACGGCGTCTACACGGTCGACGAGATCTGCGCCGACAAGTACGCGGCCGCCTGCACCACCCTCGGCCTCAAGTAAGCCCCCGCGGGACCCGCGAAGGTTCCGCCGAGGCCCGCCAGAGCCCGCAGAAGACCCGCGGAAGCCCGCGAAGAAACGTCTCCTCATACGAGACGGCCCCGCGCCTGCCCGGCGCCCCGCACCTTCTCACCCCGCCACCCGCGGGGCGCCGGGCAGAAACGATCCCCCTTCCGGGCCGGCTCCGCCCCCGCGGTCCCGCTCCACATATCCCCGTCCGCCCCGCTCCTGCTCTTTTGCACGACATCCCCGCCGGTCAGGCGGCGAAGGAGATGGTTCATGTGTCCGCTGCGCCCGTGCTGGCGTTGCGAGGGGTCTCGAAGCGGTTCGGTGCCGTCCAGGCCCTGACCGACGTAGAACTCGAGATCCACTCCGGTGAGGTGGTCGCCCTGGTCGGCGACAACGGCGCCGGCAAGTCCACGCTGGTCAAGACGATCGCCGGCGTGCACCCCATCGATGACGGAGTCATCGAGTGGGAGGGCCGTCCGGTCTCCATCAACAAGCCCCACGACGCCCAGAACCTCGGCATCGCGACGGTCTACCAGGACCTCGCGCTGTGCGACAACATCGACGTCGTCGGCAACCTCTTCCTCGGCCGCGAGCTCAAGCGCTTCGGCGTCCTCGACGAGGTGGAGATGGAGCGCCGCGCCCGCGAGCTCCTGACCACCCTGTCCATCCGGATCCCCAGTGTCCGGATCCCCATCGCCTCGCTCTCCGGCGGTCAGCGCCAGACCGTGGCGATCGCCCGCTCGATGCTGGGCGAGCCCAAGCTCGTCATCCTCGACGAGCCCACCGCCGCCCTCGGCGTCGAGCAGACCGCCCAGGTGCTGGACCTGGTGGAGCGGCTGCGCGAACGCGGCCACGCCGTCATCCTCATCAGCCACAACATGGCCGATGTGAAGGCCGTCGCCGACAAGGTGGCGGTCCTGCGGCTGGGCCGCAACAACGGCGTCTTCCGTGTCGCCGACACCTCGCAGGAAGAGATCATCTCCGCCATCACCGGGGCCACGGACAACGCCGTGACCCGCCGGGCGGCCCGCACCGGGGAGGCCCGCAAGTGAGCACCCACCAGCCCGCCGCCGATCCGCTGGACAAGGGCCCGGGGCGGCACACCGACCCGGTCAACCCGTCCGCGGCGGCCGACGCCATCCCCGCGGTGGACCCCCGCCTGCTCGTGCGCGAGCAGGGCCTGTCCGGCTACCTGAACGAGTTCGGCCGCAAGATGAAGGCCGGCGACCTGGGCTCCATCCCGGTCGTCATCGGTCTGATCGTCATCTGGAGCATCTTCCAGAGCCTGAACTCGAACTTCCTCTCCCCGGAGAACCTCACCAACATCGCGATCACGATGGTCGCCACCGGCATGATGGCCGTCGGCATCATCTTCGTGCTGCTGCTCGGCGAGATCGACCTCTCGGTCGGTTCCGTCAGCGGTGTCTCGGGCGCGATCGTGGCCGTCCTCGCCGTCACCCACGGCGTGAACGAATGGGCCGCGATCCTGGCGGCCGTCGCGGGCGGCGCCCTGATCGGCGCGATCCACGGCTTCTTCTTCGCCAAGATCGGCGCCCCGGCCTTCGCCGTCACCCTGTCGGGCCTGCTGTTCTGGTCCGGCGCGATGCTCCAGATCCTGGGCAGCAACGGCACCATCAACCTCGACTCCGAGGGCGTGGTCGGCAAGCTCACCACGTACTACTTCTCGGACGTGGCCGCCGGGTACGGCCTCGCGGCGGTCGCGGTGGCGGCGTACTTCCTCGCCACCTTCTTCGACAACCGCCGGCGGGAGGCCGCCGGGGTCCCCTCGCGGCCGCTCACCGAGATCCTGCTGCGCACCGGCGTGCTCGCGGTCTTCACCTTCGGGCCGGCCGTGGTGTTCAACCAGTACAAGGGCCTGCCGCTCGCGGTGGTGCTCTTCGTGCTGGCGCTGGTCGCCACGGACTTCCTGCTGCGCCGCACCTCCTTCGGCCGCAACGTCTTCGCGCTCGGCGGCAGCGTCGAGGCCTCGCGCCGCGCGGGCATCAACGTGGCCGGGATCCGCATCGCGGTCTTCGCGATCGCGGGCACCTTCGCCGCCGTCGGCGGGCTCTTCTGGGCCTCCAAGATCGCGGCGGCCAACCAGAGCGCCGGCGCCGGCGACCTGCTGATGAACGTCATCGCGGCGGCCGTCATCGGCGGCACCAGCCTCTTCGGCGGCCGGGGCCGGACCTGGAACGCCCTCCTCGGCGTCATGGTCATCACCTCCATCCAGTACGGTCTGGCCCTGGAGGGGATCGCGACACCGATCCAGTACATGATCACCGGTGCGGTGCTGCTCGCCACGGTGGTCATCGACTCGGTGACCCGCAAGACCCAGAAGACGGCCGGGCGCGCCTGACCGCGGGCCCCGCGGGGCCGCGCGCAACGGTAAGACCCGTCACAGTGCCCGGTGCCACTTCGTGTGGCGCCGGGCACCTGTGCGTACATCGGTGCGTACAACTGTGCGGATATACACCCGTTTGGGAGGTGTGATTCCCCGATGAGGTGTACAGGTATGACAAAGGTGTGACCCTCGCGGTACCGCCCGATGACCGCCCCCGCGAGCGGAACATTAGACTCGACAGACCAGCAAGCAACTGCAAGGAGGCACGGGTGCTGCTGCCCCGCATCAAGGGACCGCGCGATCTGGACCGGCTCAGCCAGGAGGAGCTCGACCAGCTCGCGGCCGAGATCCGGTCCTTCCTGGTCGACGCCGTCTCCAAGACCGGCGGGCACCTCGGCCCCAACCTCGGCGTGGTCGAACTGACGATCGCCCTGCACCGGGTCTTCGAATCGCCCAAGGACAAGATCCTCTTCGACACCGGCCACCAGGCCTACGTCCACAAGCTGCTCACCGGCCGCCAGGACTTCGGCGGCCTGCGCACCAAGGGCGGCCTGTCCGGCTACCCGTCGCGGGCCGAGTCCGAGCACGACGTGATCGAGAACTCGCACGCCTCCACGGTGCTCGGCTGGGCCGACGGCTTCGCCAAGGCCAACGAGGTGCTCGGCCGCGAGGACCACCACGTCGCCGCCGTCATCGGCGACGGCGCGCTGACGGGCGGCATGGCCTGGGAGGCGCTGAACAACATCGCCGCCGCCAAGGACCGTCCGCTGGTGATCGTCGTCAACGACAACGAGCGCTCGTACGGCCCCACCATCGGCGGCCTCGCGAACCACCTCGCCACCCTGCGCACCACCGACGGCTACGAGCGCTTCCTCGCCCGCGGCAAGGACCTCCTGGAGCGCACCCCGGTCGTCGGCAAGCCCCTGTACGAGACCCTGCACGGGGCCAAGAAGGGCCTGAAGGACTTCATCGCCCCGCAGGGCATGTTCGAGGACCTCGGACTGAAGTACATCGGCCCCATCGACGGCCACGACATCGAGGCCCTGGAGTCCGCCTTCCAGCGCGCCAAGCGCTTCAGCGGCCCGGTCATCGTGCACTGCCTCACCCAGAAGGGCCGCGGTTACACCCCGGCCCTGGAGCACGAGGCGGACCGCTTCCACGCCGTCGGCGTCATCCACCCGGACACCGGCCTGCCGGTCAAGACGGCCGCCGCGAGCTGGACCTCCGTCTTCGCCGACGAGATGGTCAAGCTCGGCCACGACCGCGAGGACATCGTCGGCATCACCGCCGCCATGCTCCACCCGGTCGGCCTCAACAAGTTCGCCGAGGCCTTCCCGGACCGGATCTTCGACGTCGGCATCGCCGAGCAGCACGGCGCGACCTCCGCGGCGGGCCTGGCCAGCGGCGGCGTCCACCCGGTCTTCGCCGTCTACGCGACCTTCCTCAACCGCGCCTTCGACCAGGTCCTGATGGACGTCGCCCTGCACAAGTGCGGGGTCACCTTCGTCCTGGACCGGGCCGGTGTCACCGGTGACGACGGCGCCTCCCACAACGGCATGTGGGACATGTCCATCCTCCAGGTCGTCCCCGGCCTGCGGCTGGCCGCCCCGCGCGACGCCGAGCAGCTGCGCGCCCAGCTGCGCGAGGCCGTCGAGGTCAAGGACGCGCCGACCGTCGTGCGCTACTCCAAGGGCGTCGTCGGCCCGGCCGTCCCCGCCGTCGGCAGGATCGGCGGCATGGACGTGCTGCGCGCCGCGGGCGCCGAGGTCACCCGCCCCCTCGGCCCTTCGGGCCTGGGGGGACCCCTTGGGGACGTACTGCTCGTCTCGGTCGGCGCGCTGGCCCCGATGTGCCTGGAGATCGCCGACCTGCTCGACAAGCAGGGCATCTCGACGACCGTGGTCGACCCCCGCTGGGTGAAGCCGGTGGACGAGGCCATGGCCCCGCTCGCCGACCGTCACCGGGTCGTCGTCACCGTCGAGGACAACGGCCGCACCGGCGGTGTCGGCTCCGCCGTCGCGCAGGCCCTGCGGGACGCGGGCGTCGACGTACCGCTGCGCGACTTCGGGATCCCGCAGCGCTTCCTCGACCACGCGCTGCGCAAGGAGATCATGGCCGAGATCGGTCTGACCGCTCCGGACATCGCCCGTCAGGTCACCGGCCTGGTGGCCAAGCTGGACGGACGCTACGACAGCGAGCAGGCCGCAACGGTCGACTAGAGCGCGCGGTTGCACGTCACGGGCCGGGAGATCACCCTGGAAGGGGTGGGCCTCCCGGCCCGTTCGCGTACGTCGTCGCCCGTCGGAGGTGCGTCGGTGAGCAAGGACCTGAACAGCGTCTTCCGCACCAAGACGGTGGAGCAGTCCATCCGTGACACGGAGGAGCCGGAACACGCACTCCGCAAGTCGCTCTCCGCCTGGGACCTGACGGTCTTCGGTGTGGGCGTCATCATCGGCACCGGCATCTTCGTGCTCACGGGCATCGCAGCCCGGAACAACGCCGGACCCGCCACCGCCCTCGCCTTCGTGGCGGCGGGCGTCGTCTGCGCCCTCGCGGCGCTCTGCTACGCCGAGTTCGCGTCCACCGTGCCGGTGGCCGGATCGGCGTACACCTTCTCGTACGCCTCGATCGGCGAGCTGCCCGCCTGGATCATCGGCTGGGACCTGGTGCTCGAATTCGCGCTCGGCACCGCGGTCGTGGCGGTCGGCTGGTCCGGGTACGTGCGCCACCTCATGCACACCAACCTCGGCTGGAACCTGCCCAAGACCCTGGAGGGGCCGGACGCGGGAGGAAGCTTCGACCTGCTGGCCTTCCTGCTGATCCTGGTGCTGACCGTGATCCTGGTCGTCGGGACGAAGCTCTCGGCCCGGATCACGGCGATCGTGGTCGCGATCAAGGTCGCCGTGGTGCTGCTCGTCATCATCGCGGGCCTGTTCTTCATCAAGGCCGACAACTACTCGCCCTTCATCCCGCCGGCCCAGCCACAGGAGGCGGGAAGCGGCCTGCACGCGCCGCTGGTCCAGTTGATGTTCGGTTACGCGCCCACCAACTTCGGCGTCATGGGCATCTTCACGGCGGCCTCGCTCATCTTCTTCGCCTTCATCGGCTTCGACGTCGTGGCCACCGCGGCGGAGGAGACGAAGAACCCCCAGCGGGACATGCCGCGCGGCATCCTCGGCTCGCTCGTGATCTGCACCCTGCTCTACGTCGCCGTGACGCTGGTGGTCACCGGCATGCAGAAGTACTCGGAGATGTCGCCGACCGCGCCACTGGCCGAAGCCTTCAAGTCGGTGAACCAGCCCTTCTTCTCCGGCGCCATCAGTCTCGGGGCGGCCGTCGGCCTGATCACCGTGAGCATGATCCTGCTGCTCGGCCAGACCCGGGTGTTCTTCGCGATGAGCCGTGACGGACTGCTGCCGCGCGTCTTCTCCGTCACCCACCCCAAGTACCGCACCCCCTACCGCGCGACCATCCTGCTCGGCGGGATCATCGCGATCGTCGCCGGCTTCACCAGCCTGGAGAAGCTCGCGGAGCTGGTGAACATCGGCACGCTGTTCGCCTTCGTGCTCGTCGCCCTCGGCGTGATCATCCTGCGCCGGACCCGGCCCGACCTGCACCGGGCGTTCCGTACCCCGTGGGTGCCGGTGATCCCGATCCTGTCGATCGCGGCCTCGTTCTGGCTGATGCTCAACCTGCCGGCCGAGACCTGGATCCGGTTCGGCGTCTGGATGGCCATCGGCTTCATCGTCTACTTCCTCTACGGCCGCAGCCACAGCCGCCTCGGCCGCGGCGAGGGCGTCCGCGAGGACGTCCGCGAGGACCGCTAGGGCATCGGGGAGGGCGAGGCCTTCGGTGCCTTGGGGGCCTTGCCCGAACCGCCCTTGGCGGGGGAGTCCTTCGCCGCGGCGGGGACCTTCTGGTCGCTCCGCAGGGCCTCCCACAGCAGGGAGGCCTGCTCCTGTGCGACGACGACCCGGTTGGGGTCCACCTTGTCGTAGGCCACCGGCAGCATGATGGTCTCCATGGTGGACGGGTCCACGCCCCGCATGCTCCGCGCGAAGTCGGACAGCGCGGTCAGGGAGGCCAGATCGGAGTCCGTGGTCAGCGACTTGGTGCCGGCGTCCGCGAGCTTGTACAGCCGGGCCGGGTTGCCGAAGGCGTCCTGCTTCTTGATCTCGGAGAGCATCGCCAGCATGAACTGCTGCTGGAGGCCTATGCGTCCCAGGTCGCTGCCGTCCCCGTAGCCGTAGCGGGTGCGGACGAACTTCAGCGAGTCCGTGCCGTTCAGCCGGTGCGTGCCCGCGTCCAGCTTCAGGCCGCCCTTCGCGCCGCTCATCGGCTGGTCGAGGGTGACGGTGACCCCGCCGAGCGCGTCCACCAGGCCCTTGAACCCGGCGAAGTCCACCTCCACGAAGTGGTCCACGCGGATCCCGGACAGCTGCTCCACCGTCTTGACCACACAGGCCGGACCGGCCACCGAGTACACCGAGTTGAACATGACCCGGTTCGCCGGGGGCACCGTCTTGCCGTCGGCGTCCTTGCACTCGGGCCGGGAGATCAGGGTGTCGCGCGGGATGCTCACCGCGGTGGCCCTGGCCCGGCCCTCGGGTATGTGCACCAGCATCGCCGTGTCGGAGCGGGCCCCGCTGACGTCGCCGTGGTCGAGCTCGCCGTTGGCGCCGGCGCGCGAGTCGGAGCCGAGCACCAGGACGTTCTGCGCGTTCCCCGCCACCTTCGGCGGCCGGTTGTCGGTGCCGATCGCCTGGTCCAGGTCGACGCTGGAGATGTTCCCGTTGAGGTGGCTGTAGAGCCACCAGCCGGAGCCGGCCGCGCCGAGGACCAGTACGGCCGCCGTCCAGGCCACCCCCCGGCGGATCCTGCTCGCGCGCGAACGGGGCGGACGTCCGGGGGACGCCTGGCCCTCGGCCGGGCTCGTCGTCGCGGTGGTGTCTGAAGTCATGCCCGGGGACCGGCCTTCCGGAGGGGAAGCGGGGGAATCTCGCGGGCTACAAGATAAGCGCAGGATCACGCCAAGAGGCCTCCGGGGTATCCTGATTCTGTTCGAACGGTGAAGCGGAAGGGTTGCTTGCGGTCCATGGCGACGCGATCCAGGCGCACCTCGCCCCCGAACGGCCCCCGTTCCGCCGCCCCCGCCGGCGCACCCGCGCGCGACTGGAACACGGTGGCCCTCGGCCCCGTACGCGGCCGCTGGCTCCTGGCCGGCAAGGACGGCCGGCTCACCGCCTACGCGCGCACCGAGGGCGGCCTGCTGCGCTGGACCGAGCCCGCCCCCGGCGGCCCCGGCTGGAGCGGCCCCGACCTCTTCCCCGCCGAGGGGCTGACCGACCTCGCGGTGGGCCAGGGCCCCGACGGGTACGCGCACTTCGTGGGCCGGCGCCGCCACCGGACCGGGGACACCGACACCGTCACCTACCACCACGCGGTGCAGTACCAGAGCGGCCGTCCCATGGGCCCCTGGGACTCCCTCGGCACCCTCTACCGCAAGCCCGACATGTCCCACCGCGGCGGCCCGCCCGCCCTCGCGGTGGACGCCCTCGGCGCCCCCCACGTCTTCGTGCGCAACGCCGGGCGCGGGGTCCACGTACGGCGCCAGGACAAGAAAGGCGGCTGGGGCGCGTGGGACGACCTGCGCGGAAGCAAGACCTTCGAGGGGGCCTGCGCGGCCTCCACCGCCGAGGGCCGCGTCTGGTTCGCCGCGCCGGGCGAGAAGGGCCTGTCGCTGTGGGCCCAGAGCGCGCCCGGCGGCCCCCTGAAGAAGGGGGCCGACCTCCCCTACCTCGCCCAGGACGGTTCGCTCTGCGCCCTGGAGACCGCCCCGGGCCGGATCACCCACTTCTGGCACGCCGCCGACGGCAGCGGGGTGTTCGCCCACCGAGAGGGCGCCGGGGTGCTCGCCCTCGGCGGCGGTCCGGCGTACGGGACGGTCGCCGCCGCCCGCGCGCTGGTCGACGGCTACGACTGCACCGTGCTGGCCTTCCGTACCGTGGGCGGCCGGACCGCGCTCGCCGCGTACCCCACGGAGCACGAGGCCGCCGGACTGTGGTGGACGGAGATCGGCGAGGAGTGCCTGGAGTCGCCGGCCCTGGCCGTCGACGCGCGCGGACTGCTCGTCGTCGCCTCGATCGGCGCCCGCGGCGAACTGCTGGTCAACCGGCAGAAGGACGCCTCAAGTCTCTCGCTGGGCCGCTGGCAGCGGTTCTGACGGCTCGTACGCGGTACCCCGCGCCCGCTCCCGCCCGCGCGGCTGCGGCGGGATCCGGGTCAGGCCGTGCCGGTCCACCGCCAGCGCGGAGATCCGCCGCAGGAAGTCCACCGAGCGCTCCGCCGTGTCCGGGGTGATCCAGGCGTCGTCGATCTCGCAGAGCTCCACCCGTACCGGCGCACCGCGCAGCACGATCGGCAGGGTGTAGGCGATGGTGGACGCGAAGGTCAGCACGGAGCGGCCGATGGGTTCGGTGAGCGCGGTGAGCTCCAGCGGGAGTTCGGGGTGGACGATCTCCATGCCGGTGGCCCCGGCGATCCGGGCCAGCTTGGCCGGGCTCTCGCGGCGGTGCGCCAGGTAGCGGCCGGCCGCGCGGGACCGGGCGATCCATCCGACGGCCTCCACGTACCGGTCCTCGTCGACGACCCCGGTCTCCACCAGGGAGCTGCCCGCGAGGTCGACGCCGGGGCGGACGCGGACCGGGCCGAAGGTCTCCCGGCTCCAGGCGTACTCGTTGGGCCGGATCTCGGTGCCGGGGGGCGCGGTGACGGGCATGCAGGTGAAGAAGACGGTGCGGTCCAGCTCCTCGCGGGCCAGCCAGCGGTTGACGGGGCCGCCCTTGACGGACGGTTTGACCTCCCCCTGGTGCCAGCGGGTCAGCTGCCGGTGCCCGTCGGTGAGCAGGCTGACCAGCTCGGTGGTGGCGGTGCCGTCGTCCACGACGACCACCTCGCGGGCCTTGGAGCGGGGCAGCAGCAGCTGGATGGTGCGGGAGAACAGGTCCCCGATGACGAGCCGGTCGGCGGCCCCGACCGCGCGGCCCAGGCGCATCAGCTCGCCCGCCCGGCCCAGGTATCCCGCGCGCACCTCGTAGCGCCGCCACACCACCTTGGACCGGGAGGCGAACCGGCACAGCCGGCGGACCTGTTCGCGCGAGCGCGGGTCCACCGGCTGGAGCACGGCGAGGGTCAGGGACGCCGCCTCGCCCGGGTGGACGTGGGCCCATTCCAGGACGTTCAGTAGCTGAGCCGGGCTCTCCACCAGGGCGAGGGTGTTTCTCATGCCGTGGCCGTCACGCCCTCGGCGGCGGGGGTGCCCTGGACGCGGCGGAGCTTCTTCATGGGGCCGAGCTCGGAGGCGTAGACGCGCTTGACGCCGTCGCCGAGGGCGGTCTCGATGGTGCGGATGTCGCGCACGAGGCGGGCGAGGCCGCCGGGTTCGACGGAGGCGGCCTGGTCGGAGCCCCACATGGCCCGGTCGAGGGTGATGTGCCGCTCGACGGCGCAGGCGCCCATGGCGACGGCGGCCACCGTCGTCTGCAGGCCCGTCTCGTGGCCGGAGTAGCCGACGGGCACGTTCGGGTAGGCCGCCTCCAGGCTGTGGATGACGCGCAGGTTCAGCTCCTCGGCCTTGGCCGGGTACGTCGACGTGGCGTGCAGCAGGACGATGTTCTCGCTGCCCAGCACCTCCACCGCGTGCCGGATCTGCTGCGGGGTGGACATGCCGGTGGACAGGATGACCGTCTTGCCCGTGGCGCGCAGGGCCCGCAGCAGTTCGTCGTCGGTCAGGGAGGCGGAGGCCACCTTGTGGGCGGGGACGTCGAACTTCTCCAGGAAGGCCACGGCCTCGGTGTCCCAGGGCGAGGCGAACCAGGCGATGCCGCGCTCGGCGCAGTGCTCGTCGACGGCCCGGTACTCGTCCTCGCCGAACTCCACGCGGTGGCGGTAGTCGATGTAGGTCATCCGGCCCCAGGGGGTGTCGCGCTCGATGTCCCACTGGTCGCGGGGCGTGCATATCTCGGGCGTGCGCTTCTGGAACTTCACCGCGTCACAGCCCGCGTCCGCGGCGGCGTCGATCAGCGCCAGGGCGTTGGCGAGCTCACCGTTGTGGTTGATCCCGATCTCGCCGATCACGTAGGCGGGACGGCCCGCGCCGACCTCCTTGTTGCCGATCCGGCGGATACGGCTGCTGTGCACCACTGTTCAGAGTTCCTTTCCGATGTACTGCGAGGGCTGGGAGAGCTGGGAGGGCCGTGGGGGCTGGGAGGGCTGCGGGGGCCGTCGCGCGTCCAGCAGGGGCGCCAGGGCCCGGGCCCGGTCGAGGTCGCCGGGCTCGTCGATCTCGACGGCCCGCTCCGGGGCGGTCGGGACGAGCTGGGTACGGCCGAAGAAGCGGTGGCCGTGGCGCCGGAAGCCCTCGGCGCGCATCGCGTAGACGGCGCCCGACTCCAGGTACTCGGGCCTGCGGTCCTGGCGGCGCTGGCGTACCGCGCTGTCGTGGTTGACGCCGGCCGCGGCGTGCCCCGGCCCGGGTCCGGGCTCGGCGGTCCACAGGAAGCCGTGGAAGGGCACGGCGGTGAAGGCGGAGTCGGCGCCGTCCCGGACGACGGCGAGGACGGCCGCGTCGATCTCCTCCGCGGTGACGAAGGGGCTGGTGCACTGGACGAAGACCAGCACCTCCACCGGCTCCCCGTGCCGTTCCTCCAGCCGGTCCAGCGCGTGCAGCAGCGCCGATTCGCTGGAGGCCCGGTCGGTGCCGAGCTCCGCGGGGCGTTCGACCACCTCCGCGCCGGCCGCGCGGGCCGCGTCGGCGATGGCCCCGTCGTCGGTGGACACCGCGACCCGGGTCACGTGGGCGGCGCCCAGGCAGGCGCGCACGGCGCGGGCGACGAGGGGGACCCCGCCGACCTCGGCGACGTTCTTCCCGGGGATGCCCTTGGAACCGCCCCGGGCGGGTATGACGGCGGTGACGTTCACAGGGCTCTCCACAGGGGCCGGATCGGTGGGCTCGGAGTATTCGGTGTGCGCGGTGTGCGCGGTGTGCGCGGTGGCCGCGGTGGCCGCGGTGGCCGCGGTGTGCGCGGTGTGCTGTGTCCGCTCGGGGTATGCGGCCGGCCCGGTGTACCGGGCGTGAGCGGTCATACGCCGCCCCACTGCTGGATCTTCGGGGCCACGCGCTGGACGCCGAAGCGGTACGCGACCTTCAGGACGCGGCGGGAGGTGCGCCGCATCGGCCCGCCGGCCCGGGCCCGCGCGGCGCCCGCGCCGGGGGAGCCGTCCGGATCCAGGCCCCGGCGGCGCAGCAGCGCACCCACGTAGTCGGGTGCGCTTTCGGCGGTGTAGTACGGGGATATCGGCGGCAGCGGCCGTCCCGCCAATTGCCCGATCCGTGCCCGGAGTTCCCCGAACGGGTCTTCGGACCGTATTCCCTGGTCGGTGGTCCAGGATTCGTGTGCGAGCGGGGCGGCGCCCTCGTCTATCGCGGACCAGTCGGTGACGCAGCCGGAACCGACGAAATAGTGGTTGCCGTGGATCTCCCGTACGCCGAGATCGCTCAGGATCGCGGTGGGCATTCCCCGGTGCATCGATTCGAGCGCGGCCGTGGAACTGACCGTCACCAACAGATCGGTACGGTCCAGGGTTTCCGACATGTTGCCGTACACGAAATGCAGATTGGGCGGCAGCGGCTCTTCGAGTTGGTCCGCGAGCACCTGGTAGTGGTACGCCTCGATGTGGGTGGTCGGCTCGCCGGGCTTGCTGCGGAGTTTGACGAGCACGTCACGCCCGGGCCGCAGCCGGGCGTGGTATATCGCGCGGCGCAGCAGGTAAAGGCGTCCGGCGCGGTCGGCGGGTACCGAGGGCTGGACGGCGAAACAGACCGTGTAAGGGTGCCGGGCGTGCGTCCGGTTCATGTCGTACGGTCTTTGGTCGAGGAAAGGCAGGGCGGTCTGGACGATGCACGAGCCGGGAATTCCGAGCGGTTCGTAAATGTCGGCGAACCGGCGCCGGTCGAACGGGCTGTTGGCGAGGACGATGTCGGCGCCCGCCCGCAGCAGCAGGCCGTCGGCCATCTTCTCGTAGACGACGCCGACGTATCCGGTCATCAGGACCGGCCGGCGGGCGGCGCCCCGGAAGCGGTGCGCCAGTGCGTGCAGGGCGGCGTGCGTGGAGCCGCCGACGGTCCCCAGGATGACGAGGTCGGCGCCGTCCAGTTCGGGCGCCGCCGCGAACTCGGGGAGGGTGGCCTCGGTGATGGAGGCGGGGGTGATGCCGACCTCGGCCAGCTGGCGCGCCGTGGGAGTGCTCCTGCCGCGCAGCATGTGGGCGTGCACCTCGCTGCCCGGCGCCAGGCCCACCGCCAGCCCCGCGCCCCATTTCCAGCGGGTGTCGGAGTCTGCGAGCACGTGGATGCGCACTGGTGATTCCCGGGTCGATGGGTGGGGTCCGACGGGCGCCGCCGTGAGCGCGCCGAGTGCGTGCGGGGACGGATTGCCGCGCGGCCCGTTAGACCTTACATGCTCACCTCAGCCTTACGTGTCACGAATAGGCCTCGGCGGGCGGGGGAGTTGTACGTCACACCGGGGCGATCGTGCGGGCCCTTGGAGGGGTTCTGTCATGATGTCCGACGTGTTACCTGATCGTAGGATCGGGGAGTGCGCGGCTGCGCCCGTCCGGGCCGCATCCGGGGGAAGCGTGAAGGAATGTGAGCGGGGTGAGTACTTTCCATGGTGACCCTTTCGGTAATCGTTGCCATGTGTGACGTGCGGGAATACTGCCGGACGGCGCTCAAGTCCCTGGCGCTCAATGCCCGGGAGGATTTCGAGTTCATCGTCGTGGACGACGGGTCCGTCGACGGGACGTCAGAGATCCTCCAGGAGATGGTGCCCGCCATTCCCGGTGCCGTTTTGATCCGCAATCAGCGGAACCTGGGCATATCGGCCACCCGCAACATAGGCCTGTCGGCGGCGCGCGGACGTTTCTTCACCTTCCTCGACGGAGACGACTGGTACGCCCCCGGATATCTCGCGCAACTGGTCGGCTGGATGAGCCAGTCGGGCGTCGATTTCCTGCGGACCGGCCACGTCCGGGTCTACGGGCGCAAACGCAAGATCGTCATGGCTCCACTCGCCCCGAGGGCCCTGCCGCTGAATCCTGCGGACTACATCGGGCCGGTGGACGCCTCGACCTTCATGGACTACCCGCAGTCCTGGGCCGGCATCTATGACCGCGAGCGCCTCCTGGAGCTCGGCGCGCTGTTCTTCGACGAGCGCCTGCGCACCGCCGAGGACCGGCCCTGGTTCTACAAGCTGCACCTGCGCGCCCGCTCCTTCGGCGTCGTCGACCTCCACGGCATCTTCTACCGCCGCGATGTGTCCACTTCACTGACCAAGGTTCCGGACGAGCGCCAGCTCGACTTCCTGCCGGCCTTCCGGCTGATTTTCGAGGAGCTGGCCGCACACCCGCGCGGATATGAACTCTCGTACAAGGCGATGCGAACTCTCTGCGCGCTCATCGTGATTCACCTGGACCGCGCCGAGTCGTACGAGGAACACATCCGGGGTCTGCTGCCGGAACGGAGCGCGCAGATCCTGAAGGACCTCCCCCAGGACGTCCTGGAGGGAACGCTGGCAGGAATGGACTCGGCACGCGTGAACAAGCTCAGAGCGCTGATCTCCCGGCACCAGGGCGTCGCCGCCCGATGACCCGGATATTCGCCGCCTCCACCCTCTACGGCGCCATGACGGTGGCCGCTGCCATCGAAGCGGGCCAGCTCGGCCAGGACGACCGCGAGCGCATCCTGCTCGTGTGCAACAACGTCGACATCCCCGAAGTCGCCACCCCGCTGCACCAGATGCCCGGCGCCGCCCCCGTGCTCGCGCGCTTCCACCGGGTCGTCTACTGGAACGACCTCATCTACCCCTTCCACCCGGCGCTCTGGTCCCCGCGCGACGAGGACGCCCCGCTGTGGCGCACGGTGATGGCGGAGAAGATCGGCATCCGGCCGGGCCCGCTGGAACTCGTCGTCGAGTCCATCCAGGTCAAACCCGCCCAGACCCTCTGCAAGATCTTCTCGGACGCCACCCTCGCCGTCTACGCCGACGGCGTCATGAGCTACGGCCCCACCCGCAACGACCTGCCCCGCTCCCTGCACGGCCGGATCACGCAGGTCCTCTACCTCGACCTCGTCCCGGCCCTGCTGCCGATGCTCCTCACCGAGTACGGGATCCCCTCGCGGCCCGTGCACACCGGAGCCGTCCTGAAGCTGCTGGACGAGGTCACCCGCGCCTGCGCGCCGATCCTGGACCGGGTGATCCCGCCCCCGCTGGCGCGGCTCGGCCCGCAGACCGCCCTCCTGCTCGGCCAGTACCTCTCCCCGCTCGGCATCCTCACCGAGCAGGAAGAGGAGGAACTGCACCTGCGGATGTTCCAGAACGCGCTCCTCCTCGGCCACACCTCCGTCGTCTTCAAACCGCACCCCAGCGCCCCCTCCAGCCTCGCCGACACCCTCGGCGAGGCGGCCCGCGAGGCGGGCGTGCCCTTCCTCGTCCTGGACGTGCCCGTCCTGGCCGAGACGGTCTTCGCCTACCTGCGGCCCCGCCAGGTCATCGGCTGCTTCTCGACCGGCCTGTTCACCGCCCGCGCGCTCTACGGCATCCCCGTCGCCCAGATCGGCGCCCTGGAGGTGATCCGGCGCATGCGGCCCTACGCCAACAGCAACCGCATCCCCGCCACCCTCACCCACGCGCTGCTCCCCGACCTGGAGGCGCCGGCCGCGGGCGCCGCCCCCGCCGACCGGGTGCTGGACGTCGAGCACATCCGCACCGAGGTCACCCCGTACGTCCAGGCCGTCGGCTACTGCATGCAGCCCAAGCGGTACGCCTTCCTGCGCCCGGTCGCCGAGGCGTACGTGGCCGCCGCCATCGACCAGTGGGAGGGCCGCCCCGAACTGTCCATGCACTTCAACGAGCGCACCCGGACCCGGCTGGACCTGCCCGGCCCGCGCACCTGGAAGTGGCGCCGCGGCAAGGGCTGGACCTTCCGCGCCACCGGCGAGCGCACCGAGCCGGACGAGGTGCCCTTCACCGACATCACGCTCAGCGGGTTCGCCTCCCTGGTCGAGGCCAAGGACGACCGGGGGATCCTGGAGGTCGGCTCCCGGCTGCTCGCCGAGCACGAGAACCTCGACCTGCTCATCGGCATGGCCCAGGCCCACATCCGCCGCAAGGAGACCGACCAGGCCCAGCGGCGGCTGGAGCGGGCCGCGCAGATCTCGGCGGACAGCGGGCGCGCACTGGTCTGGCTGCGCATCGCCGAGACCGCCGCGAAGCTCGGCAAGCAGGGCGACGCACTGCGCCGCCGGGCCGGACAGCGGGCGCTGAGCATCAACCCCGACTCGCCCGCCGCCCAGCGGCTGGTCAAGAGCGGCCGCCTCGGCCGCAAGTGACGGGTACGGGAAAGGGCCCGTCCGCACACCGTGCGGACGGGCCCTTGCCTTGTGCCGAGGGGGTTACGCCGGGACGCTGGCGACACCCGGGGCGAGGAAGCGCTTGCCGTTCACCCGCTCCGAGACGCCCTCACGGTCCAGGTACGGCGTGACGCCGCCCAGGTGGAAGGGCCAGCCGGCACCGGTGATGAGGCAGAGGTCGATGTCCTGGGCCTCGGCCACGACACCCTCCTCCAGCATCAGGCCGATCTCCTGCGCCACCGCGTCCAGGACGCGGTCGCGGACCTGCTCCTCGGTCAGGACGACGTCGCCCTGCACCAGGAGCGCGGCGACCTCGGGGTCCAGCTCCGGCTTGCCGGAATCGTAGACGTAGAAGCCGCGCTTGCCGGCCTTGACCACGGCCGCCAGGTTCGGGGAGACGGTGAAGCGCTCCGGGAAGGCGCGGTTCAGGGTCTCGGAGACGTGCAGACCGATGGCCGGGCCCACGAGCTCCAGCAGCACCAGCGGGGACATCGGCAGACCGAGCGGCTCGATGGCCTTCTCGGCGGTGGCCACCGGGGTGCCCTCGTCGATGACGTTCTGGATCTCGCCCATGAAGCGGGTCAGGATGCGGTTGACGACGAACGCCGGGGCGTCCTTCGTGAGGACCGCGGTCTTCTTCAGCTTGCGCGCGACACCGAAGGCCGTGGCCAGCGAGGCGTCGTCGGTCTGCTCACCGCGGACGATCTCCAGCAGCGGGAGGATCGCGACCGGGTTGAAGAAGTGGAAGCCGACCACGCGCTCCGGGTGCTGGAGCTTCGAGGCCATCTCCGAGACGGACAGCGAGGAGGTGTTGGTGGCGAGGATCGCGTGCGCCGGGGCGACCGCCTCGACCTCCGCGAACACCTTCTGCTTGACGGACATCTCCTCGAACACGGCCTCGATGATGAAGTCCGCGTCCGCGAAGCCCTCGGCCTTGTCCAGGACGCCGCTCACCAGGGCGGTCAGCCGGTTGGCCTTGTCCTGGTTGATGCGGCCCTTGCCGAGCAGCTTCTGGATCTCGGCGCGGACGTAGCCCACGCCCTTGTCCACGCGCTCCTGGTCGATGTCGGTGAGGACCACCGGCACCTCCAGGCGGCGCAGGAACAGCAGCGCCAGCTGCGAGGCCATCAGACCCGCGCCGACGACGCCGACCTTGGTGACCGGACGGGCCAGGTTCTTGTCCGGGGCACCGGCCGGGCGCTTGGCGCGCTTCTGCACCAGGTTGAAGGCGTAGATGCCCGAGCGCAGCTCGCCGCCCATGATGAGGTCGGCCAGCGCCTGGTCCTCGGCGTCGAAACCGGCCTGGAGGTCGCCGTCCTTGGCCGCGGCGATGATGTCCAGCGCGCGGTACGCGGCCGGAGCGGCGCCGTGCACCTTGGAGTCGGCGATGGCGCGGCCCTTGGCGACGGCCGCGTCCCAGGCCTCGCCGCGCTCGACCTCGGCCCGTACGACCTCGGTCTCGCCCTTCAGGACCCGCGCGGTCCACAGGAGGGACTGCTCCAGGAAGTCGGCACCCTCGAACAGCGCGTCGGCGATGCCGAGCTCGAAGACCTGCTTGCCCCTGAGCTGACGGTTCTGGTTCAGCGAGTTCTCGATGATGACCGAGACCGCGCGCTCCGCGCCGATCAGGTTCGGCAGCAGGGCGCAGCCGCCCCAGCCGGGAACCAGACCGAGGAAGACCTCGGGCAGCGAGAAGGCCGGGATGGCCTTGGAGACGGTGCGGTAGGTGCAGTGCAGACCGACCTCGACACCGCCGCCCATCGCCGCGCCGTTGTAGTACGCGAAGGTCGGGACCGCCAGCGCCGCCAGGCGCTTGAAGACGTCGTGGCCGCCCTTGCCGATGGCGAGCGCCTCGTCGTGCTTCTTCAGCAGCTCGACGCCCTTGAGGTCGGCGCCGACCGCGAAGATGAACGGCTTGCCGGTGATGCCCGCGCCGACGACGGAGCCCGCGAGGGCCTCCTGCTCGACCTGGTCGATCGCCGCGTTCAGGTTGGCGAGGGACTGCGGGCCGAAGGTGGTCGGCTTGGTGTGGTCCAGGCCGTTGTCCAGCGTGATGAGCGCGAAGCGCCCGGCGCCGAACGGCAGGTCCAGGTGGCGGACGTGCGCCTGCGTGACGACCTCGTCCGGGAACAGCTCGGCCGCGCCCTTCAGGAGCTCAGCGGTGGTGCTCACTTGGAGTCTCCCTCGGCGTTGAAGTTGGGGTTCTCCCAGATGACCGTGGCGCCCATGCCGAAGCCGACGCACATGGTGGTCAGGCCGTAGCGGACGTGCGGCTGCTCCTCGAACTGACGGGCCAGCTGCGTCATCAGGCGCACGCCCGAGGAGGCGAGCGGGTGGCCGAAGGCGATGGCGCCGCCGTACTGGTTCACGCGGGCGTCGTCGTCGGCGATGCCGTAGTGCTCCAGGAACGCGAGGACCTGGACCGCGAAGGCCTCGTTGACCTCGAAGAGGCCGATGTCCTCGATCGTCAGGCCGGCCTGGGCCAGGGCCTTCTCGGTGGCCGGGATCGGGCCGTAGCCCATGACCTCCGGCTCGACGCCCGCGAAGGAGTACGAGACCAGGCGCATCTTGACCGGAAGGTTGTTCTCCCGGGCGAAGTCCTCGGAGGCGATGATCGCGGCGGTGGCACCGTCGTTGAGACCGGCGGCGTTGCCCGCGGTGACCCGGCCGTGCGTACGGAACGGGGTCTTCAGGCCGGCCAGGTTCTCCAGCGTGGTGCCCGGGCGCATCGGCTCGTCGGAGGTGACCAGGCCCCAGCCCGTCTCGCCCGCGGCCTCGTTGGTGTTGCGGACCGAGATCGGGACCAGGTCCTGCTGGATCTTGCCGTCGGCGTACGCCTTGGCGGCCTTCTCCTGCGAGCGCACGGCGTACTCGTCGGCGCGGAGCTTGGTGATCGTCGGGTACCGGTCGTGCAGGTTCTCGGCGGTCATGCCCATGAACAGGGCGGACTCGTCGACCAGCTTCTCGGAGACGAAGCGCGGGTTCGGGTCCACGCCCTCACCCATGGGGTGGCGGCCCATGTGCTCGACACCGCCGGCGAGGGCGACGTCGTAGGCACCGAAGGCCACACCGCCCGCGACGGCGGTCACGGCGGTCAGCGCGCCGGCGCACATGCGGTCGATGGAGTAGCCCGGGACGGACTGCGGGAGGCCCGCGAGAATGCCGGCGGTACGGCCCAGCGTCAGGCCCTGGTCGCCGATCTGGGTGGTCGCGGCGATGGCGACCTCGTCGATCTTCGCGGGGTCCAGGTCCGGGTTGCGGCGCAGCAGCTCCCGGATCGCCTTCACGACGAGGTCGTCGGCGCGGGTCTCGTGGTAGATGCCCTTCGGGCCCGCCTTGCCGAACGGGGTGCGGACGCCGTCGACGAAGACGACGTCCCTGACGGTACGAGGCACGTTGGCTCTCCTCCAGGTACGGGATGGCGCTGCTGCGCGGGGGCGGCCCGGCCGATGTGGCTGAGCGCCCGCTCACCCGGCCCATGCTACTTGCGGGTAACCCATGTGCACACCCCCTCCCCGAACAGCGGCGAAGGTCACACCGGCGCGCCCGCCGTGAGCCCCCTCGCGCCCCGCCGCGCGCCCGGCCGATCGGAGCGCCCCTGGTTACCCGAACGGGTCGGACATCCGGCCCCATGGCCGCGTCGGCGGCTCAGGTCGCACGCCTTTGCGGATTCTGGCCCCGTCCCGGGCGCCCGCCCCGGACCCGACCGACGGAACGGACCCCCGCGATGGCCGCACCTGTGCTCAAGGACTACTACGTCGATCACAAGTCGACGATCCCGGCGAACGCCGGCGACCCCGTCAAGCTCTTCGTGCGCAGGCGCAACGGCACGCCACACGGCGGCACCAGCCGGCCCGTCCTGATGCTGCACGGAAGGAGCGTCCCGGCCCTGGCCGGTTTCGACCTGCAGTACAAGAAGTACAGCTGGGCCGAGGAGCTGGCGAAGAAGGACTTCGACGTCTTCGTGATGGAACTCCAGGGCTCGGGGCTCTCGACCCGCCCGAAGATGGACGACCACAAGAACGTCAGCCCCGCGACCGCGCAGCGGGCACTCCTCTCGCCGAACCCGAACGCGAGCCCTTACACGGGCCCGGTGTCCTACGCCGCCCAGCTCAACAACTCCCAGAGCGACTGGGACGAGGTCGACAGGGTGGTCGACTTCATCCTCGGGGAGACGGGCGCCTCCAAGGTCGACCTCATCGGCTGGTCGGCCGCCGCCCAGCAGTTCGGGCCGTACGCCATCCAGCACCCCGGCAAGGTCCGCAGCCTCTTCCTGCTGGCGCCGATCTTCCCGCCGAACGGCAGGGCGAGTGCGGCCGGGACCGACTTCGGCGCGCCGGTGCCGCTGCCGGTGTCCCTTCCGGCGGCGGCCTTCGGCTTCCCGATGACCGTCGGTACGAAGGGCGGCCTCGACGCGTCGTGGGGCAACGACCTGAAGTGCCCCGACCAGCGCGAGCCCGGGATCGTCGACGAGGTGTGGAAGGCGATCATGGCCGTCGATCCGGTCGGCGCCCATTGGGGAGGACCCGCGGGGCCCCCGCAGGGGCTCAACCGCGTCCGGAACTCCTACTGGTGGGGCTGGAACAAGACCACCGTGCCGCTGCACGACGTCCTCGGCGGAAGCGTACCGGTGTGTCTCGTGTACGGGGAGCACGACTCGATCGTGAACACCGCTCCGGACCTGGGTCTGCTGTACTTCTCGGTCCCCGAGCTCTACAAGGCCATCAAGAAGCCGCAGAAGCTGATGTTCCGGATCGCCTGCGCTGGGCACCAGGCGCCCTGGGAGCGGGTGGCGCACGACGTGCACACGATGTCCGAGCACTGGCTCAAGCAGGGCAAGGTCGACGGCGCGGAAACCGGGAGCTACTACCGGGACGCGGACGGGGCCCTCACTCCCCTGGAGTAAGGGCCCCGTCCGCGTCGGCCGGCCGGCCGGTCAGTCGGTCGCCGCGAGGGCCGTGACCAGCGCGGGCGTCACCTGTTCGATCTGCCAGGGGCGGGCGCCGTAGCCCGCGAGGGCCTCGGCGACCGTGCCGGCGTCCAGCCGCTGCGGGGGCTCCCAGCACAGCCGGCGCACGGTGTCCGGGGTGATCAGGTTCTCCTGGGGCAGGTTCAGCCCCTCCGCCAGCGCCGAGACGGCGCTGCGCGCCGCCGACAGCCGGGCGGCCGCGGCGGGGTCCTTGTCCGCCCAGGAACGCGGCGGCGGCGGACCGGACGGGGTCGCCCCCGGCTGCGGCAGCTCGTTCTCGGGCAGGGCCTTCGCCCGGTCCACGGCGGCCATCCACTGGTCCAGCTGGCGCCGGCCCATGCGCTGCCCGTAGCCGGGCAGGGCCGACAGTGCGTGCACGTTCGCGGGGAGGGCCAGGGCCGCCTCCACGATCGCCGCGTCGCCGAGCACCTTGCCGGGGGACACGTCCCGGCGCTGGGCGATCCGGTCGCGGGACTCCCACAGCTCCCGCACGACGGCCATCTGCCGGCGGCGGCGCACCTTGTGCATGCCGGACGTACGGCGCCACGGGTCCTTGCGGGGCGGGGCGGGCGGGGCCGCGGCGATGGCCTCGAACTCCTGGTGCGCCCAGTCGAGCTTGCCCTGCCGGTCGAGCTCCTTCTCCAGCGCGTCGCGCAGGTCCACCAGCAGCTCCACGTCGAGCGCGGCGTAGCGCAGCCACGGCTCGGGCAGCGGCCGGGTGGACCAGTCGACGGCGGAGTGCCCCTTCTCCAGTACGTAGCCCAGCACGCTCTCGACCATCGCCCCGAGGCCGACCCGGGGGAACCCGGCCAGCCGTCCGGCCAGCTCGGTGTCGAAGAGGGAGGTGGGCGTCATGCCTATTTCGCGCAGGCACGGCAGGTCCTGGGTGGCGGCGTGCAGGATCCACTCGGTGCCGGACAGGGCCTCGCCCAGCGAGGAGAGGTCCGGGCAGCCGACCGGGTCGATCAGCGCGGATCCGGCACCTTCCCGGCGCAGCTGCACCAGGTAGGCGCGCTGTCCGTAGCGGTATCCGGAGGCGCGTTCGGCGTCGACGGCCACCGGTCCGGTGCCCGCGGCGAAGGCCGCGACGACCCGGGCCAGCGCTTCCGCGTCGGCCACGACCGGGGGGATTCCCTCACGGGGTTCTAGCAACGGAACAGGCAGCCCATCGGACGAAACCTCGTCGTCCGGGGGGCCGCCCCCGGTGGTGGTGCGCAGGCCTGCTGCGGTCTCTTGGGCGTCGGTCACCGGTCAAGGGTATCCGTGGATGTGACGCGCCCGTCGCCGGAACGTTCCGTCGACGGGCGCGAGGGGGAGGGGAGGGCGGCTCCGGGGGTTCGGGGAGGCGGGCCCGGGGCCTGCGGGCAAGGTCAGTGGATGATCCCGGTGCGCAGGGCGACGGCGACCATCCCGGCGCGGTCGCCGGTGCCCAGCTTGCGGGCGATCCGGGCGAGGTGGGACTTGACGGTCAGGGCGGACAGGCCCATCGAGACGCCGATGGCCTTGTTGGACTGGCCCTCCGCGACGAGGCGCAGGACCTCGACCTCGCGGCCGGAGAGCTCTCGGTAGCCGCCCGGGTGGCTCGGGGCACCCGGGGGGCGGCGGTGCATGCGGGCGGCGGCGGCACCGATGGGGGCGGCGCCGGGCCGGGTGGGGAGCCCGATGTTGGTCCGCGTACCGGTGACGACGTAGCCCTTCACTCCGCCCGCGAGGGCGTTGCGCACGGCGCCGATGTCGTCGGCGGCGGACAGGGCCAGGCCGTTGGGCCAGCCGGCGGCACGGGTCTCGGAGAGCAGGGTGAGTCCGGAACCGTCGGGCAGGTGTACGTCGGCCACGCAGATGTCGCGCGGGCTGCCGACGCGGGGGCGGGCCTCCGCGATGGACGACGCCTCGATCACGTCACGGACTCCGAGGGCCCACAGATGGCGGGTCACGGTGGAACGGACGCGCGGGTCGGCCACGACGACCATGGCCGTCGGCTTGTTCGGGCGGTAGGCGACCAGGCTTGAGGGCTGCTCGAGAAGAACGGACACCTAGGCCTCCTGGGGGAGTGGCGGGACGGGCCGGCTGGGGGAAGGAAGCCGGTGCGAACCGTGCGGATGGTCACTGACTCCTTCGGCACGTCACCCGCCCGGCTTTAGGGAATGATCACGATTTGGTGAGTAACAATTCGGGCAATTCGGACGCATGATCGATCAGTGGACGATCAGAAGGCCGCAACGGACGCACAGTTCTGACATTCCGTTACGGACCGGGCGGGCCCGGCCGGCCGTTCCCGGCCCCTCCCCGCGCCCCCGCGCGCCGCGGGACGGCCCCCGAGGGGGCTGCCTACGGGTGGTGCGGACCGCGCCGCTGTGGCAGGGACACCACGCCCGTGGCGGTGTCCGTCGGCCCGACCGGGGGCAGCCCCGCGATCTGGCACAGCAGCTCGCACCAGGCCGCGAGGTGCGAGGCGGTGTCGGGCACCCCGCCCACGCCCTCGCGCGGTGTCCACGAGGCTCTGATCTCGATCTGGGTGGCCGGACGCCGCTCCGCGAGCCCGCCGTAGTAGTGCGAGCTCGCCATGGTCACGGTCCCGCTCGCCTCCCCGTACGCCAGCCCGCGCGCCTCCAGCGCCCCGGTCAGCCAGGACCAGCACACCTCGGGCAGCAGCGGGTCCGCGGCCATCTCCGGCTCCAGCTCCGCCCGGACCAGCGTCACCAGCCGAAAGGTGCCCTGCCAGGCGTCGTGCCCGGCCGGATCGTGGAGCAGGATCAGCCGGCCGTCGGCCAGGTCGTCCTCACCGTCCACGACCGCCGCCTCCAGCGCGTACGCGTACGGGGCCAGTCTCTGCGGCGGCTTCGTCGGGTCGATCTCGATCGCGGACCGCAGCCGCGCCTTCTTCAAGCCGTCGACCGCCCGGCGGAACGGGAGCGGGACGGAGCTCTCCTTCGCGCTGTCCGTACCGTCAGCGCCATCTGAAAATCGTCCCTGAGCCGCAGCCATGCCGGGAAGACTAGGCGGAACGAGCGCCCGTACGGCGCAGGGACACCCGCACCGGGCCGGGCACTTCTTCATACGTGCGAAGATTTGCCGCGTGAGCGCCACTACCCGCCCCACGGGCCAGCCGAGTCAGACGTACGATTCCGCCTTCCTGAAGGCGTGCCGGCGCGAGCCGGTCCCCCACACGCCCGTGTGGTTCATGCGGCAGGCGGGCCGCTCACTGCCCGAGTACCGCAAGGTGCGCGAGGGCACGGCCATGCTGGAGTCCTGCATGCGCCCCGACCTGGTCACCGAGATCACCCTGCAGCCCGTGCGGCGTCACGGTGTCGACGCGGCGATCTTCTTCTCCGACATCGTGGTCCCCCTCAAGGCCATCGGCGTCGACCTGGACATCAAGCCGGGCGTCGGTCCCGTCGTCGCCTCGCCCATCCGTCGCCGCGAGGACCTCGCACAGCTGCGCGACCTCACCCCGGAGGACGTCTCCTACGTCACCGAGGCGATCGGCATGCTCACGGGTGAATTGGGCGGCACGCCGTTGATCGGATTCGCGGGCGCGCCTTTCACCCTCGCGAGCTACCTCGTCGAGGGCGGCCCCTCCAAGAACCACGAGCACACCAAGGCCCTGATGTACGGGGACCCCCAGCTGTGGGCCGACCTGCTGGACCGTCTCGCGGAGATCACCTCCGCCTTCCTCAAGGTCCAGATCGAGGCCGGCGCCTCCGCCGTGCAGCTCTTCGACTCCTGGGTCGGCGCGCTGGCCCCCGCCGACTACCGCCGCTCGGTGATGCCCGCGTCGGCGAAGGTCCTGGAGTCCGTCGCCGCGTACGGGGTCCCGCGCATCCACTTCGGCGTGGGCACGGGCGAGCTCCTCGGTCTGATGGGCGAGGCCGGCGCCGACGTCGTGGGCGTCGACTACCGGGTCGCGCTCGACGACGCGGCCCGCCGCGTCGGCCCCGGCAAGGCGCTCCAGGGCAACCTGGACCCCGCGGTGCTCTTCTCCACCACCGAGGCCGTCGAGGCCAAGACCGACGAGGTGCTGGCCGCCGCCGCGGGCCTGGAGGGCCACGTCTTCAACCTCGGCCACGGCGTCCTGCCGACGACGGACCCCGACGCCCTGACCCGCCTGGTGGACTACGTCCACACCAAGACGGCGCGCTGACCCGCCGCGGCGGGGGTCGCTCAGACCCCCGCCGCGCGGACCGCGGAGACCGCCTTGCGGGCCGCCACCAGGACCGGGTCCCAGACCGGGGAGAACGGCGGGGCGTAGCCCAGGTCCAGGGAGACGACCTGCTCGACGGTCATGCCCGCCGTGAGGGCGACGGCAGCGACGTCCACGCGCTTCGCCGCGCCCGCGCCGCCGACGATCTGGACCCCGAGCAGACGGCCCGTGCGGCGTTCCGCCAGCATCTTCACCGTCATCTCGGCGGCCCCCGGGTAGTAGCCGGCCGTGTTCGTCGAGCGGATCGTGGAGGTCACGAACCGCAGGCCCGCCTCCCGCGCGTCCCGCTCGCGCAGTCCCGTACGGGCGATCTCCAGGTCGCACACCTTGCTGACGGCCGTGCCGACCACCCCGGGGAAGGTCGCGTAGCCGCCCGCCACGTTCGAGCCGATCACCTGGCCGTGCTTGTTGGCGTGCGTGCCGAGCGGGATGTGCCGGGTGCGGCCCGCCACCAGGTCCAGGACCTCCACGCAGTCGCCGCCCGCCCAGATGTCCTCGTGCCCGCGCACCCGCATCGACAGGTCGGTCAGCAGGCCGCCCGAGGGGCCCAGCGGCAGCCCCGCCGCGCGGGCCAGGGCCGTGCGCGGCTCCACGCCCATGCCGAGCACCACCACGTCCGCCGGGTACTCCTGCCCGGCCGCCGTGGCCACCGCCACCGCCCGGCCCTCCCCGTCGGTGCGGACCCGCGTCACCTCGGCGCGGGAGACCGTGACGATGCCCAGGGCGTTCATCGCGCTGTGCACGAGGCCGCCCATGTCCGGGTCCAGCGTGGCCATCGGCTGCTCGCCCCGGTGCAGGACGGTGACCTCGTAGCCCCGCCGCACCAGCGCCTCCGCCATTTCCACGCCGATGTAGCCCGCGCCGACGACCACCGCCCGGCGGCCCGGCGTACGGTCCAGGGAGTCCATGAGGCGCTGCCCGTCGTCCAGGGTCTGCACCCCGTGCACCCCGTGCGCGCCGATGCCCGGCAGGCGCGGGCGCACCGGCCGGGCCCCGGTCGCCAGCACCAGCCGGTCGTACGCCGTCCAGGACTCGGCGCCCGTCTCCAGGTCCCGCGCGCGCACCCGGCGCCCGGCCGGGTCCAGCTCCACGACCTCCGTGCGGGTGCGCAGGTCGATGCCCCGGGCCCGGTGCTCCTCGGGGGTCCGCGCGATCAGCTCGTCCCGCCCGGCCACCTGCCCGCCGACCCAGTACGGGATCCCGCAGGCGGAGTACGAGGTGAAGTGCCCGCGCTCGAAGGCGGTGATCTCCAGCTCCGCCGGGCCCTTGAGCCTGCGTGCCTGTGACGCGGCGGACATCCCCGCCGCGTCACCGCCGACCACCACCAGTCGCTCCGTCGCCATCGCCCGCCCCGTTCCGTTCCGCCGCGTCGTTCGATTTACGGGGACCACGCTACGGGCGGATCACCGCTCACCGCGCCGGATCGGCACCGGCCGGGGCCGATCCGGCCGCCGCCGGCTCCTCGCGGGGCGCCGGGACGACGGCCGGACGCGCCTTCGGCCGGGCCGGGCGCAGCCTGCGGTACCCGCGGAACCCGAGCACGGCCAGGGCCGCGGCCAGCGCGAACGGCAGCGCCACGGCGACGGCCAGGGCCAGGTACCGCACCAGGGTGGTGAACACCGACCAGCCCGCGCCCAGGGCGTCGCCGAGGGAGGGGCCGCCGTCCTCGTCGTCCCGCGCCGCGCGGGGCGCGGCCGGCTCCGACACCGACAGGGTGACCGTGCCCATCGCCGTCTGGTCCTTCAGGGCGTTCTGCTGGGCCAGCAGCGACTCCAGGTCCGACTGACGCCGGCTCAGCTCGCCCTCCAGCATGACCACGTCACCGAGCGCCGAGGCCTTCTCCATCATCTCCCGCACCCGGGCCACGCTGGCCTGCTGCGACTTCACCCGGCTGTCGACGTCCGCGACCTTCTCGGTGACGTCCTGCGCCTCCACCTTGCGCCGCAGCAGCTTCCCGCCGCCCTCCAGGGCGGCGATCACCGCGTCGAAGCGCTCGCCCGGCACCCGCAGCGTCAGCGTCGAGGTCATCCGGCCGTCCGGGCCCCGCTCGGTGGACTCGTCGCCCACGTACCCGCCCGCGCCCTCGGCCGCCGTACGGGCCGCCGCGAGGGTCTTCTGCGGATCGGCCGTCTCCACGGCCAGCGATCCGGTGCGGATGACGTGCGGGCGGACCGCGGCCGGAGCCTGCGGCGAACCCTTCGCGTCCGCCGCCGGGGGCGCGGCCGCCCCCGGCTTGGCGGCCCCCGGCTTGGCCGCCTCCGCCGGGGCGCCCGCCGCGTCCTGGCGGGGCCCGGCCGCCGCGCTGCCGGAGGAGGCCTGCCCGTCGGCGCCGCAGCCGGTGAGCGCCAGGGCGGCGGCCAGGGACAGCCCGGCCAGCGCCGCCGCCGAACGGTGTCTCGCGTGGAACCTGCGCATCGTCAGTACCCCCGTGGGATCGGCTGGTGTCGCCGCTTCGACGTAGGGGGCCCGGCCGCGGGTTCCGCACACACGGTCCCGGGGCGGTTCCGATGCGGTCACGGTCCGGCCTCGCCGAGCGGTCTGAGACGATGTGTCCATGCTTGATGCGGACACACGTACGGAACCGCCGGGCCCCACCGGCCACGTCGTCGTCGTGGGCGGCGGGATCGCCGGCCTCGCCGCCGCCCACCGGCTGCTCGCCGACGGCTTCCGCGTCACCCTGCTGGAGGCCTCCGAGCGCCTCGGCGGCAAGCTGTACGCGGGCGAGCTCGCCGGCCTGCCCGTCGACCTCGGCGCCGAGTCCGTCCTCGCCCGCCGCCCCGAAGCCGTCGCCCTCGCCCGGGCCGTGGGCCTCGGCGACGCCCTCCAGCCGCCCGCGACCGCCACCGCCCACCTGTGGACCCGGGGCGCGCTGCGGCCCATGCCGCGCGGCCACGTCATGGGCGTCCCCGGCGACACCGCCCCGCTCGCCGCCTCCGGCGTCCTGTCCGCCGAGGGCCTCGCCCGCATCGACGCCGACACCGCGCTGCCGCCCACCGAAGTCGGCGAGGACGTGGCCGTCGGCGAGTACGTCGCCGCCCGGATGGGCCGCGAGGTCGTGGACCGGCTCGTCGAACCGCTGCTCGGCGGGGTCTACGCCGGCGACGCCTACCGCATCTCGATGCGCGCCGCCGTCCCCGCCCTCTTCGCGGCCGTCCGCACCCACCCCACGCTCACCGAGAGCGTCCGCGCCCTCCAGAGCGGGGCCGCGGACCGCGCCGCCGCCGACCGGACCACGGTCACCGGCGCGGCCGCCACCGGCCCCGTCTTCGCCGGGATCGCCGGCGGCATCGGCCGGCTGCCGCTCGCCGTCGCCGACGCCTGCCGGGCCGCGGGCGCGCGGATCCGCACCGGCACCCCGGTGAGCGGCATCAGCCGCACGCCCGGCGGCTGGCGGCTCACCGCCGGCGAGGAGACCCTCCACGCCGACGCCGTGGTCCTCGCCACCCCGGCCGGCCCGGCCGCCCGGCTGCTCGACACCCTCGCCCCGGCCGCCGCCGGCGCGCTGCGCGAGGCCGAGTACGCCTCCATGGCCCTGGTCACCATGGCCTTCCGGCGCCGCGACCTGCCCCCCGCGCTCGCCGCGGGCGGCGCCAGCGGGTTCCTCGTCCCGCCCGTCGACGGCCGCACGATCAAGGCCTCCACCTTCTCCAGCAACAAGTGGGCCTGGTCCGGAGCCGATCCGGAACTCTTCCTGCTGCGCACCTCCGTCGGCCGGCACGGCGACGAGGCCGACCTCCGGCGCGAGGACGGCGAACTCGTCGACGTCTCCCTCGCCGACCTCGGCGAAGCCGTCGGCCTCACCGCCCGGCCGGTGGCCTCGACCGTCACCCGCTGGGACGGCGGACTGCCCCAGTACCCGGTCGGCCACCTCGCCCGCGTCGCCCGGATCCGGGCCGCGGTGGCCGAGCTGCCGGGCCTGGCCGTCTGCGGAGCCCTCTACGACGGGGTCGGCATCCCGGCCTGCGTCGAGAGCGCCGGGAAGGCCGTCGAAGCGGTGTCCGCCGCGATGGCCACCCCTGGCACGGACCACTGATCAGCACACGGGACAATGGACACATGACTGCACCAGAGAAGATTCCCAACGCGGGGAAGAAGGCGAAGGACCTCAACGAGGTCATCCGCTACACCCTGTGGTCCGTCTTCAAGCTGAAGGACGTGCTTCCCGAGAACCGCGCCGGCTTCGCCGACGAGGTCCAGGAGCTCTTCGACCAGCTGGCCGCCAAGGACATCACCGTCCGCGGCACCTACGACGTCTCCGGCCTGCGCGCCGACGCCGACGTCATGATCTGGTGGCACGCCGAGACCTCGGACGAGCTGCAGGGCGCGTACAACCTCTTCCGCCGCACCAAGCTGGGCCGCGCGCTGGAGCCGGTGTGGTCGAACATGGCCCTGCACCGCCCCGCCGAGTTCAACAAGTCCCACATCCCGGCCTTCCTGGCCGACGAGACGCCGCGCGACTACGTCAGCGTCTACCCCTTCGTGCGCAGCTACGACTGGTACCTGCTGCCCGACGAGGACCGCCGCCGCATGCTCAAGGACCACGGCATGATGGCCCGCGGCTACCCGGACGTGCGTGCCAACACCGTCGCGTCCTTCTCGCTGGGCGACTACGAGTGGATGCTGGCCTTCGAGGCCGACGAGCTCTACCGCATCGTCGACCTCATGCGTCACCTGCGTGCCTCCGAGGCCCGCATGCACGTCCGCGAAGAGGTGCCCTTCTACACCGGGCGCCGCAAGTCCGTCGCCGATCTGGTGGACGGGCTCGCCTGAGACCTCCCCTGGGGGGAAGGACCGGAGGACTGACCTCCTCCGGGGATCGGGAGGCCCTGCCCCCGAATCGACGCAGCCGGAGACCCCGCCCGGAAGTTCAGACGACTGGCGGCAGCAGCGCCCTGGGAGCGCTCGCTGCCCGGTCGTCCAGCGACACCGGTGCGGGCTCCGGATGCGGCGCACACGTGGTGCGCCACCCCGAGGTGGCCCCCGTGAGCAGGTACCGCTCCACCTGCCGGTCCACGCACGCGTTGCGTCCGCCGGCCACCCCGTGGGCGCCCGCCCCCACCTCCGTCACCAGCGCCGCCCGCCCGCCGAGCCGCCGTTGCAGCTCCAGCGCACCGGGGTACGGGGTCGCCCCGTCCCGCTCCGCCGCGACGATCAGCGTGCGCGGCAGCGGCACGGCCCCCGCCGCCCCGACCTCGGCCGGACGCTGCCGGGCGGCCACCGGCCAGGAGGCGCAGGGCAGGTTCAGGAAGGCGTTCGCCCAGGTCTCGAAGGGCGCGCGGCGGGCCAGTGCGGTGTTGTCGCGGTCCCAGGTCTCCCAGTCGGCGGGCCACGGGGCGTCGTTGCACAGCACCGCCGTGTAGACGGCCGTCGCGTTCGCGGCCTCCGCCGCCCGCTGCGGATCGCGCGCCGCCTGCCGCGTCAGCGGGGCCGGGTCCCCGCGCAGGAAAGCGGCGAGGGCCGCGGCCCGCTCCGGCCAGACGTCGTCGTAGTAGGCGGTCTGGAGGTACGCCGCGTGCAGTTCGCCCGTCCCCACGACCCCGCCCGCCGGATCCCGCGCCACCGCCGCGCGGACCCGCTCGTAGCTCGCCCGGACGGCCTCGGGGGTGGTGCCGAGCCCGTACACCGCGTCGTGCCGGGCCGCCCAGGCGCGGAAGTCGGCCCAGCGGCGCTCGAAGCCCGGCGCCTGGCCGAGGTTGTCGAGGTACCAGATGCGGCGCGGGTCGGGATCGACGGCCGAGTCGAAGACCATGCGGCGCACGTGCTCCGGATGGCGCGACGCGTAGACCGCCCCCAGATAGGTGCCGTACGAGGCCCCGACGAAGCTCAGCCGCCGTTCGCCGAGCGCGGCGCGCAGCACGTGCAGGTCGCGCACGTTGTTCAGGGTCGTGAACTGCCGCAGCGCCGCCCCGGCACGGCGCGCGCAGCCCCGCGCGTACGCCCGGGCGGCGTCGAGCCGCTCCCGCTTGTAGGCGGCCGAGGGCACGGCCGGGACCTGGGTCGGGCCGTGCGGCAGCTCGCCGGGGCCCTGGCAGGACAGCGGGGCCGAGCGGCCCACCCCGCGCGGGGCGTAGCCGACGAGGTCGTAGGCGGCGGCGATCCGGCTCCAGGCGGGCCGGCCGCCGAGCAGCGGGAAGAACATCCCCGACGCGCCGGGCCCGCCCGGGTTGTAGACGAGGGCGCCCTGCCGGACGGCGTCCCCGCGGCCGGTCGCGGGGACCCGGCTGACGGTGAGGGAGATCCGGGGGCCGCCGGGGACGGCGTAGTCCAGCGGCACGGGCAGCGCGGCGCACTCCACCGGCCGGGGCAGCCCCTCGACGGCGGGGCAGGGCCCGAAGCGCAGCCGGGTGGCTGCCGCGCGGCGGGCGACGAGCTCGGCCCCGGCGTCCTCGGCAGCGGTGCGCGCCTGCGCCGGTGCCTCCGCGGGCGCCTCCGCGGGCGTGGCGGTGGCGCGGGCCGGGGCGCAGACCGAGAGGGGCAGGGCCGCGGCGAGGGCGGCCGCGGCGAGCCCATGACGTACGAGCCCCGTCGGCGTCCTCCGCATGGCGTCCCCTTCATCTCATCGTCCGATCTGATGAGATGTCACATCCGGTGCGCTGTACAGGGCTGCCCCCGGGGTGTCGGACCGGCTACCCCCGGTTGCCGTACGGACGCCCGGTCAGGAACCGCTGGAGCAGCTGGAGCCGCTGCTCCCGCAGCTCCCGCAGCTCGAACTGCTGCCCCCGCAGCTGGAGCTGCTGCTTCCGCAGCTGGAACCGCCGCCCCCGCACCCGGAGCCGCCGCTCGCACAGCCGGAACCACCGCCGCCGCACCCGGACCCGGAGGAGCCCCCGCAGCCGGCGGACCCGGAGGAGCCCCCGCCGTCGCTCCCCGCGCACCACACCAGCGGCAGGAGCTCGGCGGACGGAGCCGACGAGCTGGGCGAGGAGGGGTACGGGCCCGGACGGCCACCCGTACGGCCGCGCGACTGCGCGGCGGCCAGCCGGGTGCTCCGCGCGGCGGGCACCAGCTGCTCGCGCAGGTACGGGTCCCGCAGCCCGCGCAGCCCGAACAGGGCCGTCCGTACGTGTTCGGCCGGATCGGCCGCGTACCGGACCCGCGCCGCGGTCAGCGCCGCCCGCCCCGCCGGGGTGATCCGCCGCACGGCCCGCTTCGCGCAGGCGGAACCGAGCACGATGCCGCCCAGCAGAACCGGGAGCACCTTGACGATGAACGGCACCTGGGGGCCCGGCCGCAGGGACCACGCGACGAAGGTCAGCGGCAGCGACAGCGGCACCAGCAGCCCGCACACCGCCGCCTGGAGCACGCCCCAGCGCCGCAGCCGGCGCCCCGAGCCGGGCGCGGAGACCAGCCCGCGGGCGGCGAGGACGTCCCCCGTCTCCTGGACGGCCGGATCGAGCATGGCCGCGTAACGCACCTGGTAGAGCCACCCGGACGGCGCCTGCCGCAGCGCCTGGAGCACGGCGCGCTCGGCGGGGTCCGCGCCGCGCGCCCCGGGCCGCGCCGCGACGAGGCCCGGGCCGCCGCCGACCAGCCGGCCGTCCCCGAACAGCGAGACCAGCGCGGCGTCGACGACCGTGCCGGGACCGCCCGCCAGGAACGCGGCCTCCGACAGGTCGTGCAGCCCGGGCGCCGCCCCGGACGCCCGGGGCCGGGCCCGCAGCACGGCCCGCAGCAGCAGCCCGCCGGAGCACAGCACGGCGGCCCAGACGGCCACGGCGAGCAGGTTCACGCCGCTCTCCGCACCAGGGCGCGGGCCCAGCGCGAGACCCGGCCCGGCGGCCTGACCCCGGCCCGGTCCTGCCACCAGGCGGTGAGCCGGCGCCGGGCGGCGGGGTCGGCGGGCAGGTCCTGGATGAGCAGGTGTTCGGCGAAGTCCAGCGCGTCGCGGCGGTACCCGGCCGTCATGGGGCGGCGGCGGGCGTAGCCGAGGAACGCGGCGCGGTAGGCATCGGGCCCGCCGAGGATCTCCGGCAGCTCGGGAGCCACCTTCGCGACCACCGAGGCGCGCTTGGCGGCCAGCGCCCGGGACTGGACGCGGATCCGCTGCCGGTCGAACCCCTCGGGCACGGGCGTCCCGGCGACCAGCGCCGACAACAGGGCCGCCTGTCCGAGCCCGAGCCGGGTCCGGGCCGCGTCGAGCTCGCGCCCGCCGGGCCGCGGACCGCCGGGCCGCGGACCGCCGGGCCGCGGACCGCCGGGCTCACCCGCGGCGTCCGCGCCGGCAGCGGCTGCCGCCGGCGGGAGACCCCCGCCCGTCACCACCTCGCGGATCCGGGCCAGTTCGCCCGCCAGTTCCGCTTCCGCCGGGAAGTCGTCGTCCCGTTCCAGCAGGACGCCCGGCGGGTCCACCCGTTCGCACAGTGCCGCCAGCACGTCGAGCACGACCGGCGGCACCGGGTGCGCGTGCGTGTCGTGCCAGACACCGTCGCGCTCCACGCCCCCGGCCACGTGCACGTACGCGAGGGCCTCCAGCGGGATCGCCTCCAGCACCGCGACCGGGTCCTCGCCCCGGTTCACCCGGTTCGTGTGCAGGTTGGCCACGTCGATGAGCAGCCGTACGCCCGTCCGCTCCACCAGCTCGGTCAGGAACCGGGCCTCCGTCAGCTCCTCGCCGGGCCAGGAGACCAGCGCGGCGATGTTCTCCAGGGCCAGCGGCACCGGCAGCGCGTCCTGCGCGATCCGCACGTTCTCGCACAGCACGTCCAGCGCGTCCCGGGTCCGGGGCACCGGCAGCAGGTGACCGGCCTCCAGCGCGGGCGAGGAGGTGCGTACGAAGGCGATGTGCTCGGTGACCAGCGGCGCCCCCAGCGCCACCGCCCGCTCCCCGAGCGCGGCCAGCTTCTCCGGGGCGGGACGGTCCGCGCCGCCGAGGCCCAGCGAGACGCCGTGCGGGACGACCCGCACCCCGCGCTCGCGCAGCCGCACCAGGGAAGCGGGCAGGTGCCCGGGGCAGACGTTCTCCGCGACCACCTCGACCCAGTCCAGGCGCTCCAGGCGCTCGACGGCGTCCGCGATCTCCGGCCGCCAGCCGATGCCCACCCCCAGGCGTGCCATGGGCTTCATGTCCCCCCGCCCCCCTTCCACCGGCCCCCGCCGGTGCTCGCTCCGGGCCGCGTGCGTGCGCATCGGTCCGTATGCCGATGTGATGGCCCCGGCGCCACCGGGTCAACCGCGAGGGGGAGACGTTCAGAGCAACATTTGAGGTTCCCGCCGGGGCCCGGCCCTCAGCGCCGGGTCCTCAGAGCCGGGCCCTCAGCGCCGGGTGGTCCGCGACGACCGTGCAGGAGCCGGGGGCGATCTCCGTGAACCCCGCGTCCCGCACCACCGGCAGCCCGCTCCCGCTGAGCCGCTCCCACCGCTCGCGCGGCGCGGTCCGCACCGACAGCCGGAATCCGGACTCCCGCCACTGCGCGCGCTCCGCCGGGTCCAGCTCCCACCAGGCCAGCTGCGCCGCGTGCCCGGCCTGGGCCATCGCCTTGCCCGCCGACATGTCCAGGTCCGGGTTCAGCCACAGCACGGGCGCCGCGGCCCCGGCCGGAGCCGCCGGCGGCTCCGGATCATCCAGATCGGTGCCCGACACCTGGAGCTTGGCCAGCTCCTTGGGCCAGCCGTCGAGCGGCACCGGCGGGAAGACCCGCACCTCGGCGCGCTCGCCGTGCACCGTGATCCCCGGCAGGGTCCCCGCCTTGCGCCATTCCGCCCCGCGGGCCCGCCGGACCACCTTGCGGATCCGGGCGTCCTGCCAGTCGCGCACGGCCCCGGCCCATTCGCCCTCGCCGTCCGAGCGCTCGTCCGTCAGCAGCACCAGGACCGCGCGGGCCGCCGTCTCCAGCGCGTCGGTCCGGGCCGGCGGGTCCGTCTTCTCGATCCGCACGACCAGCGGCAGCACGAACTGCGGTGCCTCGTCGCGCGGTGCGTGCCCCTCCCGGAACGGGCTCTCCGAGCCGACGGCGGGTACGGCTGGGGTATCGGTCGTGTCCTCGGTGCTCATCCGCCCAAGGATGCCAGCCTCCGCCTTCAGGATGATGTCCCGGGTACGCGCTCCGGGTGAGGATCGAGCCCATGCAGAGTGAGCTTGTCGACGCACTCGCCGTGTCCCCCGCAAGTGGTGGCGTACCAGATCCCGGCCGTCGTCGGCGGTGATCAGATGACCGGGGGCCGGCCCAGCTGGGCCATCCGCCACACGGTCCGCCAGCGCATGGGTCGCCTTGGCGGGCAGGGCACCCGAACGCCTTCGAAGAATCCGGCCCACCAGGCGGCCAGGCCGGACAGCGGGGGTCGCTGCGCGAGCGTGTACGCGGCCCAGGTCGCGAGGTAGACCGGGATCAGGGCGGCGGGCAGGTGCCGCTTGGCCAGCCAGACGCGGTTCCGGCCGGTGTTGCGGTAGTAGACCGCGTGCCGGGACGCCTCGGTGCGGGGGTGCTGGAGCACCATGTCCGCCCGGTAGTCGATATCCCAGCCGGCGTCGAGCGCCCGCCAGGCGAAATCGGTCTCCTCGTGGGCGTAGAAGAACTGGGTGGGGAAGTCGCCTGTTTGGTCGATCACGGTCATGCGGATGGCGTGGCCGCCGCCGAGGAACGTGGTCACCGGCCCGGACACCATGGGGTTCTTGCCGCCCAGACGGGGGACGTGCCTGCGCTGGCTTGCCCCGGTCTCGTCCGCGATGCGGAAGCCCGCGATGCCCAGGCGTGGCCTGCTGGCGAACGCTTCCCGGACCAGGCGGAAGGTGTCGGTGCGGGGCAACAGGCCGTCGTCGTCCAGGACCACGACGACGTCCACGCCGCCGCGCTCGCGCAGCCAGGCCACCCCGGCGTTCCGGCCGCCGGGGATGCCCAGGTTGTGCGGCAGTTCCACGCCGTCCACGCCGTCCGGGAGGGGTGGGAGTTTCACGCCCTGGCCGAGGACGACAATGGTTGCCGGATCGCCTTCCTGGGCGCCCACGGAGGCCAGCAGGGCCCCCAGTTCTGCGGGCCGGTCGCCCATGGTCAGGACCACAACCCCGATCTTCGGCATTCTGGTGTTCGTTCCTTTCACGCCTGGTTGTTGAGCAGTTCGGTGGCGCGCTGGTTCAGGCCGGCCGCGCCGGCCACACCGCGCTTGCGGTACCGGGTCGCCGCCGCCTGGATCTCCCTGACCGCCTGCCTGTTGCGGTCGGAGACCACGCCGCCCATGAAGTCCAGGGACCTGGTCCACAGGCCCACGGCTTCCTCGTGCCGGTGCTGCCCGGCCACCGATCGCCCCAGGTTGGCCATGGTCAGCCCGTGCTTGAGCTGGTAGGTGCCCGGGGTTCGGCCCGCCAGGGCCCGCCGGTAGTGCCGTTCGGCTGCGGTGTGGTCCTTCATCGCGGTCAGGGTCCTTCCCATGTGGGAGGCGACCGTGGCCGCCACCGGGCCCGAGGCGGCGGCGTAGGCGGTGACTGGGTCGCGGGTGTCCGTCACGGCGTCCTCGGCGGCCAGAAGCGCCCGTGCCGCCCTGGCGCTCTGGCCGCCGGCCCCGTACGCGCGGGCGCACGTGACCAGGAGCAGGGCCTCGGTCTGCCGGTCGACCTTCCCCGCCGCCCTGCCCAGGGCGGCTTCGGCCAGCTCGGGACATGAGCGGGGGTGGCCCAGGTCAAGGGCCTGATGGGTCAGGGCCCGCATCATCCACGCGGCGTGATCATCCACGCGGCGTGGCCGTTCGGGTCGGCCTCGCAGGCGAGCTGGTAGCCCAGCAGGTAGTACTGCTGGGCGGCGCCCTCCCGGCCGAGGTCGTGGTGTTTCCAGCCGACCAGGCAAGCCAGCTGGGCCGCCGCCGCGAACGCTTCGGAGCGGACCGTGGCGGAGGGGAACCGGGCGGTGAGCATCGGGGCGACGGTGTCGGTGAGGTAGGCGGTAACGGTGGTCAGGCCGTGGCCGCCGCCCATGCGTTCGTCCACGCTGCGGAACGTCTCGGTCAGCTGCCGGACCGCGGTCACCTCGGTCGGGCCGACGCTGCCGCCGGTCCCGGCCGCTCGGAGCGTCGCGGCGACCGCTTCGTGGTCGTAGGCCAGAGGCAGGCCGACGGCGGCGGCGGTGAACGCGGCGCCGAGGAAGTCGCGGCGACGTTGCATGACGGACCTCCCGAGATCGGCGATGGCGGCCAGTGGATCGGCTTCCAGGACGCCACCGATGACAGCGGAGCCTAGACCGATCTCGGCGACCGTCACCCGCCGCTTCGTCCGTCTCGTCAGGGCCTCGGCCATGTAGAACGGCGTCTGGCCGGAGGGCGTACCCCCTGCAACCCAATAGGCGACGGCCGACGGCCCGGTACTCAACCGTTGGCCGGCCTCGGCCGCCACAGAGCGGATCTCCCTGGCCAGCGCGTAGTACGTGGCCCCGGACTCGGCGATCACGTCCGCTAACGCGTTGTTCGGTGTCCGGTCGCCTGCCAATGTCGGCCCCCTCGGAAGCGATCTTGAACGAGTTGAACGGGTTGCCACTTCGCCCACGGTACTCACTTTCCGTGCTGGGGCGTTCACTGTTCATCAGCCCGCCCGGGGCTGCACCACCGCTCCTTCCGGTGGAGCCCACCCCTGCCCCGGGCGGTGCTCGCCGGGGTGGTGGGGAGGCGGTCCCAAGCCGGCCGGTCGCAACCTCCCCGTCGCTCCCTTCCGCTGAATCCGAGGAGATCACCGTGACGTTGACCGACGCCGACCTGTCCGCCGCCCTCGCCGGCTCAACCGTGATGGTCACCGGGGGCGGGGGCCTGGTCGGCTCCCGCATCACCGCCCGACTTCGCGCGGCCGGGGCCCGCGTGATCGCCGTGGGCAAGCTCGACGCCTACCCCGCCGCCGTCTACGCCGACCTGTTCGGCGTGCACGCCACCGACCGGGACACCATCGTGGGCGACGTCGCGGACGCGACCCTGATGGACCACGTCGTCCGGGAAGCGGACTACGTGATCCATGCCGCGGCCGTCGCCGATGTGGCCGCCTGCACCCGCAATCCCATGGCCGCGATCCAGACCAACGTCACCGGCACGCAGGTCCTCCTGGACGCGGTCCGCCGCTGCAACGCCCGCGTACGCCGTTTCGTGTTCGTCTCCTCCGCGGCCGTCTACGGCAACGGCGACCCCAAGCGCCACGACGTGCAGACCTGGCACGAGGACCAGCCCCTGGCCCCGCTCTCCGTCTACGCGAACACGAAGGCCTGGGGTGAGGCGCAGACCGCGCTGGTGCTGGGCAAGGCCAACGTCTCCCACACCTCGGTCCGGTACTTCTCCGTCTACGGCGAGCCCCAGACCGTCAAGGAGGGATCGCACTCCTGGGTGGTCGCCTGGATGGCGATGCGCGCGAAGCTCGGCCTCCCTCTGCACCTGAACGGCGGCGGCCGGCAGGTCCGCGACTTCGTCCACGTCGAAGACATCGCCGAAGCCACCATCAGGGCCATGCTCGCCCCCGGCGCCGACCGGCAGATCCTGAACGTCGGCACCGGCCAGGCCACGTCCATCGCCGACGTGGCCCACCTCATCCGCCGCCACTACCCCGAAGCCGAGTTCCAGGACCGGCCGCTGCCCGAGGGCGACCCGCTCGGCGGGACGGCCGGCACGGCCCGCGTGACCGCCGCCCTGGACTGGGAGCCCCGGATCGCGGTGGCCGAGGGCGTGGCCCGCTACGTCGCCTGGCTCGACAACACCCCCGCCGCCCTGCCCGACTTCCTGCGCCGTGAGGCCGCCGAAGCCGCCTGAACCTCCCGCCCCGACGACGACCAGGAGCAAGCCAGGTGCCCGAGTCCATCCGTATCGGTGACTACGTCCGCCCCCCGGCCGTGTCCGGCCTGGACGCCACCGGATACGCCAAGATCGGCGAGTTCGAGCTGTCCGGCTTCCTCACCCGCTGGGACGCCCTCCACGACGACGCCTTACAGGTTGTGCCCGAGCGGATCCACCCCACCGCGCAGATCCACCCCACCGCGATCATCGGCGAAGACGTCATCATCGGGCCGGGGGTCCGCGTCCACGAGTTCTCGACCGTCCGCAAGCGGTCCGTCCTCGCCGCCGGTGTGTCGGTGGGCTTCGGGTGCGAAGTGACCCACTCCTTCGTGGGGGAGAACACCGTTCTCGGCCACCAGGTGGGCGTCGGGCACTCCATCATCGGGACGGACGCCCACCTGTCCGCGAACCTCGTGATCGCGGCGATCAGCTTGTGGAACTACGACATGCGCGTACCCCTCAAGGAGATCGCCCTGCACGGCCCCGGCGACGAACCGCCCTACCGGTGCACCACGTCCCGGTTCGGCGGCCTGATCGGCGACCACGTCCAGACCGGCAGCATGATCACCCTCGGCCCCGGCATCGCCGTGGGCCGGCACTCGACCATCGCCGCGAGCGTCTGCGTGGGCAGCACCATCGTTCCCCCGGCCAGCGTCGTACGGTCGTCTTCACCCGAAGTGATCATCGAGCCCCGCCGGATCTGACCGCCGTCCCCTCCGACTCCCGCCCCGAGCTCCCGCGCGGCGGCGGGCCCGCCTGTGGGCCTCGATCCAGCGGGGCCGTGCCCACTCTGCCCGCACCGCGGCGAAGGATCCCGAGACCGGCGCCCGGGTCCGGGAGATCCTCGCGCAGCAGCCCGGCGCGGCCTGACCGCCCGCGTACGCGCCTCCCTGCTGTAGCGACTCCCAGCCGTCCCGGGTGAAGCAGGTCGGCAGCACGCCGACACCATGGGCAATGAGACGCACTCAAGTAGAGTGAACAGAAAGCTAGTTGCCCTCCTTTTCCGTCTAAAGAGAGACAAGGTTGAAACGCATTGATAAGTGAGCTTTTCGCGTCCGAGAACCTGGCCAAGCCGTCATCCGCGGCGGGCATGACCCTCCAGAACGCCAAGTCCGTCAAATACACCGTCAACGGGGAGATGCTGGCCCGCCAGGGCGCGATGGTCGCCTTCCGCGGCAACCTCCAGTTCGAGCGCAAGGGCCAGGGCATAGGCGGCATGCTCAAGCGGGCCGTCACCGGCGAGGGGCTCGCGCTGATGTCCGTACGCGGGCAGGGCGAGGCCTGGTTCGCCCACCAGGGCGGCAACTGCTTCATCGTCGACTTCGAGCCGGGCGACGCCCTGACCATCAACGGGCGCAACGTCCTGTGCTTCGACCCGACCCTGTCCTACGAGATCAAGATGGTGAAGGGCGCCGGGATGACCGGCGGCGGCCTCTTCAACAGCCTCTTCACCGGCACCGGCAAGCTCGCCGTCGTCTGCGACGGCAACCCGATCGTCATCCCCGTCACCGCGCAGGCGCCGGTGTACGTGGACACGGACGCGGTCGTCGGCTGGAGCGCCGCGCTGGAGACCGGGCTGCACCGCTCCCAGTCGGTCGGCTCGATGATCCGCGGCGGCTCCGGCGAGGCCGTCCAGCTCAAGCTGAGCGGCGAGGGCTTCGTCATCGTCCGGCCCAGCGAGGTCACCGAAACGGCGGCCGCGCACTGAACCTCACCGCCGTGGGCCGCCGTTACGGCCGGCGGCGGCCCTGGGTGCTGCGCGGCGTCGGCCTGGAGCTGCCCGCGGGGGCCCTGGTACGGATCGAGGGCGGCAACGGCGGCGGGAAGTCCACCCTGCTGCGGATCCTCGCCGGGATCGACCTGCCGACCGAGGGCCGGGTCGTGGGCCGCCCGCCCCGCACCGCCTACGTACCCGAACGCTTCCCGGCGGCCCTGCCCCTGACGGCCGGCGCCTACCTGACCCACCTCGGCCGGGTGCAGGGACTCCCGGGCGCGCGGGCGGCCCGCCGGGCGGCCGAGGAGCTCGAACGGTTCGGCGCCGCCGCGTACGCCCGCACCCCGATGGCCGAACTGTCCAAGGGAACCGCCCAGAAGGTGGCCGTCGCCCAGGCCCTGCTCGCCCGGCCCGGGCTGCTCGTCCTCGACGAGGCGTGGACCGGGCTGGACGGCCCGGCCCGCGCCGAACTGGACCGGGCCGTCACCGAACGCACCGCCGCCGGGGGCACGGTGGTCTTCGTCGATCACGACCCGGACCGCCTCGCCGGACTCCCCGACGCCCACCACCGCGTCGAGGACGGCACGCTGGTGCCCGCGGGGGCCCGGACGCCCGCGCGGTCCGTACGGATCCACGCGGTGGGACCGCCCGGCGCGGCCCCGCCCCCGGGCGCCTCCGCCGCGCCCGGCCCCGGCGGCGGGGTGCTGCTGACCGTGGACGCCGCCCGCTCCGACGCCCTGCTGCGCGCACTGCTCACCGCCCGGCCGCCCTGGCACATCCGGGCCGTCGAGGAGGCGACGTGAGGGCCCTGCTGCGCTACCGGGCGGCGCTGCTGCTGCGCTCCCAGCGCTGGATCGCCCCGTTGCTCCTCTACGCCGCCTTCGTGGCCGTCGGGGTCCGGCCGGGCGACCCGGCGCTGGACTCCCTCGGCTACGCCGCCGCCGGGCTGGTCCCGTCGACGGCCTGGCTGGTCCGCGTCTGCGTCACCGCCGAGCCCCCGGCCGCCCGCGCCGTCACCGCCGCCGCGGCGGGCTCCTCCCGGGTGCACGCGGCGGCCCTGCTGACCGCCCTGGCCGGCGCCCTGACGGCGGGCGCCGGGGGAGCCGCGTACGCCCTGCTCGGCGGGGACCTCGCCGGCCGGTCCCCGGCCCGCGCCGCCCTGGCCGGGGCGGTGGCCGTCCTGGTGTGCGCGCTCACGGGGGCGGCCGTCGGCGCTGTGTGCGGCCCCCCGCTGGTGCGCGGGCGGGGGCTCGCGCCGGTGGCGGCCGGGCTGGGCTCCCTGCTGGCCTGGACCGCGGCGCCCTCCCCGGCCCGCCGCGCGGTGACCGCCCTGGTCGAGGCCGCCCGCTCCGGCCCCGTACCGCTCCCGCTGGGCGCCCTGGCCGGGGCGGCCCTGCTCGCGGCGGCGGCGGGCGGAGCCGCCTGCCTGCTCAGCGCGCGGCGCGGCTAGGCCGTCTCTTTCGGATCTTGCCGGGCCCGCGCTGCCCGGCACCGCACCTCGCCGCGTTGTCGGGGCACCCGAGTACGTCCAGTACCCGGGCGCCCCTCCGCCTTGCGACGCGCGGCACCGGACAACGCGGGCCGGCCGACAAGATCCGAAAGAGACGTCCTGGCCCGACGACTCCGCTGGTCCTGGTCACGCCCGCCAGCCGAGGGGACGGCGGTCGCCCCACTCCGCCGTTCGGCGCGCCCGGCACCGAGGCGGGCGCCCGCTCGCGGTCAGGCCGCCGGCAGTTCCCGAGCCGGCAACCGGCCCGACCGCACCGCCTCGACGAGGGCCTGGTAGTCGCGTTCGTTCTGGTCGGCATAGGCCTCCGCGAAGCCGACCAGCGCCCGGTCGAAGGCTTCACCACGGCCCAGGTAGGAGGCGATCGCGATCCGGTCGCCCGACCGCGCGTGGGCACGGGCAAGGGTGATGCCGCACACCTCCCCGAAGGCCCTCAGCTGCCCCGGCGGCATCGTTTCCGGCATGGCGATCCCCTTCCAGTCGCGCAACTGGCGGATGTAGAAGTCGCGCTGCTTGCCGTCCATGCCCTCCAGCTTCTCCCAGCCGAGGAAGGTGTCGCTGGTCGCCTGCATCAGCCGCTGTCCCGCCACCACCCGCTCGCCCTGGTTGCGGTACCGGCTCGCCCCGACGTGCTCGGCGAGGACGGACGCATCGGCCTCCTTGGCCTGGAGGAAGAGCGGATCGCGACTGTCGCGGCCGAGCAGCAGCAGGATCCAGCAGCGGGTACCGACACTGCCGACACCGACCACCTTGCGGGCCGTGTCCGCCAGCCGGTAGTCCTCCAGGAGGGCCCGCCGGTCGCTTGACATCGTCTGCCCGTAGCGGGACAGCAGTCCGCGCAGGTGCTCCTCCAGCGTGCTGCGCTCGACATCGGGCAGGAGGTCCGCGATCGGCACCAGCAGCGGGGGGTCCGCCTTGATCTTCGGCTGTCCGTCAACCAGCTCCGTGAGTTTCCCGAAGGCCTGCAAGGTGTCACGCGAGCGCGCCCTCGCCATCGCGCCGGCCAGCTTCTGCCGTCCGCGCTGATTGAGCTGACTCGAAGTCAGGTTCTGTAGGGCCTCCGCGTCGATCCTCGCGTACCAGACGTCGAGGTTGCCCATGCCGGCGAAGCCGCGCATCGCCTCGCGGTAGGCGCGCACGCCGGAACCCACGATGCGTGCCCGTTCGGAGTCGTCGAAGCCGTTCGCCCGCCCGGCGATGACCAGGCTTGCCGCGAGCCGTTTGACATCCCACTCCCAGGGACCGGGCAGGGTCTCGTCGAAGTCGTTGATGTCGAACATCAGCCGCCGTTCAGGAGAGGCCAGCAGTCGGAAGTTCAGCAGGTGCGCGTCCCCGCACAACTGGGCCGTGATCCCCGAGTCGGGGGTGCCGGCCAGGTCGGACGCCATGATCGCGGCGGCTCCCCGGTAGAACCGGAAGGGAGACTCCGACATCCTGCTGTAGCGGATCGGCACCAGCTCGGCCACCCGCGCCGAGGACTGCGCCTCAAGGATCGTCAGGGGGTCCGGCCTGTCCGGGGGCGGCTGGTACGCGGCGTGCTGCGACCGCGGCGCACGACGCCGGGCCCGCCTGCCCTGGGCCGCGCGCTCCTCGGGCGTGCTGTCGGGTACTGCGCGCATCGCAGTGGTGGAGATGTGGGACACCGGTGCACTCCTGCCTGGCCGCACGGTCCCGAGACAAGAACGGCGCCCTGCTCTGCCTCCACGGGCCGGGAGCGGTACGAGGCCGGGGGACGAACCGCCGGGGCGGTCGCGCTCGGAAGGACGCCCCTCCCGAGCACCGGAGGGCGGAGCACGGGGAGCCAGGGCCCGTGATTGCTGCGCCGGCCTGCCGTCGCTCCCACCCTAGAACCGCATCGGGCGCCGCGCACGGGGGGTTGCCGGCCCGTCGGTGACGTCCCGTGCGGACGAGGCCGGCCACTGGCCCGCGGCGGCCCTCGCCGTGCTCCTCCGGCCCCGGGGCATGTGGCTCGCCGGCAGGAGCCTCCACCAGCTCACCGGCCGGCCCGGCCCGGCGCGCACCGCGCTCCACGCCGAACACCGGCGCCGCCGGACGGCCCCGGCCGTGAAGATGTCCCATCCCGTGTTTGGCCTCAGAATTGATCGTGCTGCGCTGTATACGCCAGATCGGAGACCCGCATGAGGGACCTCAAGTTCGAGCAGAAGCGGTCGCTGTCACGCCTTGAAGCGGCCGACCAGCTCACGGCGATCGCCAACGCGCTGAGGGAGGGCGGCGACACCGAACTGAAACTCGGCGCCGGGACGCTGAGCGTGCGGATCCCCGACAGCCTCCGCAGCGAGGTGGAGATCGAGATCGGCGACGGGCAGATCGAACTGGAAATCGAGTTCAAGTGGCCGACTTCCGCAAGCCGGAAAGCACCCCCGCGGACGGACGCGGGCACAGCGACTGCCGCGACGCGAAAGAGCGTGGCGTCCAAACCCAGCCGGAAGACCGCCGCCAAGAAGACGGCCGCCCGTGGGAGCTGAGCGACCCGCCGCACAAGGGACGTGAGCCGGCCGGCAGCAGAGTTCCGGGCCGGCCACCACGCCTCCTCCGGCGCGCGGATGCGGTACTGCGCGAGGAACCGGCGCCAGGCCGGGGTCCGCTGCTTCGGATCTTGCCGAGCCTGGCCCGCCCGGCACGGCACCTCCAAGATCCGAAAGAGACGACCCCAAGGGGGGCCGGGTAGGCTCATACGCATGGACCAGCCGCAGGAGTCCCCGTCCTACTGCCCCGCACCGGCCGCGCCCGCCGGGCGGGTGCCCGGGCCGCCGTACGCGGACTGCCTGGAGTGCGGCAAGCCCACCGAGTACGGGGTCGCGACCCCGGGCGTGGTGCTGTGCCCGGTGTGCGAGTGGCAGGACGCGCAGCGCAGCGCCTGCTCCGGCTGAAACGTTTCCGCCGCGCCGCGCCGCGCCGCGCCGCGCCGCCGCCCCGCCCCGCCGCCCCGCCGCGCCCCGCCGCCCCGCCGCGCCGCGCCGCGCCGCCGCCCCGCCCCGCCGCTACTTCCCCATCAGCTCCGACACCTTGACGAAGCGGTAACCGCGCTTGCGCAGCTCCGGGACGATCTTCAAGACCGCCTCCTCGGTGACCGGGGCCGCGCTGCGCGTGCAGTGCATGACCACCACCGAGCCGGGCTTGACCCCGTTCAGGACGTCCTCCGCCACCGGGCCGGGGTCCTTGGCGAAGGCGTCCCCGCTGACCACGTCCCACTGCACCGCGGTCACCTTGGCGGGGGCCAGCGCCCGCAGCGCCTGGTCGTCGTAGCAGCCGCCGGGGAAGCGGAAGTAGGGCACGGTGTTGACCGCGCCCGCCTTCCTGAACGCCGCGAAGGCCCGCTCCACGTCCGCCCGGGCGGCTTCGCCGTCGAGGGCGGGGAGCCCGTAGCAGGGCGACTTGAAGGCGTGGTGGCTGTAGGAGTGGTTCGCGATCTCGAAGTTCGGATCGCTGCCGATGGCCTTCGCCTGATCGGGGTACTCCTCCGCCCAGCGGCCCGTCATGAAGACCGTGGACGGGACCTGGAGCCGGCGCAGCGTGGCGATGAGCCCGGGGTTGTCGAACTCCTCCCCGGACGCCGCGCGCGGGCCCTGGTCCGAGGTCATGTCGGCGTCGAAGGTGAGGGCCACCGTCTTGTCGGCCCGCTGGCGCGTGCGTTCGAAGACGGGGGTCAGGCCGTTCGGGCCGGGGGCCAGGACGGGCACCTTGTTCGGCGCACCGGGCAGCGGGGAGGCGGCCGGGGACGCGGGGGCGGAGGGGGACGAGGTGGAGGCCGGGCCGGAGGCCGCGGGGGTGCCCATGCGGGCCTGTCCGCCGCCCTGCGGAGTGCCGGAGCCGCCGCCCCCGCATCCCACCAGGACGGTACCGAGCGCGGCCAGGGCCGCCACTTTGCGTACAGATAGGGTCACGTACGCAAAATATATGACTATGTGGCCATCAGACGTTCACGGCACTCCTGGACGTCGAAGTCGGCCGGCGGATAGGCCGGAGCCATCTCCTCCAGATGCTCCAGCAGCAGCTTGCCGACCGCCCAGTTCCGGTACCACTTGCGGTCGGCGGGGACCACGTACCAGGGCGCCGGCCCGGTGGAGCAGCGCTCCAGCGCCAGCTCGTAGGCCCTCTGGTACGCGGGCCACGCGGCGCGCTCGGTGATGTCCCCGGGATTGAACTTCCAGTGCTTGTCCGGGTTGTCGAGCCGCGCCAGGAGCCGCTCGCGCTGCTCCTCGTAGCTGATGTGGAGGAAGACCTTGACGATCGTGACGCCCTGGTCCGCGAGGGACCTCTCGAACCGGTTGATCTGGTCGTAGCGGCGCCCGAGCTGACTGCGCGGCACCAGCTTGCGGACCCGGGCGATGAGGACGTCCTCGTAGTGCGAGCGGTCGAAGATGCCGATCTCGCCCGGCCGGGGGAGCGCCTTGACGATCCGCCAGAGGAAGGGGTGGTTCAGCTCCTCCGGAGTGGGCGCCTTGAAGGCCTGGATCCGGCAGCCCGCAGGGTTGAACAGACCGATCACGTGCTTGACGGTGCCGCCCTTGCCGCTGGTGTCCATGCCCTGGAGCACGAGCAGCAGCCGGCGCCGGTCCCCGGCCGTGCTGGCGGCGTACAGCCGCTCTTGGAGGGAGGCCAGCGGCTCGGCCATCCGCGCCATGGCCGCGACCCCGGCCGCCTTGTCGCGGGGACCGGCCGGGATGGCGGCGGGGTGGATGGCGGCGAGGTCGACCCGCTCGCCGGGCGGTACGCGCAGCACCGGCCCGAGCGGGGCGTCCCGCCCGCCCTTGCCCGCCTTGCCGCCCTTGGCCGCCTTGCCTGCCTTGCCGCGCTTGTCCCTGTCGGCCACCGCTGCCCACCTCGCTCCCGTCGCCCCCGTCCGATCTTCCGGCACACCGGACGCGGTCGCGACGCGGCGGAGGGGCGCAGGGGCGCAGGGGAGGAGGGGCGGAGGGGCGGAGGGTACGGGCAGCAGGGCCGGGCGCCGCCGCGGCCGGCCGCACCACAGGGCCCCCGCGCCGTGTGCGTGGGGGCCTCGCGGGTGCGGATCAGACGAGCTCGGCGCTCAGGGTGATCGTCGTGCCGGTCAGCGCCTGGCTGACGGGGCAGTTCTTCTTCGCGTCCTCGGCCGCCGCGGCGAAGGCCTCGGCGTCCAGGCCGGGGACCTCGGCACGCACGGTCAGGTGGATGCCGGTGATGCCCTCACCGGGCTGGAACGTCACATCGGCCTTGGTCTCCACCCGGGTGGGAGGCGTACCGGCGCCGTCGAGGCCGTGCGAGAGCGCCATCGAGTAGCAGCTGGAGTGCGCGGCGGCGATCAGCTCTTCGGGGCTGGTCTTGCCGTTCGCGGCCTCGGCGCGCGAGGGCCAGGAGACGTCGAAGGAGCCCTGCCCCGAGGAGTCGAGGGAGACGACGCCGGAACCCTTGAGGAGGTTGCCTTCCCAGACGGTGTGGGACGAGCGCGTGGTGGCCATGGTGGATCCCTTCGCAGAAGTGGTAACGGCCGGGTCGCAGAAGCGCCCGGCCGTGCCAAACCTACTGCGACACCAGGGGTTTCGCGTCGCGGGCGAGCGCGGTGAGCCGCGATATGGCCCGGAAGTACTTCTTCCGATATCCCCCGTTGAGCATTTCTTCACTGAACAGCCGGTCGAAGGGGACCCCGGAGGCCAGGACCGGCACTTCCCGGTCGTACAGCCGGTCGGCGAGGACCACCAGCCGCAGGGCGGTGGACTGGTCGGGGACCGGGACGACGTCGGTGAGGCAGACGGCCGCTATGCCGTCGGTGAGCGCCCCGTACCGGCTCGGGTGGACCTTCGCCAGGTGCTCCAGCAGGTTCGGGAAGTCGTCGAGGCTCGCGCCCGGGGTCCCGTACGCGGCCTTCGCGACCTGTTCGTCGGTGAAGGGCGCCGGGGCCTCGGGCAGGCCGCGGTGGCGGTAGTCCTGGCCGTCGATGCGCAGCGGCCGGAAGTGCGCCGACAGCCCCTGGATCTCCCGCAGGAAGTCGGCGGCGGCGAAGCGGCCCTCGCCGAGCTTGCCGGGCAGCGTGTTGGAGGTGGCGGCCAGCGCCACGCCCTGCTCGACGAGCCGGCTGAGCAGGGAGGAGACGAGCACGGTGTCGCCCGGGTCGTCGAGCTCGAACTCGTCGATGCACAGCAGCCGGTGGCCGCCCAGGGTCTGGACGGTCTGCTGGAAGCCCAGCGCGCCGACCAGGTTGGTCAGTTCCACGAAGGTGCCGAACGCCTTGAGCGCGGGCTCGGCGGGCGTGGCGTGCCACAGGGAGGCCAGCAGGTGGGTCTTGCCGACGCCGTAGCCGCCGTCGAGGTAGACCCCGCGCGGTCCGGCGGCCGGCGCGGCGGGCTTCTTCGCGAACCAGCGCCGCTTGCCGGAGCCGCTGGCGTGCGCGCCGCCCAGGCCGGCGGCGAAGCCGCTGAGCACGGCGACGGCCTCGGTCTGGCTGGGCTGGGCCGGGTCCGGGTCGTAGGTGTCGAAGCGCACCGAGTCGAAACGCGGGGGCGGCACCATCTCGGCCACGAGCCGTTCGGCGGCCACGCGGGGTTCGCGGGCGCACAGGGCCAGCGGGCCCGCATCGGCTATCGGGGGCTGCCCGGAGGGGGCAGGACCGGAGGTCGAGAGTGAAGTTGACACAGCCCTTAACTCTACGCGGCGTGTCAGACTGCACCGATGCGACGCCTGCTCCCTGTGACCGATCAGACATCCCCCCCGCCGCCCGGTCCGGCCGACCGCGAGTGGACGCTGGACGAGCTGGCGGACGCCTACGCCTACCCGGCGCTCGCCCCCGGCGCGCACTGGCTGCGGGCCAACATGGTGTCCACCCTGGACGGGGCCGCCCAGCACGACGGGCGTTCGCAGCCGATCTCCGGCGAGACCGACATGCGGATCTTCGGCACCCTGCGGGCCCTGGCCGATGTGGTGGTCGTGGGCGCGGAAACGGTTCGCCAGGAGGGCTACCGCCCGGCCCGCGCCCGGGAGGCCTTCGCGGCCCGCCGCGCGGCCGCCGGCCAGGGCCCCGCCCCCGCCGTCGCGGTGGTCACGGCGAGCCTGGACCTGGACTTCACGCTGCCGCTCTTCACCTCGCCCCTCGTGCCCACCCTGGTGGTCACCGGGGCCGCCGCTCCGGTCGACCGGGTGGCGGCCGCCACCGCCGCCGGGGCCGAGGTCGTGGTGGCGGGCGAGGGCGCGGGCGCCGACCCGGCCCGGACCGTACGGGAGCTGGCCGCGCGCGGTCTGTGCCGCCAGCTGACCGAGGGCGGGCCCCGGCTGCTGGGCCAGTTCGTGGCCGCCGACGTACTGGACGAGCTGTGCCTGACGATCTCCCCGACGCTCACCGCCGGTGACGCCCAGCGGATCGCCGGCGGGCCTTCCGTCACCGTTCCGCACCGGCTCGCGGCGGCGTGCGTACTGGAAGAGGCCGGGTTCCTCTTCACGAGCTACCGTCGGATCTGAACAAGAAGCGGAATTTGGCGTTCCGCTTTGCTTCCTCTGGGCACATAACTGGGCACATATATCTGCGCAACGCTCCGCGTGACAGCGGGGCAGGATGGTTTCCGCGGGGGTCGGCCGACCGGCCCCCGCGAACGAAGGAGAGGGCGTCCGTGTTCACGAGCGTATTGATGATCGAGCAGCCGCTGACCACGGTGGACGTGGACTTCGTCACCACCCTCCACGGAGACGACCAGGTCTCCTTCGTCGTCCTGATGCAACCCAGGGGTGACCAGGACCGACTGCTCCGCGCCATCGACGACGTCGCGCTCGGCGAGCTCCCCGAAGCCCTCCACGAGTCCGACGAACCCGAGGGCGACGCCGCCCGCGGCCCCGCCGCACTGGCACTCGAACACTCCCTGGCCGCCCTGCGGCACAAGGGGGCCAAGGCGGTCGGGCAGATCGTCGAGGACCACCCCCTCGACAAGCTCAAGGCCGTCGTCGACGAAACCGGCGCCGACGAGGTGATCGTCCTGACCGCCCCGCACTTCGTGGAGGAGTTCTTCCACCGGGACTGGGCCTCCCGGGCGCGGCACAAGGTCGGGGTTCCGGTGCTCAAGCTCTTCGCCCACAACGAATAGGCTGGGGCGGCACAGCCCCCCGCACCCGCACCCTCGATCCTGGAGCGACCTGAATGAAGCCCGGCCTGCCGACCGCGATGGAACGGCCCCACTTCATCGGCATCGGCGGCGCCGGCATGTCCGGCATCGCGAAGATCCTCGCGCAGCGCGGCGCGCAGGTGGCCGGCAGCGACTCCCGTGACTCCGAGACCGCCCAGGCGCTGCGCGCCCACGGCGCCACGGTGCACATCGGGCACGCCGCCGGCCACCTCGCGGACGACACCACCTGCGTGGTCGTCTCCAGCGCGATCCGCGCCGACAACCCCGAGCTCGCCCGCGCGGCCGAGCTGGGCGTACCCGTCGTGCACCGCTCCGACGCCCTCGCCTCTCTCATGGACGGGCTGCGCCCGATCGCCGTCGCCGGTACGCACGGCAAGACCACCACCACCTCGATGCTGGCGGTCTCCCTCTCGGCGCTGGGTCTCGACCCCTCGTACGCCGTCGGCGGCGACCTGGACGCCCCCGGCTCCAACGCCCACCACGGCGAGGGCGAGATCTTCGTGGCGGAGGCGGATGAAAGCGACCGCAGCTTCCACAAGTACGCGCCCGAGGTCGCGATCATCCTCAACGCCGAGCTCGACCACCACGCGAACTACGCGTCGATGGAGGAGATCTACGAGTCCTTCGAGACCTTCGTCTCCAAGATCGTCCCCGGTGGCACCCTCGTCGTCGCGCACGGCCAGGACGGCGCCGCCGAGATCGCCCGCCGGGTCGCGGGCACCCAGGGCCTGAATGTCGTCACGTACGGCGAGGAGGACGGCGCCGACGTCCGGATCACCAAGATCACCCCGCGCGGTCTGACCAGCGAGGTCACCGTCGTGCTGGCCGGCCGGATGCTCACCTTCAGCGTCTCCGTGCCCGGCCGCCACTACGCGCACAACGCCGTGGCCGCCCTCGCCGCCGGTGTCGCCCTCGGCATCCCGGCGCACAACCTCGCCTCCGCCCTCGGCAAGTACACCGGCGTCAAGCGCCGCCTCCAGCTCAAGGGCGAGGCGTCCGGCGTTCAGGTCATCGACTCCTACGCGCACCACCCCACCGAGATGACCGCAGACCTGGAGGCCATCCGCGGGGCTGCCGGCGACTCCCGCATCCTGGTCGTCTTCCAGCCCCACCTCTTCTCCCGCACCCAGGAGCTGGGCACGCAGATGGGCGCCGCCCTCGCGCTGGCCGACGCCTCGGTGGTCCTCGACATCTACCCGGCCCGCGAGGACCCGATCCCCGGCATCACCAGCGAGATCATCATCGCCGCGGCCCGCTCCGCGGGCGCCGACGTCACCGCCGAGCACGCCAAGGAGGCGGTCGCCGACGTGATCGCGGGAATGGCCAAGCCCGGTGATCTCGTTCTCACCATGGGCGCGGGCGACGTCACGGATCTGGGACCGCAGATCCTCGCCCGCCTGTCGAGCTGAGGGAGCGGGAACGTCATGGCGTACGAGGTCCAGAAGACGGACGAGCAGTGGCAGGCCGAGCTGACCCCGTCCGAGTACCAGGTGCTGCGCCTGGCGGGCACCGAACCGGCCTTCCGCGGTGAGTACACCGACACCAAGACCGAGGGCGTCTACTCCTGCCGCGGCTGCGGCGCGGAGCTGTTCCGCTCCTCGGAGAAGTTCGAGTCGCACTGCGGCTGGCCGTCGTTCTTCGACCCGAAGGACACCGAGGCCGTCGAGCTGATCGCCGACACCTCGCACGGGATGGTCCGCACCGAGGTCCGCTGCGCGAGTTGCGGCTCCCACCTCGGTCACGTGTTCGAGGGTGAGGGGTATCCGACCCCCACCGACCAGCGGTACTGCATCAACAGCATCTCCCTGCGGCTCACCCCCACGGAGAGCTGAGGCCGGCCCCCAGGGCCCGCTCCCGGGCTCCAGCCCCGGGGGCGGGCCCTGTCCGCGTCCCGGCGGGGGCGACCGGTCCTCCCGCCCAGCGCCCGAGGCCCGGCCCCGCTCAGCCCCCCCACCGGGCCCGGGTCCGCCCCGGCCGCAGCACCCGCCACCGGGACCGGGCTCAGCCGCACCTCCGGACCGGACGGCAGCGGGGCCCCGCGCTCGCCCGCGCGATGACGGGGCTGCTGCCCGGCCGACGCGGATCGGGGTGGTGGGTGTGGCCCCTGGCCCCGCCCGGGGCGGACGAGCCGGGAGTGGCGGGGCCGGGGGCTGATCCCGGGGGCCGCCTCATTCGGCGGGGCGGCGGGTCAGGAGGGTACGCAGCCGGGTGCGCAGGTTCGGGCGCTGCCAGGCGCGGAACTCCTCCGCCCGGCTGCGGCCGAGCCCGGCCAGCTCCCGCTCGGCTTCCGCGAGCCGCTCGGGCGGCAGACCCCGTACGACCGGGCGGAGCACTTCCTCCAGCAGATCGGTACGGGTCTCCTGCCACAAGGGCCCCGCCTGCGGGTGCGCGGACCAGACGGCGAAGCACTCGGCGAGGTAGCGCGGCGAGTCCCGCAGCAGCTCCCGCACCCGGTCGTCCCGCGCGGCCTGCCGGTACGCGGTCAGCAGCCGCGCGTCCTCGCTCTCGAACAGCACGCGTACCCCCGCACCCCCGCCCAGCGGCCCTCCGACGACCGACGCCACGGGGTCCGCCGCCCCGCCGCGGCCGGCCGGCACCGGCTCCGCGCCGAGCACCGGCGCGGGGAGGGGAGCGCCCGCGGGGGCCGCCTCCGCATCCGGCTGCCGTCGCCCGTCGGGGCCGGGGGCCGTCGGTTCCCCCGGCCCCTGCCGGTCAGGGCGGGCGGTGGGGCGTCCGGAACCGGCAACGGGCCGGCCGCCGGCGTACGGGGCGCGGCGGCGCCGGGTTCCGTCGGCTCGTCCCGGCGGTGCCGACCGGGGAGCGCCGTCGGAGGGACCGGCTCCGGGCGGTGCCGGGGAGCGGCGTCGGGAGACCGGCGCAGGGTCAGGGCCGCGTGGAGGCCGGCCGGGAGGTCCGGGGCGAGGTGCCGCAGCAACTCCGCCGCGAGGTGCGCCGCCGCCGGGTCCCCGGCCGGGGCCCGGACCGCCGCGTCCGCGAGCAGTTCCCACGTCCCGGCGTCACGGTGCACCGCCGCCCCCGTCGTGGCCAGCACCAGCCCGGCCTCGCCCGGCTCCGGCGGGTCCCCGCCCCACACGAGCCGCATCGCGGTCCTCAGCACCAGCGGCTCCGCGTACGGGGAAACCCCCGACGCCCGCAGCAGCCCGTCCAGCGCCATGACCCTGTCCGGGGCGGCCGCCGGGGCCGCCGCCGCCCGCGCGCACATCCGCAGGTGCGGCAGAGCCTCCGCCGCGCCCAGCCGCAGCCCGGTCCGCGCGAACATCCGTACTCCGGCGGGCGGATCACCCGCCGCCAGGGCGTCCAGCCGGTCCAGTACGAGGGCCCGCAGCACCGGCAGCTCCGTGAGCCCGGCGCGCGTCTGCTCCCCGTACGAGGTGTCGGGATCGGCGAACAGGGCGAACGCCAGCTTGCGGGCCGCCAGGGGCAGCTGGCCGGTGGTGTCGACCCCCTGCCGCGCGGCCTCCCGCAACTGCCCGACCAGCAGCTCGGCTTCGCGCGCCGGATCCGGGCCGACGGGCGGTCGCTCCGCCGCGAGGGGCCCCCCGGGCGCGGGCGGGGGAGCGGCCCCGGAGGCCGGAAGCGCCCCATCGCCCCCCGCCCCGGGCTCACGCCGCACCACGCCCCCGCCGCCCACCCCCCGACCGGGCCCCGGCCCGGTGGCGGGAGTCGCCTGCGGCTCGGGCTCCGCCCGGGGGTCGGGTTGGGCAGATGCCCTGGGCCGGGGCTGGGCGAGGGGTTCGGTGTCCGCCGGGACACCCAGGCGCCGGGTGGGGTCCGACCCGGTGGCGGGGGCCGTCTGCGGCTCGGTCCGGGCCCCTGGCACAGGCTCAGGCCTCGGCCCCGACTGCGGCTCCGGTTGTGCCCGCAGTTCGGGTTGGGTCTCCGCCCTTGGCCGGGGCTCGGCCAGGGATTCGGTGTCCGCCGGGACGCCCGGCGGCCGGATGGGCTCCGGGCCGGTGGCGGGGCTGGCCTCCGGCTCCGGCTCCGGCACCGGTATCGGCTCAGGCCAGGAGGACGTCCCCGGCACCCGCTGTGCCCCCTGTTCGGGCTGTATGAGGAATCCCGTGTCCTTCGGGGGGCCCGGCCGCCGAGCGGGTTCCGGCCCGGTGGCGGGGTTCGCCTGCGACTCGGGCTGCCTCTGCGGCAACGGCTTCGCCCGGAGTTCGGGCTCCCCGCGCGGCACCGGCTGCGCCACCGGTACCGGCCGTGCCTCCGGGTCGGGCTGCGCTACCGGCGTGGTGGCGGGGTTCGTCTGCGGAGGGGGCTCCGGCCACGGCTCCGGCTGCGCGCCCGGCTCCGGCTGTGCCTCGGGGTCGGGCTGCGCCGCCGGCCCGGTGGCCCGGGGTGTCCCGGAGGGCGTGCCCGTCGGATGCTGCGCCTTCGGCGTGGCGGCGGGGTTCGCCTGTGGCCGGGGCTCCGGCCACGGCTCCGGCTGCGCGCCCGGCGTCGGCCGTATCTCCGGGTCGGGCTGGGCCTCCGGCGCGGTGGAGGGCCTCCCCGGCGGAGGGGGCGCCGGCGAGTCCTGGGGTGGGTCCAGTGGGGGGTGGGCCGATGTCCAGGCCGCCGCGGCCGTTCGGGCCGCTTCGTCCAGGGGGATGCCCGCCCGGGCCGCCAGGGCGCTCAGGGGTCCCGGGGCGTACGGGGGGCCGGGGAGGCGGCGGACCTCCGCGAGGAGTTCCGGCCGGCCCGCGCGCCAGACCCGCGCGGCCGTGCGCGCCCACATGTCCTCCGGGTCCCCCGGCGCCGGCCCGCGCCCCGGCTCGTACACCCGGAAGCCCTGCGACTCCGCGACCCCCGCCGCCCCGCCCGGCAGCACCCCGATGAGGCCCTGCGGGGCGAGCAGCGGCCGGCGCGTGTAGGTGGTGAAGGTCAGCCACTGCCCCCGCTGGTGCGGCAGCACACTGCACGCGAGCATCACCCAGCGGGCCACGTCCGCGCTATCCGGCTCCACCAGCACGATCCGCGCCGCGCCCCGCTCCTCCGCCAGCCGCCGCACGTCCGCGAAGAACGGCGCCAGCCACGGCCCCCGCGCCGCCACGAACTCCGCGAGCGCGGCCCGGTCGTGCCGCCCCGGCGCGGGCACCTCGGCGAGCGGCGGGGGAGGAGCCCCGCCCGGCGGGGTCCGCACCGCCCACTGCGGCGAACCCCAGGAGGTGATCGGCAACGCCCCCCGGACCGGCCCGGTCCCGGCGCGCTGCGGCAGGTGCACGGCGTGGGCGTGGAAGAGCCCGGGGGCCGCCGCGCCGCCGGTGCACACCGAGCGGGCCAGCAGCCGGCTGCCGTCGGAGAGCAGGCTCAGGCTGAGCGCCTCCGGGAACACGCCGGTCCGCTCCGGCGGCTCGTACGCCACGAGCCGTTCCGCCTCCCGCAGCAGCGCGCCGGACACGCCCGCGCCGACCGCGGTGAACCGGAACCCGGAACCCCCGGGCCCGGGCGGGGCCCAGGTGTAGTGGAGCTGCGGAAGGTTCACGCGTCCGTCCCCGCCCGTAAGGTCCCCGCCCGTAAGTTCCCTGCCCGTAAGTGATGTGGCTCCCGGGTCTGTCGCACGGCCCGGGGTTGCCCGTACCGTGCCAGTGCCCACCGGGGCGCCGGCCGACGGTCCGGCGGCGGCGCGGCGCCCGACGGGCCGAGGGCACGGCCGAACTCGGTCCCCGCCATACGCTCCGCGCCCCCCCGTGCAGTGTGCAGTGTGCAGGAGGTCATTCCACCAGACGAACAAGACGTCCGGCAGGCCTTCCGCCCACCTTTCCCGCCCCCCCCACCGCCCTCCCGGGCCGCTCCCCGGCCCTGCCGTTCGTCCGTTGTACGGCCCCCCGACAGACGGGGATCTCCGTGCGGTACCCCGGGGCCGCTGTCCTTGGGGCGCCCCTCGGCTCCCCCTTCCCCCCAGAGGTCGTCACCCATGGCTGAGCTCAACCGACGCAGGTTCCTCCAGATCGCGGGCGGCAGCGCCGCGGCCGCGATGCTCAACGAGAGCATCGCCCGGGCCGCCGCCATCCCCGCGCAGGGCACCACCGGAACGATCCAGGACATCGAGCACGTCGTCGTACTGATGCAGGAGAACCGGTCCTTCGACCAGTACTTCGGCACGATGAAGGGCGTCCGGGGCTTCGGGGACCCGCGCCCGGTGCTCCAGGACAACGGCAAGCCGGTCTTCTACCAGTCCAACGGGACGAAGGACATCCTCCCCTTCCACCCCCAGGTCAACGACCTGGGCATGCAGTTCGTCGAGGGCCTGAACCACGACTGGGCCGGCGGCCACCAGGCCTACAACAACGGCAAGTACGACAAGTGGGTTCCCGCCAAGACCACCACGACCATGTCGTACATGACCCGGAACGACATCCCGTTCCACTACGCCCTCGCCGACGCCTTCACCGTCTGCGACGCCTACCACTGCTCCTTCATCGGAGCCACCGACCCCAACCGCTACTACCTGTGGACGGGCCACACGGGCAACGACGGCACCGGCGGCGGGCCCGTCCTCGGCAACCAGGAAGCCGGGTACGGCTGGAAGACGTACCCCGAGCGCCTGGAGGCGGCCGGGGTCTCCTGGAAGATCTACCAGGACGTCGGCGACGGCCTGAACGCCGCCGGCGGCTGGGGCTGGATCGGCGACGCCTTCCGCGGCAACTACGGCGACAACTCGCTCCTCTACTTCAACAGCTACCGCTCCGCCCAGCCGGGCAGCGCCCTGTACGAGAAGGCCCGTACGGGCACCAACGCCAAGGCGGGCGAGGGCTACTTCGACAAGCTGCGCGCGGACGTCGTGGGCGGTACGCTGCCCCAGGTGTCCTGGATCGCCGCGCCGGAGGCCTTCAGCGAGCACCCGAACTGGCCGGTCAACTTCGGCGCCTGGTACATCTCCCAGGTCCTGGACGCGCTGACCGCGAACCCGGCGGTGTGGGCGAAGACGGCCTTCTTCATCACCTACGACGAGAACGACGGCTTCTTCGACCACGTCGTGCCGCCGTACCCGCCCGCCTCCGCCTCCTGGGGCCTGTCCACGGCGGACGTCACCCGCGACCTCTACGCCGGGGGCGGCGGCTACGCGGCCGGCCCCTACGGGCTCGGCCCGCGCGTCCCGATGATCGTCGTCTCCCCCTGGAGCAAGGGCGGTTACGTCTGCTCCGAGACCTTCGACCACACCTCCGTGATCCGCTTCATGGAGAAGCGCTTCGGCGTGCAGGAGCCCAACATCTCGCCCTGGCGCCGCGCCGTCTGTGGCGACCTGACCTCCGCGTTCGACTTCAGCCGCGCCGACGCCTCCCCGGCCGCGCTGCCCTCCACGGCCGGCTACGTACCGCCGGACCGCAACGCGCACCCGTCCTACCACCCCGTCCCGCCGGCCACCGGCACCCTGCCCAAGCAGGAGACGGGCGGCAAGCCGACGCGCGCACTGGGCTACTCCCCGTACGTGGACGGCAAGGCCACGGCGTCCACCGCCAAGTTCACCCTGACCTTCTCCTCCGGCCCCTCCCTCGGCGCCCATTTCCACAGCACCTCGGGCAACCGCACGGACGGCCCCTGGCCCTACACCGTCGAGGCGGGCAAGACCCTCTCGGACACCTGGAGCACCAGCACCTCGACGGGCAACCTGATCGACCTCACGGTCTGGGGCCCCAACGGCTTCCTGCGCACCTGGAAGGGCCCGACGAAGAAGGCCGGCCCCGAGGTCACGGCCCGCCACGCGGACGCCACCGGCAACCTGGCGCTCACCCTGACCAACGGCGGGACGGCCGCGGTCAACCTCACCGTGACCAACGACTACGGCGGCGCCCCCCAGACCTTCAAGGTCAACCCCGGTGCCACCGTCTCCACCACGGTCGACCTGCGCGGCACGGGCCGCTGGTACGACGTCAAGGTGGTCTCCGACGCCGACTCCACCTTCCTGCGCCGCTTCGCCGGCCATGTGGAGACGGGCGCGCCGGGCGTCTCCGACCCGGCGCTCAAGACCGTCTGATCCGGTCCTGCGCCACCCGCAGCAACCGCCGCTCCAGCACCGCGAGGTCGCCGGGGCGGCGGTCGCGCGCGTGCCTCAGGAGCAGGTCCCGGGCGGTGTCGGGGACCCGGCGCCGCTTGGGGTGGCGGGTGGTGAACTCCTCGCCCGCGAAGAACCGTACGGCGCCGTCCAGCCCGGTCCGGTCGGTCTCCCGCACCGCCCAGGCCAGGTCCTCGGTGGACGCGGCGGCCAGCAGCCGCAGGGGCGCCCGCTCCGCGATGAGCCGGGCCGCGTCGTACGGTTCCTCCCGTACGGTGCCCAGCCAGTGGAACACCACCGCCGCAGGCGCCCCGGCGGGCCCCGCCGAGGGCTCCTCGCCCCGGGCCCAGGCCCAGGCGTACTCCCGCAGCCCCGCCGGAGCTGCTGCCGCCCACCGGGCCCGGTGGCGGGCGGGGAGCCCCGCCGGGTCGAGCGGATCGCACAACGGCCCCAGCGGGCCGACCGGTTCGGCGCTCGCGATCGACTGCCCGCCCGCCTCGTACAGGGTGATCCGGGCGCCCGGGCAGCAGTCGCAGACGACCTCCCCGGGCGGCCGCCGGGCGGGCCAGGCCGCCCGCAGCCGCGCCAGCTCCGCCGGGTCGCGGACCTCGTACTCCTCGGGGTGGAAGGCGTGTCCCCTTCCGGGCCGGGGGAGGAGGTGGACGGTGGCGCGGACCGCCCGTGATATCGGCTTCACGGTGTGATGGTAGGCCCGGTGGGCAGTACTGACGGGTCCGCATCCCCGCCCCCGTCACCGAGGGAGAACACATGGCCATCGCCCACCGCAGGATCGGCACCGGACCCGTACGCGTCATCGTGCTGCACGACTGGTTCGGGACCTCCGCGAACTGGGGCTCCGTACTGGAGTACCTGGACCCGGAGGGGTTCTCGTACGTCTTCCTCGACTACCGGGGCTACGGCGAACGGCGGGACGTCACCGGCCGCTACAGCCTCCCCGAGATCGCCGACGACGTGCTCGAACTCGCCGACCAGCTCGGCTGGGACACCTTCTCCCTGCTCGGACACTCCATGGGCGGCAAGGCCGTCCAGCAGGTGCTGGTGCGCGCCCCGGAGCGGATCGAGAAGCTGATCGGGCTCGCCCCGGTCCCGGCCGCGCCGTACGCGATGGACGACCAGACCCACGCCCTCTTCCACGGGGCCGCCGAGGACCCCGAGAAGCGGCGGACCATCCTCGACCTGGTCACCGGCAACCGCGCGAGCCGCCACTGGCTGGACCGGATGGTGGCGCACTCCCTGGCCGTCTCCCGCCCCGAGGCCTTCGCGGGCTACCTGGAGAGCTGGCAGCCGCTGGACCTGTCCTCCGCCGTCAAGGGCAACACCGTGCCGGTGCTGGTCCTGGTGGGGGAGTACGACCTGGCGCTCACCGCCGAGGTGATGCGGGAGACCTGGCGGGCCTGGTACCCGAACTGCAGGATCGTCACGATCCCGGGCTCCGGCCACTACCCCCCGCACGAGACCCCGGTGGCCTTCGCGACGGCAGTGGAGTCCTTCCTCCGCGCCTGACGAGCCGCTCCCGGCGGCGCGGCCCGGCCCTGCGCTACCCGGCGGCCCGGCGGCGGCGTACCTGCCTGCCCGGCCATGATCACGATTTCGGCGTCGTGCGGAAACGCCCGTGGGGCCACGAGGAGAACCTCGTGGCCCCACGGGACCGAAGGGTGAGTGACGGGACTTGAACCCGCGGCCACCTGGACCACAACCAGGTGCTCTACCAACTGAGCTACACCCACCACGAAGGGTGGCGGACCACCCGTCGTCGTGCACGCACAGCATAGCCGATCGGGCGGGTGCTCCTGCGACGGGTTATCCGGCGGACCGGGTGCCGGCCAGGGTGGCGGCGAGCCTGGTCAGGATCCCGTCCGCACGCCGGGCGGCCCGCGCCGCGGCCGCCGCGGCCAGCGCCCGGATCACCGGGTGCGGCCGGGATCCGTCCCCGGCGAGCTCCGGCTGGAACAGGGTGGCCAGGAAGAAGGGGTGCCCGGGCAGCTCCACGATCCGCACCTGCCCGTCCTCGTCGTGCCCCGACAGCCGCAGCCCGTGCGCGGTGAGCGCCGGCAGGTGCTCGGGCGCCGGTCCGTAGTTGCAGTGATAGCGCTCCAGCGACCGCTCGGCGCCCAGCACGGACTCGGCCAGCGAGCCCGGCTCGGCCAGTACGAGGCCCTCGTGCCCGACCAGCGAGCAGGACAGCGGCGCGATCAGCGGGTCCGCCGCCCCGGGGTCGTTCTCGGCGTGCGCCGCCCCCTCCAGCCCGCAGACGCCCCGCGCGAACTCCAGCAGGGCGTGCTGGAAACCGCCGCAGGTGCCGAGGAAGGGGATGGACTCCTCCCGGGCCACCCGGACCGCGGCGAGCGCCCCGGCCTCACTCGCGTACGGGCTGCCGGGCAGCACCCACACGGCGTCGAAGCGGGCCAGCGTCCCGGCGTCCGCCTCGGCCGCGGCGTCCGCCGTCGCGATCCAGCAGGCGTCGAGGACGAGTCCCTCGCGCACCTCCAGCGCCTCCAGCAGGAGCGGGATCCGGGTGTGGGACTTCACGTGCGGGGAACGGTCGCCGACCAGGGCGATCCGGGCGACGGCGGCACCCGGCTGGGGCCCGCGGCCGGACGGGGACTGCGGTGCGGTGGTGGGTGAGCTGGGGGTGCTGGGGGAGGTGGTGGTCATGTGGATCATCCTGCGGGCCCGCCCCACTTCAGCGCCAACGATTGTTCCTGCATCCGCGATAAGCAATCCTGATGCGACCCTGGAGTCATGGACCCCCACCTCCTGCGCACCTTCGTCGCCGTCGCCCGCCTCTCCTCCTTCTCCGCCGCCGCCCGCGAGCTCGGCTACACCCAGTCCGCCGTCTCGCAGCACATCGCCGCCCTGGAGGCCGACCTGCGCGCCGAGCTGCTGACCCGGCGGCCCGTCGCCCCCACCCCCGCCGGCACCCGGCTGCTCGAACACGCCGGCCCGCTGCTGCTGCGCCTCGACGCCGCCCGCGCCGACGTGCTCCGGCTGGCCGCCGCACCGCCCGGCCGGGTCACCCTCGCCGCCTCCCCGCTCGCCGTCGGCCCCCGCCTGCTCGCCGCGCTCCCCGCCACCGGCGTCACCCTGCGCGTCCTGCCCCCCGACGCGGTGCCCGCCGCCGTCGCCACCGGGCACTGCGACCTCGGCCTCGTCGACGGCCCGGCCGCCCCCAGCGACCCGCTCCGGCTGCCCGACGTGGCCCCGCTGCGGGTGACCGGCATCGGCGAGGAGGAACTGGCCGTCCTGCTCCCCGCCGATCACCCCTTCGCCGGCCGGAACTCCGTCCGGCTCGACGACCTCGCCGACGCCCGCTGGCTCGACGCCCCCGACCTGGGCCTGCCGCTCACCACCGGCCGGCGCGCCCTGCGCTACGAAGGCACCGACCTGCGGGCCCTGTGTGCCCTCGCGGCCGCGGGCCACGGCCTGGTCCTGCTGCCCCGCAGCGTCGCCGAAGCCGCCGGCGCGGGTGCCTGCGTACCGCTCGCCGCCCCGCGCCTGGTGCACCGTACGGAACTCCTCGCGCCCGGGTCCCTGTCCGGCGCGGCCGCTGCGCTCGCCACCCGCCTCGCGGCAGGATCCCCGTATGACTCCTGACCCGGAACACCCCGCCCCCGCCCCCTTCACCACCGCCGACTACGCCGCCCGCATGGCCGCCGCCGCGAACGCCGCCGCCGATGCCGGACTCGCCGGGCTGCTCATCGCCCCCGGCCCCGACCTCGCCCACCTCACCGGATACCGGCCCGTCGACACCGAGCGGCTCACCCTGCTCTTCCTCGCCGCCGGCCAGGACCCCGTCCTCGTCGTCCCCGCCCTGGAAGCCCCCGACGCGGCCAAGGCCCCCGGCGCGGGCGCGCTGACCCTGCGCGACTGGACCGACGGCACCGACCCGTACGGGGTCACCGCCCCCCTCCTCGACGCCGACGGCCGCTTCGGCGTCAGCGACAACACCTGGGCCCTCCACCTGCTGGGCCTGCAGAAGAAGTCGCCCACCACCTCCTACGCCCCCCTCACCGACGCCCTGCCCATGCTGCGCGCCGTCAAGGACGAGCGGGAACTGGCCCGCCTCGCGGCCGCCGGGGAGGCCGCCGACGCCGCGTACGCCCAGATCCTGCACGTCCCCTTCGCCGACCGCCGCGAGAGCGACGTGGCCGCCGACCTGGCGGCGCTGCTGCGCGTCCACGGCCACTCCCAGGTCGATTTCACCGTCGTGGGCTCCGGTCCCAACGGGGCCAACCCCCACCACGAGGCCGGCGAACGCGTCATCCGCAACGGCGACATGGTCGTCCTCGACTTCGGCGGCCTCAAGCACGGATACGGATCCGACATCTCCCGCACCGTCCACGTCGGCGAGCCCACCCCCGAGGAACAGCGCGTCCACGACATCGTCCGCGAGGCCCAGCAGGCCGGCTTCGCCGCCGTCCGCCCCGGCGCCGCCTGCCAGGAGGTGGACCGGGCCGCCCGCGCGGTGATCACCGAATTCGGCTACGGCGAGCGCTTCATCCACCGCACCGGCCACGGCATCGGCGTCACCACCCACGAGCCGCCGTACATGATCGAGGGCGAGGAGCAGCCCCTCGTCCCCGGCATGTGCTTCTCCGTCGAGCCGGGCATCTACCTGCCCGGCCGCTTCGGGGTCCGCATCGAAGACATCGTCACCGTCACCGAGGACGGCGGGCGCCGCCTGAACAACGCCCCGCGCGAGCTCGCGATCGTCAGCTAGGCACACCGGTCGCCAGCGGCAACGACGCCGCCCGTGATCCCGTGACCGACGCACCCGGCCCCTACGCACACCGCCCCTACGCGCCCCGTCCCTACGGCCCCAGCACCACCGCGGACTCGCCCGGCACGTGGATCCGGCCATCCGGACCCGGATGCTCCACCGGCTCCCACGCGGCCAGCACCCGCACCCCGTTGCGGCCCAGCGCGATGGTCACCGGCTCCGCCGACAGGTTCACCGCCACCCGCACCTCGCCCCGCCGGAACGTCACCCAGCGACGCTCCTCGTCGTGCGCGACCCGGACCGCCGCCAGGTCCGGGTCGCGCAGGTCCGGCTGCGCCCGGCGCAGCGCGACCAGCGTCCGGTACCAGTCCAGCAGCCGGGCCGGCGCGGCCTTCTCCGGCTCCGACCAGTCCAGACAGGACCGGTCCCGCGTCGCCGGATCCTGCGGGTCCGGCACCTCCTCGGCCTTCCAGCCGTGCGCCGCGAACTCCCGGCGCCGCCCCGTGCGCACCGCCTCCGCGAGCTCCGGGTCCTGGTGGTCGGTGAAGTACTGCCAGGGCGTCCCGGCCCCCCACTCCTCACCCATGAACAGCATCGGCACGAACGGCCCGGTCAGCACCAGCGTCGCCGCGCAGGCCAGCAGCCCGGGGGAGAGGGAGGCGGAGAGCCGGTCACCCAGTGCCCGGTTGCCGATCTGGTCGTGGGTCTGGGAGTAGCCGAGGAAACGGTGCGCGGGCGTGCGGCGCCGGTCCACCGGACGGCCGTGGGTGCGGCCCCGGAAGGAGGACCACGTGCCGTCGTGGAAGAACGCCCGGGTCAGGGTCTTGGCCAGGGCCCCGAGTGGCGCCTCGGCGAAGTCCGCGTAGTACGCCTGCGATTCGCCCGTCAGCACGCAGTGCAGCGCATGGTGGAAGTCGTCGTTCCACTGCGCGTGCAGCCCCAGCCCGCCCGTCGTACGGGGCGTGGTCAGCCGGGGATCGCATTGGTCGGACTCGGCGATCAGGAACAGCGGCCGCGCCGTCTCCACCGACAGCTCGTCCACCGCCGCCGCCAGTTCCTCCAGGAAGGTCAGCGCCCGCCCGTCGGCCAGCGCGTGCACCGCGTCCAGCCGCAGCCCGTCGATGCGGTAGTCCCGCAGCCAGGCCAGCGCGCTGCCCACGAGGTACGCGCGGACCTCGTCGGAACCGGGCGCGTCCAGGTTCACCGCCGCTCCCCACGGGGTGTGGTGGGTCTCGGTGAAGTACGGGCCGAAGGCCGGGAGGTGGTTGCCGGAGGGGCCCAGATGGTTGTGGACCACGTCCAGCACCACCCCCAGCCCGGCGGCGTGCGCCGCCGCCACGAACCGGGCGAGCCCCGCCGGACCCCCGTACGGCTCGTGCACCGCCCACGGCGCGACCCCGTCGTACCCCCAGCCGTGGTGCCCCGGGAAGGGACAGACCGGCATCAGCTCCACGTGCGTGACCCCGAGCGCGGTGAGGTGGCCCAGCCGGGCGGCAGCCGCGTCGAAGGTGCCCTCGGGGGTGAAGGTGCCGATGTGCAGCTCGTACAGGACCGCGTCCTGCAACGGGGTGCGCGGCCCGGACCCCTCGGGCGTGAGCGGCCCGAAGTCGACCACCGCCGACGGGCCGTCGGGCCCGTCCGGCAGCCGCCGGCCGCGCGGATCCGGGCGCAGCACCGGGACGTCGCCCAGCAGGAACCCGTACCGGTCGCCGTCACCCGCCGGCGCCTCCACGGTCCACCAGCCCGCGCGCTCCGGATCCGGATCGGGTGTCATCTCGTAGTCGGTGTCGTTCAGTCGCATGGCGACCCGACCTGTCAGCGGTGCCCACACCTCGAACTGCACGGACGGTCCCCTCGTCTCAGCCGGAGTCCAGCATGCGTATCGTGCCCATCATTCCGGGCCCGCCGCGGGAGTTCTGGACACTCCGCACCCGACGGGCCGACAATCACCCTGTGACGTCGAGTTTCGAGTTCCCCGCCTTCCCCGCCCCGCGCCTCTCCGACGCGGAGCGCGACCAGGCGCTGGGCCAGCTACGGGAGGGCGCGGCCCTCGGAAAGCTGTCGCATGACACCTTCCTGCGCCGGATGGAACTCGCCCTCGTCGCCCGGCGCGCCGAAGACCTCGCCGTCCTCACCGCCGATCTGGACGCCCGCGCCGGCACCGAAAGCCCCTGGACGCACCGGCTGTTCGGCTGGGTCGGCCGGGCCTCCGCCGTGTCCGCCGGCGTACGGCGGGCCTGGCAGGCCGAACGGCTGCCCCGGCTGCTGTTCCCGCACCCCGACGCCGGCCCGCTGCGGATCGGCCGCGACCCCGGCAACGGGCTGCGGCTCAGCCACGAAACCGTCTCGCGGGCGCACGCCGAGCTGAGCATGCGGCACGGCACGTGGATCCTGCGGGACCTCGGCTCCACCAACGGCACCACCGTCAACGGCCGCCGGGTCACCGGCTCGGCCGCGGTGCGCGACGGCGACCAGATCGGCTTTGGCCACGTGACCTTCCGCTTGTCGAGGGACTGAGGGGGCGGGGACGAGGGGACGAGGGGCGAGGGGACGAGGGGCGAGGGGCGAGGGGGCGAGGGGGCGAGGGGGCGAGGGGGCGTGGCCGGGGCCGCCCCGTGCTGGTTCCGGGTGGGGGGTGGGCGCAGGATGGGCCCATGAATGCTTTGCCGCCGCTTCCGTCGTCGTCGCCGCTGCCGTCCTCGCTTCCGCTCCCGTCGTCGTCGCAGCTTCCGTCGTCGTCGCTTCCGTCGCCGCTTCCGTCGTCGTCGCTTCCGCCGTCGGCGGCCGTCGTGCGGCCCTTGCGGGCCGACGATCTGCCCCGGCTCGTCGAGCTCATCCACGAGCACGTCGCGTACGAGAAGTCGGCCCCGCGTCCGCCCGGCCTCGCCGACCGCCTCGGCCCGCTCCTGTTCGCCGCCGATGCCCGGCTGTGGGTGCTGCTGGCCGAGACCCCGGCCGGGGAGGTCGCCGGATATGCCGCCTGCTCGGAGGAGTTCGCCTTCTGGGACGCCCGCTCCTACCTGCACATGGACTGCCTCTACCTCGCCGAGGAAGCCCGCGGCCACGGACTGGGCGCCGCGCTGATGTCCGGCGTGGCGGACCTCGCCCGCGCACGCGGCCTCGCCCGCGTCGAATGGCAGACCCCCGAGTGGAACGAAGGGGCGATCCGGTTCTACGACCGCCTCGGCGCGGACGCCCACCCGAAGCGCCGGTACGGCTGGCCGGTGGGGTAGGGGCGGATCCCGGGGGTGGTGGCGGGGCTCACAGGCGCTCGTACGCCGCCAGGACCGTCCGGGCCTGGTGCTCCACCTGCGTGGCCACCGGCACCCAGCGGGCCTGGTACCGGGCCGCGAACTCCTCGCACCACCCCGTCACCAGCCGGTCCAGCCCCGGCGCCGCCGGATGGCCCTGGGCCCGCAGCACCCGCAGCAGCATCGCGGCGGCGCGCAGCGACAGCCGGCGCCCGAACGCGTCGATGCTGCCGACCGCCGCCGCCGTGGCCTCGGCGGGCGCGCCGGCCCCCGTCCACTCGGCGGCGATGCGGGGGATCAGCCCGAGGGTCCAGTCCACCGCCCGCAGCAGCGCGGCCGACCCGGCGTCCGTGCCCCGGGCCCCGCCGCGCAGCGCGGCCACCAGCCCCGAGTCCTCGGTGAGCCGCCGGGCCAGCATCCGAAGCGCGCCCCGGGGGTCCGGATGCGGGGCCGGGTCGTCCACCAGGTCCGAGGCCCACATGGGAACCTCGACGATGGCCGTCGTCCCCGCGTGGCACCAGGTGCTGAGCCGGGTGTCCTCCGGATGGAACGCCCCCGCCGGCCCGGCCCCCGCCTCGGGCATCACGAAGATCCCGGGCCCGGGGGAGGCCCAGCCGGCCGCGTCGGAGGCGCCGGTCTCCACCGGGATCCGCAGTTCGGCCGCCGACTTCACGAACGGCTCGGCCAGCCCCGGGACGTCCCGGGTCAGCTGTACCCAGGACCCGCCTAGGTCCGTTCCGTGCAGGGAGACCTGGAGGACGGGCCGCAGTTCGGCTATCAGCGCCGTCAGCGCCCGGGTCTCGGGCGGGAGCCGGTCCGGTGCGAGTAAAGACGGCGCCCACTCCGGCTGTTCGGGACCGGGCGGCCGGAAGAAGTTGCGGTGGTAGTCCAGCAGTGAATGCGGGCGCGGCGTGCGGTGCAGGTCGGCGCCGTCCGGATCGGCGCAGAGCAGGAAGTGCCAGCCCGCCCCGCCACCGCCGTCCCGTACGACCCGCCGCGCGAGCTCCAGGGCGGTGGCCCCGCCGACGGGCTCGTTCGCGTGGGCCCCGGCGACGACGAGCACCTGGCGCCGCCCGCCCCCGGGGTCCGGCTCGCCGACGGAGAGCAGCCACAGCGGCCGCCCGGCCCGCGAGACGCCGGCCTGACGCAGCCCGGCCCGGGCGGGGTGCTCGTCCACCAGCGCGCGGGCGGCCAGGGAGAGCTCGTGAGGGGTGGGGTAGCGCATGTCACGGAGGAGGGTCACAAGTGATGCCATGCCCGCCCCGCACGCCCCCTACTGCTCCCCCCGCCCCGAATCTCCACCAAAAACCCCTGGCCAACGCCTTGCGGAGCGGGGGCGGGTCGGGGGTGGGGGCGGGGTCCGGGGGGCGGGGTTTCAGCTGGGCGGTGTCAGGGAGGGTTTGGGGGTCTCCCGTCAGTCTCATCGTCCTTCCGTGTCGGGCCGGTCCCTCAAGGGCGCTCCTTCGTCGCGTCGCTTCGCGATGGCCTTCGGCCACCCTTGACCGACCGTCCCGCCACGGAAAAACGAAGACTGCCGGGAAACCCCCAAAAGAACGTTCACGGGGCAGTGAGCCTGTCCTGTCCTCGTCAGGGACGCCAAACCCCTTCCCATAAGGCCTGGGTGGGCCCGCCATCCGGCCCTCCCAGAACACATTCGGGGCCTGGGGCGGGCAGACCACACCAGACAGCGACCAGGACAACCAACCGGGACTTTCGGCGCATCGGATCGCTACGCGCTTCTCTCGGTATGGCGTCCGCCGGCCGTCTGGGGCTGGTGCTGCGGCGGGCTCGTCCGATGGGGTGGTTTGGGGAGCGGTTAGGGTTCTCGATCGTGCCCCACCTAGAGATATCCGACCTGATCACCGCCACGGACCCGCGCAGCGGTGCGCGTCTGCCCGTGCGGCGGGGCGAGGTGGTGCGCCGGCTCCGGGAGGCTGGGGATGGGCGGGGCGCCCGTATCGTTGCCGGGCTGCCCGCTGACCGGCAAGACGTGCTCGATCCGCACGCCGTGGACCGGCTCATGATCAGCGTGCACACCGAGCTTCAGCGGCTCAGCGAAGAGCTGCGGATCGGGGAACGGCTCGTCCATGTGCTCGGTCCGCTCTTCGAGGCCGTGCGTGCGACGGCTCCCGGACGGTTGCGGCTGGTCGACGTCGGTTCCGGGCTCGGGTACGCCGTGCGCTGGCTCGCGGCCCACGGCTCGCTCGGGCCGGACGTCGAGCTCGTCGGGGTGGACCTGGACGGGGCACTGGTCGGCGAAGCCGACCGGCTGGCCCGGGCCGAGGGCCTGGACTGCCGTTTCGTCCACGGGAACGCCTTCGACCTCCCGGAGGCGGCCACCGTGTACATCTCCACGGGGGTCCTGCACCACTTCCGGGGGGCCGACCTCGCCGAGTTCTTCCGGGCCCAGGCCGCCTCGCCCGCGCTCGCCTTCTGCCACTTCGACATCGCCGCCACCCGGCTGGCACCCGTCGGGGCCTGGGTCTTCCACCGGGCGCGGATGCGCCATCCGCTCGGCCGTCACGACGGGGTCGCCTCGGCCCGCCGGGCGCACACGGACGAAACCCTGCTGGACGCGGCGGCCGCCCCGGGGATACGCCCACTGCTCTACGAACCCAAGGGACTGGCCAACCCCTTCTGCACCACCCTGCGCCCGGTCATCGGCATCCGGCCCGAGCTGGAGGCCCCGCTGCGCCGGGCGATGGGCCGGGCCGCGCGCCGGCTCGTCGGCCCCGAGCAGCTCTCCGGAGCCGCACGGTGACCCCGCAGACCCTCGCCGTCGTGCTCTGCGCCCTGGGCCTGGTGGACTCGGCGTTCAGCGGCTTCCGCGCCTTCGCCGGCCGTGACGCCAGGATCCGTAAGCACCGTGCCGTCGTACGGGCCTCCCTGCGCGGCCTGGCCGTCGGCGGCGCACTCCTGCTCGCCCCCGCGGTCACCGCCGGGGCCGTCCTGCTGGCCGCCTCCGACCGCGACCGGACGTACGCGGCCCTTGCCGACGGCGGCACCGGGTTCCTGCTCCCCCTCGCCTGCTACGCCACGGCCGTGTTGCTGTCGCTCGCCGCGTACTTCGTACTGCCGTTCCGCGCCAGCACCCTGGCCATGGTGGCCGGGCTGGGCCCCCTGACCCTGCTGCGGCCCCTCGTCGTCGCCGTCGCCTGCGCCGGCACCCTCGCCCACGGCGGCGGCCTGCCCGCCCTCCTGGTGGGCGTGGCCGCAGGCATCGCCGTGCTGTGCGTCGAACCCCTCGTACACCGCCGCTGGTACGCCACCCCCGAGGGCAGGGACCAGCCCCAGACGGCCGGCGGACGCCATACCGAGAGAAGCGCGTAGCGATCCGATGCGCCGAAAGTCCCGGTTGGTTGTCCTGGTCGCTGTCTGGTGTGGTCTGCCCGCCCCAGGCCCCGAATGTGTTCTGGGAGGGCCGGATGGCGGGCCCACCCAGGCCTTATGGGAAGGGGTTTGGCGTCCCTGACGAGGACAGGACAGGCTCACTGCCCCGTGAACGTTCTTTTGGGGGTTTCCCGGCAGTCTTCGTTTTTCCGTGGCGGGACGGTCGGTCAAGGGTGGCCGAAGGCCATCGCGAAGCGACGCGACGAAGGAGCGCCCTTGAGGGACCGGCCCGACGCGGAAGGACGATGAGACTGACGGGAGACCACCAAACCCTCCCTGATCCCGCCCAGCGAAGACCCCGTCCCCCCCACCCCCCGACCCACCCCCCCACCCCCCTACTCCCCCCGCACCAGCGCCACCGCCGGTCCCGCCGTCAGCAGTTCCGCCAAGGGCACCCGTCCCTCGTACGGGGTGTCGCGTGACGCGCCCGCCCCCCACGCCGGGTGCCAGTGCCCCGGGGGGAGGTGCAGGGCGGTGTCCCGCCAGCCGCCCGAGAGGTGCAGGCGGTGGGACAGGCGGGTGGCGACCGCCAGCAGGCCGGGGGACCGGGTGAAGGCCACGCAGTGGGCGGCCGCCGGGCCGTGGGCCGTCAGGGGGGCGTAGCCGGTGAACAGCGCGGGCCGGGAGCGGCGCAGCCGGAGCAGGGCGGCCGTCAGGGCGAGCTTCTCCGCCGCGAGGCCGTGCGGGGCGGCGCCCGCGTCGAGGGCGGCCAGGGCCTCGCGCGGGAACTGCGCCGGGCGGCGGTTGTCCGGGTCCACCAGCGCCCGGTACTCGGTCTCCGAGCCCTGGTAGACCTCCGGAACCCCCGGCATCGTCAGGTGCAGCAGGGTCATGCCGAGGATGTTGGCCCGGGCCGCCTGCGCCAGGTCCGGCGGCAGTGCGACCGCCTCGTCGGGCACCAGCTTCGTGATCCCGGCCTCGTACTCCTCGTCGGGGTCGGTCCACGAGGTGCTCAGTCCCGCCTCCCGGGCGGCCTTCAGCAAGGCCGCCGCCAGCCGGGACTCCCGCTCGGGGACGTCTCCGAGGCCGAGGGCGCTCTGCCGTGCCGTCCACCCCAGCCGGGGGTCGTCGCCCGGCACCGGGCCCATCGCCTCCGGGGCCTGCGAGAGCACCGCGATCCGCGCCCGTACGTCCGCGCTGCGCTTGGTGTCGTGCGTGGACAGCACCGTCCCCGAGGCGGGCCAGTCCCGCTCCAGGGCGGTGCAGTAGGCGTGGAACTCCGTGACCGGCACCGCCGGGTCCTGCGGCGCTCCGCCGACCTCGGTGGCCGACAGCAGCGGGGCCCAGCGGTAGAAGGCGCGGTCCTCCAGGGACTTGGCGCGCAGCGCGGCCGAGGTCTGGGCGAAGCGGGCTCCGAAGGCCGGGTCCCGCAGCACGAGTTCGCGTACGGCGTCCACCCCGGGGGTGCCCGTCGCGGCTTCGGCCACCTCGCCTCCCGGGTAGGGCCGGTAGACGGGGTAGTCGATGAGCAACTCACGTACAGCGGTGCCCAGTTCAGGTCCCGCCATCCGTTCCAGGATGGCCAGTTCGGCGGCCAGGTCGACGGTCAGCACCTCCCGGGCGGCCGTTTCGGCCGTCTCCTCCCAGGGGGGCATGCCGGTGGCGGCCGCGTGGGTGCGGGCGAGCTCGGCCGCACCCGCCGGGTCGGTGAACAGTCCGTCGACGCGGTGCAGCGCGTCGTACCCGGTGGTGCCGGCCACCGGCCAGGCGGGGGAGAGCCGTTCCTGGCGGTCGAGGATCTTCTCCACCACCACCCAGCAGCGCCCGCCCACGGCCGACCGCAGCCGCCGCAGGTACCCCTCGGGGTCCGCGAGCCCGTCGACGTGGTCGATCCGCAGTCCCGCCAGCACCCCGTCCCGTACCAGCTCCAGCACCTTCGCGTGGGTGGCTTCGAAGACGGCCGGGTCCTCCACCCGGACCCCGATGAGGTCCGAAATGGTGAAGAAGCGGCGGTAGTTGAGGGAGGTCCTGGCCTCGCGCCAGCAGGCCGGCCGGTACCACTGGGCGGCCAGCAGCTCCGGCAGCGGCAGTCCGGCCGTCCCGGCCCGCAGCGGGAACTCCCGCTCCTCGTACCGCAGCACCTCCCCGTCGACGCGGTATCCGGCGGGGTCGGGCGGCTCGCCGAGGACCGGGAGCAGCAGTTGTCCGCCGCCCGCCTCCCAGTCGATGTCGAACCAGCGGGCGTACGCGGAGCGGGGCCCCTCCCGCAGCACCTCCCACAGGGGCCGGTTGAGCCGCAGCGGGTCGGGCACCGCCATGTGGTTCGGCACGATGTCGAGGACGAGCCCGAGTCCGTGCGCCGCCGCGGTGGCGGCCAGGTCGCGCAGTCCGGCCTCGCCGCCCAGCTCGGCGCGGACCCGGGCGTGGTCGGTGACGTCGTAGCCGTGCGTCGAGCCCGGCACCGCCTCCAGGGCGGGGGAGAGGTGCAGGTGTGAGACGCCGAGCGAGGCGAGGTAGGGTACGGCGGCCCGGGCCGCGGCGAACGGGAACTCGGGCCGCAGCTGGAGCCGGTAGGTCGACGTGGGGACGACGGGCTCCGGAACCTCGGGTTCCGGGGGTTCCGGGTGACTGCTTGAATACTGCAGGGTCATGAGAACGTACGTACCCAGCCCACGCGATTCCGTGCCATTACCCAATGCATCCGGGTGACTCCGCAGGGTTAGTGTCGATCAAGTGGTTGGAACCGTCAACACCTATCGCAAAGTCATCGCCCTGACCGGGCCCCTACTCCCGCTCGTCTCCTTCCTCGCCCGACTGCCCGTCGCCATGTCCCAGTTCGGCAGCGTTCTGCTGGTCGCCGAGACCAGTGGCTCCCTCGCCACCGCGGGCATCGTCGGCGGCACCCTCTCGGCGGGCCAGGTGCTCTTCGGGCCCGTCCTCGGCCGGCTCGCCGACCGGCACGGGCAACGGCCCGTCGTCCTGGCCGCGGCGGCCGTCAACGCCGTAGCCACCGCCGCCCTCGTCGCCGGCGCCCTCGGGGGCCTGGCGACCTTCCCGCTCGCCGCGATCGGGGCCGTGACCGGTGCGTCCGTCCCGCTGATCGGGCCGCTCGCCCGGACCCGCTCCGTCGCGCTCGCGCACCGCGCGAAGTCCGACGAGGGCGTCGTGGGGGCCGTCCACTCGCTGGAGGGCACCCTCGACGAGATCTCGTTCGTCTTCGGTCCGGCCCTCGTGGGCCTCGCCGCTCTCATCGCCCATCCGGCCGTCGCCCTCGGGGGCGCCGCCGCGCTGGTCGTCGTGTTCGGCACGGCCTTCGCCCTGCACCCGACGGCCGCCGTCACCGCCCGCTCGCCCGCCCGGGCGCGCGGCGCCGGGCCGCGGGCCCGCCATCCCCGGGTGGTGCACGCCGTCCGCGGCTCCCTCGCCCTCCAGGGCGCCATGTTCGGCGCCTGCCAGGCCGGGATCGCCTCGCTCACCGCGCACTTGGGGGTGCCGGGCCAGGCCGGGATCGTGTACGCGGCGATGGGCGTGGTCAGCGCCGCCGTGGGGCTGGCGCTCGGCGCGCTGCCCGCCCGCTTCGGGCTGCGGCTGCGCTGGCGGGTGGCCACCGGCGCGGCCCTGGTGCTCTCGGTGCCCCTGCTGTTCACGGAGACCCTGTGGCCGCTGTACGCCGTCGTCACCGTCCTCGGCGCCGCCTACGCCCCACACCTGATCACCGCCTTCGCGCTGACCGAGCGCGTCGTGGAGCCCGCCCGGCTCGCCGAGGCGATGGCCTTCGCGGCGAGCTCCCTGGTGGCCGGCCAGGCCGTCGCGCTGGCCGTCTCGGGGCGGCTCGCGGAGGCCCACGGTCCGGCGGGCGCCTTCGCGGTGGCGGTGGGGGCGGCGGCGCTGAGCCTGACCCTGGCGCTGGTCACCCGGGTACCGGCGGGCCGTACGCCGGTCAAGCCCTTCATCCCGGCCCAGCAGACCGCCGCCCAGCAAGCCGCCGCCCAGCAGACCGCCGCCCAGCAGGCCCCCACCAGCCCCTACGCGGGCCGCTGAAGCACCACCAGACACCGTCCCGTCAGCGCCACCCGGTCCCCGGCCGCGAACTGCGGTCCGGTGCCGGGTGGCAGTACGTCCGCCCGCGCGGTGTCCACGACCAGCCGCCAGCGCGCCCCGTGCCCCGCCGGGATGGTGAAGTCCTGCGGTTCGGCGCCCGCGTTGAACATCAGCAGGAACGAGTCGTCCGTGATCCGCTCCCCCCGCGCGCCCGGCTCGGAGATCGCCTCGCCGTTGAGGAACACGGTCAGCGCCCGCGCGTGCTGCGCCTGCCAGTCCCGGGCCCGCATCTCCTCCCCGTGCGGGGTGAACCAGGCGATGTCCGACAGCTCGTCGTGCGTGCCCTCCACCGGCCGGCCGTGGAAGAACCGGCGCCGCCGGAACACCGGGTGGTCACGGCGCAGCCAGACCATCCGCCGGGTGAACTCCAGCAGCCCGGGCGCGGGTTTGCCGGGTTCCGGCCAGGTCACCCACGACAGCTCGTTGTCCTGGCAGTACGCGTTGTTGTTGCCGCCCTGCGAGCGCGCGAACTCGTCGCCGTGACTGAGCATCGGCACCCCCTGCGACAGCATCAGGGTGGCGATGAAGTTGCGCATCTGGCGCTCGCGCAGCTCCTGGATCTCCGGGTCCTCGGTGGGTCCCTCGATCCCGCAGTTCCAGGAGCGGTTGTGGGTCTCGCCGTCCCGGTTGCCCTCCCGGTTGGCCTCGTTGTGCTTCTCGTCGTAGGAGACGAGGTCGTTGAGGGTGAATCCGTCGTGGCAGGTGGTGAAGTTGATGGAGGCCAGCGGACGCCGTCCGTCGTCCTGGTACAGGTCGGAGGAGCCCGTCAGCCGGCCCGCGAACTCCGCGAGCGTGCGCGGCTGGCCGCGCCACAGGTCCCGTACGGTGTCGCGGTACTTGCCGTTCCACTCGGTCCACAGCGGCGGGAAGTTGCCCACCTGGTAGCCGCCCTCGCCCAGGTCCCAGGGCTCCGCGATCAGCTTCACCTGGCTGACCACCGGGTCCTGCTGCACCAGGTCGAAGAACGAGGACAGCCGGTCGACCTCGTGGAACTGCCGGGCCAGGGTGGCCGCGAGGTCGAAGCGGAAGCCGTCCACGTGCATCTCGGTGACCCAGTAGCGCAGCGAGTCCATGATCAGCTGGAGGACGTGCGGGGACCGCATGAGCAGCGAGTTCCCGGTGCCGGTGGTGTCCATGTAGTGCCGGGGGTCGTCGGCGAGCCGGTAGTACGAGGCGTTGTCCAGCCCGCGGAAGGACAGGGTCGGCCCCAGGTGGTTGCCCTCGGCGGTGTGGTTGTAGACCACGTCCAGGATCACCTCGATCCCGGCTTCGTGCAGGGCCCGCACCGCCGACTTGAACTCCAGCACCTGCTCTCCCCGGTCTCCCGAGGCGTAGCCGTTGTGCGGGGCGAAGAAGCCGATGGTGTTGTAGCCCCAGTAGTTGCTCAGCCCGTCGTTGACCAGGCGGTGGTCGTTCACGAACTGGTGCACCGGCATCAGCTCCAGCGCCGTCACCCCGAGCTTGGTGAGGTGCCCGATCACCGCCGGGTGCGCGAGCGCCCCGTAGGTGCCCCGCAGTTCCTCGGGGAGCTCCGGATGACGCATGGTCAGGCCCTTGACGTGGGCCTCGTAGAGCACGGTGTGGTGGTACTCGTGCCGCGGCGGGCGGTCGTTGGCCCAGTCGAAGTACGGATTGACGACGACCGAACTCATCGTGTGCGGAGCCGAGTCGAGGTCGTTGCGCGAGTCGGGCCGGCCGAAGTGGTAGCCGTAGACCTGCTCGCCCCAGTCGACCTTGCCGCTGATGGCCCGGGCGTACGGGTCCAGCAACAGCTTCGCCGCGTTGCAGCGCAGCCCGCGCTCGGGCTCGTAGGGGCCGTGCACGCGGAATCCGTAGCGCTGGCCCGGCATCACCCCGGGCAGGTAGGCGTGGCGCACGAAGGCGTCCGTCTCGCGCAGTTCGACGGCGGTCTCCGAGCCGTCGTCGTGCAGGAGGCACAGCTCGATGCGCCGCGCGGCCTCGGAGTACACCGCGAAGTTGGTTCCGGCGCCGTCGTACGTGGCACCCAGGGGATACGCCTGTCCCGGCCAGACCTGCATAGCTAACGACTCTTCCCATCCTGGTCCGGCTGATCCGGTGTCGAACGCGTCACTGCCAGATCTTCCCCGAAAGAGGGTCCGCACGCGTGGACTTGGGATGAGCCTGACGGGTGACCCGCAAACCGGACGGTCGGGTCAACCGACTGTCGGGGCATCACATAATGGGTCGGCGGACGGCCGGACCTGGGGCCACGGGGTCACCAGGGGGCCGCTTCGGGCTGCGTCGGGCCGTGTGCGCGGAGTACCCTTCCGTGATCACTGGAGACGGGCGTCCAGACGCAGAAGGCGGTGCACGGGTGAGCTCGGGAGGTCTGGAGCTGCCCCCTGGTGACAGCGGTCACGAGGGTGGCCCGGCGGACGGCCCAGGGGGCGGCGCGGGTGCGATGGCCGCCGGGGCGGTGTCTCTGGCCCCGCCGGCGGCCGGGGACGCGCGGGCCGGTGCCGAGCTGGACTGGGGCGCGGACGCGTGGAGCGAGGTCCGTACGCGGGCCCAGCGCGCGGGCCGCGCGTACATCTGGCTGAACCTCATCGAGCAGCGGCTGCGGTCGGTCGTCGGGGCGGTGCTGCGGCCCGTCTACGAGCCGGTGCACGGCGGCGACGACTGGGTGGTGGCGGCCGCGGGGCCGGCCGGTCAGGAATGGGTGCAGCGGGCGGTGGCCGTGCGCGAGGTCAGCCGGCGCAAGGGCTACCTCCTGGACCCGGCCGACGACAACGTGCTGAGCTTCCTGACGCTGCCGCAGCTGCGGGAGCTGATGGTCCAGCACTGGCCCTGCTTCGAGCCGTACTTCGACGACCGGCGCGAGATCGAGCTGGCCCTGGACGAACTGGAGGTCACCCGCAACGTGGTCTCCCGCAACCGGGCGCTGTCGCGGCCGGTGCTGGAGCAGGCCGAGCGGGCCTCGGCGCGGCTGCTGGAGGTGCTGGGCGCCGGGGCGGGCAGTCCCGCCGCGGACCGGCTGCCGATCGACGCGGTGGAGGACCTGGTCGGGGACCGGTACGCGGACGTGATCTCGGTGCACCCGGACCGGGTGCGGCTCCAGCGGATGCTGCCGGCCGAGGACCTGTTCGGGGGGGCGCGCCGGCTCGACGCCATCGGCATAGGCCTGAACCTGCTGGTGCAGAACTTCTCGGGGCGAAGACTGGTCCGGCTGACGGAGTCGGGCTGCCGGGTGCGGCTGCTGTTCCTGAACCCGGCGAGCAGTGCGGTCAAGCGGCGCGAGCGCGAGCTGGGGCTGCGCAAGGGCGAGCTGAGCCGGTCGGTGGAGATGAACATCCTGCACGTGCGGCGGGTACGGGCGGGGCTGAGGGACCCTTCGCGGTTCGACATCCACGTCTTCGACGAGACCCCGCGCTTCACCGCCTACCTGGTGGAGGGGGAGACGTCGGGGATCGCGGTGGTGCAGTCCTACCTGCGGCGGGCCCGCGGGATGGAGGCGCCGGTGCTGGTCCTGCGCGGGGGCGGCCGGGGGGTGGCGAAGGACGCCGACCACGGGCTGTTCCCGACGTACCGGGAGGAGTTCGAGTCGGTGTGGGAGGACTCCCGGCCGGTGTCGTGAGGGTCCCGGGGCGGGGCCCCGGACCCGTCGGGCGCGGCCGCCGGGCGGCCGCGCGGGCCCCGGCGGCGGGTGTGTCAGTGGCGCGTGGCAGGCTGAAACGCGTTGACCGATACACGGGGGAGGGGCGCGTCATGGAGGCGTGGCAGGGGGGAACGCGGGCCCGCTCGGGTCCGGGGGCGCCGGGCGCGGGGGGTTCGCGATGAGCTGGATCAGCGGACCGCTGGCCGCGTTCGACCTGGAGACCACGGGTACGGATGTCGAGACGGACCGCATCGTCACGGCGGCGGTCGTCCGGCTGGATCCGGACGGCGCGGTCTCGCGCGAGCGGACCTGGCTGCTCGATCCCGGGGTGGAGATACCGGAACAGGCCTCGGCGATCCACGGCATCTCGACGGAGCACGCCCGGGCGCACGGGGTGCCGGCCGCCGAGGCCGTCGACGAGATCGCCCGGGCCGTGGCGGACGGGCTGGGCGCCGGCCGGCCGCTGGTGGTGATGAACGCGCGCTACGACCTGTCGCTGCTCGACCGCGAGTGCCGGCGCCACGGGGTGGCGTCGCTCAGCGAGCGGCTGGGCGGGGTGCCGTCGCCGGTCATCGATCCGCTGGTGATCGACAAGCACGTGGACAAGTACCGCAAGGGCAAGCGGGCCCTGCACGCCCTGTGCGCCCACTACGGGGTCTCCCTCGACGACGCGCACGACGCCCGGGCGGACGCCGTGGCCGCCGCCCGGGTGGTGCGCAGCCTGGGGGAGCGGCACCGGCCCGTCGCCCGGATGCCGCTGGCGGAGCTGCACGCCCTCCAGGTCCGCGCGGCGGCCGAGCAGTCGGTCTCCCTCCAGGCCTACCTGCGGCGCACCACCGACCCGGCGGCGGTCGTGGAGCCGTCCTGGCCCCTCATACCCCGCCCCCGCTGACCGGCGGCGGGGGCAGTGGCGGGGAGCCGCCCTAGAACGGGTGCCAGCGGGTCTCGGTGTCCCCTTCGCGCAGGGAGGTGACGCGGCGGCGGAACTCGGCCAGGGCCTTGGGGTTGGCGGGGGCGTGCTGGGAGACCCAGGCGCAGCTGGCCGTCTCGCGGGCGCCGCGCAGTACGGCGCAGCCCTGCCACTCCCGTACGTCCCATCCGTACGCGGCGGTGAAGGAGTCGTAGGCCTCGGCGGGGAGCCCGTAGCGGTCGCGGGACAGGGCCATCACGACCAGGTCGTGCTCCCGCAGGTCCGCCGATACGGTCTCCAGGTCGACCAGCACCGGCCCGTCCGGGCCGACGTGGACGTTGCGGGGCAGGGCGTCGCCGTGGATGGCGCCCGGGGGCAGGTGCGGGGTGAGGGCGGCGACCTCGTCGGCGTAGGCGTCGCGCCGGGCCCGCAGATAGGCCGCGTCCTCGGGGTCGACGGCCCCGCCGGCCAGCCGGAGCCAGCGCTCGACCCCGCCGAGGAGGTCCCGGGCGGGCAGCGCGAACGGCGGTGCGGGCAGGGCGTGCAGCGGGCGGAGCAGGGCGGCGAGGTCGGCGGGGCCCGCGGGGCGGACCGCTTCGGGCAGCCGGTGCCACAGGGTCAGCGGGTGGCCGTCCACCAGCCGGGCCTGCGGTTCGGCCGCGCGCACCGCGGGGATCCCGGCCGCGGAGAGCCAGCCGGCGACGGCCAGTTCCCGCTCGGCCCGCTCCAGCAGCCCGGCCTCGCGGCCCACCTTGGCGACCAGGCCGGCGACGGCGAAGACGGCGTTCTCGCCGAAGGAGAGCAGCTCGGCCGGCCCGGTGAGCCCCGCCCGCGTCAGTACGTCCCTGGCCCGTGCCTCGTCCATGCCCGTCGTCCCGCCCTCTCGTGCGCCGGCCGCCGTGCGCCGTGCGCGTGCGACCGCCCGGGAGCCCGTTCTCCCGCGCGTTGCCGGAAAGTCTCGCATTCCCGGAGGCGGCCGGAATTCCGTTGCACGAGACGTATCGTCTCGTTATGGTGGCGCCATGACACCGCACCGGCCCGCCCACATCGCCATGTTCTCGATCGCCGCCGCAGGCCATGTGAACCCGAGCATCGAAGTGATCCGGGAACTCGTCGCCCGAGGGCACCGCGTGAGCTACGCCATCCCGGCCGGCTACGCCGGGAAGGTCGCCGAGACCGGCGCCACCCCGGTGATCTGGAACTCCACCCTCCCCACCGACGACGACCCCGACGCCTGGGGCACCGAACTCATCGACCACATCGAGCCCTTCCTCGCCGACGCGATCCAGGCGCTGCCCCAGCTCGCGGCCGCCTTCGAGGGGAACGAGCCCGACCTGGTGCTGCACGACATCACCGCCTACCCGGCGATCGTCCTCGCCCGCCGCTGGGGAGTCCCGGCGATCTCCCTTTCGCCCAACTACGTCGCCTGGACCGGCTACGAGGAGGAGGTCGCAGCCCCCATGACCGCCGCACTGCACGCCTGCGAACGCGGCAGGGCGTACTACGCCCGCTTCCGGGCCTGGCTGCGGGACAACGGCATCGACGAAGACCCCGACGCCTTCGTCGGGCGCCCGCCGCGCAGCCTCGCCTTGATCCCGCGCGCCCTCCAGCCCCACGCCGACCGGGTCGACGAGTCGGTGTACACCTTCGTCGGAACCTGCCGGGACGCCGGCGCCGCCCCCGGGACCTGGCGCAGGCCCGGGGCCGCCGAGGGCAGGAAGCTCCTGCTCGTCTCCCTCGGCTCCACCTTCACCAAACAGCCCGCCTTCTACCGGGCCTGCGTCGAGGCCTTCGGGAACCTCCCCGACTGGTACGTGGTCCTGCAGATCGGCAAGTTCACCGACGAGGCCGCACTGGGGGAGGTGCCCGACAACATCGAGGTCCACCGCTGGGTCCCGCAGCTGGACATCCTGCGCGAGGCGGACGCCTTCGTCACCCACGCGGGCGCGGGAGGCAGCGCCGAGGGTCTCGCCACCGCCACCCCCATGGTCGCCGTCCCCCAGGCCGTCGACCAGTTCGCCAACGCCGACGTACTGGCCTCCCTCGGCGTGGCCCGCCACCTCCCGATGGAGCGGGCCGACGCCACGGCCCTGCGCGAAGCCGTCCTCGCCCTGCTGGCCGACCCCGGCGTCGCCGAACGCGCCGAGGCCCTGCGCGCCCGGTCGGCAGCCGAGGGCGGCACGCGCCGGGCCGCCGACCTCATCGAGGCGGCACTGTCAGAGCCTCCCCTTAAGGTGCGCCCATGACGAAGAAGCCCCCTGTGAAGAAATACGCGGCGCTGCTGCGCGGCATCAACGTCGGCGGGAACAAGAAGGTCCCGATGGCGGAGCTGCGCACGCTGATGGAAGGCCTGGGGTACGGGGACGTCCGGACCCATCTGCAGAGCGGCAATGCCGTCTTCGCCTCCGGCGAGGGCGACCCGGACGTCCTCGCCCGGGCGCTGGAGGCCGCCATCGAGGCGCACTTCGGCTTCCGGGTGCCCTGCCTGGTCGTCGACGGGGACCACCTGAGGGCCGTCGCCGAGGCCTGCCCCTTCCCGGCCGCCGAACTGGAGGGCAGGCAGCTCCACGCGACCTTCTTCTCCGCGCAGCCGGGCCCGGAGCGCTTCGCCGCCCTCGACGCCGCCGCGTTCCTCCCGGAGGAGTACCGGCTGGGCGACCGCGTCCTCTACCTGTACGCGCCCGACGGCCTGGGCCGCTCCAAACTGGCCGAAGCGCTCGCCCGGCCGGCCGTGGTCAAGGGTCTGGACGTCACCACCCGCAACTGGAACACCGTCGTCAAGCTGGTCGAGCTGACCGCCACCCCGTAGCGCACCGCTCACCGCTCCCCGTAGTAGCCCGGCAGCTCCCGCAGATAGGGCGGGAGGTTCGGGTTGGCCAGCAGACGGGCGGTCCAGTCGGGGTCCTCTGCCGTGGTCAGGGGGCTCAGCGGGGTCCTTTCGAAGGGCAGGCCCAGCCGGCAGCGCAGGACGCGCGCCACGTCCTGCGGCGTCAGCGCGCCCGCCGGGGCGCCGCCCGGACAGCTCGACAGCTCGGCGCGGATGCGCTCCACCGAGGCCGGTTTCGCCCGCACCCGCTCCAGCAGGAACCGCGGGTCCATGTCCAGCGCGCGCTGGAGGCGGTCCCGGGTCTCGGCCAGGGACATGGGCGGCAGGGCCGTGCCGGGACAGTCCGTCGCGATCACCTTGGTGCGGCCGGAGGCGAACCGGGCCGCCGCTTCGGTGCCGGCGGCGGGACGGGCCCGCGCCATGAGCGGCCCGTCCCCGTAGAGCATCTCGCCGCCCACGGACACCAGCCGCACGTTCTCCTCGGTCGCCCCGATCAGATTGCGGTACGGGTCGCCGCCACGGTCGTCCACGACCACCAGGTCGGAGACGTAGCCCGGCGCGATCCGGCCCGCCCGGCGCTCCCAGCCCATCGCCCGGGCCGGGTTCCGCGTCACCGACTCCACCAGCTCGCGGTCGCTGAACAGCCCTTTCAGCGCGTGCCGGTTGACCAGATCGGCCACCTTCAGCTCCCCCAGGACGGACTTGCTCCCCGAGGGGGCCCAGTCGGCGCCCAGGCTGATGCCGAGTCCGGCCGCCTTCGCGGCGGCCACGTCGGCGGTCCTCCCGTAGAGGAGGAGGTTCGACAGCGGCGACCAGACGAGCGAGGCACCGCGCCGGGCCATGTCCGCCAGCTGGTCCGGGGTGAGCGCCACCCCGTGCACGGCGACGAAATGGGGGCCCACGAGCCCGCTGCGCCGGACGGCCTCGTACTCCTGCGACATCCGCGGACCCGTCCCCTCGGCCAGGTGCAGGATCAGCACGCCGCTGCGACCCGCCCGCGCCAGCTCCGCCCATTCGGGCGCGTCCCGGCCGAGGTCCACACGGCTGACGGCCCGGCGCGGACCGACCCGCGAGGTCTCCACGTTGCGGACCAGGCAGCCGGGGGCGCTGCTCGGCAGCGCCGGATCGGCGCCCTGTACGGAAGTGGTGCCGCCCGCCAGCGCCTTGTACTCGCCGTACCGGCTCATCTCCGTACCGAGGTCGTAGAAGCCGGGATCGCCCAGGACGAACGCGGAGCGGGTGATGCGCCGGTCCTGCTCGTCGTCGTAGTACCGCCAGGCGTACCGGTCGGCGTAGGCCCCGCGGACCGGCATCAGGGGGTAGACGGAGTGACCGGGATGATTGTGCAGGTCGATCATCCCGGGATAGATGACGCCACCGGTCTCGACGACCCGGGCGGACCTCGCGCCCGCCGGCAGCGGCCGGCCCGCCTCCGCCACCGCCTCGATGCGGCCCGAGCGGATCCACAGCCGGGCGCCCGGCCACACGTGGCCCGCGTCGTCCATCGTCACCACCGTGCCGGAGAGCACCACTCCGGGGCCCCTCCCGGCGGACGGCGCGGCGGCCGGCGCCGAGGCCGGGCCGAGGGCGGCCGCGGCGCACACGGCGCCCGCGGCGAGCAGGACGGCAAGGGCACTGCTGCGGCTCACGGCGCCTCCGGTTCCGCCTCGGACGTCCCACGGGGGCGAAGGCCCCGCAGGCCCGGCAGCCTAATGGGCCAGCGCGTCCAGCAGGGCCAGTTCCGGACCGGTCAGCCGCAGCGAGGCCGCCGCCAGGTTCTGCGCCAGATGCGCGGGGGAGCCGGTGCCCGGCGTCGGGCACAGCACCGGGGAGTGGTGCAGCAGCCAGGCCAGCGCGACCTGCCCCGGGCTCGCGCCGTGCGCCGCCGCCACCGCGGCCACCGCGCCCGCGCCCTCCCGGGCCAGCGCCCCGCTGCCCAGCGGGTAGTACGGCAGGAAGGCGATCCCGCGCGCCTCGCAGAGGGCCAGCACCTCGGCGGAGGACCGATCCAGCAGGTTGTACGGGTTCTGCACCGAGGCCACCGGCACCGACTCCAGTGCCCGCAGCAGCTGGGCCGCGCTCACCGTGTCCAGACCGATGTGCCGGATCTTGCCCTCCTCCCGCAACCGCGCCAGCTCGCCCAGCTGTTCGGCCTCCGGGACCGCCGGATCGAAACGGTGCAGCTGGTAGAGACCGATCCGCTCCACGCGCAGCCGCCGCAGGCTCGCCTCGCACATCCGGCGCAGGTCCTCGGGCCGGCCCGCCGCGTGCCACTCGTCCGGCCCGGTGCGCACCACCCCGCCCTTGGTCGCCACCACGAGCCGCTCCCCGTACGGGTGGAGGGCCTCGGCGATCAGCTCCTCGGCCAGGCCGGGCCCGTAGTTGTCGGCGGTGTCGATCAGCGTCACCCCCTGCTCGACGGCCGAGCGCAGCAGGGCCACCGCCTCGGCGCGGCTGCCGCGCGGACCCCAGTAACCCGGTCCGACCAGCCCGCCCGTACCGAATCCGAGGCGGCCCGGCGGCAGGTCCCCGCCCAGCGGGAAAGCGGCGTTCGTCATGGGCCGACGGTACCCCCGGGACCACGGTGTGCCAGGCTCGGGGCATGCGTTACATCATCATCGGCGCCGGAGCGATCGGCGCGACCATCGGCGGACGCCTCGCCGCATCGGGCCGGGAGGCCGTCCTCGTCGCCCGCGGCGCCCACGCCGAGGCGCTGCGGGCGGACGGGCTGCGGCTCACCACCGCCGATGGCACCCACGTCCACCGGCTCCCGGTGGTCACCGGACCGGCGGAACTGGGCGAACTGCGCCCCGACGACGTGCTGCTGCTCACCGTGAAGACCCAGGACGCCATCGCCGCGCTCGACGCGTGGGGCGACGCCGAGGTCGCCGGCGGCGGCACGGCGGCCCAGCGCCTGCCGCTGCTGTGCGCGCAGAACGGCGTGGAGAGCGAACGGCTGGCCCTGCGGCGCTTCGCGCGCGTGTACGGGGTCTGCGTCTGGCTGCCCGCGACCTTCCTGGAGCCCGGCACGGTCTCGGCGCTGTGCGCCCCGCTGACCGGCATCCTGCACCTGGGCAAGGCCGCCGGGGGCACCGACCGGCGGATCGCGGAGGTCGCCGCCGACCTGGAGAAGGCGGGGTTCGGGGCGCCGGTCGTCGACGACGTGATGCGCTGGAAGTACGCGAAGCTGCTCGGGAACCTGGGCAACGCCATCCAGGCGACCACCGGCCCCGACCCGGACCCGGCGAAGGCGGCCCTCCTGCTGAGGGCGGTCCGCGAGGGCGAGGCGGTCCTCGGGGCGGCGGGCACCCCCTACGCCTCGGCCGCGGAACAGTCGGCGGCCCGCGACGGCAAGGTCGTCCAGCCGGAGGGCGTACGCGGCGGCTCCTCGTGGCAGAGCCTGGCGCGCGGCACGGGATCGGTGGAGGCCGACTACCTCAACGGGGAGGTCTGCCTGCTGGGCCGGCTGCACGGGGTCGCGACCCCCGTCAACGACGTACTGCGGCAGGCGGCGAACATCTTCGCCCGCGAGGGCCTGCCGCCGGGCGCGATGTCGATCGCCGACCTGACGGCCCTGGCCGACGAGGCGGCCGCCCGAAGCTGAGCCGTCGGGCCGTCGGGCCGTCGGACCGTCGGGCCGTCAGGCCGTCAGGGCCGGGAGGGTCGGGGCCGCGGCGGCGGCCGTGTCGTAGCGGCGCAGCAGCAGCCGGGCGAGTTCCGGGGCGGCGCCGAGGACTTCGGCGACCACGTCCGCGCCGGACTCGGCGGCGCCGGCGGCGATGCGGTCCGGGAGCCGGCCGGGGGCGATGACGTACGGGGCCACCGCCACCCGCCGGACGCCCTCGGCGCGCAGGGCCCGTACGGCGTCCTCCGTACGGGAGAACCCCGTGGGCGAGGTGCCGGAGGCGAACGCGGGCCGCACGGCGCACCAACCGGTGTGCCGCCACTCCCGCGCGATTTCAGCGATCACCGCGATCGCCTCCGGGTCGGAGGATCCGGCGGACGCGAGCACCACACCGGTGCGCGCGCGGTCCGCCGGGGTGAGGCCGAGACCGGCCTCACCGAGGCGCCGCTCCAGGGCGGTCACCAGCAGCGGTGACGGGCCGAGGACGGCGGCCACCCGCACCGAGAGTCCGCTCAGGCGGCCGGTGGCCTCGGAGAGCACCGCCGGGATGTCCGCCTTGGCGTGGAAGGCGCGGGTCAGGAGCAGCGGCAGGGCCACCACCTCCCGTACGCCGGACAGGTACAGGGAGGCCAGGGCCTGCGAGACGGTCGGCCCGTTGAAGTCGAGGAAGGCGGTCTCGGCCCGCAGTCCGGGCCGCAGCGACCGGGCCCGCCCGACGAGGGCGTGCACGGTCGCCGCGTGCCGCGGATCGCGGCTGCCGTGGGCGATGACGAGGAGTGCGCGGGACACGGAACCGGCTCAGCTCTTGACCAGCAGGCCGCGGCTGCGCAGCACCCACCGCTCGACCGGGCTGAAGACCAGCAGGTCGATGGCGATGCCGACCACGAGGATCAGCAGGATCGCGAGGAACACGCCGGGCAGGTCGATGTTGTTGCGGCCGTTCTCCAGCAGCTGGCCGAGGCCCAGGCCCAGGTCGGGGGAGCTGGCGATGATCTCGGCGGCCATCAGGGAGCGCCAGGAGAAGGCCCAGCCCTGCTTGAGGCCGGCCAGGTAGCCGGGGAGGGCGGCGGGCATGACCACGTGCCGGGCGCCGCTCAGTCCGGTGGCGCCGAGGGTACGGCCGGCCCGCAGGAACAGCGGCGGGATCTGGTCGATGCCGGAGACGAGGCCGTTGGCGATCGAGGGGACGGCGCCCAGCAGGATCACCGTGTACATCATGGCGTCGTTGAGCCCGAACCACAGGACCGCCGGGGGCACCCAGGCCACCGAGGGCAGGGACTGGAGGCCCTGGAGGATGGGGCCGATCGCGGCGCGGACGAACTTGACGCGGGCGACGAGCAGGCCGAGCGGGGTGCCGATGGCCAGGGCCAGCAGGAAGCCCAGCAGGCCCCGGGAGACGCTGGTCCAGATCACGTCGAGCAGGGTGCCCTTGAGCCACATGCCGGTCAGGCTGTCCCACACCGCGGACGGTGCGGGCAGCTTCGTCTCGTCGGTGACCTTCGCTGCGACCAGTACCTGCCAGACCACCAGCACGAGGCCGACGGCGAGCAGCGGGGGCAGCACCTTCTTGGTGAAGACCTCGCGGAACGGGGTGCGGTGGGTCTGGACCGCGTCGAGGGCGTCGAGGCCCGCCTCCAGGCCGGCCAGGTCCTCGTGCTTGGCTCCGGCCTTCGTGGTGGTGTCAGTGCTGGCCATGGCGGCGGATCTCCCCACGCAGGTGTTCAGTGATCTCCAGGGACAGCTCCGCGACGTCCGCGTCCTCGATGCGGCGCGGCTGCGGGATGCCCACGGTCCATTCCTTCGCGACCCGGCCGGGGCGGGAGGAGAGCAGGACCACGCGCTGGGCGAGGCGGACGGCCTCGCGGACGTTGTGCGTGACGAAGAGGACCGACAGGCCGGTCTCCGCCCAGATGCGGGTGAGTTCGCCGTGCAGGACGTCGCGGGTGATGGCGTCGAGCGCCGCGAAGGGCTCGTCCATCAGCAGCAGGCGGCTGTCCTGGGCGAGGGCGCGGGCGAGGGCGACGCGCTGGCGCATGCCGCCGGACAGCTCGTGGACCCGCTTGCCGTAGGCGCCGCCGAGCCGGACCAGCTCCAGCAGCCGCTCGGCCTCGGGCCGGCGCTCCGCCTTGGCCACCCCGCGCAGGCGCAGGGCGAGTTCGATGTTCTTGCCCGCGGTCAGCCACGGGAACAGGGCGTGCTCCTGGAACATCAGGGCGGGGCGGCCGCCGGGGGTCTCGATGGACCCCGCGGACGGCTCGTCCAGTCCCGCGACCAGGTTCAGCAGCGTGGACTTCCCACACCCTGAGGCGCCCAGGATGGTGACGAACTCGCCGGGGGCGACATCGAGACTGATGTCGTCCAGGACGAGCTGCGATCCGGCCGGGCCGGAGAAGGACTTCGAGACGTGCTCGATGCGGGCTGCGTACGCGTGCTCCGCTACGGCGCCCTCGGCAGCCTCGGCGAACGTGGTGGCCATGGTCGTCACCTCCTGGGGTCGCTGAACTACGGGCTTACTTGGCGCCGAGACCGGCGTCGGAGACCTCGGGCTTGCCGGCGGCCTTCAGCACCTTGTTCAGGAGCGTCAGGTCGTAGATGCCGGCCAGGTCGGGCTGCTCGATGAGCTTGGCCTTGACCGCCCAGTCGGACTCCGTCTTCAGCGTGGAGGCCAGCGGGTCGTCGGTGACGAGGATCGACGGCCAGGCCGGGTCGATGACCTTCGCGTCGAGCGCCTTGCCGCTGTCCGCCGCCAGCTTGGCGTTGGCGGAGGCCTTCGCCTTGTCCGGGTTGGCGTTGATCCAGTCGTTGGTCTTCACCGTGCCCTTGAGCACGGCCTCGACCACGTCCGGGTGCTCCTTGAGGAACTTCTGCGACACGATGACGTTCGTGATCACGAACTTCTTGTCGGGCCACAGGGAGGTCTCGTCGAGGAGGACGGAGCCGCCGTCGGACACGAGCTTGGAGGCCGTGGGCTCCGGCACCCAGGCGCCGTCGATCGAGCCCTGCTTGAAGGCGTCCGGGGTGACCTTGTTGTCCGTACGGACGACGGAGACGTCACCCTTGCCGGACTCCGGGTCGACCTTCCAGCCCTTCTCGGCGATCCAGTTGAGGAACGCGACGTCCTGCGTGTTCCCCTTCTGCGGGGTGGCGATCTTCTTGCCCTTGAGGTCGTCCAGGGTCTTGATCTTGTCCGGGTTCACGACGAGCTTGACGCCGCCCGAGGCCGAGCCGGAGATGATCCGCAGGTTCTGGCCCTTGGACTTCACGTAGCCGTTGATCGAGGGGGAGGGACCGATGAAACCGATGTCGAGAGAGCCGCCGTTGAGGGCTTCGATCTCGGACGGACCGGCGTTGAAGGACTGCGGCTTGATCTTGGTGCCGTTCAGTTCCTTCTCGATCAGGCCCTCTTGCAGGCCGACCAGCGCGGTGGCGTGCGTCAGGTTCGGGAAGTACCCGATGCGGACCTCGGAGGCGGAGAGCTTCTTGGCGTCGGCGGCGGCGCCGGTCGCCGCGGTGTCCTTGGGCTCGTCCTTCTTGGCGTCGGAGCCGTAGCCGCAGGAGGCGAGGGCGCCGATCAGCAGCGGGAGCGCGGCGGCGGCGACGATGCCGCGGCGCAGGGTGGTGCGAGTGGTACCGGTGGCAGGCACGGGAGGACTTCCTCTCGTAGCGTCATGGGGTCATGACGCACGTCTTCGTCTGTGGAGCGGGGACAGGTACGGCGGGTGGGGGGTGAGGGCGCGCATGCGGTGCGCGTACGTCATCGCGCACATCGCGCCACCCCTCCCTGGCCGCTGCCGAGGGCGCCGCTGCCGACGCGGCCGCCCTCCTTCGCGAAGGTGGAGTAGATGTCGTGGACCATGGTCTAGAAGTCCCACCCTTCTTCATCTGCCTGGACGGAGCCCGCCGGGGGGCGGCCCTGCGAAACGAACGATTCGCCCGCCATGCCCGCCGCCAGGGTGGTGCCGTCTGCCGGGTCGATCAGCAGGAAGGACCCGGTGCGGCGCGAGTCGGCGTAGGCGTCGAGCGCGAGCGGCTCGGCGGTCCGTACGAGGACCCGGCCGATGTCGTTGGCGACCAGCTGCCCGGGGGCCGGGTGCTGGGAGAGGTCGTCCAGGGTCAGCCGCGAGGGGATCTCCTTGACGATCGCCTTGACCGTGCGGGTGGTGTGCTTGAGCAGCACCCGCGCGCCCACGGCCAGCGGCTGGTCGGCCACGTGGCAGACCGTCGCGACGACGTCCTGGGTGGTGGCCGGGGCGCTCGCGGACGGCGCGATCAGGTCGCCGCGCGAGATGTCGATGTCGTCCTTCAGGCGCAGCGTCACCGACTGCGGGGCCCAGGCGATGTCGACGCTCTCGCCGAGCGCGTCGATGCCCTCGATGACCGAGGTGCGGCCGGACGGCAGGACGGTGACGGCTTCGCCGACGCGCAGGACGCCGGAGGCGATCTGGCCGGCGTAGCCGCGGTAGTCGGGGTGCTCGGCGGTCTGCGGGCGGATCACGTACTGGACGGGGAAGCGCGCGGGGCAGGCCGTCAGGTCGTGGCTGACCGGGACCGTCTCCAGGTGCTCCAGCACCGTCGGGCCGCCGTACCAGTCCATGTTCGCGGAGGGCTCGACCACGTTGTCCCCGGCCAGGGCCGAGATCGGGATCGCGGTGATCTCCGGGACGCCGAGGTCCGAGGCGTAGGCGGTGAACTTCTGCGCGATCTTCGCGAAGACCTTCTCCTCGTAGCCGACGAGGTCCATCTTGTTGACGGCGAGGACGACGTGGGGGACGCGCAGGAGGGCGGCGACGGCGGCGTGGCGGCGGGTCTGTTCGATGACGCCGTTGCGGGCGTCGACGAGGACCACGGCGAGGTCGGCGGTGGAGGCGCCGGTGACCATGTTGCGGGTGTACTGCACGTGCCCGGGGGTGTCGGCCAGGATGAACCGGCGGCGGGCGGTGGCGAAGTAGCGGTAGGCCACGTCGATGGTGATGCCCTGTTCGCGCTCGGCGCGCAGGCCGTCGGTGAGGAGGGCGAGGTCGGGGGTGTCCTGGCCGCGCCGGGCGGAGACGGCCTCGACGGCTTCCAGCTGGTCCGTGAGGATCGACTTGGAGTCGTGCAGGAGCCGCCCGACGAGCGTGGACTTGCCGTCGTCGACGGAGCCGGCGGTCGCGAAGCGCAGCAGCGTGGTCGCCGACAGGTCGGCGAACTGCTCGGTGGTGGAGGTCATGGCTAGAAGTACCCTTCGCGCTTGCGGTCTTCCATCGCGGCCTCGGACATCTTGTCGTCGGCGCGGGTCGCGCCCCGCTCGGTGAGCCGGGAGGCGGCGATCTCGGTGATGACGGCGTCCAGCGTGGTGGCGTCGGAGTCGACGGCGCCGGTGCAGGACATGTCACCGACGGTGCGGTAGCGGATGAGACGCGTCTGCGTGGTCTCGTCCTTCTTCGGACCGCCCCATTCGCCGGCCGTCAGCCACATGCCGTTGCGCTGGAAGACCTCGCGCTCGTGGGCGAAGTAGATCTCCGGCAGTTCGATGTTCTCGCGGGCGATGTACTGCCACACGTCGAGCTCGGTCCAGTTGGAGAGCGGGAAGACGCG
>NZ_JBIASM010000004.1:0-546050 GCF_042890765.1 Streptomyces sp. NPDC002032 | reverse complement strand
CTGACCGCCGCCGTGGACCGGGGCCTGCACGGCCACTGACCGGCCCGGGGGCCGGCCGGCGGCCGGCCCCCGGCCCCACCCGACCGGCGGCGCCGGGGCGCGGGAAACCTTGCCGGCCCGCGGGGCCCACCACACCCCCCCCCGGCGGGGCGGCCGGGGGGGGGGCCCCGGGGGGGCCGGGGGGGGGGCCGGGGGGGCCCGGGGGGGCGCCCCCCGCGCCGGGGCGGGGGCGCCGGGGCCGGGGGGGGGCCGGGGCGCCGCGGCGCAGACGGAGGCGGTCCGGCGGGGGCCGCCGGCGGATCAGGCGAGCTTGTCCACCTCGGGGTGGTCCTTCAGCCAGGCGCGCACGGCCTGCTGCTCCTGGCCCTTGCCGGTCTCCTGGATCTTCGCCTCCAGGCCGGTGAGCTGGGCCTCGGTGAGCTTGAAGGAGCGCAGCCACTCGGCCACCTTCGGCTCGTCGGCGGCGAAGCCCTTGCGCGCGAGGGTGTGGATGCCGTCACCCTTGCCCCAGGCGCCCTTGGGGTCCTCCAGCTTGGTGAGCTGGTACGAGGAGTAGGCCCAGTGCGGGGACCAGAGGACGACCGCGACGGGCTCCTTCTTCTCGTAGGCCCGCTTCAGCTCGGCGAGCATGCCCGGGGTGGATCCGTCGACGACCTTGTACTCGCCGCCCAGACCGTACTCCCCCAGCACCTTGTCCTTGAGGATGGACATCTCGCCGGCGCTCGGCTCGATGCCGATGATCCGGCCCTTGAACTCGCCGGACTTGCCCTTGAGGTCGGCCAGCGAGCGGACGTCCTTCACGTACGAGGGGACGGCCAGCTCCAGCGAGGTGGGGCCGTACCAGGAGCCGAGGTCCTCCAGCTTGTCGCCGTACTTCTGCCAGTACTGGGCGTGCGTGACGGGCAGCCAGGAGTCGGTCTGGAAGTCGATCTGGCCGCCGGCGAGGCCGGTGTAGAGGGCGCCGGCCTCCAGCTGGCGGGCGTCGACCTTGAAGCCGCGGCGCTCCAGGAGCTCCTTCCAGAGGAAGGTCGAGGCGATGCCCTCGTCCCAGGGGATGTAGCCGAGCGAGACGGTGCGGCCCTTGCCGATGTCCGCGGCGCCGGCCGGGCGGGACTCGTCGTGGGCGCCGAAGGTGCTCATGCCGCCGGCCACCAGGGCCAGCACGACGGCGCCGGTGACGGCGTACGCGGGCTGCGGCCGGTGGCCCCAGAGCTTGGCCGCGCCACTCGCGGCCGAGCGGGTCTTCTCCAGGGCGCGGCGGCCGAGCGGGGAGACCTGGCGGCCCAGCGCTCCGGTCATCCGGTCCAGGTACATGGCGAGGATGACGATGGAGACGCCCGCCTCGAAGCCGAGGCCGATGTCGACGTTGCCGATGGCGCGGTAGACGGCGCCGCCGAGTCCGCCGCCGCCGACCATGCCGGCGATGACGACCATGGACAGGCCGAGCATGATGACCTGGTTGACGCCCGCCATGATCGTGGGCAGGGCGAGCGGGAGCTGGACGCGCAAGAGCGTGTCGCGCGGGGCGGTGCCGAAGGCCTCGGCGGCCTCGACGAGTTCGCCGTCGACCTGGCGGATGCCGAGTTCGGTCATCCGGACCCCGGGCGGCAGCGAGAAGATGATCGTGGCGATGATGCCGGGGACCACGCCCACGCCGAAGAAGATGATGCCGGGGATCAGGTAGACCATGGCCGGCATGGTCTGCATGAAGTCCAGCACGGGCCGCAGGGTGGCGCTGACCCGGTCGGAGCGGGACGCCCAGACGCCGAGCGGCAGGGCGAACACGAGGGTGACGAGGGTCGCCACGAGGACCAGTGACAGCGTGGACATGGCTTCGTCCCACAGGGCCACCGAGTCCACGAGCGCGAACCCGGCAAAGGCCAGCAGGCCGGCGAGCAGACCGCGCAGCCACCAGGCGGCGACCGCGAGGATGCCCGCGAAGAGCAGCGGGGCCGGCGCGGACAGCACCGCGTCGATGCCGTCGTAGAGGCCGGTCACCAGGGTGCTGATGGCGTCGAAGAGCCAGGAGAGGTGGCGCTGGAGGAAGTCGACGGTGCTGTCGGCCCAGGCGCCGAGGTGCAGGCGGGGCATCAGGCGGCCACCTCCGCGCAGCGGCAGGCCATCGGGGGCCGCTGTTCGTCACCGATGAAGGCGACCAGCCGGTCCTGCGGGACGGAGCCGACGACGGCCCCCTCCGCGTCCGTGACGCTCACCGCGTGCGGGACGCGGGCGCTGACCGCGCACAGGTCGGCGAGCGGGGTGTCGGCGCTGACGGTGGGGCAGGTGCAGCCGTCCGCGTCCTGGGGGGCGTCGTCCATGACGGCGTCGGCGGTGAGCACGCGCGAGCGGTCCACGTCCTGCACGAAGGAGGCGACGTACTCGTCGGCGGGACGGGTCAGGATGTCCTCGGCCGTGCCCTGCTGGACGATGCGGCCGTCGCGCATGACAGCGATGGAGTCGCCCAGGCGCATGGCCTCGTTGAGGTCGTGGGTGATGAAGACGATGGTCTTCTTCAGGGTCCGCTGGAGTTCCAGGAGCTGGTCCTGCATGTCGCGGCGGATCAGCGGGTCCAGCGCGCTGAAGGACTCGTCCATCAGGAGCAGGTCGGCGTCGGTGGCCAGGGCGCGGGCGAGGCCCACGCGCTGCTGCATGCCGCCGGACAGCTCGTCGGGCCAGGACGTCTCCCAGCCGCCGAGCCCGCACAGCGCCAGCGCCTCGGCGGCGCGCCGTTCGCGCTCGGCCCGGGGGACGCCCTGGACCTCCAGGCCGTAGGCGGCGTTCGCCAGGACGTTGCGGTGCGGGAAGAGCGCGAAGTGCTGGAACACCATGGAGATCTTGGTGGACCGTACGTGGCGCATCTCACGCGCCCCGAGTGCGGTGAGGTCCTCACCGTCGAAGAGGATGCGTCCGGCCGTGGGTTCCAGCAGACCGTTGAGCATCCGCAGGAGCGTGGACTTGCCGGAGCCCGACAGCCCCATGACGACGAAGATCTCGCCGGGCTCGACGCGGAATGTGGCGTCGATCACGGCGGCCGTCGTGCCCTCGGCACGCAGCTCGTCGCGGTCGGCACCGCGTTCGAGGGCCCGGACGGCTGCCTTCAGCCGGTCGGGTCGTCTTCCGAACACCTTGTAGACGTGTTCGGCCTGGAGCGTGGACACATGCACCTCGCGGGTCGTACCGGGTCCGGGACACCGCTGGCGGCGGTGGCCGGGGAGCGGGGCGGGGTCGGCCCGCACGGTCCGCGCCCGCGGCCGCAAGGACCGGAGGGCGTGGTTCCGCTCCAGCCGCGCGTTTGCCCGGACTTCGCCCGGGCAAACGGCGAAGTGACCCGGATCACGCTGCGCGGCGGGCGGCGGCGGGGGTGGGCGCGGAGTCGTCCAGCATCGAGGCCCGCAGGTGGGCCAGGAGCCGGGTGAGGAGCCGGGAGACCTGCATCTGGGAGATGCCGAGGGCGGCGCCGATCTGGGCCTGGGTCAGCTCCTCGCCGAAGCGCATCCGCAGCATGGTGCGCTCGCGCTCGCTGAGCTGCTCCAGCAGCGGGGCCAGGGTCTGGATGTCCTCGACCAGCTCCATGGCCGGCTCCTCCTCGCCCATGACGTCGGCGAGGGTGTGGCCCTCGGTGGGGCCGTCGCCGTGCTCGCTCTGCGGGGCGTCGAGGGAGCCGCTGGTGTGGCCGTTGGCGGCGACGAGGCCCTCGATGACCTCATCGTCGGTCAGGTCGAGGTGCGCGGCGAGGTCGGCGACGGTCGGCGAACGGTCGAGCCGGACGGTCAGCTCCTCCTTCGCCTTCGCGATGTCGATGCGCAGCTCCTGGAGCCGGCGCGGGACGCGGACGGCCCAGGTGGTGTCGCGGAAGTGGCGCTTGATCTCACCGGTGATGTACGGCATGGCGAGGGTGGAGAACTCGTTCTCGCGGGCCGGGTCGAACCGGTCGATGGCCTTGATGAGACCGATGGTGCCCACCTGGACGATGTCCTCGATGTCGCCGTTCTCACCCCGGGTCCGGAAGCGCCGCACCGCGTACTGGACGAGTGAGGCGTTCATCTCGATGAGCGTGTTGCGGACGTACTGGTATTCCGGGGTGCCTTCGGAGAGTTCGCGCAGGCGCTTGAAGAACGCCTTCGACAGCTCGCGGGCGTCCGCCGGAGCCATCTCGCGGGGCTCCTCGATCCGGGGGAGGCCGACGGCCTCGGCAACATGCGCGGTTCGGCGGGGGCCGGGGACCGCGGATGCCGGGACGCGGGTGTCCGCGGTGAGGGTGTCCGTGTCGAGCGTGGCGGTGGTGCGGGCAGAAGTGGCGGTTACCGGCATGGGGGTTCGCTCCTGGGCTGGTCGGCTTGCGGCGCGGGACCTTGTCTGCGGTAGATGCTGGCCCTCTTTCGCTCGTACGTCAAGAATTACCGGAAACCGATTTCGCGTCTTGCATCACATGAATCATGTGACGCATCATGAGCACATGGGCAGCCTGACAGGTCGACAAAACTGGACATTCCTGACGAATCACGCCCGCGTCCTGGTGACCATCGCCCGGGACCCGGCAGCGCGGTTGCGGGACGTCGCCCTGGCGTGCGCGCTCACCGAGCGCACCGTGCAGACGATCGTGGCGGACCTGGAGTCCGACGGTTATCTCCAGCGGGTGCGGGACGGCCGGCGCAACCGGTACGAGATCTCGGCGGGCGCCGTGTTCAAGCACCCCGCGGAGGCCGGCGTACAAGTGGCGGGCCTGCTCGCCCTCCTCACCGGAGTCCCCGCGGCGGACCCGGAGCCCGGACACGCGCGGGCGGACGGAGAGGGCGAGGGCGCCCTGGAGTCGGACACGGGCTCGGACCCGGACTCGGGCGCGGACCCGGCGCTGGAGCGCCTGGCCGACGCGGCTCCGCTCGCGGCGGACGGGCCCGGAGGCGCCGCTCCGGGGGCCTCTGCCTGACCCGGCCCCACCCGCACGCGCCCCACACCCGCCGCGCCGCGCCCGGGCGCGGGCGCGGCGCGGCCGACGGGGCTCAGCTCACGCGGAAGCCGGACGCCTGCGGGCGGCGGTCGAAGGTGAGCCGGTCCCAGGTCGGGAAGGCCAGGTCCGTGACGGCGACCGGCCGGCCGGTGGTGTCGTGCAGGAGGCGGCGTACGGAGAGGCCGCAGGCCGGGGCGGGAGCCGCGGGGTGGCTCGTCCGGGTCATGGTGATGGTCTCGGAGGTCCGGCCCCGCACGGCGGCCCGCTCCAGCCAGTGGTGCAGCGGGCGCAGGTCCTCGTCCCGCACGGCGGCCGGCCGGTCGAGGTAGGGCGCCAGCTCCGGGGTCCGGGCGGCGGTGCGCGGACAGAAGTACGTCACGGCGTGCTGGAGCGTCTCGCCGCCCGGGCCGAGGACGCGGTGGTGGTGGACCAGGGTGCGCGTGCCGCCGCTCATGCCGAGCAGCCCGGCCAAGGAGGGCGGCACCGTGACCACCGCGAGCCGGTTCGCGGTGGCCGTCACCGGCGCGGGGCGCAACCGCGCGACGGGCGCCCGCCCCCCGGCGGCGGGGCCGGCGTCCGCGGGGACGGCGGCGGGCCGGGCCCCCGACACCGCCCGGGTGCCCCGGCGGCCGGTGACGATCAGCCCGTCGGCGCGCAGCTCCTGGAGGGCGGCGCGGACGGTCTGGCGGTTGACCCCGTAACGGGCGGCCAGGGAGCGTTCGGACGGCAGCCGGCCGCCGGAGCCGCGGTCGAGTTCGTCCCGCAGCGCTGCGGCGATCCGCTGGTACTTGGGCGTGGCGGCCGGGCCGCCGCCCCGCGAAGGGGAGGGCATGGCTTCTCCTCTGACGGGTGGTCAAGGACTGCGCGGTCTGCCCGACCAACCTAACATTGGTCTATACCTTTCGGTACGGGGGTTCCGCCCGCCCGGACCACCTTGGCCGAATCCCGCTCCAAGGGCGGGCGGCAGCCAAGACGGCCTACCCCCGCAGCGGGTTGGGCAGCGGCAGGTACCGGGCTTCGGCGCCGTCCGCGCGGGTCCAGCGCAGCAGCAGGTTCGTCTTGGCCGGGAGGGTGGGGGCGGTGAGCAGATCCGCGATCTCCGGCAGCCCGTGCGCGGCGTCGTAGCGCCGCAACTCCTCCCGGACCGCGGGCCAGAGCGCCTCGGCGTGCTCCGGGTGGTGCTCGGCCAGGGTCGCCGCCACCTCCGCCAGGTGGTTGACGACCAGGCAGTAGACGAGCCGCTGCCAGGCCTCCTCGCGCGGCATGTCCTGCCGGAGTTTCACGCCCTCCGCGTCGCGGAAGAGGGCCTGCACCGGCACGCCCCGGCCGTCGACCGCGACCAGGCAGTTCTGCAGGTGGGCCTCCAGCACGATCCCGTACCGGGCGAACACGTCCAGGACCGGAGGCACCACATGGCTCAGGTACGCCCGCCACCAGCCGGCCGGGTCGGCCGTCGCGGCGAGGGGGCTGCCGGGGAAGTCCTCGGCGAGCGCGGCCGCCAGCAGCGGGGTCGCGCCCCCGGCCACCCGGGTGCGCAGGCCGTCGCGGACCAGGACGGCGAGCTCCTCGAAGGCGAAGGCGGCCGTCCGGTAGCCGCGGTCGCACAGCCAGACCGCGTTCGCGCCCGTACGGCGGCGCAGGCCGGCGAAGGCCTCCTCGACGGCGGAGTCCGTACGGCGCAGCTTCAGCAGGTCGTGGCGCCACAGCCGGCGGACGTCGTTGGTGATCCGCACGTCGAGGCTGAACTTCGCGAACAGGTCGGTCCCGGCGCCGACGGCGTACACCGTGCGGATGGACGCGGTGGGCCGGACCGGCAGCCGGGTCGGGCCGAGGCGCAGCAGCCGCCCGTCGGCGAAGGCCTCCCGCAATCCGGACCGCCCGGCGAGCAGTTCGAGCTGCCAGGGGTGGGCGGGCAGGGACCGGTACCCAGCGGGCGGGCGCGGGCCGTCGAGAATGCCGGTCAGCGCGTCGAGCGCCTCGGCGGCGGCCGGGCCGCCCTCCTCGGCCACCTGGTCCTCGCGCAGGCCGAGGACGACGAGGGGGAAGCCGGCGTACGCCTCCGGGGCGTACGGGAGCCAGCTCGCGGCGGGCGCACCGCCCCGGGCCTTGGGCGCGGGGTGGTACGGGTGGCCGGTGACCAGGGCCTGCTCGGAGCGCACGTACGGGTCCAGCGGGGGTTCGGCGACGGCCCGCGCGGCCAGCAGCACGGACACGGTGTGCCGGCTGTCGGCGATCTCCGCGGGCAGTTCGTCGTTGGCGACGCCGGTGTACAGCAGCAGTTCGTCGGAGGTCAGTTTGACCAGTTCCGCATGGCTGAGCGGATGCCAGCCGGCCGCCGTGCGCAGGGCCGCCCCCGTGGGCCGGTGTCCGCCGCGCACCCGCAGCAGCCGGCCGCTGCCGCGCAGCCGGTGGACGCCCCCGCCCTGGGCGTCGGCCACCTCGCGCAGCAGGCAGTTCAGGAGCGGAGCGGCCGCGCGTGCGTCGGCGGCGGCGGAGGTGAGGTCCACTGGTTCCATTCGGTCCGTCCGGTGCTGCGCCGGAGGTCCGGGGGTGGGACCACCGGCCGTGATCTTCGGCGATCTTCAGTGCGTTTTCCGTGCGTTTTCAGTGCGCTTTCAGTGATCCTCAGGGATCTTCAGCGATCTTCAGTATCCGCGATGATGGCGTGATCATCGTCGCGAGGCGACCCGAAAGGAACAGGACCCTGGACCGCAGCACGCACCACCCCGGCCCCGCCCCCGCGGGCCCGGCCGCCACCGCCGCCGAGGAGGCCGTCGCCGCCGGGCTGGCCGGCGTACGGCCCGGGCTCGGGCCCGCGTACGAGGCCTCGCTGGCTGGCGCGCGGGCCGCCGTGCTGAGCCGGCTGTGGCGGGGCCTGGCCTTCGAGCCGCTGCCGTGGGTGGTGCGCCGGGAGCACGGCCCGGACTCGCTCACCCTGCTGCTGGCCGGGGGCGGACGGCTGGAGGGGCCGCCCGTGGACCCGTACGCCACCGACGCCCGCGTCACCTCGCTGCGGCTCGACGGGCGGACCTACCGGCAGGCCGCACGGCTCGTGGCGGCGCTGCGGGTGCCGCACGGGGCCGCCTTCGCCGCCGAGCTGGACGACAGCACCGCCTCCCTGGCACTGTCCCGGGCCGGGCAGCCTGCGGATCCCGGGCCCGAGCCGCGGACGGGCTGGGAGTGGGAACAGCGGGTGGTCGACGGCCACCCCTACCACCCCAACTGCCGCTCGCGCCCCGGTTTCTCGGTGGCGGAGCAACTGGCCTACGCGCCGGAGCACCGGCCGCTGGTCGAGCTCGGGCTGGTGCCCGTACCGGCGCGGGAGTGCCTGCTCACCGGGGAGTGGCCGGACCACCTGCGCGAGGGGGACCGGATCCTGGTGCCGGTGCACCCGTGGCAGGCGGAGCACGTACTGAAGGGCGAGGAGGTCCGGCCCGCCGCCTTCGCGGCGCATCCGCTGATGGCCCTGCGCACGCTCGCGCCGGCGGCGGGCGGCCCGCACGTGAAGACCGCGCTGAGCACCCGGCTCACCTCCTCCGTCCGGGACATCTCCGCGTACTCCGTCGAGACGGCGGCCGTGGTCTCCGCGTTCGCCCACGCGCTGACCGAACGCCTGGACGGCCGTCTGCACATCACCCGGACCCTGGGCGCGGCCACCGCGCACGGCCCGGACCTGGCGGCGGTGCTGCGCGAGCCCCCCGAGGCGTACGCGGGGCCCGGCGAGCGGGTGGTCGCGGTGGCGGCGCTGGCGGGCACCGGCCTGGCCCGGTCCGCCGCCTGGCAGGCCGCGTTCGCCCGGCTGGCGCTGTCCGTGTGCCTGACGGTGCTCGACCTCGGGGTGGCGCTGGAGGCGCACGGCCAGAACCTGCTGGTGGTGCTGGCGCCCGACGGCGCTCCGCTGCGGCTGGTCTACCGCGACCTCGCCGACATCCGGATCAGCCCCGCCCGCCTCGCCCGGCACGGGCTGGCGGTGCCCCCGCTGGCGGGGCGGCTCGTCACCGACGACGTCACCGTGCTGCGGCGCAAGCTCTTCGGCTCCCTGGCGGCCGGGGCGCTGGCCGGGGCGGCGGGCTCGTCGCAGGCGTTCGGCCGGGCCCTGGCCGCCGCGCTGGACGGCCTGGCGCCGACCGCGGATTCGGAACTGCTGCGCGGCGGCCCGCTGCCGGCGAAGGCACTGACCCTGATGCGGCTGAGCCCGGGAGTGCCGGGCGACCAGTGGGCGCAGCTCCCCTCCCCCCTGGCGGGGGGCTGAGCCCGTCTCATGGAAGGGCGGCGGGCGTGGCGTGGGGATTCGTGCGGGTCGTCGGGTGATGATGGCGCCGTGCGACTTGATCATGTTTCCTATGCGGTGGCCCGCGACAGCTTCGTCTCCACCGTCCAGTGGATCGGATCGGCCCTGGGCGCCGGGTTCGTCGACGGGGGCGTGCACCCGCGGTTCGGCACCCGCAATTTCATTCTCCCGCTGAGCGGCGGCACCTACGTCGAGGTCGTCACCACACTCGACCACCCCGCCGCCGACCGCGCGCCCTTCGGCCGAGCGGTCGCGCGCCGCGCCGCCGAGGGCGGCGGCTGGCTCGGCTGGGTGGTCTCCGTCGACGACATCGCCCCGGTCGAGACCCGCCTCGGCCGCACCTCGGCCGAGGGCCACCGGGTCCGCCCCGACGGGTTCGACCTGCGGTGGAAGCAGATCGGCCTGCTGGAACTGCTGGAAGACCCGCAACTGCCCTATTTCCTCCAGTGGCTGGTTCCCGTCGAGGAGCGCCCGAGCGCCGACCCTCGCACCCCCACCGCCATCCACGGGCTCTCCATCGCCGGCGACGCCGCCTCCATCGCCGAATTCCTCGGCGAACCGGCCGACCACCCCCTCGAACAGATCGACGTCACCTGGGTCGAGGACGAGGAACCGGGTCTGGTCTCGGTCGAGTTCGCCACCGCCCACGGCCCGGTCACGATCTGACCAGGGCCCGTTGGCCGCGCCGGAGCAGCCGGCCGGGGGACGGAACGGACGCGGAAGCCGCGCCGACGGGGCGGGGAACGGGGGCGGAACGGGGGCGCCCGGGGCCGGGCGGGGGGTGAGGGCGGCGGCCGGGCGGGCTACTGTTCAGGGGCATGACAGAGACCTCGCGCCCGAGTGCCGTACGGGCGTCCAACGACGCCGTCGCCGCCACCGACCACGCCCGGCTGCCGACGGGGGTCCAGGAAGCCGACCCCCTGGACCGGGCCATGCTGGGCGCCTTCGCCCAGTGTGTCCGCGCCCACGGCGGCGGCGCGGTCGCCGACCTCGGCTGCGGCGCGGGCCGGACCACGGCGTACCTGGACGGGCTCGGCATACGGGCCTTCGGCGTGGACCTGTCCCCGGCTCTGGTCGCCGTGGCCCGGCGCAGCTATCCGGGGCTGCGCTTCGAGGTGGGCCGCACGACCTCGGTGGACGTGGCGGACGGGGTGCTGGGCGGAGTCGTCGCCCGGTACCCCGCGGCGCACCCGCCGCCGGACGAACCGGACGCCGTCTTCGCCGAGTTCGCGCGGGTGCTGGCGCCGGGCGGCTACGCGCTGGTCGCCTTCGCGGCCGGGGAGGACCGCAGCGCCCCGGACCCCCCGCACGGCCAAGGCCGTCCGGCGGCCCCCGACACGTACGGGACTCCGCCCGCGCGGCTCGCCGAGCTGCTGGCCGGGGCGGGCCTGACGGAGGTGGGCCGGCTGGTGCGACGGCCGGGCGGGGACGAGGCGGGCCCGCAGGGCCTCCTCCTGACCCGCAAGCCGCCGGTGGGGTGAGGGCGGAGCCGGCCGGGCGCGTGGGCGCGGGCTCCGGGGCAGGTGAGCGCGCGGAGTAATCTGTTCGGCTGACAAGCGGCGGCCGGCGGGCCCGCCTTCGCCGCGATCGGGCCGGGCAGTGGCAGGAAGGTGGGATGAACATCCCACGCCGCCGGGTCCTCGCGGGCACCGCGGCCGCCGTCCTGGCCTCCGCCGGTACGAGCGCCGCCGGTGCGAGCGCCGCCGGTGCGAGCGCCGCCCGTACGGGCGCGCGGCCGCCGCGGGCCGCGCGTGACTTCGCGGCGCTCGCCCGCGCGCTCGACGGCCGGGTGGTGCTGCCCGGTGACGGGGACTACGCCGAGGCCCGGCAGCTGTTCCAGCCCCGCTACGACTCCGTCGCCCCCGGCGCCGTGGCCTACCCCGCGCACGCCGGGGACGTCGCCGTCTGCCTGGACTTCGCCCGCCGCTCGGGCGCCCCGGTGGTGCCGCGCGGCGGCGGCCACAGCTACGCGGGCTGGTCCACCGTGGCCGACGGGCTGGTGGTCGACACCGGGGCGATGGCCTCGGTGACGGTCGAGGGCGACGAGGTACGGGTCGGCGCGGGAGCCCGCCTCGGCGACGTGCACGCGGCCCTGGCCGGGCGCGGCCTCGGCGTCCCCGCCGGGCTGTGTCCCTCCGTCGGCATCGCGGGGCTCGCCCTCGGCGGTGGCCTGGGGCTCTCCTCGCGGGCCTACGGAGCCACCTGCGACCGGCTCTCCGGCGCGCGGACCGTGACCCCGGACGGGGTGGTGCGCGAGGCCGGCCCCGACGGGGACCCCGAGCTGTACTGGGCGCTGCGCGGGGGCGGCGGCGGCAACTTCGGGGTGGTCACCGAGCTCCGGCTGCGCACCCATCCGGTGGCCGACGCCGCCTTCGCCGAACTGCACTGGGCCGAAGCCGACTCCCCGGCGGTGCTGAGCGGCTGGCAGCGCTGGCTGGCCGGGCTGGCGGACCCGTTCTGGAGCCAGGTGGAGTTCACGGTGGAGGCCGCGGGCGGCGGCGGGCCGAGCGCCGTACCGGCCGTCCGGGTCGTGTGCCTCGACGGGCGGGCCGAGCTGGAGCGGGAACTGGCACGGCTCGCGGGCCTCGTGGGCCGCGAGCCCCGGGACGAGTGGACCGTCGTACGGAGCTACGGCGACACCGTGCGGGCCATGGCGGGCTGCCTCGACCGCACCCCGGCCCAGTGCCGGCTGCCGGGCCGGCTGCCCGGACGGGACCCGCAGGGCCGCCTCGACCGGGACTCCTACGCCGCCCGCAGCGACTTCTGGGGCGCCGCCGGACTTCCGGACCAGGCGGCCGGGGCCGTCCTGGAAGCGGTCCGGCGGTACGCGCGGGAGGCGCCGCGCGGGGGCCTCGGCGTGGTCCAGTTCGACGGGGTGTGCGGCGGCGCCCTGAACCGGGTGCCCGCCGCCGCGACCGCGTTCGTCCACCGGGACAGCGCCTTCCTCGCCCAGTACCTCGTCTACTGGCCGCCGTCCGCGCCGGATCCCGAGGTGGCCCGGCACCGGTCCTGGCTCGACGGGCTCTGGCGGGACCTGCGCCCCTGGGCGGGCGGCAGCGCGTACCAGAACTACGCCGACCCGGGTCTCCCCGGCTGGCGCGGGGCCTACTACGGCTCCAACCTCCCCCGGCTGGAGGCGGTCCGGCGGACGTACGACCCGGACCGGCTGTTCCGCTTCCCGCAGGCCGTATGAGCCCTCCCGGCCGCCGCTCCCCCAGCGCGGTCCTGACCCCCACCCACAGGAGCGATGCATGCGACGTACGTTGACGGTGGCGGCGGCCGTGGCCGCCGCCACCCTGCTGTTGCCGGGCGGGCCGCTGCCCGTCACGCGGACGGACAGCGCGCAGGCGGCGTCGAGCCGTTGGACCGCGCGGGAGGCCGCCGCCTTCTGGACGCCGGAACGGATGGCCGCGGCCCTCCCCGTCCCCGACCCGTCCCCGGCCGCCGGCCCCGGCGCCACGGCCCCGGCGGCGGTCCCGGGCGCTGCGGGCGCCGCGCCCCCGGCGGACGGCGCCCCCGCCGTCACTCCCCCGCCGGGCGGGGCGTCACCCGGGGTTGCCGCGCCCGCCGCTCCGGCCCCGGTCGGCGGTACCGCGCCGGGCACGGCCCCGGCACCGGCCGCCCCGGCACCGGGTGGGGCCGTCGGGCCGGCCCCGGCGGACACGCCCGCCGACGCCTCCGGCCCCGCCGTTGCCGTCCCCCCGGTTCCGCCGGGTCCCGCGACCCCCGTGGCTCCGCCCGCCGGCCAGGCCACCCCCTCGGCGCCGGCCGGTCCCTCCGCACCGGCCACGGCTCCGACGCCCCCCGCGCCGGTCCCCTCCCCCTCGACCCCCACCCGCGCGCCCGCCGCCGTACCCGCGACGACCGGGGTCGGCGAGGACTTCGACGGGATCCCCACCGTCGGGCGGATGTACGTCATGAAGGGTTCGGGCGCCTACTTCTGCACGGCCAGCGTGGTCTCCTCCCCGGGCCGCAACCTGGTCGTCAGCGCCGGGCACTGCCTGCTCGGGTCGGACACCCGCCAGGTGGCCTTCGTACCGCGCTACACCCGGGCGAACCCCCGGCCGTACGGGATGTTCCCGGTGACGCGCGACGCCGCCGGGCACGCCGGGGTGTGGATCGACCAGCGCTACAAGACCCAGGGCGCGGAGAAGGCGGCCACCCTGGACGTGGCCTTCGCGGCCGTCGGCCCGAACGCCGACGGCGTCCGGGTGGAGACGGCGGTGGGCGGCAACCGGCTCGTCACCGGGTCGACGTACGCCCACGCCAAGGTCACCCTGATCGGGCATCCGGCCTCGGCGGCCCGTCCGCGGGTGTGCGTCAACCGGACGACGAAGTTCACCAGCACCGATCCGAACAGCCCGGGCTCGTTCCTGCGGATCGACTGCACCGGATACCCGGGCGGTACCAGCGGCGGCCCCTTCCTCGCCCGCTACGACGAGGCCTCGCGGACCGGAGACCTGGTGGGGGTGATCGGCGGCTGGAAGACGGGCGGCCCCACGGCCGACACCTCGTACAGCTCCTACTTCGGCGCGGAGATCAGGAAGCTGTACCAGGCGGCTGTTGCCGGGGCAGGGGCGGCGTGAGCACCCGCACCCAGCGGGTCCGGCGCGGGTTGCCGACCGTGCGCGGGGTCGGCGGCACCCCCTCGGCGGTCAGCGGGTCGGCCGGGGCCAGCTCCAGCTGACGGCGCAGGTCGGCGAGGGCCGCGTGCACGGGCGCCAGGATGACCTCGGCGCGCGGATGGATGTGCGCGAGGGCGTGCGCCGTGGTCTCGATGGTCTCGGCGGCGTCCTCGGCGGCGGCCCGGCTCCACCCGCCGGGCTCGCCGCCGCTCCAGGGCACGACGGCGTCGTAGAGGTGACAGGCGGCATCGGCCGCGGCGTCGGCCCGTTCACCGACGCCCGGCGCCGCGATGGTCGGCAGCAGCTCCATGCCCGGTCAACGAGCGGAGCCCGCCGGGGGAACGAACCGCGGCTCCGGCGCGGCCCGCCAGCGGATCCGCCGCGCCGTGAGGCCGAAGGGCCCGGAGGGCGGGCGGGCCCGTCCGCCCCTGCGGCCCGGGTGACCCTTAGGCTGGGGGGATCATGAGCCTCAAAGCCCGTACCCCGGCCCGTTTCCGGCTCCGCAAGGCCCGTGGCGCGGCGGGTGGTGAGCCCGCCGGTGACGGGCGGCCCGGCGAGGGCGGGCGCGTCGACGGTGTCGGGCGCGCGGGGCCCGGGGAGCGCCGCACGCGCGAGTCCGCTTCGTTCGACCGGCTCGCGGTCGTCCTGCGGACGCCCGCCCGGCCGGGCGAGGCACTGTTCGCGCGGGCGCCCCGGCGCTGGCAGCGGATGCTGCCCTTCTGCGTCGTCGCCGTCTTCGTGATGACGCTGCTGCCGGTGACCATCGCCGTCCTGACCAACGACTACGCGGCGGGCGGCGGCTGGGCCGGGGCGCTGGGCGTGGCGCAGACGGTGCCGCTGCTGCTGGCGGTGAAGCGGCCGCTGGCCGCCTGGGGGATGGTGCTGGTCGCGGACGTCGCCGGGGCCGTACTGCTGCTGCACGCCGACCGGCTGGCCGGGCACTCCTGGCCGTGGACCCCGATGGTGATCATCGGGTACCTGGTGCTGATGATCTGCCTGGGGCTGCGCGAGTCCGTCCGGACCCTGGTGGGGGTGTGGCTGGCGACGGGCGCGGCCGGGGTGGTGCTGGGCTTCTTCCGGCCCGCCGGGGTGACGGACACCGTCGCCCTGCTCTTCGTCCTGAGCGGGACGGTGCTGGCCCTGACGGGTGCGCTGCGGCAGCTCGGAGACGCCCGGCAGCTGATCGCGGAACAGGAGAGCATCAGCGAGGCGGAGCGCTCGCGGCGCACCCTGCTGGAGGAACGGGCCCGGATCGCACGGGAGTTGCACGACGTGGTGGCCCACCACATGTCGGTGATCACCGTGCAGGCCGATTCGGCGCCGTACCGGCTGCCGGGCATGGAGGAGCCCGTACGGGAGGAGTTCGCGGCGATCGCGGCCGCCGCGCGCGAATCGCTGGGCGAGATGCGGCGGCTGCTGACGGTGCTGCGCGGGGACGGCACGAACGGCGGGGACGGCGCAGGCGGCGAGCGGGCCCCGCAGCCGGGGATCGGCCGGATCCAGCAGCTGGTGGAGGCGACCGTACGGGCCGGGCAGCCGGTCGAACTGTCCCTGGCGACGGGCGCGTCCGAGGACGTGCCGCCGGCGGTGGACCTGTCGGCGTACCGGATCGTCCAGGAGGCCCTGGCGAACGTGGTGCGGCACGCTCCGGGGGCGCGGACCCAGGTCTCGGTGACCCGGTCGGACGGGACCGGCGACGTGCTCGTGCTGGTGGTCAACGGGCCGGCGCGGGACGCCGTGGTGCCGCTGGAGGCCTCGGGCACGGGCCACGGGCTGGTGGGCATGCGCGAACGCGTACGGTTGACCGGGGGGAGCCTGGACACCGGCCCGTTGCCCGACGGCGGATTCCGGGTCGCCGCGCGGCTGCCCCTGACCGACGCCGGCCGCGACACCGGCCGTGACACCGGCCGTGACACCGACAAGGATCCGAGTTGACCATCCGTGTGATCATCGTCGACGACCAGGCCATGGTGCGGGCGGGGTTCGCCGCGCTGCTGTCGGCGCAGGCCGACATCGACGTGGTGGGCGAGGCTCCCGACGGCCGGGAGGGGGTGCGGGTGTCGCGCACCGTGCACCCCGACGTGGTGCTGATGGACGTACGGATGCCCGAGCTGGACGGCCTCTCGGCGGCGCGCGAGCTGCTCGACCCGCCGCCGGGGGTGGTGCACCGGCCGAAGGTGCTGATGCTGACGACCTTCGACATCGACGACTACGTGTACGAGGCGCTGCGCGCGGGCGCGTCCGGGTTCCTGCTGAAGGACGCCCCGCCGGCCGACCTGATCGCAGCGGTCCGGGTGGTCGCCTCGGGCGAGGCGCTGCTGGCGCCTTCGGTGACGCGGCGGCTGATCGCGGACTTCGTGCGGCAGCGGCCGGCTCCGCGCAAGGACCCGGCGCTGCGGCTGAACGGGCTGACGCCGCGGGAGACGGAGGTCCTGGAGCTGATCGCGCGGGGGCTGTCGAACCAGGAGATCGCCGCGCACCTGGTGCTGGCGGAGCAGACGGTCAAGACGCACATCGGGCGGGTGCTGGGGAAGCTGGACCTGCGCGACCGGGCGCAGGCGGTCATCTTCGCGTACGAGGCGGGGCTGGTCCGGCCGGGCGACGTGGGCTGAGCTCCGTCCAAGACTTCGTCAAGGTCACCCCAAACATGCGGTGGCGGCCCGCGAGCGCCCCAGCTTTGGCCTATTTTGCACCGATATGACCAATGATGATCACGGTCTCCCCGGCCTTCCCCGCCTCCCCTGTCGGCGCCGCCTCGTACGGGCCGCGCTGACCGGCACGGCGGCCGTGGCGGCCGGTCTGGTGTCCGGTACGCGCCCCGCCCCGCCCGTCGCCCGGCCCGGTGCGGCGGCCCTGCGGCCCGCCTCCCCCGCTTCGGCGCTGCGGGAGCTCGTGCGGGGCAACGCCCGCTGGCGCACCCTGCACGAAAGCCACCCCGACCGCACCCGGTCGGTACGGCGCCGACTCGTCGCCGGTCAGCACCCGTTCGCGGTGGTCCTGGGGTGCATCGACTCCCGGGTGCCGCCGGAGCTGGTCTTCGACCAGGGGCTGGGCGACCTGCTGACCGTGCGGTCGGCGGGCGCCGTACTGGACGAGGCGGTCCTGGCGGGCGTCGCCTTCGGGGTGCTGGAACTGGGCATTCCGCTGGTGGTGGTCCTGGCGCACCAATCCTGCGGGGCCGTCACGGCCGCCGTCACCGCCGACGAGGAGGGCGAGGAACTGCCGGGGCACATGCGGTACCTGGCGGAGCAGATCCACCCGGCGATCGACCACGGCCTGTCGGGCCCCGCCCGGGTGGACGCGGCCATCACCACCCACGCCCGCCGCGTCCGCACCCGCCTCGCGGCGGACCCCGCCCTGACCCCCCGCATCACCGCGGGCCGCCTCTCCCTGGTGGCGGCCCGCTACGAACTCACCACCCAACGGGTCCACACCCTCTGACGCGTGGCCGGAGGGCGCCCGCCCCTCCTCCACCCCTCTCCTCCACCCCCTACTGGGGTATGACCTCGGGGTTGGCTCCCCGGTGGGACGTGGCCGCGGGTGTCTCCTTCTTACCTTCCTCCTCGTCACGAGGAGAGGAGAAGGGGCATGCGCCGCTTCGGAAGGACGATGGCCGCGGTCGTGCTCGCGGGGGGCGTCGTCGCGGGGACCGCCGGGTGGGCTTCCGGCGATGCCCAGCAGGCGGTGACCGGGCCGCCGCCGGGGGCCGCCGCCTGGCGGGCCGACTCGGCGGGCGGGCGGGCGCTGCCCGATCCCGCCGGCGCCGGGCCGCGCGAGGTCGCGCGGTTCTTCGCCGGGCTGGACGAGTCCGCCCGGCGGGAACTCGTACGGAACCACCCCCTGGTGGCCGGCAACCTCGACGGGGCGCCGCTCGCGCTGCGCTACGAGGCCAACCGGCTGGCGGTGCTCGCCACCGGTGAGGCCCGGTACGCCTCCCTCGCCCTCCCGGGCCGGCGGATCCTGGCGTTCGACCCGCGCGGGCGGGGCCAGGTGGCCGAGGTGTTCGGGGACCTGGAGCACGCGGCGCACGTGTCGGTGATCGTGCCGGGGTCCGACAACGACGCCGCCTCCCACGACGCCCCGCGCAAGCCCGCCACCGGCCCGGCCGGGATGGCCCGGGCGCTGGAGGCGGCGGCCGGCGGCGGTACGGCGGTCATCGCCTGGACGGGGTACACGACGCCGGTCGGGGTCGGCCTGGACGCCGCGGACGGCCGGCTCGCGCAGGCGGGCGCCGTGCGGCTGGCCCGCTTCACCGCCGGACTCGACGCGATCGGGGTGCCCGACCCGGTGCTGTTCTGCCACAGCTACGGCTCGGTGGTGTGCGGGCTCGCGGCCCGGCACACCGACGCCACCGACATCGTGGTCTTCGGCTCCCCCGGCATGCGCGCGGACAGCGCGGCGGACCTGCGTACGGGTGCCCGCGTCTGGGCGGCCCGCGGGCCCTCGGACTGGATCGCCAACGTCCCGAACGTCGAGTTCGCCGGGATCGGGCACGGCGCCGACCCCACCTCCCCGGCCTTCGGCGCCCGCCGCGTCCCCGCCGCGGACGTACAGGGCCACACCGGCTACTTCGCCCCCGGCACCCGGTCGCTCGCGGCCTTCACCGCCATCGCGGAGGGAGACGTCCGATGAGCCTGACCAGCCGGATGAGCAGGGCCGTCGAAACGATCGACCGCAAGACCCCCGCCCACCGTGACCGGGCCGTCGACGGGCTGCGCGCCCTCGCACTGCTGGCGGTGCCGACGGGGCACTGGCTGCTCGGCGGGTTCACCCTCGACCCGGAGGGCGGCCTGCACAACGCCAGTCCGCTGTCCGCGTTCGGCGCCCTGGCCCCGGCGAGCTGGGTGCTCCAGATGCTCGGCATCTTCTTCCTCGTCGGCGGGTACGCCTCGGTGCTCTCCTTCCACCGCCGCCCCGGCACGACAGCGGCGTGGCTCAAGGGGCGGATGGTCCGGCTGGGGCGGCCGGTGCTCGGGGTGACGGCGGTGTGGGCGCTGGCGGCGCCGGTGCTGTACGTGGCCGGGGTGCCGGAGGCCACGCTGCGGACCGGGGCCACGCTGGTGATCCAGCCGCTCTGGTTCGTCGGCGTGTACGCGGTGGTGACGGCGCTGACCCCGTACTGCGTGCGGGCCGCCCGGCGGCTCGGCGGGTGGGCGGCGGCGCCGCTGCTGGTCTCGGTCGCCGTGGTGGACCTCCTGCGCTACGGGCCGCTCGCGGACGCGGTGCCGTCCTGGCTGTCGGTGCTCAACGTGCTGCCGGGCTGGATGTTCGCGTACCAGCTCGGCGTGAGCTGGGGCGAGCGGCGCATCGGGCGGCGCGGGGCGTGGCTGCTGCTGGTGGGCGGGGGCGTGCTGTTCGCGGCCCTGCTGCTGGTGTTCCACTACCCGGCGTCGATGGTCGGGGTGCCGGGCGAGGCCCGGACCAACTCGCACCCGCCGTCACTGCTGGTGCTGGCACTGGCCTCGGCCCAGTCGGGGGCGGCGATGCTGCTGCGGGACCGGCTGGCGCGGCTGCTGGCGCGGCCGGCGCTGTGGGCGCCGGTGGTGGTGGTCAACCTGAGCGCGATGACGATCCTGTGCTGGCACCAGAGCGCCATGCTGGCCGCGGCCGTGCCCGCCTCGTTCGCCGGCCCGGTGACCGGGCTGACGACGGCGCCCGACACGCTGGTGTGGCTCCTGGGGCGGGTGGCGTGGATGCCGGTGTTCGCCCTGCTGCTGGTCGGCATCGCCCGCTACGCCCGCCGGTTCGAGGCGCCCGTGCCGGGAGGCCGTGGGATTCCGGCGGTGCGCAAGGCCGTGGCGGGGCTGCTGGCGGCGGGGTTCGGGGTGTTCGCGCTGGGGCTGGCGTAGCGCCAGCGCCGGGGCGGCCGGGGCGGGATCCCGGCCGGGCCTGCGGTGACGACGAGAGCGCCGCTCCCGAGGGGGAGCGGCGCTCTCGTCGTGCCGTCGTGCCGTGACGCGGGGACCGGGGTCAGGCGATGGAGGCCGCCACGATCGCGGCGACGGCGAGGTTGCAGGAGGCCGTGACCCAGACGGCCGGGTGCGGCTCGGGGTCGACGACGATGGCACCGAGCTTGCCCGGGGTCACCAGGTCCAGCACCAGGAAGGCGACGGCCATCAGGACCAGGCCCAGCAGCCCGAACGCCGCGGTGGACAGCAGTCCCTTGCCGAAGTCGTCGTACGTCGTCCAGATCGAGGTGAAGACGATGCCGCCGATGCCGAGGAGCGCGGAGCTGAGCAGGAGCGCCGCGTTGCGGTTGCGCTCCTCCCAGATCTGCTTGGGGAGCTTCCCGGGCGTCAGCACGTCCACCAGGACGAGGCCGAGGATCAGCAGTACGAGGCCGAGGGCGCCGTACGCGCTCGTACGGCCAAGTCCGTTGACGATGTCGCTCATTGAGAAGCCTGTCTGGGCGTGGGTGGGATAGGGATGTGCCGAGCACGTGTGGTGGGGAGGCCGAATCTATCGCACGGCCCGGCCCCGGACCATGGGGAGGTCAGGAAATGGCAAAGGTCAGGGCCGCGCGGCACGGCGAGGCCCGGGCGCTGACCGCGCTGGTCATGCGATCCAAGGCGTACTGGGGGTACGACGCGGAGTTCCTCGCCGGATGCGCGCCGGAGCTGGCCCTGCGCGACGGGGAACTCACGGCCCGGCGGGTCGTGGTGGCCGAAAACCCCGGGGGCCGCGTCCTCGGCCTGGCCTCCCTGGAGCTCCCGGAGCCCGGAGCGGACGGGCGCGGCGCGAGCGCCCCCGGCGGGGGCGTCGCGCGGCTCGGGTTGCTGTTCGTGGAACCGTCCGTCATCGGCCGGGGCATCGGGCGGCTGCTGTACCGGGACGCCCTGCGCCGGGCCGTCGCGCTCGGGGTGCGACGGCTGCTGATCGACTCCGATCCGTACGCGGCGGGGTTCTACCGGGCGATGGGCGCGGCGGCCTCGGCCGGGGGGCCCGCGGGGCTGGTGCGCTTCGAGGTGGCGCCGGTCCCCCTGGCCCGCTGGGCCCGGGCCTGGACGGGCGGGGCCCCGGCGGTGCACGTGGGCAACGTCGCGGAGTTCAACGCCCAGTTCGCCGACGCCTCGCTGGACCGCGCGTACCGGACCGCCCACGACTACGCCTGCCTCGCCGCCTTCTACAGCCCCCGCCCGGCCGCACTCGTGCTGCCCCGGCCGGTGCCGCCGGGCTGGATCCGGCTGGTGGGGCGGCAGTTGGACTGGGGGCCCGGGTTGGAGGTGTACGACGGCCTCGCCGAGCACGCTCCGGGCCTGTCCGAGGCGGTGCTGGCCCGGCCGGCGCTCGCCGCGCGGGTGGCGGGGCGCGGGCTGCCCCTCGTCCCGTGGGGGCGGACGCGGCCCTACGGGCGGCTCGCCGGGCTGGAGTGGCGGCCGCGCGAGCTGCGCTACGAGTCGAAGTCGGCGGCGCACGCACTGTTCGCCGGGATCCTCGCGCGGGGCGGGCACCCGGGGATCACGCTCCCCGCGCAGGGGCGGGCGGCGACCCGGCGGGCGGCCGCCCGGCTGCTGGCGGAGCGGGCCCGGGCGGGACGGGCGACCGTCCTCAAGTCGGAGTACGGCGTCGGGGGTTCGGGCACGACCGTGCTGACGCCGGAGCGGGTCCGGGCGGCGGGCGGGGCGCGGGCCGTACTGCGGGGGCTGCCGCGCGGGCCGCTGCTCGTCGAGGAGTACGTACCGGATCCGGCGCACGGCCCGCGCGATCTGACGTACGACGGCTTCGTGACCGGGGACGGCCGCCCGTACGAGGTCGGGGCGGCGGTCATGGAGGTGGCGGACGGCGCCTACCGCGGGGCGACGGTGGGGCCGGGGGTGGTGCCCGCCGCGCTGGCCGGGCCGCTGCGGGCGTTCGGGGCGGCGGTGGGGCGGGAGCTGGCGGGGTCGGGCTACCGGGGCTGGTTCGACGTGGACTTCGTCGCCGACGGCGCGGGGCGGCTCGCGCCGACCGAGGTCAACCTGCGGCTCACCGGGCCGTCGGCGGCGTTCATGGTGGCGGCCCGGCTGGACGAGCTGCGGGGCGCGGGGCACCTCGTACGGATCGTGGACCGGGTGGAGCTGGGCGCCAGGCTGCCGGAGGCCCCGCTGGACCAGCTGTGCGCGGATCTGGCGGCGGCGTGCGCCGCGGCGGGGGCGGTGTTCCTCCCGGCCATCGTCACCGGGGCGTTCGACCCGGCGCCCTGGCTCGGGGTGATGGTGGCCGCGCGGGACGCGGCGGGGCTGGAGGCGGCCGAGGCGCTGGTACGGGCGGGGGCGCGGGCGGCCGGCGCGGACTTCGGGGGCTTCGGGGACTGCGCGGACTTCACCGGCGCGGGCCGGCGCGGGCGGGCGTCAGTCGTCGAAGTCGAAGGGTGAGCGGGGCGCGCGGAGCAGGTAGCGGGCCACGATCAGGCCCGCGAACATCAGGGGGACGTTGAAGGCGTAGACGAGGGCGGCCTGACGGGGCCAGTCGTGCCGGGCCGCCAGGCGGTAGAGGTTGTCCTGCGGCCACCAGGCGATCAGCAGGTACGCCACCGACAGGTGGGCGGCCGCGGTCAGGGCCCGGCCGCGCCCCTGCCCGGCCATCCGCGCCCGGCCGCCGAACAGGAACAGCACCCCGGCGGCGAAGGCGGCGCTTTCGCACACGTAGAGGACGAAGAAGAGGAACGCCCACGGGCCGGGCACCCCGGTGAGGTCGGTGGAGCCGGGCCACAGCACCGGGGTGAGCACCATGGCGGCCACGAACAGCGGCAGGGCGGCGCAGCCCGCGGCGCAGCCGCGCGGCATCGGTCCCGCCGGGGCCGTGGCGCCCTTGCCGCCGCGCCTTGCCCCGGCCGGGCCGGGCGGGTCCTGCTCCGGGGGCCGCGGGAGCGCCGCCCGGTCCTCCTGACCGGCCCGGGTGCGCGGCAGGGCGCGCAGCCGGACCACGTGGCGCGGGGTCGCGGCGGGGGCCGCCTTCCCCGCCAGGTGCGCGCGCACCGCCTCCGGCCGGGCATCCTGCCCGGCGCCCCGCCACAGCGGGTCGGCGGGGGGCGGGGAGACGTAGGCGACGAGCCGGGAGCGGGAGCCGGAGCTGACCCGGGTGACGACCGCCGCGCCGAAGGCCGGGTGGGTGCGGATCTCGGATTCGACGGTGTGCGGGTCGAGGCGGGTGCCGTCGTCGAGGGTGATCCGGTCGCGCAGCCGTCCGCCGAACTCCAGCAGCCCGTCGGGGCGCAGGACGGCCAGGTCGCCGGTGGGGACGGCGGCGCCGCCGGGCGGGGTGAGGTGGAGTTCTCCGTCGCGCGGGTCGGCGCGGAAGCCGGGGAAGGGGGTGCCGAGCAGGGAGATCCGTTCGGGGTCGTCCAAGGGGCCCTGGAGTTGCGGGAGTTCGAACGAGATGCCGGCGCCTGCGGTTTCGGTGGGGGCGTAGATGTTCAGCACGCGGGCGCCGGGGCGCAACCGGTCCTGGAGGGCGCTGTGTTCGTCGAGGTAGAGCCGGTCGCCGGTGACGGTGAGCAGCCTCAGGGTGGCGAGGCCGGGTTCGGGGGCCCGGCGCGGGGCGGGGATCAGGGGCCCGGTGCCCGCGTCGCTGAGCAGCAGGCCGGCGGCGGTCGCCGGGTCGGTGTGCAGGACGGTGGCCCGCGCCTCCAGGGCGGTGTCGAGGAGGTCCCGGGGGCCGGCGCCGGATCGGCCGGGCAGGACGAGGGAGCCGCCGGAGCACAGGGCGCGGGTCCAGCCCGCGGCGAAGGCGGTGACGTCGGGGCCGCAGGTGAACAGGTGGCGGTCCGCCGGTGTCAGCCGGGCCAGCTCGGCCCAGGCCCCGTACGCGGCGAGGAGCAGCGCGTGGCCGACGCGGACGGGGCGCGGGTCGGCCGCGCCGGTGAACAGCACGGCGGCGTCGCGGGCCCCGGGGTGGCGGGCGGGGGCGGTGGCGGGACGGCCGGCGATCCGCGCGGCCTCGGCGCCGAGGCGGACGACGGCCTGCCCCTCGGGCACGTCGAGGGCGACCTGGTGGGCGGCGTCGGTGAGCAGGACGTACGGGGGGAGGGCGGCGAGCTGACGGCGGCCGGTGCGCGGGGCGGCCGCGTCGACGAGGGCGTACGTCCCGCCGGCCTTGAGGGCGGCGAGGACGCAGACGAGGAGTTCGGGCCGGGAGGCGGGGAGGCCGATGGCGACGAGGCCGCCGGGGGGCAGGGCCCCGTCGAGCAGGTGGTGGGCCAGCCGGTTGGCGCGGGCGTCGAGTTCGCCGTAGGAGAGCAGACCGTGCGGGGCGCCGTCACGGGAGGGGCCGGGGCCGGGGCCGGGATCGCGGTCGGGATCGCGGCCGGGGTCCCGGCCGGGAGCCCCGCCGGTCGGATCCCCGGGGTTGTGGAGGACGGCGGCGGCCCCGGGGGTGTCGCGGGCCAGTTGCTCGAAGCGTTCCAAGACGGTGTCGACGGCGGGTCGTTCCGGGCGGGCGGAGGGCGGTGCCTGCGTCATTCCCCGATGATGCCACCGGGCGGCGGTCCGGCACGGGGGTTGGCAACATCCTTGACCTCCGCCGGAGTTGGCCGCCGTGCGGACCGTTGATCAGAGGTTCCTTGACCTGGAGCCCGGTTGAGGTTCTAGCGTGGGCCCCATGGACATGGAAGTCACCGCATGGCACTCGCTGCACAGTGCGATCAACGCCCAGCAGGACCGGCGGCCCCTCTCACGAGCGAGCCTGCGCCGGATCGCCGCCTTCGCCCGGCCGCACCGCCGCGGCCTCACCTTCTTCCTGGTCCTCAGCGTGGTGGGCGCGCTCCTCGCGGTGGCCACGCCGTTGCTGGCCAGCAGGATCGTGGACGCGATCGTCCGGCGCGGCGACGACGGGACCGTCACCCGGCTCGCGCTGCTCATCGCCGTGATCGCCGTCGCCGACGCGGGGCTCGGCCTGCTGACCCGCAAGCTGTCCTCCACCCTCGGTGAGGGGCTGATCCTCGATCTGCGGACGGCGGTCTTCGACCACGTCCAGCGGATGCCGGTGGCCTTCTTCACCCGGACCCGGACGGGCGCGCTCGTCAGCCGGCTCAACAACGACGTGATCGGCGCGCAGCGGGCCTTCAGCAACACCCTGTCCGGGGTGGTCGCCAACACCGTGACCCTGCTGCTGACGCTGGGGGTGATGCTGACCATCTCCTGGCAGATCACCCTGCTGGCCCTGGTGCTGCTGCCGGTGTTCGTGCTGCCGGCCCGCCGGATGGGGGCCAGGATGGCAGGGATGCAGCGGGAGGCGTCGGCGCTGAACGCCGCGATGGGCACCCAGATGACCGAACGTTTCTCCGCCCCCGGCGCCACCCTGGTCAAGCTGTTCGGGCGGCCCGCCGACGAGTCGGCCGAGTTCGCGGCCCGCGCGGCCCGGGTGCGGGACATCGGGATCCGTACGGCGATGGCCCAGTCGGCCTTCATCACGGCCCTCACCCTGGTCTCCGCGCTGGCCCTGGCCCTGGTCTACGGCCTCGGCGGCCACTTCGCGCTGCGCGGGACGCTGGAGGCGGGCTCCGTCGTGGCGCTCGCCCTGCTGCTGACCCGGCTGTACGCCCCGCTGACCGCGCTCGCGGGGGCCCGCGTCGAGGTGATGAGCGCCATGGTCAGCTTCGAGCGGGTCTTCGAGATCCTGGACCTGGAGCCGCTCATCTCCGAGAAGCCGGATGCCCGCAGGGTGCCCGAGGGGCCGGTGGCGGTGGAGTTCGACGGGGTCTCCTTCGGCTACCCCGCCGCCGACAAGGTCTCGCTGGCGTCGCTGGAGGAGGTCGCCACGCTCGACGTCCGGGGCGGCGCGGAGGTCCTGCACGAGGTGTCCTTCCGGGCCGAAGCGGGCCAGATGGTCGCCCTGGTCGGTTCCTCCGGCGCCGGGAAGTCGACCATCGCCCAGTTGCTGCCCCGTCTGTACGACGTGGACGCGGGGGCCGTGCGCCTCGGCGGGATCGACGTGCGTGACCTCACCGCCGACTCGATCCGCGAGACCCTCGGCATGGTCACCCAGGACGGGCACCTCTTCCACGAGTCGGTACGGGCCAACCTGCTGCTGGCCCGCCCCGGCGCGGGCGAGGACGAGATCTGGGAGGCGCTGCGCCGCTCCCGCCTCGACGGGCTCGTCGCCTCGCTGCCCGACGGGCTGGACACGGTGGTCGGCGAACGCGGCTACCGGCTCTCGGGCGGTGAACGCCAGCGGCTGACCATCGCCCGGCTGCTGCTCGCGCGGCAGCGCGTGGTGATCCTCGACGAGGCCACCGCCCACCTGGACTCCACCTCCGAGGCCGCCGTACAGGAGGCCCTGGCCGAGGCCCTGGCGGGCCGGACCGCCGTGGTGATCGCGCACCGGCTGTCGACGGTGCAGGCCGCCGACCAGATCCTGGTCCTGGAGGAGGGCCGGATCGTGGAGCGCGGCACCCACCACGAGCTGCTGGCGGCGGGCGGCCGGTACGAGGAGCTGTACCGGACGCAGTTCGCCGCCCGCGACACGCAGGGCCCCGGCCCCCTCGCGGACGGCGCGGCGGCCGTCTCGGGCGGATGATGCCCGAGGACCCGCGCGCCGTCCCGGCGCCGGGCCGTCCCGCCGACGAGGGGAGCCCGTCATGGACGTCAAGCTCGAACTGGTCGCCGTCCCGGTCACCGACGTCGACCGTGCGAAGGCCTTCTACGAACGGCTCGGCTTCCACGCCGACCACGACGTCACCGTCAGCGACGAGATCCGCTTCGTCCAGCTGACCCCGCCCGGATCGGCCTGTTCGATCGCCATCGGCAAGGGCCTGACCCGGATGGTCCCGGGGTCGCTGGACAACCTCCAGGTGGTCGTCGCCGACATCGAGGAGGCGTACGCGGACCTGCGCGGGCGGGGTGTGGAGGTGACGGAGGTCCAGGACATGCCGTGGGGGTCGTTCGTGTACTTCACCGACCCCGACGGCAACGGCTGGGCCGTCCAGCAGACCACCCCCCGACCGCCGCCGGCCACCGGCTGAGCCCCTGACGGGCGTCCTGGACGCCCCGGCGTTTGACCTTCGAGTGGGATGAGGGCCGATCATCGGGGCCATGGACGCCACCCCAGAACTGATGGGCATCAGTGCCTTCGGCCGCCTCGTCGGGCTCGCGCCGAGTGCGCTGCGCTTCTACGACGACTGCCGCGTACTGCTCCCCGCCCACGTCGATCCGGCCACCGGGTACCGGTACTACGCCGGGTCCCAGCGGGACCGGGCCACCCTGCTGCGCGGACTGCGCGAGGCGGGCCTGGCGCTGCCCGACGTGGTCTGCGTCCTGGACGGGCCGCCCGAGCGGGCCCGGCAGGTGCTGGAGCGGCACCGCCGGATGGTCCGGGAATCCGGGCGGGCCGCCGACGCGGCGGTCCGGGCCGTCCTGGACACCCTCCCGGCGGGCCCCCGCCGTACCGAGGTCACCCTCGGGGGGCCGGAGCTGGCGAGCGCCGTCCGGCAGGTGGCACCGGCGGCCGGGCGGGATCCGGAGCACCCCGTACTGGGCTGCGTGCTCGTGGAGTTCGACGAGGACGAGGTCCGCTTCGTCGCCACCGACCGCCACCGGCTCTCGCTGCGCACCCTGCGGCCCGCCGCCGTGACCGGTCCGCCCGGGCGGCTGCTGGTCGGGGCCCGGGCCCTGGTCGAGCTGGGGGCGTGGGCGGCCCGGGCGGCCGAGGTCACCCTGACGGCGGGGGCGCCGGGCGAGCCCCTGACCGTCCGCCACCCGGGCGGTTCGCGCGAGCTGCCGGTGTCCGGCGGGACCTACCCCGCCTACCGGGAGATGCTCACCGCCCTGGAGGCCGAGCCCGTGCCCACGCACCGGGTCGTGGTGGACCGCATCGCGCTGCTCGCCGTGCTCGGCGCCTGCGGGGAGGAGCCCGCCGTGGCGCTGGAGCTGGGGCCCGACCGGCTGCGGGTGGCCGGGAGTGAACTCCCGGCCGTGTGCGCGGAGTCCGCTCCGGTGCGGGTCGCCTTCGACCCGGCGGCGCTGGCGGGCGCGCTGGAGGCGAGCGTGGGGCCCGACGTACTGCTGGAGATCCCGGCCACGCTCCGCCCCGCGCTCGTCCGCTCCGCCGACCAGGGCAGCTTCACCACCCTCGTCATGCCGGTCACCCTCCCCGACTCCTGAACACCCGACGACAGGAATCCCGATGGACCCCCGCAACGCCGTCGTACGCCTCTGCGCGGAAGGCATGGCCGCCGAGGCCGAAGGGCGCGGCGCCGACGCCCGCACGCTCTTCGCGCGGGCCTGGGACGCCGCCCGCGACGACTACGAGGCCTGCGTGGCCGCGCACTACCTCGCCCGCCACCAGCCCACCCCCGAGGAGACCCTGCGCTGGAACCGGACCTGCCTCGACCTCGCGGACCGGGTGGGCGACGAGCGGGTGCGCCCCTTCTACCCCTCCCTCCACGGCTCTTTGGGCCGCGCCCACCTGGAGCTCGGCGAACCGGACGCGGCACGGCGCCACTTCGAGGCCGCCGCCGGGCACCTGGACGGGCTGCCGCCGGGCGGCTACGCGGACTGGCTGCGGCTGCGCATCGCCGAGGGGCTGCGCGCCACCGCCCCCGGGCCGGGCGCCCCGGACCCGCTGGCCCCGCTGCTGGAGCGGCTCGCCGCCCGCGCCGACCTGGCCTCCCTGGCCCTGCTGCTGCCCCCGTACCTCACCGACCTGGGGCGCCCCGAGGACCGGGAGCGGCTCACCGGCGCCCTGCGCATGCTGCACGCCGAGCGGCGGCTGCCGGACTCCGACCAGGCGGTCCTGGCGGGGGTGATCGGCGCGCGGGGCTGAGGGCCGTCAGCAGGGGTGGGGGCCGTCTGAGGGGTGCGGCCTGTCAGCAGGGGTGGGGGCGGCCGCGCAGTTCCCGGCCGTGCCGGACACCCTCGGCGAAGGCGGCCCGGTAGGCCTCGTCTCCCAGTGCGGCGCGGGCCGTGCGTTCGAACTCCGCGCGCATGGAGCGCAGTTCGGGCGTGCCGCGCTGAGGGTGGCCGACCGCCTGCCAGAAGGCGTGGCCCGCCCCGTACGCGTGCGCGCCGCCCGCCCCGTCACCGTTCGCGGCCCGGGCGGCGGCCAGCAGGTCGAGGCCGAGGGCGGTGCCGAAGCTGTCGCCGAGTTCCCGCTTGCTCTCCAGCATCGCCCGGGCGTGCTCGGCGGACTCGGCCGGGCGGCCCTCGAACAGGCTGATCAGGGCCAGCTGGTAGTCGGCGTAGGCCCGCGTCCAGTACTCCTGCCGGGCCACGCACCCGGCCCGCAGCCGCTCGGCCTCCGCGCGCGCGTCGGCGAACAGGCCGCTGCCGGTCAGCGCGAAGACCCGTACGAGGTGGCAGCGCAGCCGGGGCGCCGAGTCGAAGGGCGTGCCGGTCAGGGCCTCCAGGGCATTGTCGGCCACGATCCGGGCGGCCAGCGGGCGGCCCGCCAGCAGGTGGCTGATGCCGAGCAGGTAGGCGGCGTCGAGGGCGGGTTCCCGGCCGGCGCCGGCCCGTGCGGCCAGGGATTCGCAGGCCACCGCGATCCGGTGGGCCTCCTCGTGTTCGCCCTGGAGGAGCAGGGTCACTCCGAGGGCCCACAGGGCGCGCATCCGGCCGGCCGTGTCCACCTCGGCGGGGCGGGCCGCGGCCAGGGCCCGTTCCAGGTAGGAGCGGGCGACGTGCAGGCAGCCGCAGCAGGCCCAGAAGAAGCCGACGCGGCCGCCGAGTTCGAGGGCCGCGGTGGGATCGGTGGCCAGGAGGTGGTCGAGGGCCGCGCAGATGTCCCCGTAGGCGGCGGCGACCCTGCGGTAGGCGTCGCGCTGGCCGGAGCCGAGCCAGTCCGCCTCGGCGGCGCGCACCAGTTCCAGGAAGTGGGCCGCGTGCCGGGTGCGCAGGGCGTCGCCCTCGCCGACGCCGTCGCGCCACATGGCCCCGTACTCGCGGATGGTGTCGAGCATCCGGTGGCCCGTGCCGTCGGTGGTGCGACGGACGACGGACTTGGCGACGAGCGAGGCGAGCAGCGGCGTCACCTGCGCTTCGTCGAGCGGCGGCGCGGAGCAGACGGCCCGGGCCGCCGCCCCGTCGAAGGTGCCCCCGAAGACCGAGAGCCGCAGCCACAGGAGGCGCTCCCGGGGGGTGCACCACTCGTGGCTCCAGCCGATGGCGGTGCGCAGGGCCCGGTGGCGGGGCGGCCGCTCCCCCGGGCCGCCGGACGACGGGCCCGCGGGCAGCGGGCCGATCCGGCGGGCGAGCCGGTCGGCGAGCTCCTCGACGGTGTGGTCCGTCAACTGCGCGGCGGCGAGTTCCAGCGCGAGGGGGACCCCTTCGAGCCGGGCGCAGACCGCCCGGGCGGCGGCCAGCCGCTCCGGCGTCCACGGCGGCGCCTGCCCGGGGCGGACGGCGTCGGCCCGCGCGGTGAAGAGGGCGAGGGCGTCGTCGGCCCGCGCCGGTCCGAGCTCCAGGACGTGCTCGGAGTCCAGCGCGAGGGGCTCCCGGCTGGTCAGCAGCACGACGAGGTGCGGGGCGGCGTCCAGCAGGTCGCGTACGAGGACCCGTACGGGCGCCACGAGGTGTTCGCAGGAGTCCAGTACGAGGAGCAGCCGGCGCGGCCCGATCCACGCGCGCACGGCTTCGGCGAGGGTGCGCGGGGTGTGGTCGTCGAGGCCGAGCGCGTGCGCGACGGTGTCCACCAGCAGCCGGTCGCCGGGCAGCGGGGAGAGATCGGCCCAGTGGATCCCGTCGGGGAAGGCGCCGGCCGGTCCGGCGGGCGCCGCCAGGGCCTCCCGGGCCAGCCGGGTCTTGCCGACCCCGCCGGGTCCGGTCACGGTGACCAGCCGCCGCCGGGTCAGGGCCGCCCGCAGCGCGGCCAGTTCGGCGTCCCGGCCCACGAAGGAGGCGGCCGCGTCCTCGTTGCCCTCGGCATGTCCCCGCACGCGCCCAGTGTGGCGCACGGCGCGGGGTCCGCGCACCGGACGGAGCCGGAGCCCGGCCCGGAGCGGGTCCGGGCTCCGGCTCAGGGGGCGAGGACGTCGAGCTCCTCCAGGGCGCCCAGGGCGATCTGCCGGGTCAGGGCCTCGGCCGCGGCCGCGTCCCCCTCGCGGACCGCCTCGGCGACCCGGACGTGGAGGGTGACGGCGGCCGGGTCGGGGTCGGGGAACATCACGGAGTGCTGGGTGCGGCCGGTGAGGACCTCGGCGACGACGTCCCCCAGGCGGGCGAACATCTCGTTGCCGGAGGCGTTCAGCACGGTGCGGTGGAAGGCGACGTCGTGGTGGAGGTAGCCCTCCAGCTGGTGGCCGCGCGAGGTGCGGACCATGCCGAGGGCCGCCTCGGTGAGCTCGGCGCACTGCTCGGGGGTGGCCCGGGCGGCCGCGAGTCCGGCCGCGACGGGCTCGACCGCCGAGCGCAGGACGGTCAGCGAGCGCAGCTGGCGCGGCCGGTCGCGGCCGGCGAGGCGCCAGCGGATGACGCGCGGGTCGTAGACGTTCCATTCCTCGGCGGGGCGGACCGTGACGCCGACCCGGCGGCGGGACTCGACGAGCTGCATCGACTCCAGGACGCGGACGACCTCGCGGACCACGGTGCGCGAGGCGTCGAAGCGCAGGGCGATCTCGTCGGTGCGCAGCACGCTGCCGGGCGGGTCCTCCCCCGCCGTGATGGCGAGTCCGAGGGTGTCCAGTACCTGGCTGTGGAGTCCTGGGCCCGGACTGCCTTCGGTGGTCATGGCGTAAGCGTACGGTGACGGGCGGGCGAACCAATGGTGTGATGTTTTACTGCTGACCTCTTGAATAAGTACTACTTAATGAGGTTCAGTGGGGGCCACCCGGGCCTCCCCCCTCCCGGGCCGATGTCAACGAGGACAGCGAGGTACGACGTGAGCTCCCAGCGCGTCATTGTGGTGATGGGCGTGGCCGGCACGGGCAAGACGACCGTGGGCCGGCTGCTCGCGGAGGCCCTCGGCCTCCCCTACGCGGAGGGCGACGCCTTCCACCCGGCGGCCAACGTCGCGAAGATGTCGGCCGGCACCCCGCTGGACGACGCCGACCGCGGGCCCTGGCTGGACGCCATCGGCGAGTGGATCGGTGAGCGGGCGGGCCGGGGCGGCGGCGTGGTCGCCGCGTCCTGCCTCAAGCGCGCATACCGCGACCGGTTGCGCGCCGCCGCCCCCGGGGCGCTGTTCGTCCACCTCACCGGAGAGCGGGCCCTGATCGGGGAACGCATGGCCGGGCGCACCGGCCACTTCATGCCCGCCACCCTGCTGGACTCCCAGTTCGCGACCCTCGAACCGCTCCGGGCGGACGAGGACGGGGTCGCCGTCGACGTCGCGGGTACCCCCGAGGAGATCACCGGGCGGGCGCTGGCCGCCCTGCGCCGCCTCTGACGGACCCCTCCCCCCCTCCCCCCCACCCCTCCCCACAGTCAGGAACCCCACCGTGACCGGTCTCAGCGTCGAGACACTGGCGGCGGCGGCCGCACCCGCACCCATCACCTCGGCCGGACACGCCCAGCTGGGCATCGCGGTCCTGCTGGGCATCGCCGTCATCGTCCTGCTCATCACCCGCCTGAAGATGCACGCCTTCCTGGCCCTGACGGTCGGTTCACTGGCCCTCGGGTCCTTCGCGGGCGCCCCCCTGAACAAGACGATCGCCAGCTTCACGGCCGGCCTCGGGGCCACGGTCGCGGGCGTCGGCGTGCTGATCGCGCTCGGCGCGACCCTCGGGAAGCTGCTGGCGGACTCCGGCGGCGCGGACGAGATCGTGGACACGATCCTGGCCCGCGCCAAGGGCCGGGCCATGCCGTGGGCCATGGTGCTGATCGCCTCCGTGATCGGGCTGCCGCTCTTCTTCGAGGTCGGCATCGTGCTGCTGATCCCGGTGGTGCTGCTCGTCGCCAAGCGGGGCAACTACTCGCTGATGCGCATCGGCATCCCGGCGCTGGCCGGGCTGTCGGTGATGCACGGGCTGATCCCGCCGCACCCCGGCCCGCTGGTCGCCATCGACGCCCTGCACGCCAACCTCGGGGTCACGCTCGCGCTCGGTGTCCTCGTCGCGATCCCGACCGTGATCATCGCCGGTCCGCTGTTCTCCCGTTACGCGGCCCGCTGGGTGGACATACCGGCCCCCGAGCACATGGTCCCGCAGCGCCCGTCGGCCGAGGTGGCACAACGGCCCCGCTTCGGGGCCACGGTCTTCACCGTGCTGCTGCCGGTGGCCCTGATGCTGGTCAAGGCCCTGGTCGACATCGTCGTCGACGACCCCGCCAACGGGCTCCAGAAGGTCACCGACGTCGCCGGCTCCCCGCTGATCGCCCTCCTGTCGGCCGTGCTGGTGGGGATGTTCACCCTCGGCCGGGCGGCCGGGTTCACCCGGGCCCGGCTGTCGTCGACGGTGGAGAAGTCCCTCGCGCCGATCGCCGGCATCCTGCTGATCGTGGGCGCCGGCGGCGGCTTCAAGCAGACCCTGATCGACGCGGGCGTCGGTCAGATGATCCTGGACCTGTCCAAGAGCTGGGCCATCCCGGCCCTGCTGCTGGCCTGGCTGATCGCGGTGGCGATCCGGCTGGCCACGGGGTCGGCCACGGTGGCCACCATTTCGGCGGCCGGGCTGGTTGCCCCGCTCGCGGCCGGCATGTCCACGACGGAGACCGCGCTGCTGGTCCTGGCGATCGGCTGTGGCTCACTGTTCTTCAGCCATGTCAACGACGCCGGGTTCTGGCTGGTGAAGGAGTACTTCGGGATGAGCGTCGGACAGACCGTCAAGACCTGGTCGGTGATGGAGACCATCATCTCGGTGACGGGCCTCGGCTTCGTCCTGCTGCTGTCACTCGTGCTGTGACGCCCCTGTGCACCCCGTCGAGCTGGGCGGCGGCGAGCGCGAAGCCGTCCGCGGCCCGGGAGCAGCGGTCCGCGAGGGCGGTGACCTCGGCGCGGAAGGCGTCGGCCTGGGGGCCCCGCCAGTCCAGTGCGGCGGCGTTGGCCCGCAGCCGGCGGGCGTGGGAGCGCAGGGCCGCGCAGTGGCTGCGCAGCCCGTCGGACGGGCCGGGCGGGCCGGACGGGGGCAGCCGCGGGGTGTCGCTCACGGGTGGCTCCAGGAGTTCGTGGTCCGTGGGCGGCCGTCCTCGCCGAGCGGGAGCACCAGGCCGGCGGTGACCCGCCCGGCGACGGCGGCGCCCGCGCCGTCGCCGTCGCCCCGCCCCGCGGCGAGGGCCGACGGGGACAGCGCGTGGACCCGGGTGCGGGGGTCGGCGGGAGTGCGGGCGTCGGCCGGGGCGCCGACGGCGAACAGGTGGCTGACCGCGTAGACGGCGGTGAAGTCCCGGTCGGCGGCCAGGTCCATGGCGGTGACGGCGCCCGCTCCGCGGCCGACCAGGACGACCGCGGAGCCCGAGGGGACCAGCGCGCGCAGGGTCCGGGACACGTCCCGGGCCCGCGGCAGGTCCCGGTCGGCCAGCTGGACCACGTACCGGGAACCGCCCCCGGGGAGCGCCACCCGCTGGATCAGCAGGGTGTCCCCCGCCCCGGGGCGGCCCGTGTTGCGGACGTACCCGGCGAGGGTGCCGGTGGTGTCGGGCGCCCCCGGCCGCCGGGGCCCTGGACCCGTTTCGGGCGCCGGCCGGGTGGCCGGGCGGGGCTCGCGGGAGAAGAAGGCGCGCAGGGCGGCGCCGAGGCCGAGCAGCGGCTCCGCGGTCTCCGCGCGGCCGGTGGCCACCTGCCAGCCCGCGTGGTCGTTGAAGGGGTTCTCGTCGGTCAGGGCCTGCCACGCCAGGATGTCGGCGAAGGCCGGCGCCAGCAGGGCGAAGGCCTCCGCCGGACCCCGCTCGCGCAAAATGCTCCGGAAGGCGCGGGCCGCCTCGTCCTGCCGGTCCTCCGCCACCGCCGCCAGGACGGCCGCGCAATCGGGGTCCGCGAGCAGATCGGGCCGGCCCGCGCCGGCCGCGCGGATCCGCGCCTTCAGCCCGCAGACGGCGGTGGTCACCGCGAGGCTCTCCCGGCGGGCCAGGATGCCGGCGAACCACCCGGCCCGGGCCACGCCCCGCCCGCGCGGGGCCCAGCCGAGGCCCGCCGGATCGGTGAGGGTGCGCAGCAGGGTCCGCCACGCCCGGCGCCGGCGGCTGCCGCGCCCGACGAGGGCGGCGACGGGCAGACGGGCGCCGAGCGCGAGGCCGGAGGCGTACCGGGCGGCTTCGCCCACGGCGTCGGCGGCCTCGGCCAGTTCCCGGCACAGGGCGTCGAGCGCGTCGACGTCCGGGTCGGTGGCCTGCACGGTCACGGCGTCGGACATGGGCTCCTCGCGGGGGTGCGGCAGGGTTGCGGCCGGTGGGGCCGTGCGCGGGCCACGGCAGGGCCGGGCGTCCTCGTACGGCGACTTCGGCATCACCGTACGTCGGCCCCTGCGGGCGCGCGCTCCGACTGCGCTACGGGAGTGGGTCGAGCCCGGTGAGCAGGGCCGCGGTGTCCAGCCCGGTGGCCAGGTAGTCGGTGAAGAGCCGGTTGTGCAGGGCCCAGCGGGAGCGCCTGCTCCGGATGAGGTCGACGGCCTCCGCGGCGGCCGAGCCGCGGCCGACGAGGCACTGGGCGACGACGAGGCCGGAGCGGTTGTAGCCGTGGAAGCAGCGCACCAGCGTCCTGCGCCCGGCGTGCAGGGCGAGCCCGGCGGCGCCGGCGAGACGGCGGACGGTGTCGAGCTGGGCGGCCGTGAGCGGTCCGTCGGGCATCTCGCCGACGAGGTGTTCGGCGTCCGGGCCGGGGCCGTGGCCGGGCCGGGAGTACAGGCTGATCACGAGATCGAACTCGTCGGTGACGATGGCGGGGCGGAGCTCGCCGGCGGAATCAACCCAGACGTGACCGCCCATCCAGAGGCCGGGGGTGATCTCGTCCCAGGGGCTGGTGGGGACGGGGGCGTCAGGGTTCTTCCAGCGGGGCTTCGTCATCGTGCCGGGATCGTACAACAGGTCCTCATACAGCGGGAGTTGACGCGAAGACGGCCTCACGGAAGGCAGTGCGCAGCGGGGTGTGCGGCGCGGTGGCGGCAGCGGCGGCGGGCGCGGCGCCGGGGACGAGGGCGGCCCAGCGGTCGTGCCGGGGGGAGATCCACAGGGCCGGGCCGTGGCCGGCCGGAGGGTGGTGGGCCCAGACGCCGGCGGGGGCGGGGTGCCAGAGCAGGCCCCGGGCGGGGGTGAGCTCGCCGGTGCGGATGCGCAGGGATTCCGCCGTCCAGGCCCGGCTGATGGGGTGGTCGGCGGTGGAGAGCAGGTGGCGCGGGAAGCGCACCAGGTCGGCCAGGGGTGCGTAGAGGGTGCCGTCGGCGAAGCGGGTGCGGGTCATGCCGAGCGGCCGCCAGATCCGGACCGGGGCGTACTCGGCCAGCGGGGTGCCGGTCAGGTGTTCGGCGAGGCGGGTGAGGGCGGCCAGGGCGGGCGGGCCGTCGCCTCGCGTGAGCAGGTGGTGGGCGGTGGCGCCGCCCGGCAGTCCCGCCGCGGCGGCCTCCCCGTAGGCGGTGAGCGGGGTGTGGAGGGCGAGTTCCCCGGCGGCGACGAGGCTGCCGAGGACGGGCCACAGGGCGAGCACCGCGGTGAGGCCGCCGACGTCCAGGGGGGCGTCGCGGTCACCGGGCGAGCCCGCGTGGACGGCGTCCGCCGACCCCGCCGCCCAGACGGCGTCCGGGTCGGCGGAGCGGACGAGGGCCTCGACTGCGCCCTCCTGCAAGCGGTGCGGGGTCATGTCCGGCACGCTACGTCGCCCCGCGCGGGCTCCCGGGCGCGTCGCGGCCCTGTCGCCGCCCGCCACCCGAATGCCGGGGGCGGGCGGCGGGCGGCGGGCGGCTAGCCCAGGTCGGGGCGGTCGGTCACCCGGAGGGTGTTGACCAGGGGCTTTCCGTAGCCGCTGTGCGTGACGAAGCGGACGTCGAGCAGGCCGTCGGTGACCTTGACCGGGTAGGTCCTGGTCAGGGCCGTGTGGCTGCCCGCCTCCAGGGAGATGTCCAGGGAGGGCAGGACCAGCGCGCCCTCGGCCAGGAGTCGAGGACGCGCCGGCCGGGCCGGGTGGAGGACAGTTCGGCGAAGCCGAGTTCCACGGTGTAGGTGCCGTTCGGCACGTTGTCGAAGCGGTACCCGTCCATGCCCTCGCGGGCGTTGCGGAACAGCTTCTGGTCCTGGGTGGCGGCGATGGCGCGCCCGGTGGACCGGACGGTGGAGGCGCCCCGGTACCCGTAGGAGCCGGGGCTGTACTTGCGGTCCGGGGACCAGGTGTCGCCCGCGACGTCGGTGGCGGCGCGGTCGGAGCCCGCGTCGAGGGCCGCCTGGTAGCGCGGGACGACGACGTCCGCGCCACCGGGCCCCCGCCGGGCCGGTCTCCGGCTGGCCCTTCCGGGCCGAGCGCGCCAGCCTGGGGACATGACCGATCCCGCACCTCCCGGCGCCGGCGCCGGCCATCGCCCCCGCACCGGCGAGGACCGCGCGCCCGGGGTTCCGCTGCGCTCCGCCCGGGGCCGGTGGATCCTGCTCGCCACCGTGCTCGGGTCGACCATGGCCCTGCTGGACTCGACCGTCGTCAACGTGGCGCTGCCGAGCATCGGGCGGGACCTCGGCGCCGACCTGGCGGTGCTCCAGTGGACCGTCAACGCCTACCTGCTGACCCTGGCCGGCCTGATCCTCGTCGGCGGGGCCCTCGGCGACCGGTTCGGACGCCGCAAGGTCTTCATGCTCGGCGTCGTGTGGTTCGCGGCCGGCTCGCTGCTGTGCGGCCTCGCGCCGAACGAGGGGGTGCTGATCGCCGCCCGCGCCCTCCAGGGCATCGGCGGAGCCCTGCTGACACCGGGTTCGCTGGCGCTGATCCAGGGCTCGATCCACGCGGAGGACCGGGCCCGGGCGGTGGGCCTGTGGTCGGGGTTCGGCGGGGTGGGCGCGGCCGTGGGGCCGTTCCTGGGGGGCTGGCTGGTGGACGGGCCGGGCTGGCGGTGGGTGTTCCTGATCAACGTGCCGGTGGCCGCGCTGTGCGTGCCGGTCGCGCTCAGACACGTACCGGAATCCCGCGACCCGCGGGCCCACGGGCGGTTCGACGTCCTCGGGGCGGTGCTCGGCGCCGCCTCCCTCGCCCTGGTCACCTACGCCCTCATCGAGGCGAGGAACGGCACCGCGCTGGTCGTGGCCGCGGCGGCCGGCGGCATCCTGCTGGGCGTCGCGTTCGTGTACGTCGAGCGGCGGCGGCCGGATCCGATGGTGCCGCCGGACATCTTCTCCTCCCGGCTGTTCACCGCCGTCAACCTGGTCACCCTGTGCGTGTACGCGGCCTTCGGCGGGTTCTTCTTCCTCGTCGTGCTCCAGCTCCAGGTCGTGGCCGGGTACTCGGCCCTGGCGGCGGGGGCCGCGCTGCTGCCGACCACCGCGCTGATGCTGCTGCTGTCGGCCCGCTCGGCGGCACTCGGCGAGCGGATCGGGCCGCGGATCCCGCTCACGGTCGGGCCCCTGCTGTGCGCGGCCGGAATGGTGCTGATGCTGCGCGTGGGTCCGGCGGCGTCCTACGTACAGGACGTGCTGCCGGCCCTGGTCGTGATGGGCGCCGGAATGGTCACCCTGGTGGCCCCGCTGACCGCCACCGTCCTGTCCTCGGTGGACCCCGGCCGGGCGGGCCTGGCCAGCGGCATCAACAACGCGGCGGCCCGGGCCGCCGGACTCCTCGCCGTGGCGGCCCTGCCGCTGCTGGCCGGAATGGGCCCGGACGCCTATCTGTCGGCCGGGGCCTTCGACGCCGCCTTCGGGCGGGCCATGCTCTGGTGCGCGGGGGTGCTCGTGCTCGGCTCGGTACTGGCCTGGGCGACCGTACGCTCCCCCGCCCCCGGAGAACCCCACCCCCACCAGCAGTGCCGCACCCAGTGCGGGGTCACCGCACCCCCGCTGGAGCCCCCGGCCACGGCCGACGGGTGAGACACGGGCGATCCGGGGCCCCGCGTGTGCTGGAGCACGGCCGCGGACCTGACGGCGGGCACGGTGGTGACCGCCGTCGGGGTGGTGTGCGTGGCGCGCGTACGCCGGGCCCGCGACCTGCCCGTCGCCGCGCTGCCGCTGCTGCTGGGCGCCCACCAGCTGATCGAGGCCGCCGTCCGGGACACGGGCGGCGGCTGCGGTCCGGCGACCACGGCCTGGGCGGTGATCGCCCTGCCGCTGCTGCCCGTCTGGGTGCCGTTCGGGGTGCTGCTGGCCGCCGGGCCCGGGGCTGGACGCCGACTGTGGGCCACCGCGGCCGTCGGCCTCGCCACCGGCGCGGTGCTCGCGTACTGCCTCGCGACCCGGCCGGTGACCGCCGAGGTGCGGGGGCTGCTGGTCCGCTACGGGGTGGACGTGCCGTACGCCCCGCTCGTCGCGGCGGGCTACGTGTACGCCACCCTCGGCGCCCTGCTGCTCGGCCGGGACCCCCGGCTGCGACGGCTGGGCGCCGTCCTGGCCGCCGGGGCGCTCGTCTGCGCGGCGCTGTGGCGCCTCGCGTTCGCCTCGACGTGGTGCGCCTTCGCCGCGGTGGCCTCGCTGCTGGTGCTCGGCTGGGTGCGGCGGCCGGGGGCGCCCGGCGGGGGCTACTGGTTCTGGCCGCCCAGCACGAAGAGGAGGTACACGAAGAAGGCGAAGAGGTGGCCGACGAACAGGTAGGCGACCAGCCGGATGACGAGGCCGCGCGGGAAGCGCGACTCGACGCGGCCCAGCAGGCCGGCCGGCCGGGTCCCGGTATCGGTATCGGCAGCGGTTTCGGTTTCGGTTTCGGCGCTGATGTCGGTTTCGGCGACGGCGGGCTGCTCGGTCGTGCTGGGCATGTGCTCCCCCTGGGTCATGGGTACGGCTCCTCGGCTATCGGTGGTGCGTGGCGGCGCCGCCGAGACACAGCCCGGCGAGGCTGCTCTGCAGCAGGGTGTGGACGAACAGGAGCTCGGCTCCGCCGTGCCCCGGCGCTCCGATCCGGTGCGGGGTGAGCGAGTCGAAGTGCGCGCTGTCGCCCGGCTCCAGCAGGTACTCGGTCTCCCCCAGGCGCAGCCGCAACTGCCCGGTGAGCACGTACAGCCACTCCTCCCCGGGATGTACGCGGACCAGCTCGCCCTGGCTGCGCCCCTGGGGGACGTGCACGCGCAGCGCCTGCATCCCCCGCCCGGAGCCCCCGGCCTGCCAGTACGTCCACCCGTCGGCCTCGCGGGCGCCGGGACCGCCGGCCCGTACGACGGGGTCGGCGACGGCCTGGGTCTCTCCGAGCAGCTCCGAGACGGTGGTCCCGTAGGTGCGGGCCAGTCCCAGCAGCAGCGGCAACGAGGGCTGGCGGCGGCCCGTCTCCAGCCGGGACAGGTGGGCGGGCGAGAGCCGGGCCCGCGCGGCGGCTGCCTCCAGGGTGAGTCCGGCGCGGCGGCGCAGTTCGCGCAGCTGCGGGGCGACGGCGGGCAGCTCGTCGGTGGCGGCCGGGTCGGGGTTACCCTCGTGGGGGTGGCCCTCGTCGGGGCGGCCGGGCCCCTCGGCACTGGGGTTCATGCTCCGATTGAGCCAGAAAGTTGCCCCTCGGGCAATTTTCTTGCCTCTGAGGCAAAATCAGCCCTCGGCCGCGCTTCCGCCGCCGCCCGGCGCACCACCGCCTTGCGGGCCGCCGTCACCGCCGTCACCGCCGTGGCCACCCTGTTCCAGCACCGTCTCCACGGTGTCCGCCTGCTCGGCGGTCTTGTCCGGCCGGTGGCGCAGCACCCGGGCGAAGCGCAGGGCGACCCCGGCCGGGTAGCGCGGGGAGCGTTGGAGGCCGTCGTAGGCGATCTCGACCACCAGTTCGGGCCGGACCCTGACCGTGAAGCCGTCGTCGCTCTCGGCGAGTTCGGTCAGCCGCCCGGTCTGCCAGCGGAGCATCTCGTCGGTGAGTCCCTTGAAGGTCTTGCCGAGCATCGCGTACGTGCCGTCGGCGGCCCGTGCGCCGAGGTGCAGGTTCGAGAGGAGGCCGGTACGGCGTCCGTGGCCCCGTTCGGCGGCGAGCACGACCAGGTCGAGGGTGTGCACCGGCTTGACCTTGAGCCAGCGCTTGCCGCGCCGGCCCGCCGCGTAGGGAGAATCGAGGGCCTTGACGACGACGCCCTCGTGGCCCCGGTCCAGGGCCTCGGCCAGGAACGCCTCGGCGTCGGCCCCCCTTTCCGACGGATCCTCCACCACCAGCCGGCGCACCCGGGCGGTCTCGGGGACGAGCGCGGCCAGGGCCTCGTACCGCTCGCGGACCGGCAGGTCGAGCAGCACCCGGTCACCGACGGCCAGCAGGTCGAAGAAGTACGGGGTCACCGCGAGGGTGCGCCGGGCGGCCGCCACGTCCAGCCGCGACCCGACCCGGGAGGCGATCTCCTGGAAGGGCACGGGTCGCCCGTCGGCGCCGCGTCCGATGACCTCGCCGTCGAGGATGAACCGCTCCCCCGGCAGGCTCCGGGCCAGCTCCGCGACCTCCGGCAGCCGGTCGGTGATCTCGTCCAGGGACCGGGTGTGGATCCGCACCTCGTCCCCCGACCGGTGGACCTGGACGCGGATCCCGTCGAGCTTCTCCTCCACGGCGCAGGGCCCCAGCGCGGTCAGGGCGTCCGCCACGGACCGGGCGGTCCCGGCGAGCATCGGCTGGACGGGCTGCCCGACGCGCAGTGTCACCCCGCGCAGCGCGGCGGCCCCCTCGGCGAGCACGGCCGCCGCCACCCTGGGCAGGGAGCCGTCCAGCATCACGGCCCGCCGCAGGTCGGCGGCCGGGACCCCGGCGGCCTTGGCCACCCCTTCCAGGGCCACCGCGTCCAGCGCCCCCTGGCGCACCTCCCCGGACAGCAGGCTCCGCAGGAACCGCTGTTCGTCGGCGGTGGCGGCGCCCAGCAGGGCGTCGACGATCCGGTCCCGCTCCGCCCGCGCCCCCGGGCCCGCGACCGCGGCCAGCTCCGCCACCGCCGCGTCGACCGCCCCGACGGTGAGGGTGGGCCCGGGCGCCGGGGGCGCCTCCCGGCCCAGGGTGCGCCAGCCGACGCCCGGGCGGCCCTGCGGGAGCCGTCCGGAAAGGTAGGAGATGACCAGTCCGGCCTCCTCGGCGGGGGCGGCCGCGAACAGCTCCGCGAGCAGGGCGGTCTTGCGTGAGCGGGCGGCGGTCCCGGCGACTTCCCGGGACACGCGCGCGACCTCGGCCAGCAGCATGCCGCCCATCCTCCCGCCGCCCGGGCCCGCGCGCAGGTCGACGGGGGCCGTGCGTACGAAGGACGGCCGTGCGTACGGAGGACGGCCGCCGCCGGCCCGTGCCGCCGCGCCCGGCCGGCACCCCCCCGTGGCCGCCGCGCCCGGCCGCCGCCCGTACCACGGGCGCGGTACGCCGGGCGGGACCGCGTACGCCTGGAGAAGGGGCGGGGCTCACCCTGAGGGAGCCCGCACACGGCGATCACTGGTCGTAGGGTTCCCCTATGAAGCCACGACTGCCCCGGCGGCGCCGCGACCGCCTGCTCGCCGGCGCCGCCGCCCTCGCGGTCCTGGCCGGCGCCGGTACCTGGACGGCGGCCGCCGCGTCCGGGGACGCCCCGGCCGTGCACCGCGAGGACCGGACGCTGGACCTGCCGGGCCCGGACGCGGCCGGAGCCCGGATCGACACCTCCTTCTTCACCGCGGGGGACGCCGGCCGGCGCCGCCCCGCGGTACTCCTCGGGCACGGCTTCGGCGGCAGCAAGGACGACGTACGGGCCCAGGCCGAGCGGCTGGCCCGCGACGGGTACGCCGTCATGACCTGGTCGGCGCGCGGTTTCGGCCGATCCGGCGGCAAGATCGGCCTGAACGACCCCGATCACGAGGTCAAGGACGTCTCCGCGCTGATCGACTGGCTGGCCCGCAGGCCCGAGGTCCGCCTCGACGGGGACGGCGATCCGCGCGTGGGCGTGGCCGGGGCCTCGTACGGGGGTGCGATCTCACTGCTGGCCGCAGGGTACGACCGGCGGGTGGACGCCATCGCTCCGCAGATCACGTACTGGAACCTCGCCGACGCCCTGTTCCCGCAGGGCGTCTTCAAGAAGCTGTGGGCCGGGATCTTCTTCACCACGGGCGCCGCGGGCGGCCTCCAGCCGGCGCCGGTCACGGCGCCGGCGGCGGGGAACGCCGGTCCGCAGGCCCCCGGCTGCGGACGGTTCGAGGCGCAGCTGTGTGCCATGTACGAGCGAGTCGCTGTCGCCGGGAAGCCCGACGCCGAGGCGCGCGAGCTCCTGGAGCGGCGCAGCCCCTCGGCCGTCGGCGACCGGATCAAGGTGCCGACCCTGATCGTGCAGGGCCAGGACGACTCCCTCTTCCCGCTGGACCAGGCCGACGCGATGGCCCGGACCATCGCGGCGAACGGCGCCCCCGTCTCCGTGGACTGGGCGGCGGGCGGGCACGACGGCGGCATGCGCGAGTCCGGCCGCGTCGAGGCCCGGGTGACGCAGTGGTTCGACCGCTACCTGAAGGGGGACGAGGGCGCCGGTACGGGCCCGGCCTTCCGGGTGTCGCGCTCCGGCGGTCTCGACTCCACCGACGGGCTGGTCAAGCTGCGCGGCGCGAGCGGTGACCGCTACCCCGGCCTCACCTCCTCCCCGCGCGAGGTCCCGCTGACCGGACGGGAGCAGACCTTCGCCAATCCGGCGGGCGGCGCCCCGCCCGCGCTGTCCTCGCTGCCCGGCATCGGCGGCCAGCTCGCCTCGCTCGGCGCGGGGCTCGCGCTCGACTTCCCGGGGCAGAACGCCCGCTTCGAATCGGCGCCGCTGAGCGAGGAGCTGCGGGTCACCGGGACCCCGACCCTCACCCTGAACGTGAGGTCGACGGCTGCGGACGGGGCGGCCGTCCTGTTCGGCAAGGTGTACGACGTGGGGCCCGACGGCCGCCAGCAGGTGCTGCCGGGCCAGCTGGTCGCGCCGGTGCGGGTGGAGGACGCCGGGCAGGGCCGCAGCGTGCGGCTGCGGCTCCCCGCGATCGACCACTCCGTCCAGGCCGGGCACCGGCTGCGGGTGGTGGTCGCCGCCACCGACCTCGGCTACGCCTCCCCCGCCGCGCCCGCCGCCTACACCGTCTCGGCGCAGGGCCCGCTGGCCGTGCCCGTCGCGGACGGGGTCCGCACGGCCGCGGCCGGCCTGCCCTCCTGGGTGTGGTGGCTGCCGCTCGGCGCGCTGGCGCTGGCCGCGGGGCTGCTCGGGGTCCGGCGCACCGGCGGGGGCCGCGGGGCGGTGCGGGCGGGCGCAGCGCAGCCCGAACCCGCGCTGGCCGACGTACCGCTGGACATCACCGGGCTGACGAAGCGGTACGCCAAGGCACGGGACCGCTACGCCGTGCGGGACCTGTCCTTCCGGGTGGAGAAGGGCCAGGTGCTCGGTCTGCTCGGGCCCAACGGGGCCGGGAAGACCACCACCCTGCGCATGCTGATGGGGCTGATCGCGCCGGACGCCGGGGAGGTACGGGTGTTCGGGCATCCGATCCGGCCGGGGGCTCCCGTGCTGTCGCGGGTCGGGGCGTTCGTGGAGGGCGCCGGCTTCCTGCCGCACCTGACGGGCCGCGCCAACCTGGAGCTGTACTGGCAGGCCACCGGCCGGCCCGCCGAGGACGCGCACCTGGCCGAGGCCCTGGAGATCGCCGGGCTCGGCGACGCCCTGGAGCGGGCGGTGCGCACCTACTCGCAGGGCATGCGGCAGCGGCTCGCCATCGCCCAGGCCATGCTGGGCATGCCCGACCTGCTGATCCTCGACGAGCCGACCAACGGTCTGGACCCGCCGCAGATCCGCGAGATGCGCGACGTGATGATCCGGTACGCGGCCGGCGGGCGGACGGTCATCGTCTCCAGCCACCTGCTGTCCGAGGTGGAGCAGTCCTGCACGCACCTGGTGGTCATGGACCGTGGGCGCCTGGTGCGGGCGGGCGAGGTCGCCGAGATCACCGGCGGCGGGAACACCCTGCTGGTCGCGCTGGAGCGCCCGGTGGACGGGGTCACCGTCGAGAAGGTCGCGGCCCTGGAGGGCGTGGCCTCGGCGGTGGCCGGAGACGGCGGGATCCTCGTGCGCCTGGACGGGGCGACGCCCGCCGCGCTGATCGCCGAGCTCGTACGGCTGGACGTGCCGGTGTCGGCGGTGGGACCCCACCGCCGGCTGGAGGACGCCTTCCTCACCCTGATCGGAGGTACGGCATGAGCGCCGTCCAGGAGAACGGAACCGGAACCGCGGCGGCCGGGGCCGCGGCATCGGACGCGGATGCGGCTTCGGCGTCGGCTTCGGGCGCGGGCTCGGGCGCGGGGGCGGGCTCGGGCACGGCCTCGGGCTCGGGCTCGGCCGAGACCGCGCCCGGCTACCGGGCGGGCCGGACGCTGCCGCTGCGCGTGGAGGCGCTGCGGCAGTGGCGCAGGCGGCGGACGCTGGTGATGGGCGGCGTGCTGGCCGCACTGCCCTTCGTCATGATCGTCGCCTTCGCGGTGGGCGGCGGCCCGGACAACGGGGCGGCCGGCGGAAACGGCCGGATCAGCCTGATCGACTCGGCGACGGCCTCGGGCGCGAACTTCGCCGTGACCTGCCTGTTCGTGTCGGCCGGCTTCCTGCTGGTGGTGCCGGTGGCGCTGTTCTGCGGGGACACCGTCGCCTCGGAGGCCGGCTGGTCCTCGCTGCGCTATCTGCTGGCCTCGCCGGTGCCGAGGGCGCGGCTGCTGTGGAGCAAGCTGGTGGTGGCACTGGGCTTCAGCCTCGCCGCGATCGTGCTGCTGCCGGCGGTCGCGCTGGCGGCGGGTACGGCCGCGTACGGGTGGGGGCCGCTGAAGCTGCCCACCGGCGGGATGCTGCCGGCCGGGGACGCCCTGCCGCGCCTCGCGCTGGCGGTCGTCTTCGTCTTCGTGTCGCAGCTGGTCACGGCGGGGCTGGCGTTCTGGCTGTCGACGCGGACGGACGCGCCGCTGGGCGCGGTGGGCGGGGCCGTCGGGCTGACCATCGTGGGAAACGTGCTCGACGCGGTGACGGCCCTGGGATCGTGGCGGGAGTTCCTGCCCGCGCACTGGCAGTTCGCGTGGGCGGACGCCCTTCAGCCTCAGCTGGAGTGGGGCGGGATGATCAAGGGGTCGGTGCTGTCGGTGTCGTACGCGGTGGTGCTGTTCGCGCTCGCCTTCCGCGGGTTCGCCCGCAAGGACATCGTGTCCTGACAATCAGGCGCGCGCCGCGGTGAGGAACGAGCGGAGGTCGACGATCCCGTAGCCGGCGGCGTGCGCCTCGTCGATGATCCGGGGCAGCGCGCGGGCATCGAGGACGACGCCGTCTCCGGTGCTGCCGACGTGCATCTGGATCACGCATCCGGGGGTGAAGGCCTCGACGGCCCGGCTGACCGCCCGGTCGACGGTCATGCCGCCCTCGGGGCCCAGGTACCCGTTGGTGTCGGCGGTGAACTCCATCACCGCGTAGCCGAGGTCGTTCACGTCGGCGACCGAGGCTTCGGTGGTCGCGCTGTACGGGAAGCGGAAGAGCGGCAGGGGCTCGGCCCCGCAGGCGGCGCGGATCGCGGCGTCGGCGCGGCGCACCTCGTCGGCGCGCTCCTCGGTGTCGAGGTCGCCGAAGTCGGGGTGGGTGTGCGAGTGGTTGCCCAGGCCGTGGCCGGCGGCCATCGCGCGGACGGCGGCGGGGTGTTCCTGCGCGAATCCGCCGGTGGGGAAGAAGGTGGCGGCCAGCTTCCGCCGCCGCAGTTCGGCGAGGACGTCGTCGAGCCCGCTCTCGTCCCAGGCGGCGTTGAAGGTGAGCGCCACGACCTTCCGGGTGGTGGGCAGCCGGCGGATCTCGGCGCCCATCCAGGAGGCGGGCGGGCGCGGAGCGCCTGCGGGGCCGCCGGGCCGGTGGCGGGCCGCCGCCGCGGCGGTGGGGGCGAAACGGCTTGTGGCGGCGAGTGCCGCCGTCGCCCCCGTCGCGGCCAGGGCCGCCAGCGCCGCGCGTCGTGCGGTATCCGTCACCGTGGCTCACTCCCTCCGGCGGGGGCCGCGCTCACGGTCCCGTTCTGTCCGGAACTGTGCGGGAGGGAGCGGCCCCGGGCGCGCAGGCCGCGCCGCGCACCCGGGTGATCCGCCGGTCCGGCGGTCCGCCGGTCCGCCGGTCCGCCGACTACGCCGGTACGGCCGCCGCGGCGTCGATCTCGGCCAGCAGCTCCGGCTCCAGCGGGCGGCCGGCCACCGCCGCGTTGGCGCGTACCTGCTCGGCCGAGGTGGCACCGGCGATGACGGAGGCGCAGCCGGGCTGGGCGGAGAGCCAGCCGATGGCGAGCTCCAGGAGGGTGCGCCCGTGCTTTTCGGCGATCACCGCGAGGGCTTCCACCGTGTCCAGGCGCTCCTCGGTGAGGTAGGAGTCGCGCCCTTCGAGGCGGGAGCCCGCCGGTACGGGGGCACCCCGCCGGATCTTGCCGGTGAGCAGGCCGTTGGCCAGCGGGAAGTACGGCAGGACGCCGACTCCGTAGTGCACGGCGGCCGGGACGAGCTCCCGCTCGGCGGAGCGCTGGAGCAGCGACCACTCGTTCTGCGCCGAGACGAAGGGGACCGCGCCGGTGTCGCGGGCCACGTGGGCGGCTTCGGCGAGCTGCCAGCCGCTGAAGTTGGAGTGCCCGATGTAGCGGATCTTCCCTTCGGTGACGAGCTCGGTGAGCGCGGCGAGGGTTTCCGCGATGGGCGTGGCGGGGTCGGGGCTGTGCAGCTGGTAGAGGTCGATGTGGTCGGTCTCCAGGCGCCGCAGGGACTCCTCGACGGCCCGCCGGATGTAGCCGCGGCCGCCGCGGGACCCGGCGGCGGGCCCGTAGCCCATGTCGACGCCGTCGTAACCGAACTTGGTGGCCAGCACCACCTGGTCCCGGCGGCCCTTGAGGGCCTGGCCGAGGTGGCTCTCGGACCCGCCGGCGCCACCGTAGATGTCGGCGGTGTCGAGGAGGGTGATGCCCGCGTCGAGGGCGGCGTCGACGACGGCACGGGTGCCCGCGGCGTCGAGGCGGCCGCCGAAGTTGTTGCAGCCGAGGCCGACCGCGGAGACTTGCAGACCTGAACTGCCCAGCGGGTGATAGCGCATGCGGGCTCTTCCTCCACACTCGTCCGATACATGATCAATACAACGGTCCCGAGTCTAGACACATGGTCCTTCGCGGGCACGGTGTTCGGCGCCGCCCCGCGTGAACAGCGTGTGACGGGGTCAGAAGGGGCCCGCGAGGCGCTTGCCCACCGGCCCGGTCCGGCCCGGTCCGGCCCGGTCCGGGGAGAGCGGCCGTATTCCAGCAGCCGTTGACGAGCCCGCGGCCGGCATGACCCGCCTCACGATTCCAGGGTGACGACCGTCGGGTGCCCGAGGTCGGGCCGGTCGCGCAGGGGCAGGGTGGCGCCGGGACGCTCCAGTTCGAGCAGGACGATCTCGTTGCGGCCGGCGCGCCAGAGCGGGGCGGGTGCGTACAGGGTGCGCTGGGGGCCGCGCGGGGTGTCGTAGTGGCCGAGCAGGAAACCGTTGAGCCAGACGAGGCCGGTCCCCCAGTCACGGAGGTCGACGAAGCCGTCGGCGGGGGTGCCGGTGGAGTCGTGGGTGAAGCGGTGGAAGGCGGGGGTGGCGTCGCGGGGGTGGCCGGCGGACCAGTCGAGGGCGGTGAGGTCGGTGAGCGGCAGGGGACGGATCTCCCACCCGAAGAGGTGCTGGTGTCCGTGGCGGACGGCGCGCCAGATGCCCTTGCGGTCGTCGAGCAACGGCCCGTAGTTGACCCGCCCCTGGGCCCGCACCAGCAGGTCGAGCACCACGCCGTCCTCGCCGACGGCCAGGTCGAGCCCTTCGTCGGGGGCGTTGCGGTCGAGGACGCCGAGGGGGCGTCCGTCGGCGAAGACGTACGCGCGGTCGCCGAGCCCGTCGATCCTGACGGGCATCGCCGGGCGCGGGCCGGTGACGGTGGTGCGGTAGTGGATCAGCCCGTGGGACTGGCCGAGCTTCTCCATGGACTCGGGCGCGGGACGCAGGTGGGGCGGCCCCGCGAGCGGGCCGAGCGCGGGGAGCAGGGGCGCGGTGCCCGCCGGGAGGGCCTCTGCGGGAGCCATCCGGGGGCGGGGCGCGGGCAGCGGGTCCGGCGGCAGGGGCACGTACTTGCCGATGACCTCGCGGAACGCGTTGAACTTGGGGGTCAGTTCGCCGGCCTCGCCGATCGGCGCGTCGTAGTCGTAGCTGGTGACGGTGGGCTGGTAGCCGGGGTCGCAGGGGCGCGAGCCGGTGTGGTTGGCTCCGGCCCAGAAGCCGAAGTTGGTGCCGCCGTGGGCCATGTAGAGGTTGACGGAGGCTCCGCTGGCGAGGAGTTCGTCCAGCGCTTCGGCGGCGTCCGCGACCGCGCGCACGTGGTGGTCCTCGCCCCAGTGGTCGAACCAGCCGATCCAGAACTCCATCGCGGTGAGCGGGCCGGTCCGCTGGTGGCGGCGCAGGGCGGCGAGCCGTTCGGCGGGGCGCGCGCCGAAGGTGGCGGTCGCGAGGCGGCCGGGCACCGTGCCGCCCTGGAGCATCGCGTCCTCGGGCCCGTCGGCGGTGAACAGCAGGCAGTCGACGCCGCGTTCGGTCAGGGCCCGTTCGACGTGGGCGCGGTAGGGGCGGTCGTTGCCGTAGGAGCCGTACTCGTTCTCGATCTGTACGGCGACCACCGGACCGCCCCGGCCCGCGAGGTGGGGCAGCAGCTCGGGGACGACGAGGTCGAACCAGCCGTCGGCCTCGGCCAGAAAACGGGGGTCGAAGCAGCGCAGGCGCAGGCCGTCGACGGCCAGGAGGCGGGCGGGCAGGCCGCCGAAGTCCCATTCGGCGCAGATGTAGGGGCCCGGGCGGACGATGGCGTCGAGACCGAGGTCCTGCGCGGTGCGCAGGAAGCGGCCGACATCGCGCCAGCCCGTGAAGTCGGCCTCGCCGGGGGCGGTCTCGTGGAAGTTCCAGGGGACGTAGGTGTCCACGGTGTTCGCGCCCAGCGCGCGCAGCCGCCGGAGCCGGTCCTCCCACAGATCGGGATGGATCCGGAAGTAGTGCAGGGCGCCCGAGACGATGCGGTGGGGGCGGCCCGCGCGACGGAATCCGTCCTGGTCGTACGTGAGCATGCGCTGACTCCCGGGGAGAAGGCCGGCTGGGACGCCGTCGGGTGCTGGGGCGGCGTGGGGGTTGGGGCGGCGTGGGGCGGGGTGGCGCGTGGGACGCCGCCGAATATATGAACGGGTCGTCCACCCCGTCAATGAGCGGTTGAGCAGATCGATCAAATCGATCGTTTCGATTGCCTATGATGGCGAGCGACCCGGCCGGCCGATCTCCGGCGGGCCCGACTCCAGGGGGACATCGTGCGACCACATGTGGACCAGCGGCAGGCCCGGGTGCTCGCACTCGTGCGGGAGCGGGGCAGCGTGCGGGTGGCGGAGCTGGCCGTGGAGCTGGGGATCTCCCCCGTGACGCTGCGGCGGGACGTCGAGGCGATGGCGGCCCGGGGGGAGATCCACCGGATGCACGGGGTGATCAGCCGGGTGGCCGAGCCCCTTCCGGGGCGGGGAGCGGCGCCCGGCCCGGGGGCGGGTGGCGGCACCGGGCTGGTGGTCGGGATGGTCGTGCCGACGACCGAGTACTACTACGCCGACGTGGTGCGGGGCGCGCGGGAGGTGGTCGAGGCGCGGGGCGCCCGGCTGACCGTGGGGCTGACCCGGTACCTGCCGGGCGAGGACCGGACCCAGGCCGACCGGCTGCTGTCGACCGGTGCCGACGGACTGCTGCTGACCCCGAACTGGGGCTCCGGCGCGGCGGGTCCCGGGGAGGGGGCCTGGACGGCGGGACTGCCGGTGCCGGTGGTGCTGGTGGAGCGGTGGGCACCGCCGGGGCACCCCGGGGCGGCGCTGGACCGGGTGGTGTCGGACCACGCGCACGGAGCGGCGCGGGCGGTGCAGCATCTGGCGGAGCGGGGCCACCGGCGGATCGCGCTGGCCAGCCAGGAGACGCCGACGTCGGCGCGGCTGCGGGCCGGGTACGAGGCGGCCGTGGCGGCGCTCGGGCTGGAGCCGGCGCCGCCGTGGCCACCGGCAGAGTCGGGCGCCGGGGCGGGGGTGGGCGCCGGGGCGGGGGCGGGCGCGCTGTCGGTGGCGGACCGGTTCGCGCGGACCCTGGAGTACCTGTACCGGGCCGTGACGGAGGACGGGGTGACCGCGGCCCTGATCCACAGCGACACGGACGCCATCATGCTGATCCCCCGCCTCCAGGCGCGGGGGGTACGGGTGCCGGAGGACCTGGCCGTGATCACCTACGACGACGAGGTGGCCGGGCTGGCCGACGTACCGCTGTCGGCGGTGGCGCCGGCCAAGCGCGAGGTGGGGGCGCGGGCGGCGGCCCTGCTGCTGGACCGGCTGTCGGGGGACGAGAGCCCGCGGCAGCACCTGGAACTGCTCCCCCGGCTGAGCGTCCGGTCATGACGGTCACTCCGAACTGATTGTTTCGATCGAGTTGCGCGTTCGCTCTTGACGGTCTCCGGGTCGGCACAAAAGATGGGCCTCCATCCGCCACCGCACCCGGTCGTCGTCCGTAGGAGCCGAACCATGCCGCGCAGCTTCCGCACGCCCCGCATCGCCCTCACCGTCTCCGCGTCGATCGTTTCGCTCGCCCTCCTCGCCACCGCGTGCGGCCGGGGGGCGGGCACGGAGGCGGCCGGGGCGGAGGCGGCCGCCTCCGGGCCCGTCACGCTCACGTACTGGTCCTCCTCGGCGGGGGCGCAGCAGACGGCGGACGCGTTCAACAAGACGCACCCCGGCATCCAGGTGCGGTTCTCCGCGGTGCCCGGTGGTCCCGACGGGGCAGCGAAGCTGGCGAACGCGGTCAAGGGCGGCAACGCACCCGACATCGCCACGATGGACTACTCCGCGCTCCCCGAGTTCTCGAGCGGCGGCAACCTGGAGGACCTGAGCGCGACGTCCGGCGAGCTCGTCTCCGCGAAGTTCCCGGAGGCGGTCCAGTCCCTGGTGAAGCTGGGCGGCCGGACCTGGGCGGTGCCCTTCGACGTCACACCGCTCGAACTGTTCTACCGCAAGGACATCTTCGAGAAGCACGGGGTGGCCGTGCCCCGGACGTGGGAGGAGTACAAGGCCGCGGGCGAGAAGATCAACCGGGCGGACCCCTCGGTACGGATAACCAACTTCGGCGGCGGCGACCCGGCGTTGCTGGCCGGGCTGGCGTGGCAGGCCGGTGCCCGCTGGTACGGCACCGACGGCGACCGGTGGAAGGTCGCCATCGACGATCCCGCGTCGCGGAAGGTCGCCGGGTACTGGAACGGGCTGATGGCCTCGGGCGTCGCGTCGAAGACTCCGCTGTGGGGTGAGGGCGAGGCCAAGGAGCGCAGCTCGGGGCAGGTCGCGACGGTGATCGGCGCCGCGTGGACGGCGGGTACCTTCCTGGCGAACTACCCCGACCTCAAGGGCAAGTGGGGTATCGCCCCGCTGCCGACCTGGGACGGCAAGCCCGCGACGGGGATGTACGGCGGCACCTCGTACATCGTGCCGAAGGGCAGCAAGCAGACGAAGGCGGCGGCGGAGTTCATCCGGTGGGTCACCACCGAACCCGAGGCGATCAAGGCCCGACTGAGCTCCCTGAAGGCACCGAGCAGCGCGCTGCCGGCCAACCCGGCGATGCGGGCGGAGGCGGCGAAGCTGTTCGACGCCTCGTACTTCGAGGGGCAGGACCCGTACGCCCTCGCGGGCGAGGCGGCGGGGACGGTGCTGCCCGGCTGGACGTGGGGGCCGGTGCAGCTCCAGGTCAACGCGGCGCAGGGGGCCGCCGGGGCGGACCTGGTGAAGTCCCTGTCGGAGGGCCAGTCGGCCGCCGAGAAGGCCATCCAGTCCCGCGGCCTCGCCCTGGCCCCCTGATGCGCCGGCACCCCACCCCCGGGCCCGCCCCGGCACCGGCCTCCGAGCCCACCCTGGGCACCGGCCCAGTACCGGCCTCCGGCGCCGCCCCGACTTCCTCCGGGCCCACCCGGGGCACCGGCCCAGCACCCGCCTCCGTGCCCGCCCCAACCTCCGGCCCCGCCTCGAACACCGGCCCAGCACCAACCTCCGGCCCCGCCTCGAACACCGGCCCAGTACCGGCCTCCGGCCCCGCCCCAACTCCGGCCTCCGCCACCGGCCCGACCCCCTCACCCGACTCCGGGCCCGCCGCGGGCAACCGCGCGGATCCCATTTCCGGGCCCGCCCCGACCACCGGCCGGGCACCCACCTCCCGCCCCGTCCCGGCTTCGGCATCCGGGGCCGCCGCGCCCGACGGCGTCTTCGGGTCCGGCGCCGAAGCTGCGGCGGGCACGCGCCCCGGCGCCGGCCAGGCCGCCGGCCCCGCCCCCTCGCCGGACTCCGGAGGCGCCGCGGTGCCGTCGCCCGGACCTCGCGGGGTGGTCTCCCGGGGCGCCGGGCCCGACGGCCGGCTCCCGGGTTCCGTCGCTGCCGGTGCCCCCGGGACCGGCCGCCACCCCGCCGGTCGGGCCCGAACCGCCGCCGCCGCAGCGGCCGGTCGCCGCCCGGCCAGGGCCGCCGCCGGCTGGTTCATGGCCCCCTTCTTCCTGCTCTTCACCCTCGTCACCGTCGCCCCCATCGGCTACGCCGGCTACCTCAGCCTCTTCCACGACGAGCAGTCCGGCCTCGGTTTCGGCGGCACCCGCAGGGTCTTCCGCGGATTCGGGAACTACGCCACCGCCCTCACCGATCCCCTCTTCCTCGCCTCCTTCCGCCACATCGCCCTCTACTGCCTCCTCTACGTCCCCCTCATGGTCGGCGGCGCCCTCCTCCTCGCCCTGCTCCTCGATTCCGCCCTCGCCCGCGCCCGCCGCTTCTTCCAGATCGCCTTCTACCTGCCGCACGCCGTCCCCGGCCTGATCGCCGCCATGCTGTGGCTCTACCTCTACACACCGGGCCTCAGCCCCGTCCTCTCCGCCCTCGACACCGCCGGTCTGTCCTGGAACTTCTTCGGGCGCGACGAGGCCCTGCTCTCGGTGGTCAACATCTCGGCCTGGCAGTGGATGGGGTACAACATGATCATCTTCTTCGCGGGCCTCCAGGCCGTGCCCCGCGAAACCCTGGAAGCGGCCGCCCTGGACGGCGCCGGCGGCCTGCGCACCGCCTTCCAGGTCAAGGTGCCCGCCATCCGGCCCACCCTCGTCCTGACCATCCTGTTCACCTGCGTCGGAGCCGTACAGCTCTTCGACGCCCCGCAGCTGCTCCAGCTCCGGGCGACCGAGATGGGCGAGTCCTGGTCCCCGACCATGTACATCTTCAGCGCCGCGTTCAAGGGCCACGACTACGGGCTCGCGGCCGCGAGCGCCCTGCTCCTCGCCCTGGTCGCGGGCGCCGCGTCCTACGTCGTCACCGCCCTCGGCAACCGCTGGAGGTCCGCATGACCACCACCGCCACCCGTACTCCGTCAGGCTCCGCCGGCCCCGCCTCCGAGGCCCCCGCCAGGCCCGCTCCCACGGCAGCGGCCGCCCGCACCCGCGCCGCGCTCTCCCGCACCGCCGTCAACGCCGCACTCGTCCTCGTGGCCGCCTACACCCTGCTTCCCCTGGCCTGGCTGGTGCTCGCCGCCACCAAGAACCGCCGCGACCTCTTCGCCACCGCCCCCTACTCCCCCGGCGACTTCCGCCTCTTCGACAACCTCGCCGAGCTCTTCACCTACGGCGACGGCATCTTCGGCCGCTGGCTCGGCAACAGCCTCCTCTACACCGTCGTCGGTTCGACCGCGTCCGCCCTCATCAGCGTGGCCTGCGGATACGCCTTCCACGCGTACGAGTTCCGGCACAAGGAGGCGCTCTTCGGCGTCGTCCTCGCCGGGGTCCTCGTCCCCGCCACCGTCCTCCAGCTCCCCCTCTACCTGATGGCCTCCGCCGCCGGCGCCGTGAACACCTATGCCGCGTACCTGGTGCCCTCGCTCGTCAGCCCCTTCGGCGTCTACCTGGCCCGGGTCTTCGCCGAGGGGTACATCCCCGACGAGGTCCTCGCCGCCGCGCGGGTCGACGGTGCGGGTGAACTCCGCGTCTTCACGCACGTGTCGTTCCCCATGCTGTGGCCGGGCTTTGTGACGATCTTCCTGTTCACCTTCACGGGCATCTGGAACAACTTCTACGGCGCGCTGACCATGCTGAGCGACGAGCGGCTCTACCCCGTGAGTCTGGGCCTGTTCATGTGGAACCGCAGCGTCTACCAGCAGCCCGAGCTCTACCCGCTGGTGATCACCGGTTCGCTCGTCTCCGTCGTCCCGCTGGTGCTGGCCTTCCTCGGCCTCCAGCGCTTCTGGCGCTCGGGTCTCACCGCAGGAGCCGTCAAGTGACCCACCACCCCGCCGCCCCAACCCTCGCCTCCCGGCCGGCCACGGTGCTCGCCATGAGCGCCGGTACCCGGGACGCCGTCCTCAGCCCCCGGATCCTGCCCGAGCTGCTACGGGTCGCCGACGTGGACCCCGGTCTGCTGCTCACCACCTTCGACGAACGGGACAGCGTGGAGCTCGGAGGCGTGCTGGCCCGCGCCGAGGTGCTGTTCACCGGCTGGGGCTGCCCGCCGCTGGACGAGGACGCGCTGCGCCGCATGCCCCGGCTGCGCGCCGTCGTCCACGCAGCCGGCAGCGTCAAGCACCATGTGACGGAAGCCTGCTGGAAGCGTGGCCTGCTGGTCTCCAGCGCGGCCGCCGCGAACGCGCTGCCGGTCGCCGAGTACACGCTCGCCGCGATCCTGTTCGCCAACAAGCGGGTGCTGGAGGCCGCGCACGCCTACCGCGTCGCGCGCGGGCCGGTCGACCCGCTGCACCGCTATCCGCGGGCCGGCAACTACCGGAAGACCGTCGGCCTGGTCGGAGCCTCCCTGATCGGGCGGCGGGTACTGGAACTGCTGCGCCCCTTCGACCTGCGCGTCCTCGTCAACGACCCGTACGCCGACCCCGCCGAGGTCATGGCCCTCGGCGGAGAGCCGTGCTCCCTCGACGAACTGCTGCGCCGCAGTGACGTGGTGAGCCTGCACGCCCCGTTGCTCCCCCAGACCCACCACCTGCTCGACGCGTCCCGGCTGGGCCTGATGCCCGACGGAGCCACGCTGATCAACACGGCACGCGGCTCGCTCGTCGACACGGCCGCCCTGACCGAGGAACTGGTCGCCGGACGTCTGCACGCCGTGCTCGACCACACCGAGCCCGAGGTGCTGCCCGCCGCCTCACCGCTGTTCAACCTGCCGAACGTCCTGCTCACCCCCCATGTGGCGGGCTCCCTGGGCGGTGAGCTGGACCGTCTGGCGGCGACCGCCGTGGAGGAACTCGAGCGGTACGCGCGGGGCTTGGGCTTCCGCCACGCCGTGGACAAGGGCCGCCTCGCCTACTCCGCCTGACGGCCACCCCCCGCCGACCGCTCCAGCGACTCCAGGTGCTCCCGGCCCCGCGCGAGCTGTCCCGCCAGCTCGGCGGCCTCCGGGTACCAGCGCTTCTCGTACTCCCAGCACAGCCATCCCCCCGGCGGAGCCTGGGCCATCGCCCCGGCGAGCGGCAGTACCCCGTCGCCCAGCCCGAGCGGGGTGAGGTCCCGCGCCGACGCCACATCCTTCACCTGGAGGTATCCGAGGTGCTCACCGAGCAACCGTCTCGACTCGTCGGGTGGTTCGCCTCCCAGCCAGGTGTGCAGTACGTCCCACAGCGCACCCGCCCCGGGGTGCCCGACCGCGTCCAGCACCCGGCCGGCTGCTCTCCCGGTCCGGTGCGAGTCATGGGTTTCGAGCAGGATCCGCACTCCGTGCCGGCTGGCGAGCGGCGCCGACTCGCGCAGCCGTCGGACGGCATGGGCGTCGGCCTCGGGGGCGGCCAGCTCACCGCCCCCGGGGAAGACCCGTACGTAGGGGGCTTCGAGATCGGCGGCGAGCCGGACCAGGGCCCGCAGCTCCTCCAGGACCGGGCTGTCCTCGCCGGGCGCCGCCACCCGCGCGTAGCCCGCCACCGCGAGGACGCTCACCCCGGCGCCGATGACCTCCCTCAGTGCGGCCGCCCGGTCCCCGCGCGGACTCCCGGGATGCAGTGGCTCCTCGGGATGCGCCCGCAGTTCGAGGCCGTCGTACCCGTGCTCGGCGGCCAGGGCCGCACTGCGGGCGAGGGTCGCACCCGGCAGGCCGAGTGTGGAGAAGGCGTACTTCACGATGTCCTCCTTCCGGTTGGGGGCGGGGCGGTGGAGCCGCGCACCATGAGTTCGGTGGGGAGGGTGGTGATGCCGCCCGGGGGCAGGGACCGCCGGCCGGTCACCAGCTGCGCCGCGAGCACCCCCGCTTCGCGCAGCGGCACCCGTACGGTGGTCAGCGCGGGGCCGGTGTCCACGGCGAACGGCAGGTCGTCGAATCCGGCGACGGAGACGTCCCCGGGAATCCGCAGACCCGCTTCGCGCAGGGCGGCGACGACGCCGGTGGCCACGGTGTCGTTGGCCGCCGCCACGGCCGTGAAGGGTCTTCCCCGGCGCAGCAGTTCGCGGGTGGCGTCATAACCGGCGGCGCGCTCGAATCCGGCATGGACGGTGAGCGCGGCGCAGGCGTCGAAGACCTCGGGGTCGTGGCGGCGCAGGGCCGCCCGGTGGCCGGCGAGCCGTTCCCGGGTGGTGCTCAGTCCGGGCGGGCCGGCCAGGTAGGCGATGTGGCGGTGTCCGAGTGTCAGGAGGTGTTCGGCGAGGCGGAAGGCCCCTCCGTGGTCGTCGAACACGACGGTGGCGACCGGTGGTCCGGGGCGCACGGGCAGCGGGGGGCGCCCGCACAGGACCACGGGGGCTCCGGTAGCCGCTATGCGGGCGATCCGGGCGGCGAGCGCGCTGGTGTGGTCCGGTTCCTCCACGGCGCCGCCGGTCAGGACGACGCCGCCGGCCCGCTGGCCTTCCAGCAGTCCGAGGTAGGCGAGCTCGGCGGCCGGAGCTCCCCCGGTGTTGCAGACCACGGCCAGCCTGCGCGCATCGGCGGGGCCGGTGGGGTCGAGCGCGCTCTGCAGGGAGCCGGCGAGGATGCCGAAGAAGCTGTCGGCGACATCGTGGACCAGGACTCCGACGAGGTCGGAGGTGGCGGCGGCCAGTGCGCGGGCGGGGCCGTTGGCGATGTAGCCGAGTTCCTCGACGGCACGTTCCACGCGGGTGCGGGTGCCGCCCGCGACCGGGTATCCGCCGTTGAGTACGCGCGAGACCGTGGCCGGCGACACTCCCGCGTGCACCGCTACCTCGGCCAGGGTGACTGCCATCTCGAACCCCCTCCTTCCGGGCCTTGTTGTCGGTCCCGGTCGTCGTGTCATCCGTGTGTGGAGCTCCAGTGTGCCCGATTCAGAAAGCGCTTTCTATCGCTCGAACGGGTGTTGTGCGGGCGTGACTTGCAGCCCTAATCTGATGGACAGAAAGCGCTTTCTATCGTGAGGAAAACCCAGCCGGACGAAGGACGTGGACACCATGGAACGCAGGACGATCAAGATCGCGATGAACGGCGTGACCGGGCGGATGGGATACCGCCAGCATCTGGTCCGCTCCCTGCTGGCCCTGCGCGAACAGGGCGGCCTGGACCTCGGCGACGGGACGCTGCTGTGGCCGGAGCCGGTGCTGGTCGGACGCCGGGAGGGCGCCCTGCGCGCCATCGCCGAGCGGCACGGCCTGGAACACTTCAGCACCGACCTGGCCGCCGTACTGGCGGACCCCGAGGTGGAGATCTACTTCGACGCCCAGGTGACCTCCGCCCGCGAGGATGCGGTCCGCCGGGCCCTGACGGCCGGTAAGCACGTGTACTGCGAGAAACCCACGGCCCTTACCTTCGAGTCCGCACGGGAGCTGGCCCGGCTGGCGGCCGCGGCCGGGGTCAAACACGGAGTGGTGCAGGACAAGCTGTTCCTGCCCGGCCTGCTCAAGCTGAGGCGGCTGGTCGAGGGCGGATTCTTCGGCGAGATCCTCTCCGTGCGGGGGGAGTTCGGCTACTGGGTCTTCGAGGGCGACTGGCAGCCGGCCCAACGCCCCTCCTGGAACTACCGGCAGCAGGAAGGAGGAGGCATCGTCGCCGACATGTTCCCGCACTGGGAGTACCTGCTGCACGAACTCTTCGGCCGGGTCAGCACCGTGCAGGCCCTCACCCGGACGCACATCGGCCGCCGCTGGGACGAGGAGGGCAAACCCTACGAGGCCACCGCGGAAGACGCGGCCTACGGGATCTTCGAGCTGGAGGGCGGGGCGGTCGCCCAGATCAACTCCTCCTGGACCGTGCGGGTGCACCGTGACGAGCTGGTGGAGTTCCAGGTGGACGGAACGCACGGTTCGGCGGTGGCGGGCCTGCGCGGTTGCCGGATCCAGCACCGCGCGACGACTCCGAAACCCGTGTGGAACCCGGATCTGGCACAGACCGAGCCGTTCCGGGCCCAGTGGCAGGAGGTGCCGGACAACGACCCCGCCGACAACGGCTTCAAGGCCCAGTGGGAGCTCTTCCTGCGCCACGTCGTGCGGGACGAACCCTGGCGGTGGGATCTGCTGGCGGGAGCACGGGGAGTACAGCTGGCGGGGCTCGGACTGCGGTCCGCGGCCGAGGGGCGAAGGCTCCCGGTGCCGGAGGTGACGCTGTGAACGGCATCCGGCTCCCCTCGGCGGACGGCGGGTTGCGCCTGTACCGGCCGTCGACCGATCCGCTGGGACCGTTCACCTGCGCCCCGGCCCGCAGCCGTACCTTCTACTCGGCCGCCCATGTGGCCGCCGCACCGCCCTCGGCTTCCGGCGCGGGCGGTCCGGTGGTCGACTGGGAGGCGACCCTGGCCTTCCGGCACCGCCTGTGGGGACTGGGGCTCGGGGTCGCCGAGGCCATGGACACCGCCCAGCGGGGCATGGGCCTGGACTGGCCCGGGGCGATGGAGCTGATCCGGCGCTCGGCGGCCGAAGCGCGGGCGGTGGGCGGCCGGATCGTCTGCGGTGCGGGCACCGACCAACTGCCCGCGGGCCGCGCGCACTCCCTCGCGGAGGTCACCGCCGCGTACGAGGAGCAGCTCGCGTTCGTCGAGTCCTGCGGGGCGGGGGCCGTCCTGATGGCCTCCCGCGCCCTGGTGGCGGCGGCCCGCGCGCCCGAGGACTACCTGGAGGTGTACGGCGGGCTCCTGCGGCAGAGTGCGCGGCCGGTCGTGCTGCACTGGCTGGGGCCGATGTTCGATCCCGAGCTCGCCGGGTACTGGGGCCACGACGATCTCGACAATGCCACCGACCTCGTGCTGAAGCTGATCGCCGAGCATCCGGCGAAGGTGGACGGCATCAAGATCTCGCTGTTGGACGCGGACCGGGAGACCGAGCTGAGACGGCGGCTGCCGGCGGGGGTCCGCTGCTACACGGGGGACGACCACCACTATCCGCAGCTGATCGCCGGGGACGGGGAGCTGGCCAGCGATGCCCTGCTGGGCGTCTTCGATCCGATCGCGTCGCTCGCCGCGCGTGCGGCGCGCGCCCTCGACCTCGGGGATACCGCCGGGTTCCGGGAACTGCTCGATCCCACGGTGGCGCTGGCCCGGCATCTGTTCGCCCCGCCGACGCGGAACTACAAGACGGGAATCGTCCTGCTGGCCTGGCTGGCGGGGTACCAGGAGCACTTCACCCTGCTGGGCGGCCTGGAGTCGGCCCGCTCGCTCCCCCACCTGGCGACCGCGTACGAACGGGCCGATCTGCTGGGTCTGTTCCCCGATCCGGAGCTCGCGGCCGGCCGGATGCGCGGGCTCCTCGCGGCGCAGGGAGCGCCCTCGTGAGCGGGGTGGCGGCGCCGGCGCGGCTGAGCCTCAATCAGGAGACGGTCCGGCAGTGGTCGGTGCCCGAGCTGGTGGCCGGGTGTGCGGAGGCCGGGGTGGGCGCGGTGGGCCTGTGGCGGGATCCCGTACGCCGGTTCGGGGTGCGGGAGACGGCGAAGCTGGTCGCGGAGGCCGGGCTGCGCGTCAGCTCCCTGTGCCGCGGCGGGTTCTTCACGGCTGCCGACGCATCCGGGCGGGCGGCCGCCGTCGAGGACAACCGGCGCGCCGTCGAGGAGGCGGCCGCACTCGGGGCGGACGCCCTGGTCCTGGTCTCGGGCGGCCTCGCGCCGGGCGAGCGCGATCTCGTCGAGGCACGGCGCAGGGTCGTCGGCGTGCTGGGCGAGCTGGCTCCCTGGGCGGCGGAGCACGGGGTGCGGCTGGGGATCGAGCCGCTGCATCCGATGTTCGCGGCGGACCGCTGCGTGGTCTCCACCCTGGGGCAGGCCCTGGAGATGGCCGAGCAGTTCCCCGCACACCAGGTGGGCGTGGTGGCCGACTCTTACCACCTGTGGTGGGACGAGCGGCTGGAGGCGGATCTGCGGCGGGCGGGCGAGGGCGGCCGGATCGTCTCCGTACAGGTAGCCGACTGGGTCACCCCCCTCCCCGAGGGCGTGCTGCTGGGGCGGGGGCAGCTGGGTGACGGCTGCGTCGGCCTGCGGGCCTTTCGCGAGATGGCCGACGCGGCGGGCTACCGGGGGCCGGTGGAGGTGGAGATCTTCGCTCCGGCGCTGTGGGCCCGGGACGGCCGGGAGGTCCTCCGGGAGGTGATCGACCGCTACCGCGAGCACGTCGAGTGAGGGAATGGACGACCGGCCGACGGGGTCGGCAGGGATTCGGACAAGGAGCATGCGATGACAGAAGAGTGGAGTCGGCGCGCCTTCCTCTCCACCGCGGCCGGAGGCGCCCTGCTGCTGGGCACGCCCGCGGGCCGGGCGGCGGCCGGGACCGCGGAGGGCGAGTACGCGGCCCTGCGCGCCGTCTGGCGGGGTCTGGTCCTCGGCAGCGGGTTCTCCGCCGGCGTCGAACCGTTCCGTTCGCGGCTGGCCGAGCTCGGCGAGCGGACCCGGGGCTGGATCTCGGCGATGGCCCCGGCGTCCGGTTCGCTCTGGCCCGACCTGGGCTTCGCGACGGACCCCGAGATGCTGATGCAGAGCTACTACCGGCTCAGGACGATGACGGAGGCCTACGTTCGGCCGGGCACCGGAATCACCGGCGACGGCGCCCTGCTGTCAGCGCTGCTGAAGGGCCTCGACCATCTCCACGGGCAGGCGTACCACGCGGGCCAGGTCCGGTACGGGAACTGGTTCTGCTGGCAGATCGGCGCACCCCAGGCCCTGCTGGACGTGTGCGTCCTGCTGGACGAGGAGGTACCGGCGGCGCGTCTCGCCGAGTACTGCGCCGCCGTGGACCACTTCGTGCCGGACTCCGCGGTGGCGACGTACGGCGGGACCAGTACGGGGGCGAACCGCGTCGACCTGTGCCGGGTGCTGGCGCTGCGCGGGGTGGCCGGCGCGGATCCCGCGAAGCTGGCCCTGGCGCGGGACGCGCTCGCGCCGGTGTTCCCGTACGTGACCTCCGGGGACGGGCTCTACCGTGACGGGTCGTTCGTCCAGCACGGCTGGGTGCCGTACACCGGGACCTACGGTGCGGTGCTGCTGGGCGGTCTGGGCCTGTTGTTCGCCCTGCTCGACGGAACCGTGTGGCAGGTCACGGACCCCGGGGCACAGATCGTCTTCGACGCGGTGGAGCGGGCCTGGGCGCCCTTCCTGTTCAACGGACTGGTGATGGACTGCGTGTCCGGGCGGGCGGTCAGCCGGGGCATCGCCGTCTCGGACGCGCTCGGGGTGCAGCAGGACGACCACACCCGGGGGCATGCCGTACTGGCCGCCGTCCTGCTGCTCGCCGAAGGGGCCGCCCCGGCGCAGCGGGCGCGCTGGCGCGGACTGGTGAAGGGATGGTCGGCGCGGGACTACTACGGCCGCCCCCTCGCCGACCGGAGCCTCGGCCTGGCTTCGCTGGCCCGGCTGGCGGCGCTGGACGCCGACACGTCGGTCGCGGCGCTGCCCGAGCCCGTCGGGCACCGGCTGTTCCCCTCGATGGACCGGGCCGTGCACCGCAGACCGGGATGGGCGGCCTCGCTCTCGCTGGCGTCGCGGCGCATCGCCCACTACGAGACGGGCAACGGCGAGAACCTGCGCGGCTGGCACACCGGGAGCGGGATGCTCTCCTGGTGGGGGGCCTCGTACGGAAACGGTCAGTACGCGGACGCGTTCTGGCCCACGGTCGACCCGTACCGGCTGCCCGGCACGACCGTGGTGCGCAAGGCGCTGGCCGACGGAGCGGGCGGCGACTGGGGGGCCGCCCGGCCCGACGCCGCCTGGGTGGGCGGGAGCACGGACGGGGAGTTCGCGTCGGTGGGCCAGCACCTGCGGGCTCTGGGCAGCACGCTCCAGGCCCGGAAGTCCTGGTTCTTCCTCGCCGACACGATGGTCTGTCTGGGTGCCGGGATCCGCGCCTCGGACGGCGCGGTGGTCGAGTCGGTCGTCGACAACCGCAATCTGGGGGTTTCCGGCACACATGCCCTGACCGTGAACGCCGCCGTGCAGCCGTCGGCGCCGGGCTGGTCCGGGGTGTTCCCGGCGCCCGGCTGGGCCCATCTGGCGGGGTTCGGGGGCTACGTCCTGCACGGGCCGGGCACGGTCAGGGCCCTGCGTCAGGAGCGCACCGGCCGGTGGAGCGAGGTGAACCGGAGCAGCTCCACGGCCGCCCTGACGCGGCGGTACCTCACCCTCTGGTACGACCACGGCACGGACCCGGCGGGCGCCGGATACGCGTACCAGATACTCCCGGGGGCCAGTGCGGCGCAGACGGCGGCGCGGGCGGCCACACCGGGGTGGCTGTCCGTCCTCGCCAACGGGGAAGCGGCCCAGGGGGTGTCGGCCGCCTCCCTCGGATTCACCGGCGTCAACTTCTGGCAGTCCGGGTCGGCGGGGCCGCTGGAGGTGAGCGCCCCGTGCTCGGTCACGGTGCGGGAGAGGTCCGACGGCACCGCGACGCTGTCCGTGGCGGATCCGCCCCGGGCGGCGGCGGCGCTGACCGTGACCTGGAACCGGCCCGTCGCGGCGGTCCTGTCGCGCCCGGCGAGCCTGATCGCGGTGGCCACCGGGACGCGGCTGCGGCTGGAGTTCGGTGACCTGACGGGTACGGCCGGGGCGGGCCAGGAAGTGGTGGTGCGGCTCGGGTGATCCGGGGGGCGGAACGGCTTCGGGGCGGATCGAGGTGGGGGGTGAGCATGACATAGCGTGCCCGCATGGATCAGGAGCACATAGCCGGCGGGGCCGAGGGTGCGGGCGACGGCGCCGGCGCGGGCAGGCGGCGTTTCCTCGCCGTCGCGACGGGCGCGGCCACCGTCGCCGGGCTCGGTGCCGTCGCGGGCTGCGGGACGGGCGGCGGGGGCGGCGGCGCGGCGGAGGGGTCCGGCGCCGGGGAGGGGCGCGGGCCCGGTGGTGGCCCGTCGGCGTCGGCGAGGGCCGGTTTCGACGTCACTGCGGAGAACGCCCGGCCAGGGAACGCCGACTGGCACGTGACGAAGGCCGGTCCGGCCCGCGCCATCGAGGGGTTCGCGGACCGGGTGAGCGTCCTGCCGGGCGAGTCCTTCGGCCTGCACGTGTCGACCACCGCACCGCGGTTCACCGTCTCCGCCTACCGGATGGGCTGGTACGGCGGGGCGCGGGCCCGGCTGGTCTGGCGTTCGGAGTCGCTGCCGGGGGCGCGCCAGCCCGAGCACACCGTGGACTCCGCGACCAGGATGGTCCGTACGCGGTGGCCGCGTACCGCCTCCGTCGACACCAGGGGCTGGCCGGAGGGGTGCTACCTGCTGCGGCTCGACGCCCAGGGCGGCGAGGGCCAGCGGTTCGTCCCCCTCACCGTCCGCTCGGCGGTGACGGCCGGACGTACGGTGGCGGTCAACGCGGTGGCGACCTGGCAGGCGTACAACCGGTGGGGCGGGTACGGAAGTTACGACGGCCCGGGCGGCGGCTACGCGTCGCGCTCGCTCACCGTCTCCTTCGACCGGCCGTACGAATACGACGACGGGGCGGGCCTCTTCCTCGTGTACGAGGCCCCGCTGATCGCGCTGGCCGAGCGGCTCGGGATCCCCCTGGCGTACGCGACGACCACGGACGTGGGGCGGGAGAAGCGGCTGCTGGAGGGGGCGACGGCGGTGCTCTCGCTCGGCCACGACGAGTACTGGTCGCCCGAGCAGCGCGCCCACGTCACGGCGGCCCGGGACGCGGGCACCAACATCGCGGTCCTGGGGGCCAACTGCTGCTTCCGCCGGATCCGGCTGGAGGCCTCGGACCTCGGGCCGGACCGCACGGTGGTCTGCTACAAGTCCTCGTACGCCCAGGACCCCGGCTTCAAGCGGGGCCACCCGGCCACGGTGGACTTCCGCTCGGCGCCCGCCGCCGACCCGGAGAGCTCCCTGCTGGGCGTGATCTACGACGGGTACCCGGTGGACGCCCCGTACGTGGTGACGAACCCGGGGCACTGGCTGTTCGAGGGGACGGCCGCGAAGGCCGGCGACGGTTTCGCGCACCTGGTCGGGGTGGAGTACGACAAGGTCGACACCGGCTTCCCGACGCCCCGCCCGATCGAGATACTGGCCCACTCCCCCGTGGTGTGCGAGGGGCGGCCCAGCCACCAGGACACGGCGTACTACACCGTGCCGAGCGGGGCGGGGGTGTTCGCGACCGGCACGATGCGCTGGGTCGAGGCCCTCGACGCGTCCGGCGACGGGCAGGGCGGCGCCCGCCACGGCCTGGACGCGCGTTCCGGGGCGCTGACCAGGCGTGTGACGGAGAACCTGCTGCGGGTCTTCGCGGCGGGGCCGGCGGGGCGGGCGCATCCGGCCCGGGACAACGTCGAGGAGGTGTACGGCGGCGCATGACGGCCGGGCGGCGATATCGGTGGACTTCCCCCGGACCGGCTGTTTAGGATCACGACCGCGGCATCGCGTGTCGGTCACCGGCTGGGTGAGGCATGGAGGTGTCCGTGACGTGCCTTGCGGAGGCATTCACTCATGTCAGTACAGCTGAACCACACCATCGTCTTCTGCCGTGACAACCGGAAGTCCGCGGCCTTCCTCGCAGACATCCTCGGTCTCGAAGTCGGCCCCGCATGGGGTCCGTTCGTCCCGGTGTCCACCGCCAACGGGGTCACCCTGGACTTCGCCGCCCTCCCGGAGGGGGCCATCGCCGCGCAGCACTACGCGTTCCTCGTCTCGGAGGCCGAGTTCGACAGCGCCTTCGAGAAGATCCGTTCGGCGGGCATCCCGTACTTCGCCGACCCGCACGGCAAGCGGCCGGGCGAGATCAACCACAACGACGGCGGCCGCGGGGTGTACTTCCCGGACCCGGACGGGCACGGGATGGAGATCATCACCCGCCCGTACGGCGGCTAGCGAAACTCCCCACCGAGGGGCCCGTGGCGCGCGGCGCCGCGGGCCCCTCCGCGCGTTCCCGCCGGGGCATCCCGACCACCCCTGGACAGATAGTCTGCGCACAGATAGTCTGTGGACAGAAGATCTGACCGGCCGCCCGAGGGAGCCCGCACCATGTGGACGTACGAGCACAGCGTCGAGACCACCGCCACCCCCGCTGCGGTCTGGCGGCTCTGGGCCGAAGTAGAGCGCTGGGCCGACTGGAACGACGGGGTCGAGAAGATCGAGATCGACGGGCCGTTCGCCGCGGGCACCCGCATCACGATGACCCCGCCCGGCGAAGACCCCATCCCGCTGGTCATCGCCGAGGCCGTGGAGAACGAACTCTTCGTCGACGAAGCCCAGTTCGGCGGCCTCGTGCTGCGGACCCTGCACCGCCTCGACTCGGCCGGGCCGGGCCGGATCCGTGTGACCTACCGGATGGAGATCACCGGAACGGGCGCGGACGAGGCCGGCCCCGAGATCGGACCGGGCATCACCGCCGACTGGCCGCAGACCATGGCCGCACTGGTCGCCCTCGCGGAGCCGGCCGGGCCGGACGCCTCCGACCCCTCCGACCCCTCGGGCGAACCGGCGGCCCGCTGATGGCGCTGCGCCCGGCCGACAGCCCCGGGTTCCTGCTGTGGCACGCGACGCTGCGCTGGCAGCGCGACATGGCCGCGACGCTGGCACCGCTCGGCCTCACGCACGTGCAGTTCGTGCTGCTCGCCTGCGCCTGGTGGCTCAACTCCCAGGGCGAACAGCCCAACCAGCTGACCCTCGCCCGTCAGGCCGGCACCGACGTGAAGATGACCTCGCAGGTACTCCGGGCGCTGGAGCAGAAGGGGCTCGTCGCGCGCGAGGTCGACCCGGCCGACACCCGGGCCAAGCGGCTGCGGGTCACCGAGGCGGGCGCCGAGCTGGCGCCCCGGGCCATCGCGGCCGTCGAACGGGCCGACGCGGCGTTCTTCGACGCGGTCCCCCTCGACCAGGCACTCCCCCTGCTCCGCCGCCTGGCCCGGCCGGACCACTGACCCACCGCCGCGCGGGACGGCACACCCAGGGCGCCGCAGCCGGCCCTTGACGGCCTGCGCCACCGCCAGGCACCGGTCCCGACCGGCCCGCCCGACGATCCGCAGCCCGTCGGCCGGGCCGGTCGGGACCGCCGGCGCGGGCACGCCGACGACGCTGGTCACCGCACGCAGGCGCATGGCCGGGGCGACCCGGTCCCGGGGCTCCGGCCCCGGTTCGACCGGCGGTCCGGTGAAAGCGGGACCGAGCACCGGCGGGTGCCCGTCGAGGAATTCGGCCCGGGAGCGGCGGCTGTCCAGCCACGCCCCCCTCAGCTTCACGAGCTCCCCGAGCGCCGGGCTAAATCGGTGGCGGTGGTCCGGCCGTACACCTCGCCGACGAGCTTCTCGTTCGCCAGTCGTAGGTCCGTTGCCGGGGCTGAGCGGTGGCGTGCCCGTGGCGCCGGGAGCGCGGGCTCAGGGCAGGTAGACGATGCTGGGGGCGCCCGTGGTCGGGTGGACGCCGATACGCGTGCGGACTCCGTAGACCGCGGCCAGCATCTCCTCCGTCAGCACCTCGCCCGGCGGGCCCGACGCCGCGACGCGGCCGGCCTCCAGCACGTACAGCCGGTCGCAGAACGACGCCGCGAGGTTGAGGTCGTGCAGGACCAGCAGGGCGGTCGCGGGGAGCCCGCGCACCAGCCCCAGGACCTCCAGCTGGAAGCGGATGTCGAGGTGGTTCGTGGGCTCGTCCAGGGCGAGCAGGCCCGGTTCCTGGGCGAGGGCGCGGGCGACGAGCGCGCGCTGGCGTTCGCCGCCGGAGAGCTCGTCGAAACGGCGGTCGGCGAAGGCGGCCGCGCCGACGGTCTCCAGGGCCGCGCCGACGCACAGGGCGTCCTGCGGACCGTCCTGCTCCCAGAACCTCTTGTGCGGGCTGCGGCCCATGGCGACCACCTCACGGACCGTCAGTCCGAGGGTGCCGCCCGCCTCCTGTGGGACCGCCGCCACCCGCCGGGCGCGTTCCTTGACGCCGAGCGAGGCCGCGTCGGCCCCGTCGAGCAGAACCCGGCCGCCGGAGGGCCGCAGGGTGCCGTAGACGCAGCGCAGCAGCGTGGTCTTGCCGCTGCCGTTCGGGCCGACCACCCCCACCGTCTCGCCGGGCCGGGCGGTGAGGTCGACGCCGTGCAGCAGGGTCTGCCCGTCGACCTCGTAACGCACGGCCTCCACGGCGAGTTCCACCGGCTTCCCCGGCGTTGGCGGACGCCCCGTCATGCGGAAACCCCCTCGCTCCGGCCGGACCTGCGCAGCATCCACAGGAAGAACGGCCCGCCCACCAGCGCGGTGACCACGCCGACGGGTATCTCCTCGGGCGCCGCCGCCGTCCGGGCGACCAGGTCGGCCAGGGTCAGGAACACGGCCCCGCCCAGCGCGGCGACGGGCAGCAGTGCCCGGTGGCCGGCGCCGACCACCATCCGGGCGGCGTGCGGAACCATCAGCCCGACGAAGCCGATCGCTCCGCTGTAGGCCACCAGCACCCCGATGACCAGGGAGGTGAGGACGAAGACGGCGGCCCGGAACCGGCCCGTGTCCAGCCCGAGGGTGTGCGCGCCCTCCTCGCCCGCGAGCAGCAGGTCGAGCGGCCGGGCCAGGGCGACGAGCAGGACGGTGCCGACGAGCAGCGCGGCGGCGGGCAGCGCGAGTTCGTCCCAGCGGGCGCCGCCGAGGCCGCCCAGGGTCCAGAAGAGCACGGAGCGGATCTGGTCGGGGCGCGCGGACAGCACGAGCACCAGGCTGGTCAGCGCGGACAGGACGTACTGCACGGCGACTCCGGCCAGGATCAGCCGGCCGGTGGTCATCGTGCCCCCGCGCCGGGCCATCGCGTAGACGGCGACGAGCGCGGCCAGGGAGCCGGCGAACGCGGCGAGCGGCACCCCGGCTCCGGCCGCGAACCCGGCGGCGCCCGCGCCCGCGGCCGTACCGAAGACGAGGACGAGCACGGCGCCGGCCGAGGCACCCGAGGAGGCACCGAGCAGGAAGGGGTCGGCGAGCTGGTTGCGGACCAGGGCCTGGAGCACGGCGCCCGCGACGGCGAGTCCGGCGCCGACGACCGTGCCGAGGAGCACCCGCGGCATGCGGACGTCCCACACGATGGAGGCGAAGGCCCCGCCGCGCGCCCCGGGCCCGGCGAGCACGAGGCCGAGGACCTTCCCGGGGCCGATCCGTACGGGGCCCAGCGCGAGCCCCGCCACCGACGACGCGGCGAGGAGGACGGCGAGCAGGACGAGGACGGTGGCGGTCCGGCGCCGCTTCACGCGGCGTCGGGGTGCAGTTGGCGGCCCAGGGACTCGACGGCGTCGGCGACGCGGACGCCGAGGACGGCCGAGGACAACGGCAGCACGACGAACCGCTGGTCGCGGATGGCGGGAACCTGCGCCAGCGCCGGGTCGTTCAACAGGCGCTGCTTCTTGGACTCGACGGTGGTACCGCCGTAGTCGTAGATGAGGACGACCTCGGGCGCGCGCTCGATGACCTTCTCCCACGACACGTCGCCGAAGGTGTCCTTGAGGTCGGCGAAGACGTTCGTCCCCCCGGCGAGGGAGACGATCTCATTGCCTATGCCCTCGCCTCCCGAGGTGAAGGCCGAGCCCTCGCCGGAGTCGTAGACGAAGACGGACGGCTTGGGCGCGTCCTTCACCCGTGCTGTGACGGCGTCGACGCGGCGCTGCTCGTCCGCGATGAGCGCCGCGCCGCGTTCGGGCACTCCGAAGGTCCGGGCCACCTCGGTGATCTCGGTCTTCAGCTGCGCGAGGCCGACCGGGCCCCGCGTGCAGTACTCCACGCTCAGACGGGAGTTGATGCCGGACTTCGCCAGGGCTTCGCGGTCACGGCCCTGCGCCTTGTCGAAGGCACTGGCGTAACCGCCGTACACGAAGTCGGGGCCGGCGCCGAGGAGGACCTCCTTGGAGGGGTACTCCTTGGCCAGCACCTTGATCTTGTCGTAGGCCGGCCGGTAGGCGGGCAGTACGGAGTCGTCGAGGTAGGCCGTGCCCGCGATCCGGTCCTGGAGTCCGAGGGCGAGCATGATCTCGGTGGCGTGCTGGTTCATGGTGACGGCCCGCTTCGGCGGCGCCTGGAAGGTGCTGGTGACACCGCAGTTGGTGACGGTGTACGGGTACCCGGGCGCGGGCCGGGCGTCGGCGGCGGGCCGGTCCGCCCCGGCCGGTGCGCTGCAGGCGGCGAGCGGGGTCAGGAGCGCGAGGGCGGCGAAGGAGCGCAGGGCTGCGCGGGAACGCGACATGGGAAGGCCTCTCCGGGGGATCCTCGTCCCCGGTCGAAGTGAAGAGGCGGCGCGTCAGTGTCTGACTCCCGAGATCCCACGGTCGGGATCCCGGTCACAGTGGCGGGACCGCACCGGATTCGCACCGGTTTCCTGTCCTGCGCCGCCCGGACAACCCGGCCAAGTCTGCCAGATGCCGCCTTTCGCCCGGAACGGCGTCCGCCGCACAGACCGGATCCGGCCACGGGCGTGGGCACGGAGCCGGGCGCGGAGACGGGCGCGGAGCCGGGCGCGGACCGGGTGCGGAGACGGGCGCGGAGGCCGGCCCCCTGAGCGGGCTCCGGCCCCGGATACGCCGAAGGCCCGCGCCGGCTGCTTGCGCGCCGGTACGGGCCTTCGACTGTCCTGCGAGGGCAGGGGCGGCAGGAGTCGAACCTGCGACCTACGGTTTTGGAGACCGTTGCTCTGGCCAGCTGAGCTACACCCCTTCGGTGGGACCAACCATGGCACGGCACGGCGCGAAGATCCACCGAATTCGGGGGTCGGTCGGGGGGAAGTCGGGTCGACAGCCGGCGCCGGGAGCCACTTTCCGGGCGGGTTGCCCCTGGAGCCCCGGCGGTTCGGCAAGCGGAACGAGCCGGAAGTTACCTCGTCGTATGTAGTGACTTAGCAAGCACTCAACAGTAGAACTTGTTCTCACTCCGTCGAGAGTGAGGAAGGTCACATGAGTGACAAAAGCCTGCACAGCAAGGTCTCCAAGGGTGTTTCACGCCGTGGATTCATCGCTGGAACCAGTTCTATTCTGGGAGCCGTGGCCCTCGCGGTCAACACCACCCCCGCCCAGGCGAAAACCGCCGTCGGCACGGCCGCCGCGAACCCCCCGATCGACTCCGGGGCCCATGTCCCGGCCCTCGTGATCGGCACCGGCTACGGCGGCTCGGTCGCCGCGCTGCGGCTCGCCCAGGCCGGGGTCGACGTGCACATGATCGAGATGGGCATGGCCTGGGACACCCCCGGGAGCGACGGCAAGATCTTCGCCAACACCACCAAGCCCGACTACCGTTCGTACTGGCTGCGCACCAAGACCAAGGCCCCGCTCAGCAATTTCCTCGGCTTCCCCATCGACTCGGCCGTCCCCAAGTACACGGGCATCCTCGACGCCGAGGAGATGGGCGGGATCATCGTGTACCAGGGCCGCGGGGTCGGCGGCGGCTCGCTCGTCAACGGCGGCATGGCGGTGACGCCCAAGCGGCAGAACTTCGCGGCCATCCTGCCCTCGGTGAACGCCGACGAGATGTACAACACCTACTACCCCCGCGCCAACGCCGGTCTCGGGGTGGGACTGATCGACCCCGACTGGTTCGAGACGGTGGACTGCTACCAGTTCGCCCGGGTGGGCCGCAAGCACGCCCAGCGCTCGGGATTCCCCTTCGTCTTCGTCCCGGACGTGTACGACTGGGACTACATGAAGCAGGAGGTGGCCGGGACCGTCCCCAAGTCCGCGGTCGCCGGCGAGATCCTCTACGGCAACAACGCCGGCAAGAAGTCCCTGCAGAAGACCTACCTCGCCGCCGCGAAGGCGACCGGCAAGGTCGGCATCTCCCCGCTGCACCGGGTCACCACCGTCTCCCCCTCGGGCGGTGGCGGCTACACGGTCGCCATGGAGCAGCTCGACACCACCGGGGCGGTGGTCGCCACCAAGACCGTCACCGCCGACAAGGTGTTCTTCGCGGCGGGCAGCGTGGGCACCAGCAAGCTCCTCGTCAGGCTGAAGGCCACGGGCGCGCTGGCGAACCTGAACGACGAGATCGGCAAGGGCTGGGGCGACAACGGCAACGTCATGTGCGGCCGGGCGAACCACATGTGGGACCCCACCGGCAAGGTGCAGGCCTCCATCCCCTGCGGCGGGATCGACAACTGGGACGCGGGCGGCGCCTTCGCCGAGGTCGCCCCGCTGCCGACCGGGATCGAGACGTACGCGTCCTTCTACCTCTCGATCACGAAGAACCCCAACCGGGCCCAGTTCACCTGGAACGCCGCCGCCGGCCAGGTCGAGCTGAACTGGCAGACGGCCTGGAAGCAGCCCTCCATCGACATGGCGAAGACCATCTTCGACAAGATCAACTCGAAGGAGGGGACGATCTACCGGTCCGACCTGTTCGGCACCAACAAGATCTGGGGCGACCACCTCACGTACCACCCGCTGGGCGGCGCGGTACTGAACAAGGCGACCGACAACTACGGCCGGCTGCGCGGCTACACCGGCCTCTACGTGATCGACGGAGCGCTGATCCCCGGCAACACCAGCGTCAATCCGTTCGTGACGATCACGGCCCTCGCCGAGCGGAACATCGAGAAGATCATCGCCACGGACCTCTGAGCCGGAAGGGATCCCGGGGCCGGACGGAGGGTGCGCCCCCGTCCGGCCCCGGGCCGTGTCAGCCGCTCGGCAGCACACAGACGCTGTCGAGGCCCAGGACGTGGTTGAGCCGGCCGAAGGCGAGCCAGGAGCCGATGCTCATGCTCAGCTCCACGATCTCCAACTGGCTGTAGTGCGCGCCCATCCGCTCCCAGAACTCCTCGTCCAGGTTGTGGTGGTCCAGCGCGTAGCGCTCCGCGTACTCCGCCGCCAGCCGCGTGCGCTCGTCGAAGGCACCGGTGGTGCGCCACTCGGTCACCGCGTCGGCGAAGCCCTCCTCGACCTTCTCCCCGTCCCGGTCGGTGCGCCAGTCCAGGCAGAAGACGCAGCCGTTGATCTGGGCGATGCGCAGCCGGGCGGCCTCGAACTCGCGCAGACCGAGGGTGGTGTGGGCGTAGACCGACAGGGAGAAGTTGGCGGCGGCCATGCCGATGCCGGGGACCATGTCGCCCCATACGTACTCGATGGGGTGCTGTCCTTCGGGGACGTCGATTCTCATGACTGCTTCCTTCCGAGTTTGCCGACTGCGGGCCGCAGCGGGATGTCGAGCGCGTCGTAGAGTCCGGGCTCCGCGTCGACCAGCCAGTCGATGGCGCCGACGAGGCGGCCGACGGCGGTGGCGTTCCCTCCGGCCGACCGGTTGTCGTCCTCGTCGGTGCACTCGACGGTGACCTCGATGCGCGGGCGGCCCTCGATGACGACGCGGTGGGCGCCGGTCCCGTCGGGCGGCGCGGGCCAGTCGGGGGCGCAGGAGGGGTGGATGCGGGTGACGTGTTCGATGACGATGCGCGGTTCGCCCGCGACGATGCCCTGCACCTCGAAGCGGATGGCGCCCTGGGTGCCGGCCTCGAACTCGCCCATGGTGCGGGTGGTGACCGTGGTGTCGAGGGGGCGGCGGTCCGAGGTTTCGCGGATCTCGTCGAGTTCCACGCCCAGGGCTCGGGCCATCATCCGGACCTGCCCTCCCCACACCATGGTGGGGACGGAGGGCATGAGCATCATCGGTTCGTAGTCCATGGGCTGGCCCATGCCGACCAGGTAGCGGACGGAGTCCGGCTGGTCGTAGGTGGAGTAGTCGAAGATCTCCTGGCAGCGGATCACGTCCACCCGGGTGCCGAGGCCGCTGAGCAGCAGCGGGAGCACGTCGTTGCCCCAGCCGGGGTCGACACCCGAGGCGAAGAGCGAGCCACCGCCCCGCGCGACCGCCGCGAGCACCGGGTCCCGGAACTCCGGCGGGGCGTTGCGGTGGTCGTAGAGGGGGTAGAGGGCCGGGCTGACGACGGCCGCTCCGGCGGCTATCGCCCGGGTGATGTCGGCGAGCGCGTCGTCGGGGCGGACGTCGCCGGACGCCGCGTAGACGACGGCGGCCGGGCGGCCGGCCAGCACCGCCTCGCTGTCATCGGTCGCCGCCACCCCCAACGGATGTTCCAGCCCGGCGAGTTCGCCCGCGTCGCGGCCGACCTTTCCGGGGTTGTGGACGATCACTGCCGCGAGTTCGAGCGCCGGGTGGGCGTCGACGGCGCGGATCGCCGCGCGGCCGACATTGCCCGTGCCCCAGACCACCGTGGGAATCATGCGCGGAGGGTAGCGAGGGGGCGCAAAGGTGCCCAGGGCCGTGAAGGATGAATTTCGGACGACCGGGCCGCCGTGCGGAACCCGAGGTGAACGCACCCTTGACCCAGCTGGTCCAGACCAATAGTTTCCGGCTGACGAGCACCACTCCCCCGCATCCGCAAAGGAAGCCCATGCGCCGCAGCACGCTCGGCAGGCTCGCCGTCGCCGCCTGTTCCCTCTCCCTGCTGACCGCTTTCGCGCCCACCGCCGCCGCCGGTCCGCAGGAGGCGGCGGCAGCGGCGGGCGGTGGCCACGACACCTCGTTCCGCAAGGTCGGGTACTTCACCCAGTGGGGCGTCTACGGGCGGGACTTCCAGGTCCAGGACCTGGAGACGAGCGGTACCGCCGCCCGGCTCACGCACGTCAACTACGCCTTCGGCAACGTCAGCGCCGACGGCAAGTGCTTCACCGGGAACGTGCCCGGCGAGGCCGACGCGTGGGCCGACTACGTACGCCCGCTCGACGCGGCGAACTCCGTCGACGGGGTGGCCGATACGGCCGAGCAGCCCCTGGCCGGCAACTTCAACCAGCTGCGGGAGCTCAAGGCCCGGCACCCGGGGCTCAAGGTGATGATCTCGCTGGGCGGCTGGAGCTGGTCGACCCACTTCTCGGACGCCGCCCTCACCCCCGCCTCGCGCAAGGCCTTCGTCTCCTCCTGCATCGACCTGTACCTGAAGGGGAACCTCCCGCAGGACGGCGCCCGGGGCGGCGCGGGCGCGGCGGCGGGCCTCTTCGACGGCATCGACCTGGACTGGGAGTGGCCCGGCTCGGCGGGCGACACCGACACCACGTTCCGGCCGGAGGACAAGCGCAACTTCGCCGCGCTGGTCGAGGAGTTCCGCCGTCAGCTCGACGCGTACGGCCGCGAGAAGCGGCGGACGTACGAGCTGTCCGCCTTCGTCCCGACCGCGAGCGCGAAGATCGACGCGGGCTTCGACGTCCGCCGGATCATGCGCGGCCTCGACTTCGTCAACCTCCAGGGCTACGACTTCCACGTGTCCGGGGAGAAGACCACGGCGCAGCAGTCCGCCCTGCGCGCCCGTGAGGACTTCAGCGTGGAGGGCACGGTGGAGGCCTGGCGCCGCCGGGGGGCGCCGGCCCGGAAGCTGGTGGTCGGCATGCCGTTCTACGGCCAGGGCTGGACCGGGGTCAGCGGCGGCGGCGACGGCATGGGACAGCCCGCGACGGGTCCGGCGCCCGCCACCTGGGCGGCCGGGTACGAGGACTACAAGGAACTCAAGAAGCTGGCCGCTTCCGGCACCTACCAGGTGCACCGCGACCGGCGCGGCGGCCACGCCTGGCTCTTCGACGGCACCACCCTGTGGACCTACGACGACCCGCAGGTGCTGAACACCAAGGCCCGGTACGTGCGCGAACAGGGCCTGGGCGGGGCGATGTTCTGGTCTCTGGACGCCGACACCGCCGAGGGCGAGCTGACCGCCGCCGTGGACCGGGGCCTGCACGGCCACTGACCGGCCCGGGGGCCGGCCGGCGGCCGGCCCCCGGCCCCACCCGACCGGCGCCGCCGGGCCGCGGAAACCGTTCCGGCCCGGCGGCGCCCTCCACACACCCCCTCGGCGGGCCGGGTCAGGGGCCCGGCCCCGCATCCGGGCGGACCGTAGCCGCCAGTGCGGCGGTGTCGGCGAAGGCCGGGACGTGACCGGTGCCGCCGCGCCCGGAGACCGACAGGGAGGCGGCCGCCACGCCGTGGGCGACCGCCCGCGCGAGGGTGTCGCCCAGCGCGAGCCGGGCCGTGGCGGTGCCGGTGAAGCAGTCCCCGGCACCGGTCGCGTCGACGGGCGCCGGGTCGGCCGGGACCGGGAAGCGGGCCACGCGGCCCCCGTCGTCCAGCAGCAGCCGGTCCGCCCCGCAGGTGACGGCCACCGCGCGGGCCCCCAGCGCCCGGTAGCGGGCCGCGGCCGTGCCGGGGGCGCCGGTGTCCACCAGGGCGAGTGCGTCGGCCGGGCAGGAGGTCTTCAGCAGGCCGGTCAGCGGGGCGATCCGGGCCAGCAGCTCCCGGGCCTCGCTCCGGCCGGTCAGCCGGGGCCGGTGGTTGGGGTCGTAGGTGACGTGCCCGCCGGCGGCGTGGACCGTGCGCGCCGCGTCCAGGACGGCCTCCCGGGCGCTCGGGGAGAGGGCGCCGGTGATCCCGCTGGTGACCAGTGCCTTCGTACCGGTCAGCAGGTCCCGCCAGGCTTCGGTGTGGGCCGGGGAGAGGGTGGAACCGGCGCTGTGGGCGCGCCAGTAGACGAATTCCCGCTCGCCTTCGGTGTCGGCGCCGAGCAGGTAGGCGCCGTTCGGGCGGGGCGCACGCCGGACGTGGGAAACGTCCACGCCCAGTTCGGCGGCGCGGCTCAGCAGCGGGACGCTCAGCTCGTCGTCGCCGACGACCGCGAGCAGGGCGGTGCGGGCCCCGGCCGCGGCGGCGGCGGCCGCGGCGTTGAGGGCGTCGCCGGAGTAGGAGATCCGCGCGCCGGTGCCGTCGGCGGCCGCCCGCAGGGCGGTGTCGGCGTGGATCTCGACCAGGACCTCGCCGAGCACGAGGACGTCGTAGCCGCGCGGGGAGCCGGCGGGGCCGGCGGTGCCCGCCACCGTCAGCGCGCCCCGGAGCCGCGGGACGGCTCCGGCCGGTCGCAGCCGCGGGCGGCGCAGCACGGTCCGGCCAGCTCCGCGAAGATGGCGGCCAGTTCGGCGGGGTCGGCGGGCAGTCCGCTGCCGATGCCCACGGCGCTCGCGCCCGCGGCGAGCCAGGCGCGGACCTCGCCGGGGCGGATGCCGCCGGTCGGCACGAGGAGGGCGTCGGGGAGGACCGCCCTGAGGGAGCGGATGAAGTCCGGGCCCCCCACGTGGGCCGGGAAGACCTTCGCGGCGCCGCCCGAGCGGGCGGCGGCGGCGATCTCGCCGGGGGTGTAGCCGCCCTCGACGAACGCCGCCGCGCGCCGCCGGGCGACCTCGCGGACCTCGGGGGCGGGGTAGGGGGAGACGAGGAAGGCGGCGCCGGCGTCGAGGGCGGCTTCGGCGTGGGCGGCGGTGGTGGCGGTGCCGACGCCGATCAGGGCGGGGCGGCCGTGGGCGTCGGCGAGCGGGGCGGTGCGGGCGACGGCCTCCGCCCAGCCGGGGGTGGTCGTGGTGAGCTCGACGGCGCGGCAGCCGGCGGCGAGCAGGGCCGTGGTGGCGCGGACGGCCTCGTCCGCGCCGGTGGTGCGCAGGACCGGCAGCAGACGCTGGGCGACTATGACCGCGTACGGATGGCAGGACAAGGGACCCTCCGATGTGTTCCACGTAGTGGAACGAGGTATCGTGTGCCGGAACTTCGTGGTCCAGACCTTACCCACCCAGGGAGACGACGTGTCAACGGAGCAAGGCCCCGGAGAGGACGTTCCACGGCTCGCGCGCGGGGGCGCGGGCGGCCGCACCTCGGCCGCCGGATCGGCCCTGGAGAAGTCCCTGCGCATCCTGGAGGCGGTCGCCGCCCCCGGCGGACCGCACCGGCTGACGGACGTGACGGCGGCGGCCGCCGTGCCGAAGTCGAGCACCTTCCGGATCCTCGCGGCGCTGGCCGAGCAGGGTTTCGTACGGGCGGAGGGCGAGGGCCGCTACGGCATCGGCCCCCGGCTGCGCGGACTGGCGGCGCTGGTCGGCGCGGCGGAGCCGGCCGGCGTCGACGAGGTCCTGCACGAGCTGCGGCGGGAGACGGGCCAGACGGTCCACCTGGCCCTGCTCACCGGGGAGACGATCACCTACGTCCGCAAGCTGGAGGCCGACCAGCCCTTCAGGACGGCCTCGCGCGTCGGCATGCGGATGCCGCTGCACACGACGGCCATCGGCAAGAGCGTCCTCGCGCTCCTGCCCCCCGAGGAGGTCCGCGCCCTGACCGCCGCGGCCGGCCTGCCGCGCCGCACCCCGAAGACGCTGACCACCCCGGTGGAGCTGGAGGCGGAACTGGCCTCGGTCCGGGAACGGGGCTTCGCCGTGGACGACGAGGAGAACGAGCCCACGATCCGCTGCGCCGGGGCGGCGGTCCCCGGCCCGGACGGCCGTCCGGTGGGCGGGGTCTCCGTCACCACCGTCACCTTCCTGGTCTCCCGCGCGGAGGTCGAGGCCTACGCGCCCGCGCTGAGAGCGGCGGCGCGGGCGCTGTCGCCGCTGCTGTGAACACCCCCGCGACCGGGCCCGGCGCCCCGTTCGGAGCAGCCCCGAAAGTTTTTCTCCGGATATCCGTTATCGGGCCCCCGCTCGACGGTCTCCCAGTTATTGGGCATCATCGACCGCCGGTACGGACGGGGACTTTCACATGAGTACACAGCACACGGCAGCGCTGGTGGCAGCGGCCCGCGCGGGCGATCCCCGCGCCCAGGACGAGCTCGTCAGCACCCACCTGCCGCTCGTCTACAACATCGTCGGCCGGGCCCTGAACGGGTCGTGCGACGTGGACGACGTGGTCCAGGACACGATGCTGCGGGCGCTGGACGGGCTGGGCGGCCTGCGGTCGGACGAGAGCTTCCGGTCCTGGCTGGTGGCGATCACGATGAACCGGGTGCGGGCGCACTGGCAGGCCCGCAGCGGCGGTCCGGGCGAGAGCGGACTGGAGGCGGCCGCGGACGTCGCCGACCCCGGCGCCGACTTCGCCGACCTGACCGTCGTACGCCTCCACCTGTCCGGGCAGCGGCGCGAGACCGCCCGCGCCACGCGCTGGCTGGAGCCCGACGACCGGGCGCTGCTGTCGCTGTGGTGGCTGGAGTGCGCCGGTGAGGTGACGCGGGCCGAGACGGCCGCCGCGCTGGAGCTGACCCCGCAGCACACGGCGGTACGGGTGCAGCGGATGAAGGCCCAGCTGGAAGCGGCCCGGGTGGTGGAGCGGGCGCTGGAGGCCCAGCCCCCGTGCGAGGGGCTGCGGGCCATGACGGGCACCTGGGACGGACGGCCGTCCGCGCTGTGGCGCAAGCGGATAGCCCGGCACGCCCGGGAGTGCCTGCGCTGCTCCGGGCTGTGGAACGGACTGGTGCCGGCGGAGGGGCTGCTGGCCGGTCTGGCGCTGGTCCCGGTGACGGCGGCGCTGCTGGCGGGCGTACGGGCGGCCACGGCCGCGGGCTTCGCGCCCGCGGGCGCGGCGTTCGCCGGGGCGCAGGCCGCGCCCCACGCCTCGGGGGCCGGGTTCGCGGACGCCGGGACCCAGCTCACCCCGGTGGTGTCGGGGCCGGGCCGGGCCGCGCGCCGCAAGGGGGGCGACGCGGGCGATCCGGGGGCCGGGTCCGCCGCCGGGCGCGGGGCGCAGCGCAGGCGGCGGCAGAACCGCCGCCGGGTGATCGGCGGCGCCGTGCTCGCGGCATGCGTGGCGGGCGGGGGCCTGGTCTATCTCGGCTCGCTCCCCGGCAAGCGGGGCGCCGAGGCGGCCGGCAGCGCGTCGGCCTCCGGGCTGGCCGCGCTCTCCGCGTCGGACGGCGCTTCGGCCCTGCCCTCCGCGCCGCCCTCCGCGACGGCTTCGCCCTCCGCCCCGCCGTCCCCCTCGGCGCCGGCTTCCGTTTCGGCGTCCCCGTCGCCGTCCACGAGTGCGGCGAAGCCGCCGGCGCCCACGCAGTCCAGGAGCACGCCGCCGCGCCCGGCCCCGCCGGCTCCGGCGCCCGCCCCGGCGGGGGTGGCCGGTCAGGTCATCGCGCTCGTCAACTCCGAGCGCGCGGCGGCCGGCTGCGGTCCGCTGAAGGAGGACGCGCAGCTGCGGTCGGCGGCCCAGGGGCACTCCGACGACATGGCGCGGCGGGACTTCTTCTCGCACACCAACCCCGACGGGGCGGACCCGGGGGCGCGGACCACGGCCGCCGGGTACCGCTGGTCCACGTACGGGGAGAACATCGCGCGGGGCCAGCAGACGGCGGCGGACGTGATGGACTCGTGGATGAAGAGCCCGGGCCACCGGGCGAACATCCTCAACTGCTCCTTCAAGGACATCGGGGTGGGCATCCACAACGGTTCGGGCGGCCCCTGGTGGACGCAGAACTTCGGCGCCCGCTGACGTCACCGCCGGGACGGCCCGCGCCGCGGGGACACGACGGCGACGACCGGCCGGTCCGCCGCCACCCTTTTGACTCATAATCGGGGCAAGATATCCCCTGGAGGCGAATCGGCAGATCAAGGGGGATCGGACTCATGGGTCGTACGGCGAGGGCGGAGCTGCGTCCGCATCAGCGGGAGGCCGTCGACGCCGTCGTGCGCGCGCTGGAGCCGCCGGCCGGCGGCCGGCTGCCGGCCCGCGGCCTGCGGACACAGGTGATCATGGCGACCGGGTCGGGCAAGTCCCTGGTCGCCGTGCGCTCGGCAGAGGCGCTGCGGGCGGGCCGGGTGCTCGTCCTGGTGCCCTCCCTCGACCTGCTCGTGCAGACCGTGGCCGCCTGGCGCGGGGGCGGCCGCAGCGGGCGGGCCGTCGCGGTGTGCTCGCTGCGCGGCGAGGACGCCGGGGTGCCGACCACCACCGATCCGGGCGAACTGGCCCGCTGGGGCGCCCGGCCGGTCGAGCGGGTGACCGTGTTCGCCACGTACGCCTCCCTCGGTCTGGGCACGCTCGAACGGGCGCACCTGGCGGGGCTGCCGCCCTGGGACCTGGTGGTCGTCGACGAGGCCCACCGCACGTCGGGGCGGATCGGCAAGCCCTGGGCGGTGGTCCACGACAACGCGCGCATCCCGTCCGCCCGGCGGCTCTACATGACGGCCACGCCCCGGGTGTGGCGGGACGGCGAGGAGACCGAGGCGGAGGCGGAGCCAGAAGCCGAGGCCGAGGCGGCGGCCGGGACCGGCGCGGGCAACGACACCGACGCCGACGCCGAGTACGCGGCGCCCGGCGGCGGCGCGCGCGGGCGCGGCGAGCTGGTCGCGTCCATGGAGGACGATCCGGCGGGTCCGTTCGGCGCCCGCTGCTACACGCTGCCGCTGTCCGAGGCCATCGACCGGGGCATCTGCGCGCCGTACCGGGTGGTGTGCGTGGACGTCAGCGATCCCGGCTTCCAGGCGGAGGTGCTGCTGGGCGCCGACGGCCGCTCCGACCGGGTCCGCGGGATGCGGCTGGCCGCGCTCCAGGCCGCGCTGGTGAAGGCGGCCGCCGAACAGGGCTTCCGGCGGACGCTGGTCTTCCACCACCTGACCAAGGAGGCCGAGGCCTTCGCGGCGGGCCTGCCGGCGGTCGCGGCTCGGCTGCGCTCCGCGAGCCGCGCACCCCTGCCGGCCTATCCCCGGACGGTGTGGGCGGACTGGCTGTGCGGACAGCACCCGGCGGCGCACCGGCGCCGGGTGCTGGAGGCGTTCGCCGCCGACCGGGTCGCGGAGAAGGCCTTCCTGGGCAGCGTCCGGGTGCTGGGCGAGGGGGTGGACACCAAGGAGTGCGACTCCGTCTTCTGGGCGGACGTACGCGGTTCCATGCCGGATCTGGTGCAGGCCGTGGGCCGGGCGCTGCGGATCCGGCCCGGCGAGGGAAAGGTCGCCTCGCTGGTGGTGCCGGTGCTGCTGGGTCCCGGGGAGTCACCGGAGTCGATGCTGACCTCACGGGCGTACGGGGACCTCGCGCGGCTCCTTGAAGCGCTGAGGGCGCACGACTCGCGGCTGGTGGAGGCCCTGGCCCAGCCGCAGGCGCCGGGCCGCCCGGCGCCCGCCGCCGGTGCGGGCGCCCCGGGCACGGGCCCCGGGCCGGGGGCGCGGGCGCTGCTGAGCTTCTCCACGCCCCGGGATCCCGCGCTGCTGGCGGCCTTCATCCGGCTGCGCGTGCTCAACCCGGAGCACACGCAGTGGCGGCGCGGGGTGGAGGCGGCCCGGGCGTACGCCGCGCTGGCCGGGGACCTGCGGGTGCCGTTCGCGTACAAGGTGCCGGCGTCCGGCGGGGACGGGCCGGCGGCGCCGGCGGGATTCCCGCTCGGCCAGTGGATCGCGGACGCGCGGCGGACGTACCGCCGGGGCGCGCTGAGCCGGGAGCGGACCCGGGAGCTGGACGAACTCGGCATGGTGTGGAGCCACTTCGACGTGGCCTTCGAGGAGGGGCTGGCGGCGGCCCGGGCCTGGGCCGCCGGGCACGGGCACCTGCTGCCGCCGGTGAACGCGACCTGGCACGGGGCGCCCGTCGGGGTGTGGATGAAGAACAACCGGGCCGCCGCCCGCCGGGAGGGGCCGGGGGCGCTGCCCGAGGACCGCCGGGAGGCCCTGGACGCGATCGACCCGTCCTGGTGCCCCGCCTGGGACATCGGCTGGCAGCGGGCCTTCCACCTGACCCGGGTGCACCTGGACGCGGGCGGGCGGCTCCCGGACGGGCCGGGCCGGCTCCTGGTGCAGGGCGAGGACCTGGGGGCCTGGGTGCGCGCGCAGCGGCTGGGCTGGGACCGGCTGGGGTGGGCGCAGCGCTGGCTGCTGGAGCACGCGCTGGGGCTGGACCCGGTGCGCGAGGAGGAACGGCCGCCGCCGCGCCGCAGCCATGCCGATGCCTGGGCCGGGCATCTGGAGGCGGCCCGGCTGTTCCGGGCCCGGGAGGGGCATCTGCGGGTCCCCCGCCCGCACGTGGAGCGGGTGGGGGACCGGGAGCTGCGGCTCGGGTCGTGGATCGCCAATCAGCGTTCCCGGGCGCAGCGGTTGCCGCCGGAGCGGGTGGCCGCGCTGACCGCCCTGGGGATGCGCTGGTCGGGTTCCGGCTGAGGGGCCGCAGCGGTCAGTGGTGGAAGGCGGAGCGGGGTTCGGCGGCGGGGACCGGCTGCGGGTGGGCGCTGAGGTGTTCGACGGCCCGGCGCAGGTCGGTGACGAGCAGGGCGATCTGGTCGCGGGTCACCCCGTGCCGGATCAGGACGCGCTGGATGACGGTGTCCTGCCGGTCGGCGGGCAGCGGGTACGAGGGCACCTGCCAGCCGCGCATCCGCAGCCGGTCGGAGAGGTCGTAGAGGCTGAAGCCGGCCCCCTCCGGGTCGGCGAGGGTGTAGGAGACGGCGGGCAGCGCGCCCCGGCCGTCGTAGAGCAGGGTGAAGGTGCCCATGTCGGCGATCTGCCCGGCGAGGTACTGGGCGGTGTCGGCGCAGGCCTGCTGGACGCGCTGGTAGCCGGTCCGGCCGAGGCGCAGGAAGAGGTAGTACTGGGCAATGACCTCGCCCCCGGGGCGGGAGAAGTTGAGCGCGAAGGTCGGCATGTCACCGCCGAGGTAGTCCACGTCGAAGACGAGGTCGGCGGGGAGCAGGTCGGCGGTGCGCCAGATGATCCAGCCGACGCCGAGCGGGGCGAGCCCGTACTTGTGGCCGGAGGTGTTGACGGAGGCCACGCGCGGCAGCCGGAAGTCCCATACGACGTCGGGGTGGAGGAAGGGCGCGACGAAGCCCCCGCTGGCGGCGTCCACGTGGACGGGCACGTCCCAGCCGTGTTCGGCCTGGATCCGGTCGAGCGCCTCGCAGATCGCGGCGACGGGTTCGTAGTCGCAGGTGTAGGTGACGCCGAGGATGGCGACGACGCCGATGGTGTTCTCGTCGACGTGGGCGGCGAGCTGGTGGGGCAGCAGTCCGGTGGCGCCCGGCTCCAGGGGGACCTGGCGCAGTTCGACGTCGAAGTACCGGGCGAACTTCTCCCAGCAGATCTGGACCGGTCCGCACACCAGGTTGGGGCGGTCGGCCGGTTCGCCCTCCGCCCGGCGGCGGGCCCGCCAGCGCCATTTGAGGGCGAGGCCGCCGAGCATGGCGGCCTCGCTGGAGCCGGTGGTGGAGCATCCGGTGCCGGAGGTGCCGGGCGGGGCGTTCCAGAGGTCGGCCAGGATGTTGACGCAGCGGGCCTCGATCTCGGCGGTCTGCGGGTACTCGTCCTTGTCGATCATGTTCTTGTCGAGGCACTCGTTCATCAGGCGGTGTACGCCGTCGTCCGACCAGGTGGTGCAGAAGGTGGCCAGGTTCTGGGCGGCGTTGCCGTCGAGGAGGAGCTCGTTGTGGAGGAGCGAGTAGACCACGTCGGAGGGTGCGGGGTCGTCGGGCATCCGGTACTTGGGGAGGATCTGGCCGCTGAGGGCGGACGCGAACACGTCCGTCGCGGCGTCCCGGGCACGTACGTCCTTCGTCTCATGAAGAGCCATATCGGGACTATAAGGGGCAGATCGCGACAGATTCGGTTCCGGCGCTCCTTGAGCGGGGACCACGCCTTCCGGCCGACTCGGGGGTGTGATCTCCTCCATACCTTCACCGTCTCACCACAAGAATTACCGTCCAGTAGCATTTCCTCCGCAGATCTTGCTGTCCCGGCCGGTGGAGCCGGTCCGGACGGGAAGATCATTTCATTGGTTTTCCACACAACTTATCCACGGATGTCCGGATAGCGGTCAACTGCCCTCGTGGCCCTGATAGTTCTTCGGCCATGAACAAGATCACCCGCCGGCAGGCCTTGGGCACCACCGCCGGCGCTCTCACCGTCCTCGGCATCGCGGGCGCCACCGCGCACGCCGCCGCCACCGACTCGCGCGCCGCCACCACCCCGGCCGGCACCGTCGACGAGGTGTACCAGGGCCGCCGCATCCAGATCACTCCCGGCACCGGGGGCGGCCACCACGGCGGCCACCACTCCCCCGGCCTGCCGACCGTGAAGATAGACGGCCGCGAACTGCACGTGATGCAGAACGCCGACGGCACCTGGATCAGCGTGGTCAACCACTACGAGACCTTCGCCGAGCCCACCTCCCTGGCCCGGGCCGCCGTGCGCGAGCTCCAGGGCGCCCAGCTCGCCCCGATGCAGATGGGTGGCACGGCATGACCGTCCGCAAGAACCAGGCCGCGCTCACCTCCGAGGAGAAGCGCGCCTTCACCAACGCGCTGCTCGAACTCAAGCGCACCGGCCGCTACGACCGGTTCGTGACCACCCACAACGGGTTCATCATGAGCGACACCGACTCGGGCGACCGCGTCGGCCACCGCTCTCCCTCCTTCCTCCCCTGGCACCGGCGGTTTCTGCTGGAGTTCGAGGCTGCTCTGCAGGCGGTGGACGCGAGCGTTTCGCTCCCGTACTGGGACTGGACGGCCGACCGCACCACCCGCTCCTCCCTCTGGGCCGCCGACTTCCTCGGCGGCACCGGCCGGGCCCGCGACGGACAGGTCATGGACGGACCCTTCGCCTACGCGACGGGCAAGTGGGAGATAGCCGTACGCGTCGACGGCCGCAACTACCTGCGGCGCGCGCTCGGCGAGGGCGTCGCCCAGCTGCCGACCAAGGCCGAGGTGGACGCCGTCCTGGCGATGCCCGTCTACGACATGGCCCCCTGGAACAGCTCCTCCAACGGCTTCCGCAACAACCTGGAGGGCTGGCGCGGCGCCAACCTGCACAACCGGGTCCACGTCTGGGTCGGCGGCCAGATGGGCACCGGGGTCTCGCCCAACGACCCGGTGTTCTGGATGCACCACGCGTTCATCGACAAGCTCTGGGCCGACTGGCAGGCCAAGCACCCGCAGTCCACCTACCTGCCGGCCGCCGGCACCCCCAACGTGGTCGACCTGCGCGACACGATGCGGCCGTGGAACGACGTGACCCCGGCCGACATGCTGGACCACCGCACGTTCTACGCGTTCGACACCGAGCCGGCCGCCGCCGCCAGCCAGCGGTAGTGCAGTTCGGGGCGGCCCACCTGGCCGTACCGGGGGGTGCGGTCCGCGCGGCCGGTGTCCACCAGGTGCTCCAGGTACCGGCGGGCCGTGATCCGCGAGATCCCGGCCGCCCCGGCCGCCCCCGCCGCGGTCAGCCCCTCGGGCGCCGACCGCAGCAGCGCCGCGACCCGGTCCAGGGTCGCGGCGCTGAGCCCTTTGGGGAGCTCGGCCGGAGCCGGCGCGCGCAGTGCGGCGAGCGCCCGGTCCACATCGTCCTGCCCGGCCGCCTCGCCCGCGCTCGCACGGAACTCGGCGTAGCGCAGCAGCCGTTCGCGCAGGGTCGGGAACGCGAACGGCTTCAGTACGTACTGCACGACGCCCAGCGACACGCTCTCGCGGACCACCGCCAGATCCCGGGCCGAGGTCACCGCGATCACGTCCACGGGGTGCCCGGCCGCCCGCAGGCCGCGCGCGAAGCGCAGCCCGTGGCCGTCGGGCAGGGTGAGGTCGAGCAGCAGCAGGTCGACGGGGGCACGCTCCAGGACACGGGCCGCCTCGGCGAGGGAGTGCACGGCCGCCACGGCGGTGAAGCCGGGCACCCGGCCCACGTACAGGGCGTGCGCGGCGGCGGCCACCGGATCGTCCTCGACCACCAGCACCCGCACCTCGGGCGCGCTCACGCGGTGCCGCCCGAGCGGCGCTGACGGGGGATGCCGGGCCGAGCCCCGGGCGCCCCCGCGGCCGGATCCCGTACGGTCCCCGCCGCGCCGGACGCGTCCTCGCCGGGCCGCGCGCCCGACGGCCCGCGCGCCGCTCCCCGCGGCCCCGGCGGCCGCGGCGCGTCCCTGCCGTCCCTGCCGTCCCTGCCGTCCGGGCCGCCCGGCGCCGCCGGCGCGGTGTGCGGCGGCAGGCTCACGGTGAACTCCGCGCCGCCGTCCGGCCCGGGGGCCGCGTCGACGAGGCCGCCGTGGCGGTCGGCCACCTGGCGGACCAGCGCCAGGCCCAGCCCGCGCCCCTCACCCTTGCCGGACCAGCCCCGCCGGAAGACGTCCACGCCCTCCGGGAGTCCGGGACCGTTGTCCGCGACCCGCAGCAGCAGCCCGCCGGCGTCGCTGCGCACGGTGACCGCGATCCGGCCGCCGCGCACCCCGCTCAGGGCGTCGACGGCGTTGTCGATGAGATTGCCGAGCACCGTGACGAGGTCCCGGGCGGGCGGCACCCCCGGCCCGGTGTCGACCGGCCCGCTGTCGGGGGTGACGGCGAGTTCGATGCCCCGCTCGTGCGCCTGGGCCGCCTTGCCGAGCAGCAGGGCGACCAGGACCGGCTCGCCGACGGCCGTGACGACCTCGTCCGTCAGGGCCTGGGCCAGCTCCAGTTCGGCGGTGGCGAACTCCACCGCCTCCTCGCTGCGGCCCAGCTCGATGAGGGAGACCACCGTGTGCAGCCGGTTGGCGGCTTCGTGGGCCTGTGAGCGCAGCGCCTGGGTGAAGCCCCGCTCGTGGTCCAGTTCACCGGTGAGCGCCTGGAGTTCGGTGTGGTCGCGCAGGGTCACCACGGTGCCCCGGCGGCCGCCGCCCGCCACCGGTGAGCTGTTGACGACGAGCACCCGCTCGGTGGTCAGGTGCACCTCGTCGACCCGGGGCCGGTCGGCGAGCAGCGCCCCGGTGAGCGGCGCGGGGAGTCCGAGGTCGGCGACGCCGGTGCCGGTGACCTCACCGCGCAGGCCGAGGAGTTCGCGTCCCGCGTCGTTGATGAGGGTGATCCTGCGGTGGCCGTCGAGCATCAGCAGCCCCTCCCGGACACCGTGCAGGGCCGCCTGGTGGTAGTCGTACATCCGGCTCAGCTCGGCGGCGTTCATGCCGTGCGTGTGCCGGCGCAGCCGGGCGTTGACCACGTACGTGCCCGCGCCGCCCAGCGCCAGCGCCCCGGCCGCCACCCAGGCGAGGGCGGAGAGCTGCGCCGCGAGCCGGTCGCTGACGGCGCGGACGGTGATCCCCGCGCTGACCAGACCGACGATCCGGCCCGCCTCGTCCGCGAGCGGGGTGACCACGCGGATGGAGGGGCCCAGCGTGCCGGTGTAGGTCTCGCTGAAGGTCTCGCCGCGCAGCGCGGGGGCGGTGTTGCCGAGGAAGCGTTCGCCGATCCGGCGCGGGTCGGGGTGGGTCCAGCGGCGCCCGTCGGGAGCCATGATCGTCACGAAGTCCACGCCCGCGTCGGCGCGGACCCGCTCCGCGTAAGGCTGGAGGGCCGCCGAGGGGCCGCTGCCGCCCGCGCCCGCCCGTACGGCCTCGCGCACCGACGGCGAGTCGGCGACGGCCCGCGCCACCGCCCCGGCGTGGCGGCGCGCGGCGTCCTCGGCCTGGTCCCGTGCGGTCGCGTACGCGAAGACCGCGCACCCGGCGACGACGACGGTGACCAGCAGCACCTGCATGGCGAACAGCTGGCCGGCGAGGCTACGGGGCGGTCGAGGGAAGCGGAACATGGCGCTCAGTGTGCACCCGGCCATGAACTCAATGAACGCAAGGGTGACCGGGGTCACAGGGCGGGCGATGGTCTGCGGGAACACATTCACCACCCAGGAGGCGACGTGGCCGCCAGGCGCGACAAGACCCACTTTCTCTACATCGCGGTGATCGCCGCGGTGCTGCTCGGCATCGCCGTCGGCTTCGCCGCCCCCGGCGTGGCCGTGGAGCTCAAGCCCCTGGGCACCGGCTTCGTGAACCTCATCAAGATGATGATCTCGCCCGTGATCTTCTGCACGATCGTGCTGGGCATCGGCTCCGTCCGCAAGGCCGCGAAGGTGGGCGCGGTGGGCGGCCTCGCCCTCGGCTACTTCATGGTCATGTCCACGGTCGCGCTGGCGATCGGCCTCCTCGTGGGGAACCTGCTGGAGCCCGGCAGCGGGCTGCACCTGACCGAGGCGGTCCGGCACGCCGGCGAGGCCCAGGCCAAGGCGGGCGGCGCCGAGAGCACGCCGGAGTTCCTGCTCGGGATCATCCCGACGACGCTGGTGTCGGCCTTCACCGGCGGGGAGGTGCTCCAGACCCTGCTGGTGGCGCTGCTGTGCGGGTTCGCGCTCCAGGCGATGGGCCGGGCGGGGGAACCGGTGCTGCGCGGGATCGGACACCTCCAGAAGCTGGTGTTCCGGATACTCGCGATGATCATGTGGGCGGCCCCGGTGGGCGCCTTCGGTGCCATCGCGGCGGTGGTCGGGGCGACGGGCATGGACGCGCTGAAGTCCCTGGCGGTCATCATGATCGGCTTCTACACCACCTGTCTGCTCTTCGTCTTCGTGGTCCTGGGCACGCTGCTGCGGGTCTGTACGGGGGTCAGCGTGTTCGCCCTGGTGCGCTACCTGGGGCGGGAGTTCCTGCTGATCCTGTCGACGTCCTCTTCGGAATCGGCGCTGCCACGGCTGATCGCGAAGATGGAGCACCTCGGCGTGTCCCGTCCGGTGACCGGCATCACCGTGCCGACCGGTTACTCCTTCAACCTGGACGGCACCGCGATCTACCTGACGATGTCCTCGCTGTTCATCGCGGAGGCCATGGGCAAGCCGCTCGCGCTCGGCGAGCAGATCTCGCTGCTGCTGTTCATGGTCGTGGCCTCCAAGGGCGCGGCCGGGGTCACCGGCGCGGGCCTCGCCACCCTGGCCGGCGGCCTCCAGTCGCACCGGCCCGAACTCGTCGACGGCGTGGGCCTGATCGTGGGCATCGACCGGTTCATGAGCGAGGCCCGGGCGATGACGAACTTCGCGGGCAACGCCGTCGCCACGGTGCTGATCGGCACGTGGACCAAGGAGTTCGACCGGGAGCGCGCCACGGAGGTCCTCGCGGGCCGGCTGCCGTTCGACGAGACCACGCTGGTCGACGACGGCCACGCGCCCGAGGCCGAGCCCGAGCCCGACGCGACGCCGGCGACGGTGCCCGTGCCGGCGACCGTACCCGCGGCCGGCCCGGCGGCCGGCCCCAAGGACGGGGTCCCGGCCTGAGGCTGGCCGGCACACCCCGGCCGGGATCCGGCCGGACAGGGCTCGCCCCCACGGTGCCCAGTCCGGCCGGATCCCGGCCACCGCGCCCGCCCCCGCCCGGTTCCGGCCGGCGGGGGCGCGTCACAGCCCGACGAAGACCGACGAATGCCCACGTACGGCTGTTTTCGGCCATGTGATCTTCAACTCTGCTGCGGGGAAAGGTACTTCCCTAGCGGGCAGCCCGTCTGACATCTTGCGTCCACCACTCGTTTCGTACGGCCCGGCAGGTGCCAACAGCACTGCCGCGCCCATCGGAGGACGCATTGATACCCCACATATCCGGCCGACACCGACGGAGTCTGGTGCTGGCCGCCGCCCTTGGCGCCGCCCTCACCTTCGGAGCCCCCGCCGCGCTCGCCGGCACCGCTCCCGTCTCCCCCAACGGCTCCGCCCCGGCTTCCGCTCCGGCGGCCGCCCCCAAGGCTGCGGCCCCGGCTTCCCAGAGTGCGACCTGGGCCGCCGGCACCCGTGCCTACCTCGTGATCAGCGCCCCCGGCGACGGCTCGGCGATCCGCTCGGCCATCACCGCCAACGGCGGCACGGTCTTCTCGTCCTTCGACGCGATCGGCGTGACCGTCGCCCACTCGGCCTCCGCGAACTTCGCCACGGCCATGCGCGGCGTCAGCGGTGTGCAGAAGGTCGGCGCCACCCGTACCTCGGACGTTCCCGCCGACGCCTACGACCCGGCCCTGCCCGCCAACCCGGCGCAGTCCGCGACGGCCGCCGGTGAGCCGGTCCGCGCGGACATGAGCCAAATCAAGGCGGACCAGGCGTGGGCCGTCACCACCGGCTCGGCCTCGGTGAAGGTCGGCATCCTGGACACCGGTGTCGACGACCAGCACCAGGACCTGGCCCCGAACTTCAACGCGGCCGACTCGGTCTCCTGCGCCTACGGCAAGCCCGACACCCGGGCCGGCGCCTGGCGTGACGTGGACACCCACGGCACCCACGTCGCGGGCACCATCGCGGCCGCCAAGAACGGCAAGGGCGTCGTCGGGGTGGCTCCGGGCGTGAAGATCTCCGCGGTCCGCGTCGCCGAGCCGGGCAACTCGTTCTTCTTCGCCGAGAACACCATCTGCGGGTTCGTGTGGGCGGGTGACCACGGCTTCAAGGTCACCAACAACAGCTACTACACCGACCCGTGGCAGTTCAACTGCCCGGACAACATCGACCAGGCCGCCATCATCGAGGGCGTCAAGCGCGCCCAGGAGTACGCCGAGAGCAAGGGCTCGCTCCAGATCGCCGCCGCGGGCAACGAGAACTACGACCTCGCCCACAAGACGACCGACACCGCGAGCCCCAACGACTCGACCCCGGTCACCCGCACCATCACCAACGCCTGCCTGGACATCCCGACCGAACTGCCGGGCGTGGTCACGGTCGCGGCGAACGGCACCGGCGTCACCAAGGCCTCGTTCTCCAACTTCGGCCAGGGCGTCATCGACGTCGCGGCGCCGGGCAGCGACGTCTACTCGACGCTGCCGGGCGGCAAGTACGGCACCAAGAGCGGCACCTCGATGGCCACCCCGCACGTGGTGGGCGTCGCCGCGCTGATCGCCAGCGCCAACCCGGGCATCACCCCGGCGCAGATCCGCGACAAGCTGGCCACCCAGGCCAACGACATCGCCTGCCCGGCCGACGGCCGCTGCACCGGTACGACCGCCAACAACTCCTTCTTCGGAGAGGGCCAGGTCGACGCCCTGAAGGCGGTCGGCGCCACCCCGCCGGCGGGCAAGTACTTCGAGAACACCGCGGACTTCGCCATCGGTGACAACACCACCGTGGAAAGCCCGATCACCGTCTCCGGCGTGACCGGCAACGCCCCGGCCACCCTCAAGGTGGGCGTGAACATCGCGCACACCTACATCGGTGACCTGAAGGTCGACCTGGTCGCCCCCGACGGCACCGTCTACACGGTCCACAACCGGGCCGGCGGCAGCACCGACAACATCAACCAGACCTACACCGTCAACGCCTCCTCCGAGGTGGCCAACGGCACCTGGAAGCTCCGCGTGAACGACAACGCGGCCGGCGACACCGGCAAGATCGATTCCTGGAACCTCACCTTCTAGGAACGCTCCCGCAGGGCGGGGCCGTCGGGGAGCGGCGCGACCGCTCCCCGGCGGCCCCTCGCGCGTGCGGTGGCGCCGCCGCGTCCGGCCCCGTCCGCGCCAGGGCGGGTCCGCGAGGGCCTAGCGGGTGCGCAGCACGCAGTCCCCGCAGTAGCCGCCGCCGGGCACCCGGTAGTAGAGGCAGCAGCTGCGGCGCACGAAGGCCACTCCGAGCCCCTCCTCGTGGACGAAGGTGCCGGTGCCCGCCAGCGCTCCGCCCTCGGCGAGCAGCGCTCCCGCGAGGTCCACGGCAAGGGCGCCGGGCACCCGGTCGAGCAGTACCCGCAGCGCCCCGACCAGCCCGGAGGCGGCGTTGCCGCGCAGCACCTTCGCCGAGACGCCGTACCGTTCGCGCAGCGCGCGGTCCAGTACGGCCAGGTTCCCGAGCACGCTCGCACCGAGGTCCCCGGCCGGCCGGGACGCCGGGGCGGGCAGCCACAGTTCCAGCGAGCCCGCCGCGGGCAGCCGCCATCCCACCCGGGCCGGGTCGAGGTCGGGCACCCGCCCGGCGAGGGCGGCGCAGCCCAGCCCCAGGGACCAGAGCCGGGAGGCGATCCCGAGCTGCGCGGTCGAGGCCGCCACCCGCCCGGGTCCGCTCCCGGTCCGTCGCCCGACCTCGTCGACGTAGGGGCCGAGGTGCTCTCCGTACAGCGCCTCCAGCGTCCGGAATCCGGGCCCGGGCGGTTCCTCGCCGTACGCGACGGTGAAGAAGGGGCCCACGGCGGCCAGTCGCCGCAGTACGTCGTCCATGGACGGATGATCTCAGCAGACGGCCGTGGCCCCCGAGGCCGGGGGCGGCCTGGGGGCTACGGGGGCGGCGGCGGGGTCAGGGCGCCGGGGAGTGGGCGGCGACTTCGAAGTCGGACATGTCGAGGCCGCCCTCCTTCGTGTCGTCGTTGGCGAAGACGAACGATTCGATCGGTACGTCGCGTTCGGCGCTGAGCTGGGCCACCAGTTCCTGGAGGACGACGGTCTCCAGGACGACGCGGACGGCGTCGGCGGTCCGCGGCAGCCGGACGGTGAAGAGGTTCTCGGCGACGTCCACGTCGGCGGTGGTGATCAGCAGCGTGAGGTGGCCGGCCCCGGCGAGCGAGCGGGCCAGTTCGATCTCGCGGCCGTCCCCGTAGACGAGGTGCAGGGTGTTGCCCGCCGATTCCATCTCGCCGTGCAGGTAGTTGCGGGTGGCGGAGTGGGCGGCGGTCATCCGCACCACCTCGCGCAGCAGCAGCGCGCCCTCCTCGGCGGAGGCCCGGGAGGCGCCCGCGGCCACCCCGTCGGAGGCGATGCAGCGCGCTGCGCGCCCGCGCAGCCCGGCCACCACCTCGGTGGCCTGCCGGTGGACCGCGGTGGTCTGCTCGGCGATGGAGTCCCAGGGGTCGCCCTCCCGGCCGGCCAGGGCTCCCGCGATCAGGTCGAGGGCCACGAGGGTGCCGGTATAGCCGATGGTGGAGGCGTAGGAGTCGGGTTCGTTGCCGAGGTCCACGGTGAGGTCGGCGAGGTCGCCGAGCGGGGACGGTACGACGTTGAGCAGCGCGGCCCGGGTGACGCCGGGGGCGGCGCGGTGGAAGGCGGCGAGGGTCTCGGAGCTGCGGCCGCCCTGGGAGACGGCGATCAGGCAGTCGGTGTCGAAGCCCGCGGTGCCGGTCTCGATCTCGCTGGACAGGACGCGCTGGGTGACGACCCCGGCCTCGCGCAGCTGCTGGACGGGGACCGCGAGGGCGGCGTACGAGGCTCCGATGCCGGTGAACAGGGGGCGCCGGGCGGTGCGCAGCGCGGCCAGGTCCGGGGAGGCGAGCTGGGTGCGGACGCGGTCGGCGATCCGGGCGAGGGCGGCGCCCTGGGCGGCCTGGCCCTGGAGGAAGGTGATGCGGGACGCGGACATGGGGGTGGCTCCTGGCGGTGGGGGGGAAGGCGGGACGCGGGGGCGGCGGCGGTGCGGCGGGCCTAGACGGTGGCGTCGGCCGGGGCGGGCGGGGACCCGGGGGCTTCGGTGCCGGGTGTCCCGGTCCGGGTCCCGGCGGCCTCCGCGGGCTCGGGGCCCTCTGCGCCCTCTGCGGGCTTGGCGGCCTCGGCGTCCGGATCGCGTTCGCGTCCCGGGGTGGGGAGGTCGAACCTGACGATGGCGAAGCGGAAGATCACGTAGTAGAGGGCGGCGAAGGCCAGGCCGATGGGGATGAGCAGCAGCGGCTTGGTGGCGATGCCGAAGTTGACGACGTAGTCGATGGCGCCGGAGGAGAAACCGAAGCCGTCGCGGATGCCGAGGGCGTAGCACAGGGCCATGGAGACACCGAACAGGACGGCGTGGATGGCGTAGAGGACGGGCGCGACGAACATGAACGCGAATTCGATGGGCTCGGTGACACCGGTGACGAAGGCGGTCAGCGCGACGGAGATCATCATGCCCTTGACCATGGCGCGGTTCTCGGGGCGGGCGGTGTGCGCGATGGCCATGGCGGCGGCCGGGAGCGCGAACATGTAGATCGGGAAGCCGCCGGTCATGAACTGGCCCGCGGCGGGGTCGCCGGCGAGGAAGCGGTGGATGTCGCCGTGCACCTCGGCGCCGGTGGCCGGATCCACGAAGGTGCCCGCCTCGAACCAGGGGAAGAACGAGAAGAAGTGGTGCATCCCGATCGGGATGAGGGCCCGGACGACGAGGCCGAAGACGCCCGCGCCCCAGGCGCCGGTGCCCACCAGCCACTCGCCGAAGTGGAAGAACCAGTTCCCGACGGTCGGCCAGACCACTCCGAATACCACTCCGGTGGCGACGCCGGCGAAGGCGCTCAGGATGGGGACGAGCCGGCGGCCGCCGAAGAAGCCGAGCCAGTCGGGCAGCTTGGTGCGGCTGAAGCGCTGGTAGAGGAGGGCGGCGATCAGGCCCATCACGATGCCGCCGAGCACCTTGGCGTCCAGCGGCTCGCCGTCCGCGCCCTTGGGGAAGGCGGGGCTCGCGAGGACCGCCTTGAAGACCAGGTAGCCGACCACGGCGGCCAGGGCCGTGGACCCGTCGGCCTTCTTGGCGAAGCCGATGGCCACGCCCACGGCGAAGAGCAGCGGCAGATGGGTGAAGACGGTGTCACCGGCGGCCGCGAGGACGATGGCGAGCTTGCGGACCAGCAGCGGGAAGTTCTCCCGGCCGAGCAGGTCGGCTCCGCCGAGCCGGGTCAGCAGCGCCGCTGCGGGCAGGGTGGCCACGGGCAGCATCAGGCTCCGGCCGATGCGCTGCATGACCGGCATGATCCGGGCCGGCTTCTTGCCGGCGGCCGGTGCGGTGGCCGTACTCATCGCGTGCTCCTCGTCGAGGGGGTGGGACGCCTCGAACGTACTGAGTGGTTTTCTACTGGTCAATAGTGGTCTGCTGTGGTCTTGCCTGCGCGGGCCAAAGAACATCCAAGGTCCCCTGGCCTCGGGCCCTCGGTCCCGGACTAACTGGTAGCAAGTGGTATGGTTCCGGTCATGACCGACACCTCCCCCGCCGCCGCGCCCCCGGCCTCCCAGGACGGCGGCGCCGACCCGCTCTGGGTGCGCGCCGCCGACCGGATCCGCGAGGAGATCGCCCGGCGGGGCCTGTCCGAGGGCAGCAAGCTGCCGCCCGAGCGCGAGCTGTGCACGCGGCTCGACGTCTCCCGCGTCACCCTGCGCCGGGCGCTCGCACACCTCGTGGACCAGGGGCTGGTCACCTCCTCGCACGGCCGGGGCTGGTTCGTCTCCGCGCCCACGGCCCCCGCGCCCGCCCGGGACTGGCCCGAGGACCTGGAGTCCTTCACCGCCACCGCCCGCCGCAAGCACATGCGGCCCGGCTCGCTGGTGCTGCGGCACGACACCGTGGCCGCCACCCTCGACGACGCGGAGCGCCTCGGGGTTCCGGCCGGGACCCCGCTGATGCGGCTGGAGCGCGTACGGCTCCTCAACGACGTACGGATCGCCCTGGACCGCACCCTGCTCGTCGCGGAACGCGCGCCCGGCCTCGGCGGCAGCGACTTCCGCGAGGCCTCCCTCTTCGACGAGCTGCGCCGCCGGGGCGTGTCCCCGGAGCGCGCCGAGGCCACCATCGAGGCGCGGACCGCCGACGAGGCCCTGGCCGGGCACCTCGGGATCGCCCCGGGCGCGCCCGTACTCGTCCTCGACCAGACCGTGTACACGCGCGACCAGCGGCCCCTGCTGCTGTCGACGGTGGAGTACAGCGGGGACCGCTACCGGCTGCGCACCACCCTCCAGACAGGCTGACACGGACGGCCGCCGCGCCCGGGCCGCCATTGGGCACCGGGCGGGCGGCGAAAGACCCGGTTTCCGGCCCCTACGCGCGCGCCCCGTCGGCGGCCAGACCCGTGGCCGGGCCGCGGGCACCGCTCGCCCGGCGGGCCGCCGGGCCCATCGCGTACGAGGCGGCCAGCAGCACGGCGCCGAGCAGCAGCCAGCCGGGGATCCCCCACAGCAGGAGCAGCGCGGTCAGCAGCATCGGCCCCAGGGTGCGGGCCACGGGCACCCCGGTGCCGAAGAAGCCCTGGTACTGGCCCATCCGCTCGGCCGGGGCCAGCGAGAAGCCGATCTGCCAGGACCCGGCCGACTGCCGCATCTCGGCGTCGGCCTGGAGCACCGCGCCCGCCACGAGCAGGGCCGCCGCCGCCCACCCCGCCGTCGGCAGCGCGGCGGCGGCGAAGACGGCGCAGGACAGGGCCATCAGCAGCCCGGAGGTCCGCAGCGCCCGCCCGGCGCTGTCGAGGTCGCTCACCCGGCGGGCCGTCTGCACCTGGAACAGCATGACGGCGAGGGTGTTGAGCACGAAGAGCGCCGACACCAGCCAGCCCGGGGCCTCGGTGCGCTCCACGATCCACAGCGGGATCGCCAGGCTCAGCAGCGGCATCCGCAGCAGCAGGACCGCGTTCAGCAGGGTCACCAGCGCGTACGGCCGGTCGCGCAGCACCGCCAGCCGGGGCTCCCCCGCCGTCCGGCCCTGGACGGGGGCCACCGCGGGCAGGCCCAGCAGCAGGGCCGCGCAGACCAGGAAGCCGGCCGCGTCCAGGGCGAAGACGACGAGGTAGGCCGTCTCGGTGCCGGCCCCGAGGGCCAGGCCCCCCAGGGCCGCGCCGAGCGCCAGTCCGGCGTTGAGCGTGGACTGGAGGTGGGCGAGCAGACCGGTCCGCTCCGCCGGGGGGACGAGGCCCGCCAGCAGGGCCTGCCGGGCGGCCGCGAGCCCGCACTGGGAGACGGCGTAGAGCACCACGGCGCACAGGAACGCCCCGAAGGACCGCACGAACAGGAACGAGGCCACCGATCCGGCGGTGGCCAGTGCCAGCAGCACGGAGGTGCCGCGCGGCCCCCGCCGGTCGGCCAGGGCCCCCAGCGGGACCCCGGCGACCGAGCCGACGGCCCAGGCGAGGGTCAGGCCGAGGCCGATCCGGGCGGGCGAGAGACCGACGACGCCGGTGAAGTAGAGGGCGGAGCACACGTAGTAGGCGCCGTCGCCGACGGAGTTGGCCAACTGGGCGGCGGCCAGGCGGCGCGGCGCGCCGGGCGCGGGCAGGAACCGTATCGTCACCGCCCCATTGGATCAGCCGGGCGGCCCGGCCGGGCGGTCCAATCGGGGATGTGTCAGGTGGGCCATTCCCCGGTGCCGCCGGCCCGGCTGCCCGCGGAACCGCCCGCCCTCCGGATCCCCGGCGCCGGGGAGGTCTCGCCGGGCGGGGGCGCCCGTAGCAGACCCGGGTGGCGCAACCTGACCCCGAGCGCGATCCGCCCGCCCGAGAGCACTCCGCCGACGACCGCCCGTCCGGTGCCCGGCCCGGCCGGCGGGGCGGCCGGGTCGCCGGCGGAGTCCGCGCGCGGGGTCCTCTCCGCCGGGGCCGGGGCCCCTCCGTATCCTCGCAGGTCAGGAGGGGTGAGCCGAGGGCCCGCGCAAGCCAGGGCAGCCGTCTGGCGGGACCACTTCGCACGGTTGAACGGATGTCCGTGGGTCAGGATTACGGGCGCTGCGTGGCGGGGACCCAAGTCATCGGAAAACGATGCCGCGCCATTGCCAAATTGGGGGTTCATGAGAGGACTGCAAGGGGCTACATTGAGCCACTCGCGTTCACCTGACAGCCCGTTGCCTTTCACCCGCGTTTTGCGCGGGGGGTGACGTCAGGAGCGCAGACTGTGCAACCACCCCACCGCCCAGAAGGACCGAAGGCTCCGTGCCCGTACCCGTACTCCTCGCCGGCCGCTCCGTGCGGCTCGAGCCCCTCGCCCCCCACCACACCGAGGCCCTGGCCAAGGCCGGGGCCGAGGATCGTACGACTTACGCCTTCACTCCCGTGCCGCACGGGTTGCAGGCGTCCCACGAGTACATCGACCGCGCCCTTTCCGAACAGGCAGCAGGTCGATCGCTCGCGTTCGCCGTGGTCAGAGCCACTGACGGGCAGGTCGTCGGTTCGACCCGGTTCCTGGAACTCGACTATTGGCAGGGTCCGCTGGTCTGGCCGGCGGTCCCCGGGGTCCCCTTCGGCGATCCGGCGACCGCGGTCCCCGATGCCGCCGAGATCGGGAACACCTGGCTGTCGCCGGGCGCCCAGGGCACCGGGATCAACACCGAGGCCAAGCTGCTCATGCTCCGCCACGCCTTCGAGACCTGGGGCGTGCGCCGCATCTCGCTGCGCGCGGACGCCCGCAACGGGCGCTCGCGGGCGGCGATGGAACGCCTCGGCTTCACCTGTGAAGGGGTGCGCCGGGCGCATTCGCGGGGGCTGGACGGCGCGGTGCGCAGTACGGCCTTCTACTCGGTGCTCGACGAGGAGTGGCCCGGCGTGCGCTCCGTGATCGAAATGCGGCTCTCGGGGGCCCAGCCCCGCAAGCGCCGCCGCAAGACGCTGATCCCGGCGTAACGGTCCTGCGGGCCTCCCGCCCGCTACCGCCGCCCTGGCCGCACCCGGCCGCACCCGGCCCTCCCCCGGCCTCCCCGGCGCTCAGCCGAGGAAGGCCGGGGCGAGGGCCGAGGCCATCAGCCGGACCGGGTGCCCGCCGCCGTCGGCGGGCAGGGAGTACAGATCGGCGCCGAAGTCGCCGGGCAGGGAGTAGACGACCGTCCGGTCGTCGGTCCACACCACCTGGTCGTCCACGCTGCGCTCCTCGGCGAGCGGGGTCTCCGCCATCGTGGCCAGGTCGAGGACGTAGAGCCGCCACGGCGCCTCGGCCGGCAGCCCGGGCACCCGCTTCTTGAACACCAGGCGGGTCCCGTCCGGGGACAGCGAGGGGCATTCCAGGTTCTCGCGCAGGGTGGTCACCGTGCGGGCGGCGAGGTCGCCGCGGACCAGGTAGGTGCTGCCGCCGGTCGCGAGCGTCGCGTAGAAGGTCCGCTCGTCGGCGGCGAAGGTGACCCCCCAGAAGTTCACGTCGGTGTTGCGGTACACCGCGCCGTCCTTGCGGATCGTGAAGTCCTCCAGCGAGGCGTCGTACCTGCCGGTGCGCAGGTCGAGGAGCGAGGTGCGGGTGGAGAAGTTCGTCCCGGCGTACGAGTCCCCGCCGACGAAGACCGTCCAGGCGACGAGGTGGCCGCCGGGCGAGACGCGGGCCCGGGTGGGAATGCCGGCCAGGGGGCGGCTGGCGGTCTCCTTGAGCTGGGCGTCGAGGACGACGGCCCGGTAGCTCTCCTGCACCGCGCCCTGCTCCGACCGGAGGCAGATCCCGGTGCCGCCGGCGGAGTGGAAGCGCAGGCACTTCACTCCGGAGGCGGTACGGGGCCCCTCGGGCGCGTCCGCCGGGACGGTGGCGAGCTCGTCGCGGAACGGGCCCCAGACCATGTTGCGGAAGACGATGCGCCGGCCCCCGCCGGCGGGGGCCAGGGTGACCGCGCCGTGCGCGACGGCCGGACCGCCGGCGCGGGGCTGGTTCTTCTCCTCGGCCCGCGAGGAGGCCCGGGCGAAGGCGAAGACCCCGACGACGGTGAGCAGGACGACGGCCGTGACCAGGATCAGGATCCGCCGCCCCGCGCTCATCGCGGACGGCGGCTCCCCGGACGGCGGCGCGGGCGGCGTCGGCGCGGGGGGTGAGGCGGGCGGCGTCGTGGGGGTCGTGGACATGGGGGCCTTTCGGGGAGCGGCGGGGATCAGGCTTCGTCGGGCCGGAGCCGGACGACGCAGGCGACGGCCACGGCGAGCAGGACGGCGGCCACGGCGAGGGCGGGGCGGGCGCCCCACACCGTCCAGGCGGCGCCGAAGCCGAGGGAGGCCGCGAACCGGGCGAGCGCCTGGCCGGTCTGGACGAGGGCGAGGCCGCCGCCCCGGTGTTCCTCGGGGACGGCCCCGGCGGCTTCGGCCATGAGTACGCCGTCGGTGGCTGCGTAGAAGCCGCCGTGCAGCAGGAGCACCGCGTAGGGCAGGGCGGGGTGCGTGCCGCCCGCCAGGAGGAGTCCGTAGACGAGGAGCAGCGCCAGGTGTCCGCCGAGGAAGACACGGCGGCGGCCGATCCGGTCGGCGAGCCGGCCCAGGGGCAGCGCCAGCAGGAAGAAGGCGGCGGCGGTGCCCAGCGGGAGCAGGGCGAACCAGCGGTCGGCGATTGCGGTGGCCCGCTGGAGCAGCAGGAAGACGAAGGCGTCGCTGACGGTGCACAGGCCGAGGAGCAGCGCGCCGAGGCTGATCCGGCGCAGGTCGCGGCGGCGCAGCAGGCCGAGGGAGGCCCGCAGGGAGACGGGTCCGGCGGCGGGGGCGGGCACGGCGCGGCGGCCGGGTACGAAGAGGACCAGCACGAGTACGCCGAGCGCGGCGACGCAGGCGCTGACGGTGAAGACGGCGTCGTAGCCGTCGGCTGCTCCGCGCAGGATGAGGAAGGCCAGGATCGGCCCGATCAGCGCGCCGGCGGTGTCCATGGCCCGGTGCACGCCGAAGGCCCGGCCGCGTTCCGCGGGGGCGGCGGCGAGCGAGATCAGCGCGTCGCGCGGGGCGGTGCGCAGGCCCTTGCCGGTGCGGTCGAGGGCGAGGACGGCGCCGATGGCGGGCAGGGTGTGCGCGAGCAGCAGGAGCGGCTTGCACGCGGCGGAGAGCCCGTAGCCGAGGCCGGCGAGGGCCTTGTGGCGGCCGAAGCGGTCGCCGAGGTGGCCTCCGGTGAGCCGGACCAGGGCGCTGACCCCGTTGTAGAGGCCGTCGAGCAGGCCGAAGCCGAGCGGGGAGAGGCCGAGTCCGGCGACGAGGTAGAGCGGGAGCACGGCGGTGACCATCTCGGAGGAGACGTCGGTGATCAGGCTGACCGTGCCGAGGGCGAGGACCGTGGGGGCGAGGGCGGCGCGCCGCCCCGGGCGGGTGCCCGGGGCGACGGCCGGTGTCTCGGGGGCCACGGCGGGCGCGGGGGTACCGCGACTGTCCGCGACGTACATGGTCAGGAAGCCCAGATCCCCGTGATGTCCGTGGCGGTGGCGGCGTTGCCGGCGTGGGTGGTGAGCCCGGCCAGGTCCTCCAGCGTCCGCAGTACGTCGTAGTGGTTGTAGGTGGTGCCCGACGTGGAGCCCGGGGTCACGGGCTGCCCGTAGAGGACGGTCGGGATCTTGTTCCCGGCGAGCCGGTTGTCCTCGTCGAAGGTGACGACGAGCAGGCTGTTGTGGGTCTTGGCCCAGTCCGCGTAGGCCTTGAGGTTGTTCTTGAGCCAGGTGTCGCCGGTGCCGACCGAGCAGTCGTGCATGTCGCTGCAGAGGTTCGGGACGACGAAGGACACCTTGGGCAGGGTGGTGTAGTCCGTCGGGAACTGCGTCATCGTCTTGGCGGTGCTGGTGGGCACGTTGGAGAAGGCGAACCAGGGGTTGTGCTTGCGGGCGTAGTCGCCGCTGGAGCAGGTGGTGGAGCCCTGGCTGGGGAGGGTCTCGTTGTAGCTGCCCCAGGTCTTGCCGGCGGCTATCAGCTCGGAGGCCAGGTTCGGTGCGGAGCTGAAGCCGGGGGTGTAGCAGCTGTCTCCGGTGACCCCCTGGTTGGAGCCCGAGAAGAGCTGGAGGTAGTTGGGCTGGCTGGGGTGGGTGATGCCGTAGGAGTTGGAGAGGCTGGCCCCACCGGTCTTGAGGGAGTTGATGTAGGGGGCGCTGGAGCTGCCGATGACCTGGTTGTAGGCGTGGTTCTCGAAGACCACGACCACGACGTGGTCGGGCGCGGGCAGGGTCGCCGCGTGCGCGGGCTGGGCGGCGCCGAGGCCCGCCCAGGCGGCGGTCGCGGTGGCGGTGGCGGCGAAGGCGGTGGCCAGGGCGGTCTTACGACGGGACCATGAAGTGGTCATGCCAAACACAGGACATACCTCCGGGCATGGGGGAACTCTGGGGGTGGCGGCGCGGACGCACCATACCCAGGGGCATGTGCATGGGCCAGGGACAGTCGGCTAACAACACGGGAACTCCGCCGGCCGTTCAGGGGATGGGCAATGCCATGGCCCAAGAAAAGCCAAGAGTCGGAAAAATACGGAACCCGGACGCACTATCGTTCATCATTCGAACGGAAGCAGTCCACCCCCCGACGGGGCAGCAACAGCCGGAGAGCCAGCTCACATGTCGTACGAACCCGACGGGCAGTACCAGCCGCCGTACCGGCCGGAAGGGCAGTACCCGCAGCAACCCCCGAACGGTCAGCAGCAGGGCCGACAGCAGGGTCAGCCGCAGTACTCGCCCCAGGGCCGTCCCCCGCAAGGGCCGCCGCAGGGCCAGCCGCCGTACGGCCGTCCCGGGTACGGGCAGCCGCAGCAGGGCGGGCCCCAGCAGGGCCGCCCGCCGCAGGGCCAGTCCCCGTACGGCCAGTCCCCGTACGGGCAGGACCAGTACGGGCAGGACCAGTACGGGCAGCCGGGGGCCTTCGATTCGCCCACCCGGCGCCAGCCCGACTACGAGCGCCCGGACTACCAGCAGCCGTACGAGCAGCCGCGCCACCAGCAGCAGCCGCCGCCCCCGTACGACGGCTCCGGGCCTCCCTACGGACACGGGGAAGAGCCGCCGCGCCGCAAGTCCAAGGCCAAGCGGTGGATCATCGCGGGCGTCTCGGTCCTGGCCCTCGCGGGCATCGCCGCGGGCGCGATGAGCTACTTCGAAATACCTCCCTTCACCGACAAGGGCAAGGCCGTCTCCTTCGGCGACACCCCGGGCGGCGACAAGGGCGGGCCGGCGGCCAAGCCGGCCCCGAACTCGAAGATGTCCATGCCCACCGGCCCGAAGACCGAGTTCAAGAACGCCTCGACGCTGAGCGACGGCACGCAGATCGGCGTCGCCACCATCACCGGCAAGAAGTCGGGCTTCACGGGCAAGGTCTGGGTCTGGGCGCCCAAGGAGTACAACGACCCGAAGTACGCCAAGAGCGGCTTCCCGGTCATGATCGCCCTGCCCGGCGGCGCCGGCTACCCGATCAACTACTGGATGGGTACCGACCTCAAGCTCCAGTCCAGCATCAGCCAGTGGTACTCCGAGGGGAAGGGCAAGCCCTTCATCCTGGCGATGCCGGTGCTCAACCCGCAGCCGGACGAGCCCAAGGCCATCTACTGGGACGGTTCCGACATCCCGGGCCAGCCCAAGATGGGCACCTGGCTGACCGACGACGTCCCGGACCTGATGCGGGAGAACTTCCGCACCATCAAGTCGCGTGACGGCTGGGCCTTCATGGGCTCCTCCACCGGCGGCTTCTCCAGCCTCAAGGCCGTGCTCAAGTACCCGGAGAAGTTCAAGGCCGCGATCTGCTCCGGCCCGGACATCGTGCCCGACTCCCCGCTGTGGACGGGCCACGAGAAGGAGAAGGCCGAGAACAACCCCGAGCTGCTCGCCAAGCAGCTCATCGACAAGAAGGGTCCCGACGTCTACCTCGCCTTCCAGGTCGGCGACAACGAGAGCAACAAGAAGACCCTGCCGGACGTGCAGAAATTCGTCGCCACCTATACCAAGGGCCCCATCCACACCAGCCTCAGGGTGATCCCGGGCGGCCAGCACAACGCCAAGACGTACGTGCCGAACATGGGCCTGGGACCGATGGAGTTCATCAGCAAGGTCATGGAAGGCCCCGTGGAGTAGTCCGTACCGCTCCCGGGACCCCGGCCCCCGCCCCTACGGGGTGAACACGGCTCCGCCGTCGGGTGCCACGCCCCGCACCGCTTCCGGCTCCGGCCCGCCGAACACCTTCGGCGGGCCGCTGCCGTTCCAGGGCTCCCAGCCGGGGTCCCCCGACACGGCGAACCCCACCCAGGCCGCGTGCATCTCGTCGGCCAGCGCCTGCGGTGCGTCCGGCCCGGCCAGCCAGGCGGACTCCGCCGCGCCGAGCGTGTCGAAGACGAAGCCCAGTTCCAGGGCGTGGCAGGCACCGAGGCCCGGTACGCCGCTGGGCCAGGCGAACTCGTACAGGTGGCTCGGGCCCGGCCGCCCGGGTCCGGCGAGCCGGCGCAGCGGATCGCGCAGCAGCCGGTCGGTGAGCAGCGCTCCGGCGAGGTCGGCCGGTCCGGCCGCGGGCACGGTGGCGCGCAGCGCCCGTACGGCGGCACGGTCCTTGCCGCTGCGGAGCCGGCCCAGCGTCACGGCGAGCGGGCCCAGCCGGTCCAGCAGCCGCGAGGCTCCGGTCGGCGCGAGCCAGAGCCGGTGCTCCTGGGCGGTCCAGCCCAGCAGCAGCGGCAGGTCCGAGGCGGCCGCCGCCGCCAGCGGGTCGCCGGGGAGCGTGGCGGGGTCGGTGACCAGCCCGAAGGCGGGACCCCCGAGCACCGGGGAGGAACGGCGCAGCACGGCCTCCTGCGCGGCGAGCAGCGCGGGCAGCCCGGCCGCCCGGAAGGCGGCGGCGGTGGCGGGGACCTTGAGCAGCGAGGCCATCCGGCGGACCATGGCCCGGACCTTCTCGCGGGGCAGCGCCTCGGGGGCGCCGCTCTGGAGGACGGCCCGGGCGAAGAGGCCCGCCGCGCGGGGGGCGGCGAGCAGGGCGCCGGTGCTGATGGCTCCGGCGGACTCGCCGAAGACGGTGACGCGGGCGGGGTCGCCGCCGAACGCCTCGATGTTGTCCCGGACCCATTCCAGGGCGGCGATCTGGTCGAGCAGGCCACGGTTGGCGGGGGCGTCGGGGAAGAGGCCGTAGCCGAGGACGCCGAGCCGGAAGTTGACCGAGACGAGCACGACCCCGTCGCGGGCGAAGGCGGAGCCGTCGTAGACGGGAACGGCGGAGGAGCCGCGGGTGTGGGCGCCGCCGTGCAGCCACACCATCACCGGCAGCCGGGCCCCGCGCGACGGGTCGGGGGTCCACACGTTGACGGTGAGGCAGTCCTCGCCGGGGATCTCCGGATCGGGCAGCAGGGCGGCGAAGGGCTCGGGGTAGGGCACCTTGGGGGCCGTGGGCCCGAACGCGCCCGCGTCGCGTACGCCGTCCCAGGCGGCCGGAGGCGCAGGAGCCGCGAAGGCCAGGGCGCCGACGGGGGGAGCGGCGTAGGAGACGCCCCGGAAGACGGCGGTGCCGCCGGCCCCCCAGCGGCCCTCCACGGTGCCGTGCCGGGTTCCGGCCCGGGGTCGCCCGGCGTCCGCTGCGCTCATCCGTGCTCTCCTCGCGCGTCTCCTGCCTTCCGGGCACATTCGCACAGGCGTGCCGGGGGTGACAAGGCGTGACCCACCGCGGGGCGGGGCGGGTTGGACCGGCCATGCGAGCCCTTGCGATTCCCCGCGCCCCACGCCTCCTGTCCGTCCTGCTGCTGGCCGCGGCCGGCGCGTCGGTGGCGGCGGCCCCGGCCGCCGGCCCGGAATTCCAGTACGTGGGCCAGGACGACCAGGTCCACGGCCTGTCCTCCCCGAAGGGCTGCGTCCCGGCGGAGGGCGGCGGAGGGCGGGCGGCCACCAACCGCACGCGCGGCACCGCGACCCTCTACCGCGATCCGCACTGCGCCGGGACCGTGGTGGCGGTGCTGCCGGCCGGCACGGTCACCCAGGTGCGTCCGTACTTCGCGTCGGCCGCGTTCGGGTGACCCGCCGCCTTTCGGGTGACCGGTTGGGTGCACGGGCCGTGACCACTCGGCCCCTGCCCGCGTTGTATGCCATGTCAAATGCCACAGATTCTGTGGCGCCCCACATCTCACGAGGAGATCTTGATGTCGCGTATCGCGAAGGCGTTCGTCATCACCGCTGCTGCCGGTAGCGCCCTGGCCGCCGGTGCGGGTCTGGCGGCTGCCGATGCCGGAGCGGAAGGTGCGGCGGTCGGTTCCCCCGGTGTCCTGTCGGGCAACCTCCTCCAGGTTCCGGTCCACATCCCGGTCAACGTCTGCGGCAACACCGTCAACGTGGTCGGCCTGCTGAACCCCGCCTTCGGCAACACCTGCGTGAACGCGTCGGGTGGCGGCGACCACCACACCGAGGGCTACGGCGGCTGATCAGCCGGCTGACGACCGAGAGGGGCCCCCGCCATCCGGCGGGGGCCCTTCCGCGTGCCCCGGTCACTCGTAGCGGTAGAGGCCCCGGTGGTCGGACATCTCGCGGGGGGAGACGTTCCACGGGGGCATCGGCTCGTCCCGGGCGATCACCCGGCCGCGCTGGAGGTCGCCCGGCGCCAGGGGGGCGGCCGGCAGATAGCCGGAGTCGGGGTGGCGCTGCTGCCAGCGGTCCCAGATCAGGTCCACGAAGGCGTGGTGGAGCCAGAAGGCCGGGTCGTTGGGGGCCGTACCGCCGGTCATGTGGCCGCCGACCCACTGGTGGACCTTGTTGTGGTTGCGCCAGCGCTCGCTCTTGGGCGCCGCCCAGCCCTCCAGCTTGTTGCGGAAGCCGCCCTCGGCGGAGGTGGAGTCCCAGGGCGCGCTGTCGTAGACGGGGTCGTCGATCGCCCACTGGAGTTCCGCGGGGGTGGGCAGGGCGATCGGGTTCCCCGGACGGCCGAGGTTGCGGGTGAGGAAGCGTGCCTCGGAAACCCCGACGGTGACGGTCCAGTTGCCCCGCGCGTAGGCGAACGGCCCCGTCATCACCTGGCGGTCGCCCTCGCGGCCGGTGCCGCCGAGGAAGTCGTCGGCCCAGAGGGAGGAGACGGGGCTGCTGTCGGTGGTCCAGTCCCAGTAGGGGATGCTCACCCCGGAGTCGACGGCGCGGAGCTCCTTCTCGAACTCCAGCAGGTAGCGCCGGTGCCAGGGGAAGAACGACGGCGACATGTGCCCGACGCGCAGTTTCCGGTCCCGGTCGGGCACGAAGTACTTCTCGTGGGTGCGCACGAAGGCGTCGTACGTGCCGTTGCGCTTGAGCTCCAGCACGGCGGCCGTGAACCGCTTCTTCTGGGCGCTGGTCAGGTCCTTCTGGTTCTGCCGGGTGTACACGGCGGGCTCCTCCCGAGACGTCCGTCAGCCGTGGTGCGGGGCGCCGGTGGCCAGCGCGGTGGTGCCGAGTTCGTCGACGGCGGCGCGGGCCAGCTCCAGCGGGGTCGCGTAGGACTGGAAGTGGTTGATCCCGCTGAGGTAGCTGCCGTCCGCCCGGCGCATGACGTGCAGCGGCCGGCCGTCGATGCGCACGGCCGCCGAGGCCAGGTCGACGCTGATGTGCCGGCCGCGGTACGTCTCCTCGGTGAGCGGCGCCGGGGTGAGGGTCTGGCGGGGGCGGCGGGCCCTGAGCACCGGGGCCAGGACCGCGGCGGTGGCGCCGCAGACGGCCGCGGTGAAGGCCGTGCGCAGGAGCGTGCGGCGGGTGAGTGGTGCGGCGGCGGCTGCTGCGGTCATACGGTCTCCCTCGCTCGGCGGTGCGCGTTACGGGGACTAACGCGGGGTGGCGGACGAGGTCACCTGCCGCGGCGCCCCGGCTTCGGCCGCCGGTCTCGCGGCCGGAGCACCGGACCGGGATGGAACACCGGCCCCGGCCCGGCCGGGCGCGCGCCGGAGGCGGGGCAGGTGCAGGTTCCCGAAGATCGCGGCCAGCCGGAGTACGAAGACCAGCCCTGCGGAGACGGCGGCGGTGACGGGGTCCGGGACTCCGGCCGAGTGCAGGGCGAGGTAGGCGGCCGCGCCGGCCAGGGCGGCGGTCGCGTAGACCTCCTCGCGCAGCAGCAGGGGCGGGAACTCCCCGCACAGCACGTCCCGGACCACCTCGCCGGTGACTCCGGTCAGCACCGCGAGGACGAGGACGGCGGCGGGGGTGACCTGGGCGTCGATCGCGGCCCGGGCGCCGATGACGGTGACCACGGCGAGGCCGACGGCGTCCACCACCATCAGGGTGCGGTGCGGGAGCCGGCGGCGGCGCAGGTACAGCATGGTGGCGGCGGCGGCGGAGACGATGAGGACGAGCAGCGTCCATTCGTGCGTCCAGTAGAGGGGGTGCCGGCCGAGGATGAGGTCGCCCAGGCTGCCGCACGCCGCCGCCCCCGGACATCGGCCGTCCGGCCGTCCCCGCCTCGGCCGGACGGCCGGGGCGGGGCGGGACCCGGCCGGGGCCGGGCGCGCGCCTATGCCGCCGGGGCGGGGAGTTCCGCGAAGTCCGCCACCAGGCCGCGGTGGTGGCCGGCGGTGCCCAGGGCGAGGGAGTCGGCCTTGGCCCGCTTGAGGTAGAGGTGGGCGGGGTGTTCCCAGGTCATGCCGATGCCGCCGTGCAGCTGGACGCACTCCTCGGCGGCGCGGACCGCGACCCCGGAGCAGTGGGCCTGGGCGACCGCGACCGTGAGCGGGGCGTCGGGGGAGGCCGTGGCGAGGGCGTCGGCGGCGGCCCGGGCCGCCGCCCGGGCGGAGGCCACGTCGAGCCAGAGCTGGGCGAGGCGGTGCTTGAGGGCCTGGAAGGAGCCGACGGGCCGGTTGAACTGGTGGCGGTCGCGGACGTGCGCGACGGTCGTGGTGAGGCACCACTCGGCGATCCCGAGCTGTTCCGAGGCCAGCAGTCCGGCGCCGGACAGCAGCGCTCCGGCGACGGCCGCCCGCGCGGTCGTGGGGTCCGCGAGGCGGGCGGCGGGTGCCCCGTCGAGGGTGACGGTGGCGAGCGGGCGGGTGAGGTCGAGCGGCACGGCTCCGGTGAGGGTGACCTCGGCCGCGGGCACGGCGTGCAGTCCGGTGTCGGCCAGCACCAGCAGGAAGTCGGCGGCCACCGCGTCGGCCACGGAGGTGACGGCGCCGGTCAGGGCGCCGCCGCCGCTGTCGTGCGGCGCCTTCGGCAGCGGCGCCCCGGGGGCCTGGGTGAGCGGCAGGGCGGGGACGCAGACGCTCCGCCCGGCGGCGAGTTCCCGCAGCAGCCCGGCGGCCTCGGCGGTGTCGCAGCCGAGCAGGATCTCCGTGGCGAGGACGGAACTGGTCAGGTACGGGACGGGGGCGACGGCCCGGCCGAGCTCCTCCAGCACCACGGCGGCCTCGCGGTGGCTCGCGCCCGCACCGCCGAGCTTCTCGGGGACGAGCAGGCCCGCGGCGCCGATCCCGGCGGAGAGGGTGCGCCACAGGTCCGGGTCGTGGGGCCGGCCGGTCTCCGCGAGGGCGAGGACCCGCTCGGGGGCGCAGCGGTCGGTGAGCAGGGACCGTACGGCGGAGCGGAGTTCCTCCTCGGTCTGGGAGTAGAGCAGGTCGAGGGGGGCGCGCGTGCCGGTCATCGGGCGAGGTCCTTCCAGGCGATGTCCTTGTCGTCGCGCGGCTCGGCGGGCAGGCCGAGGACGCGTTCGGCGACGATGTTGAGGAGGATCTCGCTGGTGCCGCCCTCGATGCTGTTGCCCTTGGCGCGCAGGTAGCGGTATCCGGCGTCGCGTCCGGTGAAGTCGACGGTCTCGGGGCGGCGCATGGTCCAGTCCTCGTACAGGAGGCCCTCCTCGCCGAGGAGTTCCACCTCAAGTCCGCTGATCTCCTGGTTGAGGCGGGCGAAGGTGAGCTTCATGCCGCTGCCCTCGGGTCCCGGCTGGCCGGCGACGAGCTGCTGGCGCAGCCGCTCCGCGGTGAGCCGGGCGACCTCGGCCTCGACCCAGAGGCCGAGCAGCCGCTGGTGCAGGGCGTGGGTGCGCAGTGCGGGCCGCTCGCGCCAGGCCGCGGCGACGGGGGCGATCATGCCGCCCTCGCGGGGGACGCGCATGCCGCCGATGGAGACGCGTTCGTTCATCAGGGTGGTGCGGGCGACGGCCCAGCCCTGGCCGACGGCTCCCAGGCGGTGGGCGTCGGGGATCCGGACGCCGGTGAGGAAGACCTCGTTGAACTCGGCCTCGCCGGTGATCTGGCGCAGGGGGCGGACCTCGACGCCGGGGGCGTGCATGTCGCACAGGAAGTAGGTGATGCCCTGGTGCTTGGGCAGGGCGGGGTCGGTACGGGCGATGAGGATGCCCCAGCGGGCGGTGTGGGCGCTGGAGGTCCACACCTTCTGTCCGTCGACGACCCATTCGCCGGCGGCCTCGTCGAGGACGGCGCGGGTGGCGAGCGCGGCGAGGTCGGAGCCGGCGCCGGGTTCGCTGAAGAGCTGGCACCAGACCTCCTCCCCCACCCACAGGGGGCGCAGGAAGCGCCGCTTCTGCTCGTCGGTGCCGTACGCGAGGATCGTGGGCGCCGCCATGCCGAGGCCGATGCCGATGCGGCGCGGGTCGTTGTCCGGGGCGCCGGCGGCCTCCAGGGCGGTGTCCACGGCGACTTGGAGGGAGCGGGGCGCGCCGAGGCCGCCGAGGCCCTCGGGGTAGTGGACCCAGGCGAGTCCGGCGTCGAAGCGGGCGCGCAGGAAGTCGGCGCGGGGGGTGGTGGCGGGCGGGTGGGCGGCGAGCAGGTCCCGGACGCGGGCGGCGAGGTCTTCGGCGGTGGCCGTCATCGGGCGGCTCCGTCCGGGGCGGGTGCGTCGGACAGGGAGGGTACGACGACCAGCCGGCCGGTGGTGGCTCCGTCGGCGAGGCGCTGGACGGCGTCGGCGGCCCCGGCGAGCGGGACCCGTTCGCTGACCAGGGGGGTGATGAGGCCTTCGGTGGCGAGGCGGGTGAGTTCGGTATGGCAGGCGAGGATCGCGGCGGGGTCCTTGGCGGCGTACAGGCCCCAGTGCAGGCCGAGGATGGCGTAGTTCTTCACCAGGGCGTGGTTGAGGGCGGGGGCGGGGATGGTGCCGCCGGCGAAGCCGACGACCACGATCCGGCCCTCGAAGGCCACGCACTTGGCGGAGGCGGTGTAGGCGTCCCCGCCGACCGGGTCGTAGACCACGTCGGCGCCCCGTCCACCGGTGAACTCCTTGACGCGGGCGACGATGTCCTCGGCCGTTCGGTCCACGACGAGGTCGCAGCCCAGTTCCTCGGCGACGCGCACCTTGGCCTTGCCGCCGACGACCCCGATGACGGTGGCTCCGGCGGCCTTGCCGAGCTGGACGGCGGCGCTGCCGACGCCGCCCGCCGCGGCGTGGACGAGCAGGGTCTCACCGGCGCGCAGCCGGGCCCGGCGGTGCAGGCCGAACCAGCCGGTCTGGTAGCCGATGTGCAGCGCGGCGGCCTGGGCGTCGTCGAGGGCGTCCGGAGCGGGCAGCAGGGCGCGGGCGGGCGCGGTGACGTACTCGGCGAACCCGCCGTGCGGCAGGCTGGGGTTGGCGATGACCCGGCGGCCGTCCTCGGTCTCGCCGCAGATCTCGACGCCGGGGGTGAAGGGCAGCGGCGGCCGGATCTGGTACTGGCCGCGGACGAGGAGCGCGTCGGGGAAGTTGACGTTCGCCGCGAGCACCCGGAGCCTCACCTCGCCCTCGCCGGGCACCGGCTCGGGTACCTGTTCGAGGCGCATGGCCTCGCGGGGCTCACCGGTCGTGTGTACTCGCCATGCCTGCATCCGGGGCCTCCAGCCGCCGTCGAGGAACCACGCTCGGCGGCATACTAAGCGGTCGCTTGACGTCATGGGAACCCTCGCCCCGGCCATTGCCCCCGTCAGGTGCCACGGGGGATGCGGGACGGCCGCCTCCGGAAATCGGGCGGACGAACGCCAGGTGAATGCGGTTCGCTGGATATAGCATCAACATGCCGGTTTCCTACGGCATATGACGCGATCGGGGATCAGGCGCGCCCGGAGTGCACGCCGCTCCGGGCGCGCGGTCGCGCCACCACCACACGCAGCATGACGCACCGCACCACACAGGGGGAAACCACCATGAACGGCACGCTCAGCCTCAGCGGAAGGGCCGCCTCGGCGGCCGCCGCCGCGGTCGTCCTCGCCGGGGTCGTCACCGCGGCCGGCCCGGCCTCGGCCGCTCCGTCCGCCGCCGCTCCGTCCGCCGCCGCCTGCACGCCCAGGCTCCAGGTCCTGGGCGCCATCGGGTCGAGCGTCTACAACCCGGGCGGCCCCCAGGCCGACGGCGTCATCGGCCTCGGGAAGGGCAACCTGTCCGTCGGCGTCTCCGGCGGCCTGCCCGTGTACTGGACCGGCACCACCGTCCACAAGGTGCCGCTGACCGCCCCCGCCGCCAGTGGCGAGGTGCTCGCCGTCAACAAGGACGCTCTGATGGTCGGCCGCGCCTTCACCACCGGCGGCGGCGGCTACCTGTTCACCTACCGGGCGGGCGCCGCGGCGGTCACCCCGCTGCCGGGGGGCGACGAGCTGTACGGCGAGGCCGACGTCAACGACGCCGGGTACGTGGTCTCGCGCAACCGGGCGGGCGTGGGCCTGGTCTGGAAGGACGGCCAGAAGGTGCGCGAGCTGGCCCCGCCGGCCGACGCCCCGCCGCACTCCTTCGTGGACCTGGTGACGGGCATCAACAACAAGGGCGACATCGCCGGCACCGCCAAGGTGAACTACTACGACTCCGACCACGACCAGCAGCTGTGGGAGAGCATCCCGGTGGTCTGGCCGGCCGACGGCGGCCCGGCGAAGTCCCTCGCCCCCAGCGGCGGCGGGATCTACCAGGAGAGCCGGGTCCAGGACATCGACGAGAGCGGCCGCGTCGTCGGCTACGACTGGTACGGGCCGGGGTACGCGTACAAGCCGTGGACCTGGACGGCGCCCTACACCGCGCCCGGCACCTCCCCCGGCACGCCGGCGCCGTTCCCGTACGGCACCTTCGAGGCGATCAGCCCCACCACGAACATCAGCGTCGGCACCGCCAAGTTCCACCCGGACGAGCCGACCCGGGCCGACCAGGCCCAGCTCTGGAAGGGCACGGGCCCGGTGCTCGCCCTGCCGCGCCTCGCCGCGGACAAGGCCAGCACCGCGACGGCGGTATCCGACGACGGCCGGGTCGGCGGGGCCGCCGTCAACGCCAACGGCAAGCTGAAGCCGGTGATCTGGACCTGCGCCGCCCAGCAGGCGTACCTGTCGCAGTCGTAGGGCGTCCGCCGCGGGGCCGTCCCGTCACGGGCATGGTGATCTGAGCGCCCGCGCGCTATCGATGCCCCATGACGGACAACGCCCGCACCCACGCCCCGCGCGGCCTGCCCGCGCCCCCGCCGCTCGGCGCCGCCGCCCTGCCCCCCGGTACGTACGCGGGCCAGGTGGTCCTCGTGACCGGCGGCGGCACCGGGCTGGGCAAGGCCATCGCCGCCGAGTTCGCCCGGCTCGGCGCCGGTGTGGTGATCGCGGGCCGCCGCGCGGAGCAACTGGCGGCCGCCTGCCGGGAACTGGAGGCCGTGCCCGGCGCGGGCCGGGTGGCGGCCGCCGTCTGCGACATCAGGGACCCCGAGCGGGTCGCGGAGGTCTTCGACGCCGCCGAGGCGGCGCTCGCGGCGCCGGACGTCCTGGTCAACAACGCGGCCGCGAACTTCCCCTGCCCGGCGGAGGACCTCTCCCCCAACGCCTGGCGGGCGGTGGTGGACACCACCCTGACCGGAACCTGGTTCATGACGCGGGAGTTCGCCCGCCGCCACCTCGCGGCGGGCACCCCCGGCTCCATCGTCAACGTCGGCGCCTCCTACGCCTGGACCGGCGGCCCGGGGTTCGCCCACAGCGCCGCCGCGAAGGCCGGGGTGAAGAACCTGGTGGAGACCCTCGCCGTCGAGTGGGGTCCGTACGGCATCCAGATCAACGGCCTCGTCCCCGGGCTGGTCCCGCACGAGGACATGACGGCGGACATCCGCGGCGGCCTGGAACGCTCCGCGCCCGGACCCAAGGACGCCCGGCAGCCCGCGCTGCGCGTGGGCGCCCCCCGCGAACTGGGCTGGGCCGCCACCTTCCTGGCCTCGCCCTACGCGCGCTTCGTCACCGGCCACACGCTGGTCGTGGACGGCGCCAACTGGCAGCGGCGGTCGCTGGTCCAGCCCGCGGTGGTCCCGGTCCGCGACCAGCTGGGACGGGGCCCCTTCAGCCCGTGAACGGCCCGACGGGGCCCCGTACGGGTCGGCTTCTCCGGCCGGCCGGTGCTCAGGCTCCCCTGAAACGCGGGGGGCCTCAGGCTCCCCTGAAGCGCGGGGGGCGCCGGGCGGCCCGGGCGGCGTAGCCCTCCCGGGAGTCCTCGGAGGTGAGGGTGAGGGCCGCGGTCATGGCGACCCGGTCCAGGGCGGCCGGCAGGGCGGCGTCGGCGTACGCGTCGATACCGCGCTTGATGCCCTGGACCGCGAGCGGGGCGTTGGCCGCGATCTCCGCCGTCAGGGCCCGGGCGGTCTCCTCCAGCTCCTCCGGCGGGACCACCAGCTGGACCAGGCCCCGGCGTTCGGCCGTCGCGGCGTCGATCCGGCGGCCGGTGAGGGCCATGTACTTGGCCCAGCCCGCGCCCGCCTCCCGGGCGACGCGCAGGTCGCCCCCGGCGTCCACCGCGACGCCGAGCCCGGCCTCGGGGAGGGCGAAGACGGCGTCCTCGGCGGCGACCCGGACGTCGGCCATGAGGGCGAGCTCGAAGCCGAAGCCGAGGCAGTAGCCCCGGACGGCGGCGACGACCGGCTGCGGGAGGCGGGCGAGGACGGCGAAGCGCTCGTGGACCCAGCGGATGCCCTCGTAGTAGTTCCGGGTCCGCTCGGCGGGCGAGTCGCCGGTGATGGCGCCGCCGGGCGCGGTGACGTCGATGCCCGCGCAGAAGGCCCGGCCCTCCGCGCGCAGCAGCACCGCGCGCACCGCCGGGTCGAAGCGGATCCGGTCGGCCAGCAGGCCCAGCTGGCGGGTGGATTCCCAGCTCCAGGCGTTGAGCCGGTCCGGCCGGCAGAGGGTGAGGAGCGCGATGCCGTCCGCGACCTCCAGCCGGACCCGCTCCTCGCCCTCGCCGATCTCCGTGGAGACGGTGTCGATCACCTTGTGCCGCACCCCCGAACTCATCTGATGGAACGTCAGGTTACGGGGGCGCGGGTCAGCGGGGGAAGACCTCGAACGCCACCGCCGGGCGGCCCTCGAAGCGGTCCGCGACCCGTTCGGCGTTTCCGGTCAGGAAGGTCCGTACGTACTCCTCGGGGTCCTGGTCGGTCAGCACCTCGATGTACGCCTTGTGCTCCATCAGGGACCTGACGGAGCGCTCCAGGCCCGGGCGCGCGTCGGCCGCGTGGGTGGGGGTGGCGGTGCCGGCCACCGCGACCCAGCGCACGCCGTCCCAGGGCTCCAGCCCCCGCTCGGAGATCAGCTCGGGGAAGATCCAGCGGTTGCCCGCGTCCCCGGCGGCGTCCAGGGTGGCGCGGCCGACGGCCTGGTGGTCGGGGGTGTTCCAGTAGCCCCCACCGCCGGGGCCGCCCCAGGTCTCGCGGTGGTTCAGGGTGATGACCAGCTCGGGACGGTGCCGCCGGATGGCCGCCGCGATGTCCCGGCGCAGGCCGAGGCCGTACTCGATGACCCCGTCGCGGTGGTCGAGGAACTCCACCGTGGACACCCCGACGACCGCCGCGCTCGCGCGCTGCTCGGCCTCGCGCACCGGGGCGCACTCGGCCGGGGCGAGGGTGTCGATGCCCGCCTCGCCGCGGGTGGCCAGGACGTAGACGACCTCGCGGCCGCCGTCCGTCCAGTCGGCGATGGCGGCGGCGCAGCCGTATTCCAGGTCGTCGGGGTGGGCCACCACCGCGAGGGCGCGCTTCCAGTCGGTGGGCATGGGCTGCAAGGGCGGCTGTTGATCGGCTCGTTCGGTCATAGGCCGCACCCTAGCCAACGGGCCGTCAGCGGTGGCGGCGGCGCCGCCGGGCGGCCGCCCGGGGCCCGTCCGCACGCCGGCGCACGCCGAAGGCGGCGACCGGCCGGCGGATCCCGCCGCGGGCCGGTCGCCGCCGGGGGCCCGGTGGGGTCAGAACTGGACCACCGAGCGGAGCACCTCACCGCGTTCCATGCGGGCGAAGGCCTCCTCGACCCCGTCGAGCGGAATGGTCTCCGAGACGAAGGCGTCGAGGTCGAGGCGGCCCTGGAGGTACAGGTCGATCAGCAGCGGGAAGTCCCGCTCGGGCAGGCAGTCCCCGTACCAGGAGGACTTCAGCGCGCCGCCCCGGCCGAAGACGTCCAGCAGCGGGAGTTCGAGCTTCATCTCCGGCGTCGGTACGCCGACCAGCACCACCGTGCCCGCCAGGTCGCGGGCGTAGAAGGCCTGCCGGTACGTCTCGGGGCGGCCGACGGCCTCGATGACGACGTCCGCGCCGTTGCCGCCGGTCAGCTCCTGGACGGCCTTGACCACGTCCTCGGTGCGCCCGTTGACGGTGTGGGTGGCGCCGAGACCGCGCGCCCACTCCAGCTTCCGGTCGTCCAGGTCCACCGCGATGATCTTCGAGGCGCCCGCGAGCCGCGCCCCGGCGACCGCCGCGTTGCCCACTCCCCCGCAGCCGATGACCGCCACCGAGTCCCCGCGACCGACGTTGCCGGTGTTGATCGCGGCGCCGAGGCCGGCCATGACCCCGCAGCCGAGGAGTCCGGCGGCGGCCGGGGAGGCGGCCGGGTCCACCTTGGTGCACTGCCCGGCGGCCACCAGCGTCTTCTCCGCGAAGGCCCCGATGCCGAGCGCCGGGGAGAGCGGGGTGCCGTCCTCCAGGGTCATGGACTGGGTCGCGTTGTGCGTGTTGAAGCAGTACCAGGGCCGGCCCCGCTTGCAGGCCCGGCAGGTGCCGCACACCGCACGCCAGTTGAGGACCACGAAGTCCCCGGGGGCGACGGAGGTCACGTCGGGGCCGACGGACTCGACGATCCCGGCCGCCTCGTGGCCGAGGAGGAAGGGGAACTCGTCGTTGATGCCGCCCTCGCGGTAGTGCAGGTCGGTGTGACAGACCCCGCAGGCCTGGATCTTGACCAGGGCTTCGCCGGGCCCCGGGTCGGGCACGAGGATCGTGGTCGTCTCCACCGGTGCGCCCTTGCTCCGCGCGATGACCCCTCGTACGCGATGCGTCACGTCGTACCCCGTTCTGTCCGTTCGGATCGGTCTGGATCATCGAACGTACACGGGCGCCGACCGGCGCGGGAGCCGTGTCACGCTTCCGCGCGCGGAGCGGCCAGATCCGGCGGTACGGCGGCCCGCAGCGCGGCGGTGAAGGCGGCCACGGCGGGGTGTGCCCCGGCGCCGCTGCGGAAGGCGATCTTCGTGCGGCGCTCCATGCGCAGCCGCGTGAGGACGACGTCCGGCCCCGCCGGGGCGCCCACGCCGAGCTGCGGGACGACGGCCACCCCCTGGCCGGCGGCGACCAGCGCGAGGACGGTGGCGAACTCGTCGACCTGGTGGCGGACCCGGGGGGTGAACCCGGCGGCCAGGCAGGCCCGTACGGTCATGGCGTGGCAGAGCGTGCCGGGGGTGGCGGTGATCCAGGGCGCGTCCCGGTGGGCCGCCAGGGCAGCGTCCTGGCCGGGCTCCCCGGCGGGCTGCCCACCGGGGTGCGCGCCGCCGGGGTGCGCCGGGGCGGGCGCCGGGGCCGCCAGGTACATCGCCTCCCCGTACAGCGGCCGCGTGGTCAGTCCCGGCTCCGGCGGGGCGGGTACGAAGTCGTACTCGTGCACCAGCGCCACGTCCAGGTCGCCGGCCCGCAGCGCGTGCGCGACCGCCGCCGGGTCGGTCTCGCTGATCATCGGCTCCAGCCCCGGGTGGCGCCGGGCCAGCCCCACCAGGGCCGCCGGGACGATGGCCCGGGTGGCCGTGGGGAAGGACCCGATCCGCAGGGCCCCGGCCAGGCCGCCGCGGGCCTCGGCGAGGTCGGCGTCGGCCCGCTCCAGCCGCTCCAGTACGGCGTCGGCGTGCCGGACGAGGTTCTGGGCTGCCGGGGTGAGCCGGACCCGCCGCCCGGTCCGCTCCAGCAGCGGCAGACCGGCCTCCCGTTCCAGCACGGTCAGCTGCTGGGACACGGCCGAGGGGCTGAAGGCCAGGGCCTCGGCCACGGCGGCGATGGTGCCGCGGCGGGCGAGTTCGCGCAGGAGCCGCAGGCGGCGTACGTCGAGCATCGGCTCAGCTTACGGTTCGGGTAAGGAAAGCGAACTGGAATCGACGCTCGGCGTGGGTGAGGCTCGTCCCATGCGACGGGACACGGACAACACGACCACGACGATGACGACGCCCACGACCACGACGGCCACGACCACGACGGACTCGACGAACACGCGGGGGACGCCCCCGGACGCGACGGCAGCCGGACCCGGCGCGCTCGACGGGATCCACGTCCCGCTCGTCACCCCCTTCGACCGGGCCGGGAACATCGCCGCCGACGCCCTGGAGGCCCTCGCGCACGAGGTGCTCGACGCGGGCGCGGCCGGGATCGTGGCCCTCGGCACGACCGCCGAGACGGCCGCCCTGGACGAGGCGGAGCGCGATCTGGTCACCGAGGTCTGCGCGCGGGTCAGCGGGGAGCGGGGCGCCCTGCTCACGGTGGGGGCCGGGGCGAGCGGGACACGGGCCGCCGAGGCCTCGCTGGCCCGGCTCGCGCGGTGGCCGGGGGTGGGTGCGGCGCTGGTGACGGTGCCCCCGTTCGTCCGGCCCTCGGCGGCCGGGGTGCTGGCCCACTTCGCACGGCTGGCCGGGGTGAGCCCCGTACCGCTGGTCGTCTACCACGTCCCGTACCGCACGGGGCAGCCGCTGGACGCGGCGGCGCTGCGGGCGGTCGGGTCGTTGGCGGGGGTGGTGGGGGTGAAGTACGCGGCGGGCGCCATCGACCAGGACACGGTGGCGCTGCTGGGCGATCTCCCGGCCGGGTTCGCCGTGCTGGCCGGGGACGACGCGTACGTGTCGCCGCTGTTCGCGCTCGGCGCGACGGGCGCGGTCCTGGCCTCCGCGCACCTGGCGACGGAGCGGTTCGTGGAGCTCGCGGCGGCCTGGCGGGCCGGCGACGCCGCGCGCGCCCGGACGCTGGGGCACGCGCTGGCCCGCGTCTCGGCGGCCGCCTTCGCGGAGCCCAATCCGACGGTGGTCAAGGCGGTGCTGCACGCCCAGGGCCGGATCCCGACCCCGGACGTACGCCTCCCCCTGCTGCCGGCCTCACCGGAGGCGGTGGCGGCCACCCTCAAGGAGTTGGCCGGAATCTGACCCCACCGAACGCCCGAAAGGGTGCGGGATGGGCGATTCGGCACCAACGCGCCGGTAGCCCGAATCAGGAGTATCCGAAGGCTATTTGACCGTATTGCACGAGACCCCCGAACACGGCTTCAAACCGTGATGTGAGTCACGCCCGTCCGGTCAACATCAATTTCCTCCGCGCGCCGATTCCCTTTTCCCGGAAAGGGAATCGGCGCTTTTCGGTGGAGCCATTCAAGGTCATCGACCGGGCCGCCGCAGGGAAGTCGATCTCCCCTCGGAATTCCCGTCTTGTTCCGGCCCCGCGCATTCGCCTACGGTCACCCTCATTCCCGGCGGCCGCGTGCCGAATCCGGCCCCCGCCGAGGCTCTCCCGTACCCCCACGTGAGGAAATGCGCCATGTCCGCAAAGGGTAAGCACCGCCGGCCGAAGCAGCACCCCCTCGCCCGCCGCCTGGCCGTCGTCGGCACCGGCGGGGCGGCCCTCGCCCTTCCGCTGATCAGCGCGACCACGGCCGGTGCGGCCGTCGCCCAGCCGGCCGTGGCCGCCGCCGCCCCGGGCACCGTGGCGCGGACCGCCGCGCAGCCGACCCTGCTGCCCGCCGCCGAAAAGGCCGCCGGGGCGCCGGCCACGTATGCCGTGATCGGCGGCGACACCCTTTCGAAGATCGCGGCCGAGCATTCCGTGAGCGGCGGCTGGCAGGCCCTCTACGCCGCCAACCGCACCGCTATCGGGGCCGATCCGTCGGTGATCCGCCCGGGCCTGCGACTGAGCCTCGGCGCCGCGGCCAAGGCCGCCGCCGCCAGGGCCACGACGGCCACGGCCGCACCCGCCTCGGTGACCTCGTACGGGAACGACCTCGACGGCTGGATACGCCAGTCGCTCGACATCATGGCCCGGCACGGAATTCCCGGCAGTTACAACGGAATTCACCGCAACGTGATGCGCGAGTCCTCCGGAAACCCGCTCGCCATCAACAACTGGGACTCCAACGCGGCGGCCGGAATCCCCTCGAAGGGCCTCCTCCAGGTCATCGACCCCACCTTCCGCGCCTACCACGTGCCGGGTACGCCGATGGACTCCTACGACCCGGTCGCCAACATCACCGCGGCCTGCAACTACGCCGCCGCGCGCTACGGCTCCATCGACAACGTCAACGGCGCGTACTGACCGGCACACCCGTCCTCACCCGGCACACCCGTCGCTCAGAGCCAGCCCTGGCGACGGGCCGCGCGGACGGCCTCCATGCGGTTGCGGGTACCGGTCTTGCCGATGGCCGCGGAGAGGTAGTTGCGCACGGTCGACTCCGACAGGTGCACCCGGGCCGCGATGTCGGCGACGGTGGCCCCGTCGGCGGCCGCGTTGAGGACGTCGGTCTCGCGCGGGGTCAGCGGGTTCGGGCCGGCGCCGAGGGCGGCCGCCGCCAGGGCCGGGTCGATCACGGTCTCCCCGGCCAGCACCCGCCGTACGGCCGCGGCCAGTTCCTCCACCGGGCCGTCCTTCACCAGGAACCCGGCCGCCCCGGCCTCCATCGCCCGGCGCAGGTACCCGGGCCTGCCGAAGGTGGTCAGGATCAGCACCCGGCAGGCGGGCAGCCGCGCACGCAGGTCGGCTGCGGCGTCGAGGCCGCTGCGGCCCGGGAGTTCGATGTCGAGGAGGGCCACGTCGGGCCGGGCTTCGAGCGCGGCGGGCACGACCTCGTCCCCGGCCGCGACCTGTGCCACGACCTCGATGTCCTCTTCCAGTCCGAGGAGCAGGGCGAGCGCGCCGCGCATCATGCCCTGGTCCTCGGCCAGCAGGACCCTGATCATCGGTTCTCCCCGTCCTCGTGGCCCCACGCTTCCACCGGCAGTTCGGCGGTGACCCGGAAGCCGCCGCCCGGGGCCGGTCCGCTCCGCAGGGTGCCGCCCGCCGCGGCGAGCCGTTCGCCGAGCCCGGTGAGCCCGCTGCCCGGCGGAGCCGAGCCTACGCCGTGCCCGTCGTCCGTGATCACCAGCCGGGCCCGTCCGCCGACGGCGGACAGCTCGATCTCGCAGCCGGCCGCGCCGCTGTGCCGGATGACATTGGTCGCGGCCTCGCGGACCACCCAGCCCAGCAGGGCCGCCGTCTGCGCGGGCAGCGGGGGCCCCGACCGGCGGACGAAGGGCTCGATGCCGGCGGCGGTCAGCGCGCTGCGGGCCCGGTCCAGCTCGGCCTCCAGGCTCGCGTCGCGGTAACCGGTGACGGCCTCCCGGATCTCGGTGAGGGCCTGGCGCCCCACCGACTCGATGTCGCGGACCTGTTCCAGGGCCGCGTCCATGTCGCGGGGGGCGATCCGGCGGGCCGCCTCCGACTTCACGACGATCACCGACAGGGTGTGGCCGAGCAGGTCGTGCAGGTCCCGGGAGAAACGCAGCCGCTCCTCGTCCACGGCCGCCCGGGCCAGCTCCTGGCGGGTGTCCCGGAGCTCCTTGACCGTCCCGGACAGGGCCAGCAGGGCGGCGGTGACCATGCCGGACAGGAAGGTCCCGTAGGCGATGCCGATGGCGCTCAGCCCCACCTGCCGGCCCGCGATGACCCCGGCCACGGTGGTCACCAGGATCATCACCTGGCCGAGCCGGCGGCCCCGGAGGACCGCGCCGGTGGCCAGTCCCAGCAGCGGGAAGAACAGCAGCCAGGTGCCGCCGTAGGCCAGGGCCAGGGCGCAGGTGACCAGGCCCAGCGCGAGCAGGCACCACCGGGTGACGGGGGCCTCCCGCGCCCGCTGGTGGAAGGCCCGGAACACCAGCGTGACGTAGAGGGAGTTGAAGACGAGCAGGCCCACGGCGCCGACCCAGGGGTTGGGGGTCTTGCCCTGGACGATGTTGGAGACGGCTCCCATGCCCAGCAGCAGCCAGGGCAGCAGGGTCAGGGCGTTGCGCGGGAGCATCGTGCCGGGCAGGTGGCCGGGGTCCTCGCCGTCGCCGTCCGGCCGCCCCGCCGCCCCGCACGCCGCCCCGCCGCCAGTGCCCGTGCCGCCACCGGTGTCGGTGTCGGTGTCGGTGTCCATGTCGCGGTCCGTTTTCCGCCGCTCGCGTTTCATGCCTCCCACGGTAGGAAGCCGGGCGGCCCGGGCGGCAGATCCGGTTGTACGAAACGCGGGAGTACGAATGTCACGGGCCCGTCGGAGCCGGGCCGCGGGTCCGGGCGCGCAGCAGGGTGCGCAGGGGCGCGGCGAGGCCGTATCCGGTGTCGCGGCGCAGCACGGCGCAGCCCGCCCGTTCCACGGCGGTCAGCTGGTGGGCCATCAGCTCCGTCATGGCGCCGATCACCGGCCGCAGGCCCGGACCGGCCAGGTCCGGGACGTCGTCGGCGGCGGCCAGGGCGGTGCGCGCCCGCCGGCACTCGGCGGCGAGGAGGGCCCGGACGCCGGGGGTGTCCCGGGCCCGTTCCAGGTCGTCGCGGGTCACGTCGTGCTCGGCGAGGCGGGCGCGCGGAATGCACAGACGGCCTTCGGCGAGGTCTCCGTGGAGGTCGGCGAGGAAGTCGACGCGCTGGGCGGCGTCCACGAACCGGCGCCAGCCGGCGGCCTGTTCGGGGTCCGGTCCGCCCTGGTAGCGGAGGCCGGCGAAGACCAGGACCCCGGGCCAGGCGTAGGCGTCGAGGTAGGCCTGGAAGTCCTCCTCGTCGGCGAAGCCGTCGAAGCCCGCCTCGGCGGTGGCCGCGCCGTCCAGGAACCGGGTGACCCAGTGCGCGGGCAGTTCCCGGGTGCGTACGGCGTGGCCGTAGGCGCGCAGCAGGGGGTCCGGGTCGTCCCCCGACTCCAGGGCGGCCGCGGTGCGGGCCGCCAGCGCGGCGGTCGCGGCGGCCCGCCCGGCCGGGGGTCCGCCCTCGGCGACGTCGTCGACCCGGTTCATGAAGGCGAGACCGGCCGTCAGCCAGGGCACCAGGGCCGGATCGGCGAGCAGGCGCAGGGTCAGGTAGGGGGCGGGTTCGCGGCGCAGGACCCGGCGGGCGGCGTGCGTGTAGTCCTCCCGCAGGCGGGGGGCGGTGATCCCCGCCCGGGTGAGGGTGGTGCGCCAGCTGGGCATGGTGGCCGTGCTCCTCGGAAGCGGGTCGGAACGTACGCGGGCGAGCCGTACGCGGGCAGCCGTACGCGCGCGTGCGTACGGGGTCACGATGTCAGCCGGAGACGACCTTCTTGACCTGGCCGTCGGTCCCGGCGAGGACGTAACCGCCGCGCCCGTACTCGTCGCTGAGGTAGGCCCGCATACAGGGGACGTGGTCCATCATCCAGGGATCGACGATGACGTAGCGCGAGGAAGGCTTCGCCACGGAGAGGTCGCGCGCGGAGCGTTCGAGCAGGGCGGGCAGCGCGTCCCAGTCGACGGCGGCCATGTCGATCACCGGGTCGCCGTCCTTGACGGTGCCGGCGGGGCCGGAGCGGCGGACGGCGCCGGCGCGGTACTCCCAGTAGTCCAGGGTCTCGGCGCCGGGGGCGGTGGGGACGGCGGCGATGACGTACTCGTCGTAGACGGTCATCTTCCCGAAGGTGGTGGTGCCCGTCCGCGCCTTGAGGGCCGCGAGGGCGGTGCGGACGCGGTCGGGGGTGAGCAGGCTCCCCTTCGGTACGGAGGCCGGGCTCGCGGCGGAGCTGGTACGGGGGCCCAGCGGCGGGGCGCCGGGGGCGGAACCGGACGGGGTCGCCGCCGGGGCGGAGGCGGCGGGGCCGGTGGCGCCGCCGCCGGGCTTGGCGCCGGTGGTGGCGCCGCCGTCGGGGTACCACCGCACGAGGCCGTAGACCCCGCCGGCCAGAACGGCCGCGAGCAGTACGGCGGCCAGGGCGCGCGGCGGACGGCGCCGCCCGCTCCCGGGAGCCAGGGCGCGGGTCGCGGCGGGGGCGGGCCCGGGGGCGTGGGGCGCGTACGGCGCGGCCGGCCCGTACTGGCCGGACGGGGGCGCAACGGCGGCCACCGGGGCGGAGGGGGCTGCCGGTGCGGCCGGGGCAGGCGGTGCGGCCGGGGTTCCCGCGAGAGCGGCGCTCGCGGAGCGGAGCAGTGCTTCGAGCAGCTCCCCGTCGGGCCGCGCCGCCGGATCGCGGACCAGCAGCCGTTCCAGTACGGGGCCCAGCGGGCCGGACCGTACCGGCGCCGGGATCGGCTCGTCCAGGACGGCGACCACCGTGGCCAGGCTGCTCGCCCGGCGCAGCGGGTGCGTCCCCTCGGCGGCGACGTACAGCAGCATCCCGAGGGACCACAGGTCGGAGGCGGCCAGCCCCTCCTCCCCGCGCACCCGCTCGGGCGCGATGTACTCGGGCGAGCCGATCAGCACCCCGGTGGAGGTGAGGGCGGTCGAGCCGTGCAGGGCGGCGATGCCGAAGTCGGTCAGGACGGCGCTGCCGCCGGGCCGCAGCAGCACGTTGGCCGGTTTCACGTCCCGGTGCAGCACGCCTTCGGCGTGGGCGGCCCGCAGCGCGGACAACACGTCGAGCCCGAGCCGCAGCACCTCGCCGACCGGCATCGGCCCGTCGGCGAGGCGGTCGTGCAGGGAGCCGCCCTTGACGAGCTCCATCACGATCCACGGGTGCCCCCCGGTCCCCGGAGCGGGCTCCACGATGTGGTGGATCGTCACCACGTTGGGGTGGGCGAGACGGGCGAGCGCGCGGGCCTCGCGCACGGCCCGCTCGCGCAGTTGCCCGGCGAGGCCGGGCTGCGCGGCGGCGGTGGCCGGGTCCGGCGGGCGCACCTCCTTGAGGGCGACCTCGCGGTGCAGGGCTATGTCGCGGGCGCGCCACACCGTTCCCATGCCTCCGGCGCCCAGGGGGCCGATCAGTTGGAAGCGGCCGTCCACCAGCCGTCCGCCGGCCTCACTCGTGTCCATGGCCCGTCATCGTAGGGGCCGCCCGCGTCAGCAGCGGCGGCGGTCCACCGTCAGGGTGCCCTGCTCGGTGGTCACCGTACGGTCGTAACAGCCGTTGCCCGCTTCGGTCCCGTACAGGCGGTAGTGGGCGGTGGTGGTGGCGACCGCGTGCCGCTGCTCGCGCGGGACGTTCGCCGTGTACGAGGCGTCCCCGGTGTAGCCGTCGTCGAGCCGGGTGCGTCCGGTCTCGCGGCCGCCGCGCAGGGTGACGGTGTCGGACCGGTCGCCGAGGGACAGGACGGTGCGCAGCCGGTCCCCGGCGCCGAGGGTGGTGGCGCCGTCCATGGTGTACGTGCGGTGCGTGCGGGTGGTGGCGGGCCCGCGGGTGACGCTCTCCTCGTCGGTCCACGTGGCGGTGAGGGCGTCGCGGTCCTCGCCCTCGGTCCAGCGGTGGACGGAGGTGGCGCGGACGTCCCGGGTGACGGTGGTGGTGACGCGGCCGTGCGAGGTGTCGAGGTGTCCGGCGACGGTGAGGCGGTGGGCGCCGTCGGCGTCCAGGCGGTGTTCGCCGCCGGGGGCGGGGGCGGGGGTCCAGTGCGCGGCGCCCGACGGGGCCGTCTCCTCGTGCCGGGTCAGGGCGCCGGTGACGACCGGGCGGCCGTGGTCCTGCCAGAGCAGCAGGTTGGCGGGGGTGCTCCAGCCGCTCTGTCCGGCGGGCACGCCGGCGACGGAGACCTCGACGCGGTGCGGGCGGCCGTCGTTGAGGAGGGCGGCGTAGGGGGTGAGGTCGTAGCGGACCGGCTGGACGTCGAAGGCGCGGGGGCCGGGGACGACGTACCAGAGGAAGGGGTTGGACCAGCCGCCGGTCCAGACGGTGGGGAAGGGCGCGGCGAGGCCCGCGAGCTGACCGTCGACCGATATCCGGACCTCGCGGTGGGGGCCGTCGGCGGCCTTGCAGGAGTAGGGGGCGGCGTCGGGGACGGTGAGGTACCAGTACTCCTCGCAGCCGCCGCCGGAGCCGGTGGCGTACACCTCGGCGAGGAGCCGCTCGGTGTTGCGCGGGGTGGTGACGGCGGCCCCTCCCGCGCCGGGGGCGGGGACCGGGAGGACCAGGTCGGGGGTGTCGGGGGCCGGGTTGCGGCCGTCGGCGGCGTAGAAGGTGAGGGTGACCTTGACGTCGATGACGCCGGTGTAGGTGTCGTCGACGACGTTGCCGATCAGCATCTCGACGGGCTGGGGGCGGCTGAGGGTGTCGCGGTAGGAGGTGACGTCCTTCTCCACGGACCAGGCGATGCCGTCGGGCGAGGGTTCGGGGGTGGAGGTGCGCAGGATCTCGACGCCGCCGAGGGTGAGGTTGCCGAGGCGGTCGTACTGACGGCCCTTGACCGTGCCGTCGAGGCGCAGCACGACCTTGGCCCAGGAGGAGCGGCCGCAGGCGGTGGGCGGGGCGTAGCTGCCCCGGTAGGGGGTGAAGTCCCGGAAGCGGGCTTCGGCGAGGGTGACCTCGCAGGAGCGGGTCGGGGGCCGGCGCGGGGGCGGGGCGGCGGTGAGCGGGTCGTGCCAGTCGGTGCCGAACTCGGCGGGCGGGGTGGGCCCGGCCGGGACCGTCCGGGGGGCCGGGGCCGCCGCGGCGGCGGGTCCGGCCAGGGCCCCGGCGGCGAGGGTGAGCGCGCCGAGCAGGCCCATGATCCTGTGTCGTCTCATGGGCCCGCAGTGAAACCGGTCGCGGACCGCCGCCGCCAGGCCCCGTGGCCCGGGGGTGGCGGAAAACGTACGGTGCCGGGCGGGCCGGGGCCGGTCTCAGGGCGAGGCGGGGAGCACGACGACGCCGTCGTCGTCGGCGTGGACGGTGTCGCCCGGGCGGAAGGTGACGCCGCCGAGGGTGACGGGCCCGTCGACGGTCCCGGCACCGGTCTTGCCGCTCTTGCGGGGGCAGGTGCCCAGCGCCAGGACGCCGAGGTCGAGCGCGCCGAGGGCGACGCTGTCGCGGACGGCACCGTTGATGATCAGCCCGGCCCAGCCGGATCGCGCCGCGGCCCCGGCGAGGAGGTCGCCGACCAGGGCGGTGCGCAGCGAGCCGGCGCCGTCGACTACGAGGACGGCTCCCCCGCCCGGGGTGTGCACCAGCTCGCGCAGCAGGGCGTTGTCCTCGTGGCAGCGCAGGGTGCGCACGGGTCCGGCGAAGAGCCGTCGGCCGCCGATCACGCGGAACGCGGTGGAGCAGATGCCGAGGCTCTCGCCGTGTTCGTCGTAGAGGTCGGCGGTGGGGACGGGGGTGACGCTCATGGGGTCCGGGCTCCTCGCAGCTCGTACGTCGCGCCGTGCGCGCCCAGCATAGGCAGGGCCGCCGGGGCTCAGTCGCGGGAATTGCCGAAGAGGAGGCGGTAGCCGATGAGCAGCACGAGGGAGCCGGCGATGGCGGAGCCCCAGGTGGCGAGGTCGAAGAACTGGGTCTGGATGGGGCGGTCCAGGAACTTGGCGGAGAGCCAGCCGCCGATGAAGGCGCCCGCGACGCCGATGAGGGTGGTGCCGATGAGGCCGCCGGGGTCCCGGCCGGGCAGCAGGACCTTGGCGATGCCGCCGGCCAGCAGACCGAGGATGATCCAGCCGATGATGCCCATGGTCGTTCGCTCCGCTCGTTGGGTACGTCTCTCACCTGGGAGGACGCGCCGGACGGGGAATCGGTTCTCCGCTGGGGCGGGGGCGGCGGATCCCAGGCCGCGGCCCCCGCGCCGCCCCGCCCGGTCAGGCGGGGACGTGACCGGACGGCAGGGGCCTCGCGTCCGTTCCCTGCACGGTGGGGGCGGTACGGGTGAGCAGCAGGACCCCGCGCGTCGCGGCGAGGGCTCCGGCGGCGGCGAGGAGGACGCCGAACGCGCCCCCCTGGAGGCGTTCGCCGAGCAGGACCATGCCGATGGCCGCCGCGGCGAGCGGGTTGGCCAGGTTCACCACGGCGAGGGGGGCGCCGAGTCCGCCCCGGTAGGCGCGCTGCGAAAGGAGCATCCCGCCGACCGCGAACACCACCACGAGCAGGGCCACCGTGACGACCCGGGCGCTGAGCAGGGCGCCGCCCCGGCCGCCCGCCACCGCGACGGTCTGCGTCAGGGCGGAGGCGGCCGCGGAGGCGAGGCCGGAGGCGGTGGCGTGGCGCAGGCCCGAGCGGGGGTCCTTGCGGGCGGTGAGCAGGACGATCACGGCGGCGGTGGCGCCGGACACCGAGAGGGCCTCGGCGAGGGTGAGGGTGTCGTCGGGGGCCGGGCCGGAGGCGGGGAGCAGCAGCAGTCCGAGTCCGGCGACGGTGGCCAGCGTGCCCCGCCACTCGGTGGCGGCGACCCGCCGCCCGGCGCCGCGCGCCCCGAGCGGGACGGCCGCCACCAGGGTCAGCGCGCCGAGTGGCTGGACCAGCGTGAGGGGGCCGTAGCGCAGGGCGGCGGCGTGCAGCAGTGCGGCGGCCGCGTTCAGTCCGGCCGACCACCACCAGGCGCCGTTGCCGAGCAGGGCCGCGGCGGTGCGGGCGACGGCCCGGCGGGCGAGCCGCTCCTGGGCCACGGCGGCGGCCGCGTAGGTCACGGCGGAGGCGAGGCAGAGCGCCACGGCGAGGGCGGTGGCGTTCACCGTCCGGCCCCCGCGGACACGGCGGCGGGTACGGCGGGACGCGGAGCGGCTCCGCCACCGGGAGCCGGCCCGGGTCTCGGGCTGCCCGCGGCGACCGGACCACGGCCGGGCTGTCCGGGAGCCGAGGCCGGGGCGGCGGCGACCGGAACCGGGGCGGCGGCGGGCACCGCGGGCCGGACAGCCGGCCCGGGTGTCACGGTAGGCGTCGCGGGTGTCACGGCGGGCGCCGCGGCGGTGCGCGGGCGCGGGATGACGAGCAGTGCGGCGCCCAGCAGCAGGGTGGCCACGATCGCGTCGAGCCAGTAGTGGTTGGCGGTGCCGACGACCACCAGCAGGGTGATCAGCGGGTGCAGCAGCCACAGGACGCGCCACCGCGAGCGGGTCGCGGCGATCATGCCGAGCGCCAGCATCAGCGCCCAGCCGAAGTGCAGCGAGGGCATCGCGGCGAACTGGTTGGCCATGGTGTCGGCGGCGGGGGCGGCCCGGTAGACGGTGGGCCCGTAGACCTGCCCGGTGTCCACCAGGTGCGCGGTGTCCAGCATCCGCGGGGGCGCGAGCGGGAACGAGAGGTGCAGGGCGAGGGCGGCGCCGGTCAGGACGGCGAGCACCCGGCGGGTCCACAGGTAGTGCCGCGGGCGGCGCAGGTAGAGCCAGATCAGGAACAGCGCGGTCGCCGGGAAGTGCACGGCCGCGTAGTACGTGTTGGCGGTGTGGACGACGGCGTCCGAGTGGAGCAGCAGCCGCTGGACCGCGCCCTCGCCGGGCAGGTGCAGGGCGCGCTCGGCGTTCCATACGCGGCCGGCGTTGCGGAAGGCCTCGTCGGTGCGGCCGGTCGAGAGCGTCCGGCCCGCCTTGTAGACGGCGAACAGGCCCGCGACGAGCAGCAGCTCGCGTATGAACCGACGGCGCGCGTCCGACGATGCGGCGCGCGGCCGGTCGGGAGTGGTGTGGGAGGTCATCCCCCGGTCTCACTTCTTTCGGGTGTGGTCGCGGGTCCCCGGCTGGCGTGCCGTCGGTCAGGGATCCGCTTCCTATCGACACGCCAGTGTATCGATACATTCCCGTATCGATACGCGGGTGTACCGATACGCTGTCGTAGCCGTACACTCGGAGACGCGGCATGCGCCGGACGCACCGGCCGCAGCCGCCCAGGAAACCGCGAGGAGAGCCGCTCTTCATGACGTCGACGCCGCAGGTCACCGCGCGCCGCTCCAAGATCACGCCGGAGCGTGAGCAGGAGTTCTACGACGCCGTCCTGGAGCAGTTGCGCGAGCACGGGTACGAGGCCCTCACCATGGAGGGCGTCGCCGCCCGCGCCAGCTGCGGCAAGTCCACGCTCTACCGGCAGTGGAAGACCAAGCCCCAGCTGGTGGCGGCCGCCCTGCGCGCGAGCCGCAGCGACCGTTCGCTGGCCGACGTCGACACCGGGACCCTGGTGGGCGACCTGCGCGAGGCCGCCCGGATCGCGGCCTGCACCTCGGGCCGCGACACCCGGCTCACCCAGGCGCTCGGGCACGCCGTGCTCAGCGACGAGGAGCTCCAGGGCGCACTGCGCGAGGCGCTGGTGGAGCCCGAGCTGACGGCCTTCGACGCGATCGTGGCCCGGGCGGTGGCGCGGGGCGAGATCACCGCGGACCATCCGGCCGTGGAGTTCCTGCCGGCGCAGCTGATGGGCGTCCTGCGGATCCGGCCGGTCCTGGAGGGGCGGTACGCGGACGCCGACTACCTGGTCAGGTTCGTCGACGTCGCCCTGCTGCCCGCACTCGGCATCACCCCCTGATGCCCTTCATACCGGTGGGCCGCCGTCCACGATGACCGGACGGTGACCCGCTTCGCGCTGCCTCGTGGGGACGGCGGCAGCGCGCCACCCGGACGGGGTGGGGGCCACTCCCGAGCAGAGTGGCCCCCACCCCGTCCGCACGGTTTTCCGGGCCCGGGCTCCGGCCCCCGGCGGCGCGGGACCGGCCCGGGCCCCCGGGCGGCGCGGGCTCAGCCGCGCGCGGCGCCCATGATCCGGACGTACTTCTGCGGGTCCGCGTCGAACCCGAGCAGCCGGGCGTCGAGCGCCCAGCCGCCCTCCTCGTCGCGGGTGAACCGCGCGACCGTGGCGGAGGTGGCCCCCGCCACCTCCGTGAAATCACCCGTGGCGAGGTCGGTGTAGCCCTCGCGGATCCGCAGCCCGGTACCGGCGACATCGGCGAAGGTCTTGCGGGCCGCCCCGGCGGCCGCGCCGGCCTCCTGGATCACCACGCCGACCACCACCCGGCCGAGCTCGGGCGCCAGCCGGTCCAGTTCGAGCGTCATCACCTCGTCGAAGCCGAATCCCTGGCCGGTGCGGCTGTCCCGGGCGAGGGTGATGGTGCCGTCGGGGGCGCGGCTGCCGAAGTGCACGAGGTAGACGGGCTCCCCGTACGGGTCCGCGGCGGCGTACACCGCCGCGACGATGTCCAGGTCGTTGGCGGGGGTGCCGGCCGGGCTGGGATCCCAGCGCAGGGCGACCTCCACCTTGGCCAGGCTCTTGCGTAGTGCGCTCACCGAACTCCCCCTCCGCTTGGCCGCTTTGGCCGGTGGTGCCCTGCCATGCTGTCACGCGCCGGTGATCACGGGGCGGGGGACCGTACGTTCCCGGCCATACGGCCGGGAGCACGTGCGGGCGCCGCCCGGTCACGGCGGAGATCTTCCGGTCGAACCGGATCGTTATCCTCAAGTTTTACTCAGATGTAGTGACGCTGTGCCCGTCCGCTTCTTAGCTTCCTCATACACGTGCCACACCACCCAGCGGTCGCGCGTGCCCCGAACCCGCGCATCACCACCCGTGGTCACGCGTTCCCGAGGAAAGAGTGCAGCATGAAGGTTCCCAAGGCCGGTGCGGTCGCCGCAGTGATCGCGCTCGCCGCCACCGCCTCCGGCTGTGGCGGTGACCAGCCGAAGGAGCCCCTGTCCGTCGGCATCAAGTTCGACCAGCCGGGCATCGGCATGCGCGAGCCCGATGGCACCTTCACCGGTTTCGACGTCGACGTGGCCACGTACATCGCGAAGGACCTCGGCTACAAGCCGAACGAGATCGAGTTCAAGCAGGTGTACAGCTCCGACCGCGAGCTGCTGCTCCAGTACAACGAGGTCCAGTTCGTCGCCGCGAGCTACTCGATCAACGACAAGCGCCGGGAGAAGGTCGACTTCGCCGGTCCGTACTTCGTCGCCCACCAGGACCTCCTGGTCCGCGCCGACGACGGGTCCATCACCAAGGCCGAGGACCTCAACACCAAGAAGCTGTGCTCGGTGACCGGCTCCACCTCCGCCGAGAACGTCAAGAACAACCTCGCCCCCAAGGCGAGCGTGCTGGAGCTCGGCGGCTACTCGGAATGCCTGGTCGCCCTCCAGGACGGTCTGGTCGACGCCATGACCACCGACAACTCGATCCTGGCCGGGTACGCGGCCCGTAAGGGCAACGAGGGCAAGTTCAAGCTGGTCGGGCTGCGGCTGAGCAACGAGAACTACGGCATCGGCGTCAAGAAGGGCGACAGCGAGCTCCAGCGCAAGATCAACACGGCGCTGGCGAAGATGGTCGCGGACGGCTCCTGGGAGGCGGCCGTGAAGAAGAACTTCGGCCCGGCCAACTACAAGTACGAGCCGGCCCCCACGGTCACCACGGGCTGACACCGCCGCCCGGCGCGGGCCGGCCGCCGGACGGCTCGGCCCGCGCCGCCGGACCGCTCGGCGCGGGCTGAGCCGCCGAACGGGCACGGGCCGGGCCGCGGCCGGCTTCGGCCCGGCGCCGGCCGGGTCTACGCCAGCGGGGCCTTGGCCCGCAGCACCGTCAGGAACTCCCGCATCCAGGCGGAGTGGTCGGGCCAGGCCCGGGCCGAGACCAGGGTCCCGTCGACCACCGCCTCCGCGTCCTCGAACTCGGCCCCCGCCGCCTTCATGTCCGGCTCCAGCGCGGGGTAGGCCGTGACCCGGCGTCCCCCCAGGGCCCCGCTCGCGGCGGTGATGAGCGGCCCGTGGCAGATCTGCGCGATCGGCTTGTCGGCCCCGGCGAAGGCGGCCAGGATCCGCCGCACCTCGGGGTCGTTGCGCAGGTACTCCGGTGCGCGCCCGCCCGGGACGACCACGGCCGCGTACTCCTCGGTGACCACCTCGGCGAAGGCGAGGTCGGCCGGCCAGGTGTAGCCGGGCTTCTCCGTGTAGGTGTCGAAGCCCTCCTCGAAGTCGTGCACGACGAACCGCAGCTTCTTGCGCGAGGGGGCCGCGACGTGGATCTCGTACCCCTCCTCGCGCAGGCGCTGGTAGGGGTAGATGACCTCCAGCGACTCCGCCGCGTCGCCGGTCACGATGAGGATCTTCACTGCCATGGGCTGCTCCCGTCGGGGCCGTTCCGTTCGGCGCCGGCCCGGCCGGCGCCGACCGCTACCGTGCCCCTGCGCCGACGGCCGCAAACACCAAGGTTGCCCACTCCCGACACATAGCCTTCACCTGTAGGGCACATGACAATGTGACTCTCGCTCTGCCACCTGACACCCCGCCAATTCCCCTGGTGGGGACGGTGCGTGTGGAGAGGCACCCCCACGTCATGAGAATCTCCCGTACGGCACCCTGGGCCGGCGCCCTCGCGGCCGCCGCCCTGTTCCTGATACCCGCCACGGCCTCCGCCGGCCAGGACCGGACGGCGGCCGCCCCCACGGCCGCCCCGTCCGTGAGCGTGGCCGACTACTACGCGCCCGCCGAGGGCAAGACCGGCGCCGCGCTCAAGTCCGCCCTGCACGACATCATCAAGACCCAGTCCAAGGTCACCTACGACGGTGTGTGGAACGCCCTGAAGGTCACCGACCAGGACCCGGCGAACCCCAACAACGTGATCCTCGTCTACTCCGGCCGCTCCCAGTCCAAGAGCACCAACGGCGGCGGGGCCAACGACTGGAACCGCGAGCACGTCTGGGCCAAGAGCCACGGCGACTTCGGCACCGCCACCGGTCCCGGCACCGACCTGCACCACCTGCGGCCCGAGGACGTCACCGTCAACAGCACGCGCGGCAACAAGGACTTCGACATGGGCGGCAGCCCCGTCGCCGAGGCCCCCGGCAGCCGTACGGACGCCGACTCCTTCGAGCCCCGCGACGCGGTCAAGGGCGACGTCGCCCGGATGCTGCTCTACATGGCGGTCCGCTACGACGGCGGGGACGGCTTCGCCGACCTGGAGCCGAACGACAAGGTCAACAACGGCAGCGCCCCGGCGATCGGCCGCCTGAGCGTCCTGAAGCAGTGGAACCTCCAGGACCCGCCGGACGCCTTCGAGCAGCGCCGCAACCAGGTCATCTACGACACCTACCAGCACAACCGCAACCCCTTCATCGACCACCCCGAGTGGGTCAACTCCATCTGGTAGCCGATGGCCCCGGCGGGGTTGGCCCGCGCCGGGGCGGGTATGCGCAGGCCAGAGGCTGCGGTCCGCGCCGGGCGGTGGCGGCTGACGGAGGTGCGACGTCATGGACGGAGCCGGACTGTCCGATCGCGAGCAGCGCGCCCTCTCCGCGATCGAGGCCGACCTCAGGAGCGACCGGTCCCTGGACCGGATCCTGCGGTCCGCGCACCGCCGCCACCGCACCCTGGCGGCCTGTGCGCTCGGCGCCCTGACGGTGGTCCTGCTCATCGCGGCGTCGGTGACCGTGGCGCAGCCCCTGATCTGGGGCTTCGCCGCGGCCTGGATCCTCACCGTGTTCGCGGCCCTGCCGCCGGCCGCCGAGTGGGCCCGGCGGCGCTGGCAGCTGCGCGAGCGGGTCCCGCGGACCTGAGACCGGGCGGCCGGGCGACGGGGCGGCCTGGCGTCAGGGGACGTAGACCTCGTCGAGCGTGTCGATGAAGCCGCCCGCGCCCAGGTGGTAGCGGAAGGGCAGGCCCGAGTCGGGGTGCGCGGTCACCCACGCGATGAGTTCGTGGAGGGTCACCGGCTTGCTCGCCGAACCCGAGACGATCGGCGCGGTCGCGGTGATCTTGGCGGTCTCCGCGATCGGGATGAAGGTCTCGGTGCCCACCGGCGCGAAGGGGGCGCCCCCGCCGTCCGGGCCCGCGCACTTCCAGTTGCCGTGCTTGACGATGAGGTTGTGGTCCCCGCCCTCGGGCGTGTAGCGGTACAGGGCGATCAGGTCGGGCGCGATCGGCATCGTGTGGTCGCAGGCCGCGGTGGCGGTGGGGCCGGGCTTCTTCGCCGGGGAGGCGGTGGCCCCGGGCTTGGTGGCCGGCTTCCCGGGGGGCTTGGTGGACGTGGCCGAGGGCGCGGCCGTGGCGCCCGTCGGGACCGGGACGGGTGTGGGGGCCGTCGCCGGTGTGGAGACCGAGCCCGCACCGCCGCCCGGCGCGCCCGCGGCGTCGTCACCGCCCTGACAGGCCGTGAGGCCCAGCACCGCGCACACACCGAGGGCGGCCAGCGCCACCTGTCCACGGGCCCGTCTCCGGCTTCGTACCGCGCTCATGGTCGTCTCCCTCTGCTGGGTCCCGCATCACGTGGCGTGACCGTAGCGCGCGGGATCCGGCCAGGGCGATGGCGCGAAGACGTTCGTCACCGGTCCGGGATCGCGTTGTTGCGGATCGCGGACGTCCGGTCAGCCGAGGCGGTCGGCGAGGGCCTTGAAAGCGGTCCAGGGGGCCTGCGGTGCGCGGGCGTCCCAGACCTTCTGGGAGAGGGCCGCCAACGGCAGCCGGATGCCGGCCGCCACCTGGTCCTGGGTCTGCGCCCCGGCCAGGTCGCACCAGACGGCGAGCCGGGCGCCGAGGATCTGCGCGTCGTACCCGGCCGGGACGGCGGCGGTGCCGCGCAGCACGCGCGGGGTCCACTCCTCGTAGATCCGCCGCCCGGTGGGGTACGTGAACTGGTTGGGCTGGCCGAGCACGTAGTACAGGTACTCGTCGTTGAGGTTGACGACCTTGCGGCCCGCGCTCAGGTACTCCAGCGGCGGCCGGGCCCCGATCTCCTTGCCGGTCCAGTACTCGGCCTGGATGTCGGGGGCGGCGGTGGCGATCCCGCCCTTGAAGAAGCCGTCGTTCCACGCCTTGAGGGCCTTGCCCGACGGACGGACCACGGCGGCCCGGTCGCCCAGCCAGCCCGTCGCCAGGTCCTGTACGCGGGCGGTGGGCCCGTAGCGGGCGCGGGCGGCGGCCGCGAGCTTCGGGAAGGAGGCCTGCGGGTCGCGGACGACGAGCGCCTGGTACTCGTCGGCGCCCAGGTGCCAGGCCCCGGCGGGGAACAACGGCAGGTACTCGCGCAGCAGTTCGTCCACGAGCCGGGCGGACGCCGGGTTCGCTATGTCGACCGCGCCCTTGACGGCCCGGCCCTGTGCGTCGCGCAGCTGGAGGCCGGGGTGGGCCCGCAGGACCGCGCCGAGGTGGCCGGGCGAGTCGATCTCGGGGACGACGGTGATGTGCAGGCGGGCGGCGAGGGCGGTGATCCCGCGCACCTGGGCCTTGGTGAGGTGCGGGGTGGAGACGATCTCGGGGTGGCTGTCGGACTGGATCCGGAAGGCCTGGTCGTCGGAGAAGTGCAGGCCGAGCTGGTTGAGCTTGAGGTCGGCCATCTCGCGCAGCCGGTCCTCTATCCAGGCGGGGGTGAAGTTCTTGCGCGCGATGTCGAGGTTGAGTCCGCGCTGCGGTTTGGCCGGGGCGTCCTCGACCGTGCCCTCGGGGGCCGAACCGGCCCCGCGTATCTCCTGCTTGAGGGTGCGGGTGCCGTAGAAGACGCCCGCCTCGTCGGGGCCGGCGATGCGGACGCGGCCGTCCCGCACGGTGAGCGTGTACGACTCGGGCGGACCGGAGCCCTTTGCGCCGAGGGCGAGCTGGACGTCGCCGGGCCCGGGCTCCGCCGCTTCGGCGTAGCCGAGTTTCAGTTCCCCGGCGAGCAGTTTCGCCTCGTCGGACAGGGCCGCGCTGTCGGCGGGGGCCACGACGACGCGGGCGGCGGGGGCCGGCTTCCAGCCGGGGCCCCGGGCGGCCCGGTGTGCGCGTACGGCGGGGACGGTGCTCGGGGCGGTGGACAGCGGGTACGCGGACGCCGGGGTCGACGGGGACGCGGCGGGGGTGGGGCCCGGCGGTGTGACGGGGGCGGGGGCGTCGCCCGTGGCGCGGGCGGTGTCCGTGGCGGCCCGGGAGGATTCGGCTCCGGCGGAGCAGGCGGGTACGGCGAGGGAGACCAGCGCGGCGGCCGCCGCGCTCGCCAGGGCCCGGCCCCGCCGGATTCTGCTCGTCCGTTGCCGCATGGTGCACCCGTGTTCGCCGCCGTGTCCCCCGTACCAACCTGGCACGGGGGACACGGCGGCGCTACCGGGGGGGGCGGGGCGGGCCTGGTCAGGCGGCCAGGGCGTCGCGCGCGGCGGCGGCGAAGCGGTGGTCCTGCTCGGGGGCACCGCCGCCGACGCCGATGGCTCCGACGAGGCGGCCGTCGCGGTGGACGGGGAGCCCGCCCGCGATGAAGAGGAGCGGCCGGTCGAGGGCGGTGGGCAGGGTGTGGAAGGGGCCGCCCGGCTGGACGGCGTCGACGAGGTCGGCCGTGGGGGCGTTCAGCTGGAGGGCGGTGAAGGCCTTGCGGGTGCTGGTCTCGCCGGAGATCAGGACGGCCCGGTCGTCGCGGCGGAAGGCCAGCGGGTGGCCGCCCGCGTCGAGGACGCTGACGCTGACGGTGACCCCGGCGGCTTCGGCGGCGGCCGTGGCCGTGGCGACGAGCAGTTCGGCGTCCCGGGTGGTCAGCGGGGCGACGGTGGCGCGGGCGGCGGGGGTGGTGCTGGACATGCGGTGCTCCTGTGTGCGGTGGGCGTGCGTGTGTGTGGGGGGGGTGCGCGTCAGTGGTGGGCGGAGACGGGGGCGACGGGGGCGGGGGCGCCGGCGGCGACGACCCGGCTGTCGGCCGCGCGGCGTCCCGTACGGCGCTCCAGGGCTCCGGAGACGAGGGCGAGGACGAGGGCGGAGGCGGCCAGGGCGGCCCCGACCCAGTTCGGGGCGGTCCAGCCGAGCCCGGCGGCGATCACGAGACCGCCGAGCCAGGCGGCGAGGGCGTTGCCGAGGTTGAAGGCGCCGATGTTGACGGCGGAGGCCAGGGTGGGGGCGCCGGCGGCCTGGTCGAGGACCCGCTTCTGCAGCGGGGGCACGGTCGCGAAGCCGAGGGCGCCGATGAGGAAGAGGGTGACGGCGGCGCCGGCCCCGCTGTGGGCGGTGAGGGTGAACAGGGCCAGTACGACAGCCAGCGCGCCCAGGGTCGTGTACAGCATCGGCATCAGCGCCCGGTCGGCGAACCGGCCCCCGACGAGGTTGCCCGCGACCATGCCGAGGCCGAGGAGGACGAGCAGCCAGGTCACGGAGGTGTCGGCGAAACCGGCGACGTTGGTCATCATCGGGGTGATGTAGGTGATGGCGGCAAAGACCCCGCCGAAGCCGAGGACGGTCATCCCCATCGCGAGCAGCACCTGGACGTTGCGGAACGCGGCGATCTCGTGGCGGATCCGTACGCCTTCGGGGCGCGGGAGGTCGGGGACGAGCCGGGCGATCCCGAGCAGGCCGACGATGCCGAGGGCGGCGACGATCAGGAAGGTCACGCGCCAGCCGAGGGTCTGCCCGACGAGGGTGCCGAGCGGGACGCCGATGACGTTGGCGACGGTGAGGCCGGTGAACATCATGGCGATCGCGCCCGCCTTCTTGTCCGGGGCGACGAGTTCGGCGGCGACGACCGCGCCGATGCCGAAGAAGGCGCCGTGGGCCAGGGAGGCGACCACGCGGCCGGCGAGCATCACGCCGAAGGCGGGGGCGAGCGCGGAGAGCACGTTGCCGATGACGAAGAGGCCCATGAGCAGCATCAGCATGCGCTTGCGGGGGACGCGGGTGCCGAGGACGGTCATCAGCGGGGCGCCGAGGACCACGCCGAGGGCGTAGCCGGTGACCAGGAAGCCGGCGGTCGGGATGGAGACGCCGTAGCCGGCGGCGACCTCGGGGAGCAGGCCCATGATCACGAACTCGGTGGTGCCGATCCCGAAGGCCCCGATGGCGAGGGCGAGGAGCGCGAGAGGCATGAGGGAGGTGCCCTTCAGGGGGTGCGGGGGGTGTGCGGTGCGGAGGGGCAGGGGGCCACAAGATTTTGCGGTCGCTGTTTGCCTGCGTCCACATTAATTGCAGACGCGGGATATTTGCAAGCGCGGGCTATTGCGGGGAGTGGCCTATCCTGGCGGTACGCACGCGCGGCGGGACCGGCCTCCGGAGGGCCGGGGCCGGCCGGCCGGACACGACGGAGGAGCCCATGACGGCCACCGACAGCGCACTGACGGGCCTCGCCCAGGGCTGGTGCGCCCTCTCCCTCCTGCACGGCCGGATCGAGGCGCACATCGAACGGGCGCTCCAGGCGGGGCACGGGCTGAGCGTGCGCGAGTACTCGCTGCTGGACGTGCTCAGCCGGCAGCACGCCGGCCCGGGCGGCCATCTGCGGATGAACCAGGTCGCGGAGTCGGTCGTGCTCAGCCAGAGCGCGACGACCCGGCTGGTCAGCAGGCTGGAGGACCGGGGGCTGCTGAACCGCTACATCTGCGACACCGACCGCCGGGGCATCTACACCGACGTGAGCGGGGCGGGCCTGGACCTCCTGTCCGAAGCCCGCCCCACGAACGACACCGCCCTGCGCGAGGCCCTCACCGAAGCCGCCCGCAACCCGGAACTGGCCCCCTTGGTCGCGGCGGTGGAGAACACCCGCCGGCCGTAGCACACCTGGCCGACAGAGCGGCCGTCGAACAGACCGGCCGTCGAAACAGGCGGGCGCGCCCCGGGGCGGCGCGCCCGGGTGGTTCAGGAACGGTCCAGGACCGCTCCGCCCGCGTAGCGGGCCGAGGCGCCCAGTTCCTCTTCGATCCGGATGAGCTGGTTGTACTTCGCCGTGCGGTCGGAACGGGAGAGCGAGCCGGTCTTGATCTGGCCGCAGCCCGTCGCCACCGCCAGGTCCGCGATGGTGGTGTCCTCCGTCTCGCCGGAGCGGTGCGACATGACGACGGTCCAGCCCGCGCGGTGCGCGGTGGCGACCGTGGCGAGGGCCTCGGTCAGGGTGCCGATCTGGTTGACCTTGACCAGCACCGAATTGCCGACGCCGGTGCGGATGCCCTCGCGCAGCAGGCCCTCGTTGGTGCAGAAGACGTCGTCGCCGGTGAGCTGGCAGCGGTCGCCGACGCGGGCGGTCAGCTCCCGCCAGCCGTCCAGGTCGTCCTCGGCCATCGGGTCCTCGATGGAGACGATGGGGTACGCGTCGATCAGCTTGGCCAGGTAGTCGGCGTGTTCGGAGGGCGTGCGGCGCACGCCCTCGCCCGTGTACACGTACGCGCCGTCCCGGAAGAACTCCGACGAGGCCGGGTCCATGACCAGGCCGATGTCCGTGCCGGGCCGGTAGCCGGTGCGCTCGACGGCCCGCACCACGAAGTCGAGCGCCTCCTCGGCGGTGCGCAGCGCGGGCGCGAAGCCGCCCTCGTCGCCGACGCCCGTGGCGTGCCCGGCGGCGAGCAGGTCGCGGCGGAGCGTGTGGAAGACCTCGGAGCCCATGCGGACGGCTTCCGCGAAGGTCTCCGCGCCGATCGGCGCGATCATGAACTCCTGGAAGTCCAGCGGGTTGTCGGCGTGGGCGCCGCCGTTGACGATGTTCATCATCGGCAGCGGGAGGAGGCGGGCGTCGGCGCCGCCGAGGTAGCGGTAGAGCGGCAGGCGGTGGGCGGCCGCGGCGGCCTTGGCGGCGGCGAGGGAGACGCCGAGGAGCGCGTTGGCGCCGAGCCGGGACTTGTCGGGCGTGCCGTCGAGGTCGACGAGCGCGGCGTCCAGTCCCGCCTGGTCGCCGGCGTCGCGCCCGACGACCGCCGCGGCGATGTCCCCGTTGACGTGGGCGACCGCGCGGTCGACGCCCTTGCCGTGCCAGCGCGCCGGGTCCCCGTCGCGCAGTTCCACGGCTTCCCGCGCGCCGGTGGAGGCGCCGGAGGGGACGGCGGCGCGGCCGAGGGATCCGTCGGCGAGGCGGACGTCGGCCTCGACGGTGGGGTTGCCCCGGCTGTCGAGGACCCTGCGGGCGGTGACGGACCGGATGACGGTGGGTGCAACTGCTGCGGAAAACATGCGAGTTCCTTCGCGTCGACGCTCGCCGCGGCCTTGCTGCGACAACGCTGGCGCCTGCCGCGACAGCGCCGACTTTACAGCAATGCTGTGCAGTTGCGCTGAACAGTTCTGCTGTATAGGTGGGCTGCCCGTCCTCGCTGGTGAGCACCGGTTAAAGTGCCCTATGACCACCCCGGAGCCCGCCGCCGTCGCCGCCGAACTGCGTACCGCGATGGGCAAGCTCACGCGCCGCGTGAAGCACGAGGACCGGATCCCGCTCGGCCAGGCCGCCGTGCTCGGCACCCTCGACCGCAACGGCGCCATGACCACCAGCGATCTCGCGGCGGACCAGCGCGTACGGCCGCAGTCCATGGCCCGCTCGGTCGGGCTGCTCATGGAGCAGGGGCTCATCGTCCGCCGCGCCCATCCCACGGACGGCCGCAAGTCCCTGGTGGACCTCTCCCCCGAGGGACGGGCCGCCCTCGAAGCCGAACGGGGGCGCAGGGCGGGCTGGCTCGCCCAGGCCATCGAGCGGGAGCTCACGGACGAGGAGCGCGACGTACTGGCGCGCAGCGTCGCCCTGATGGAGCGGCTCGCCGCCCGCTAGACCCCCTCCCCCACGGGCCCGTCCGCCACGGCCCGGAGGGGACGGCCCCGGGCCGGGCCCGCCGATCCCGAAAGGGCGCCACAGGGCATGGTCTGAACACACGGCGGTGCGCGACGGCGTACGGCGCTCCTTCCGTGACCGGGGCGGATCGGGGCCGCCCGTCGTCCTGCTGCACGGCCTGGCGGGGCACGCGGGCGAATGGGACCCGGTGGCCCGGCACTTGAGCCTTCGCCACCGCGTCGCCGCCGTCGACCGGCGCGGCCACGGCGCCGGCGAACGCCGAGCGGATGCTCCGGCAGCGGCCGGGCACGGTGGCTTCGAGCGTTCCCGGCGCGGGGCACGACCTGCATCTGGAGCGGCCGGAGGTGCTGTGACGCCTGCTCTCGGACTTCCTCGGCGCGCTCCCGGCCCGACCCCCGGGGTCAGGCTCCGGCCGGGGACGCGGGCCGCGAGGGCCGGGACGTGGACGGCGGCTGCGACGGCGCGGCGGAGCCCCCGGGCGGCGGCGGGGACGTACGGGCCCGGCCCGCCGACGGGGTCGCCGACGGGGTCGCCGACGGCGTCGGGACCGCCGACGGGGCGCGGGACGACGGAGCCGACGGGCTCGGGGACACCGAGGGGAACGGGCTCGTCGACGGCGCCGTCGAGGGGACGGCCGACGGGGTGGGCGAGGTGAGCTCGGGCGGGGCCGCGGGCGGCACCGGGCGCGGCGGCGCCGCGCCCGGACCGCCGAGCACGAGGTACCCGGCGAGGGCGGCCGCGGCCAGCCCGCCCAGGCCCGCCACGGTCCACGTCGAGCGCCTGTGCCAGCGGCGGCGCAGGTGCGGGCCCGGCGGCTCGGCGGGGCGCAGCGTCACCACGGTGACCTCCTGCGCCCGGGCCGTCAGGGCCTGGCGGAGCAACTGCTCCACGGGGCGCTCTCCGGTCATACCCGTCCCTCCAGAATCCGTTCGAGCGCGTCCAGGGCACGGCTCGCGTTCGACTTCACCGATCCCCGGCTGATGCCGAGGGTCTCGGCTATCTCCGCCTCGCTGAGGTCCGCCCAGTAGCGCAGCACCAGCACCTGGCGACGGCGCGGGGTCAGCCCGCGGAGCGCGGCCAGCACCTCGCGCTGCGCCTCGCCCAGGACGACGGAGGCCTCGGCGGAGGGGACGTCGGCCGTCACCGGCGGGACCCAGGCCCGCGCGGTGCGCCTGCGGCGCAGCACGGAGCGCGAGGTGTTCACGACCGCCGTGCGCAGGTAGCCCAGGGCGTTGTCCACTTCCGCGATCTCCTCTCCGTAGCGTCGGTACAGGGCGGTGAAGGCGTCCTGTACGACGTCCTCGGCGGTGGCCTGGTCGTCGACGAGGAGCACCGCCAGCCGGACCATCCGGAGGCGGTGGGCGTGGTAGAGCTCACTGACGGTCGGCGGCCGCGGGGGCGCGTCCGGGACGCCGTCCGCCCCGGCCGGGCGGCCGTGGCCGTAGGTGTAGTCGTAGCGGGGCGTGTACGGGGCGGCGCCGTGGCCGGCCGGCTTCGGCGGCGCGGACCGCTCGCGGCGGGCCGTCCACCGCCACAAGCCCCGCCACGCCCGGGCGAACCCGGGCGTGAGGGGGCTGATGGGTGGTGCGAGGTCGAGCACGGGGTCCTCAGCTGCTGGTGCGCCGCCGCACGGTGTACAGGGCTCCGGCCCCGACGGCGACGAGCCCTGCGGCTCCGGCGGCGAGTGCGACGGTGGTCGCGGAGGAGCCAGTATGCGCGAGCTCGGATCCGCCGGGTGCGGCGGAGGGCTCCCCGGTGCCGGTGGCCGGGGACGGGACCGGGCTGCCGGCGGGACGGCTCGGCGCCGCGGAGGGGGCCTCGCTGCCGGCGGGGCGGCTCGGCGCCGCGGTCGGGGCGCCGCCGGGGGCGGTGGAGACGGACGGGGACGGCTTGCCGCCGGGGTGGGTCGGGACCGCGCTGGGGGCGGCGGAGGGCGTGGCGGCGGACGGGGTGGGCGACGCGCTCGCGGCGGGAGCGGACGCGCCGGAAGCCCCCTGTGCGGCGAAGGCCGGGCCGCCGAGGGCGACGACCGCCCCGGCGGCCGCGACGACGGCGGCCCGGCGGGCGGACAGGGGAACGCGCTTCAGGTTCTTCACGGATGTTCTCCACGGTCGGGTCGAGGGCGGGAACTTCGCCCTTCACCCCTCCACGACGTGCGAGTCCGCGATCGGTTGCCGCCGGTTCCGAAGTTTTTTCCGCCGGTCGCAGCCCCGCCCCCGCGCACCGGGCCCGGACGTCAGGCCAGTTCGCGCAACGCCCGCCCCAGCAGGGCCACACCCTCCTCGATCTCGCCGGCCGGGCCGGCCGCGTACCCGAGGACCAGGCCGGGCGGGCCGGGGCGCACGCGGTGCCAGGACAGGGGGTGGGTCTTCACCCCGAGGCCCAGGGCGGCTCCGGCGAGGTCGGTGTCCTCGAAGGGGGCTCCGTCGAAGGTGACCATCAGGTGAAGGCCCGCCGCCGCGCCGTGCACGCGGGCTCCGGGCAGCCGGTCGGCGACGGCGCGCAGCATGGCGTCCCGGCGGCGCCGGTGGCGGCGGCGCACGAACCGCAGGTGGCGTTCGAGTTCGCCCGATTCCATCAGCCGGGCGAGCACGAGCTGGGCCAGCACCGGGTTGCCGAGGTCGGCGTTGCGTTTGGCGGCGGCCACCTCCTCGCGCAGCCGCGGCGGAACCAGCAGCCAGCCCAGCCGCAGGGCGGGCGCGAGCAGTTTGGACACGCTCCCGGCGTAGCAGACGCCCTCCGGGAGCAGGGCCCGCAGGGCGGGGACGGGGGCCCGGTCGTAGCGGTGCTCGGCGTCGTAGTCGTCCTCGATGACCAGTCCCCCGGCGGCGGCCCAGTCCAGCAGGTCCCGGCGTCGTTCCCCGTCGAGGACGACCCCGGCGGGGAACTGGTGCGCCGGGGTCAGCAGCGCGGCCCGCGCCCCGCTCGCCCGCAGCGCGCGCACGTCCAGCCCGGCCCCGTCCACGGGTACGGGTACGGTGTCCAGCCCGGCGGATTCCAGCTGCCGGCGGGCGCCGAGCGAGCCGGGGTCCTCCACCGCCACCCGGCGCACGCCCTGCCCGGGCAGTACCCCGGCGAGCAGCCAGAGGGCCTGTGCGACCCCGGCGACCACGATCACCTCCGCGGGGTCCGCGCGGATCCCCCGGTTGCGGGCCAGCCACCCGGCGACGGCCGCGCGCAGGGCGGGCGCGCCCTGGGGGTCCCCGTAGCCGAAGTCGGCGGGGCTCAGGGAGGACAGCACCCGGCGTTCGGCCTGGAGCCAGGCGGTGCGCGGGAAGGCGGCGAGGTCCGGGACGCCGGGCGAGAGGTCGATCCGGCAGGGCACGGCGCGCAGGGCGTCCACGGGCCCGCCCCGTGAGACGGCGGGCGGCGGAGGCGGGGCGGGGGCCGGGGCCGTGCCCCCGGGCGGGGCCGCGACGACCACGGTGCCGCCCCGGCCGCGGCCGGCGACCTGGCCGCTTTCGGCGAGGCGCTGGTAGGCCTCGGTCACCAGGCCGCGGGAGACGCGGAGTTCGGCGGCGAGGGCCCGGCCGGCGGGCAGCCGGCTGCCGACCGGCAGGGTGCCGTCGGCGATGGCGGCGCGCAGCCGCTCGGCGAGCCATTCGGTGCGGCCGCCGGGCGGGGCCTGGCCGATGTCGAGCTGGAGGAAGTCGGAGCCGGTTGTGGACCCCTGGGATGCGCCTTCTTTGGACCTGCTCACCGGACCATTGTGGCCCCAGGCTGGTCCGCATGAACACTCGGCACAGCACCCCGCACGGCACCTCGTCCACCACCTCGCCCCCCGCTTCGCCCGCCACCCCCTCCCCCGCCGCCCCGCTTCCCGTCCCGGCGTCCGGCGCCCTGCGGGAGCTGGCCCCGGGCGTCGTCGGGATGGCGCTGGTCGGCAGCAGCGTGACCGTGTCCCGGTCGCTGGTCGACGCCCCCCTGTTCGCGGCGCAGGCGGTCCGGTACGCGGCCGCCGCCCTGCTCCTCGTCCTGCTCGCCCGGGCCGCCGGGGTGGCACTGGTGCGGCCGCGGGGCCGGGAGTGGCTGTGGCTGGCGGGGATCGCCGCGAGCGGGCTGGTGGTGTTCAACGTGGCCGTCGTACGGGGCGTCGCGCACGCCGAGCCGGCGGTGATCGCCGTCGCCGTGGCCTGCGTACCGGTCCTGCTGGGGGTGGTCGGGCCGCTCCTGGAGGGGCGCCGGCCCAGCCGGCGGATCCTGCTGGCGGCGCCGCTGGTGGTGGCGGGGGCCGTGCTGGTGGAGGGAAGCGGGCGCACCGATGCCGCCGGGGTGGGCTGGGCGGCGCTGGCACTGGCCTGCGAGGCGGGGTTCACGCTGCTCGCGGTGCCGGTGCTGGGGCGGCACGGCGCGTGGGGGGTGTCGGTGCACGCGGTGTGGCTGGGGGCGGTGATGCTGGCGGGGCTGTCGCTGGGGACGGAACCCCGGGACGCCCTCGGGACGCTGACGGCGGGGCAGTGGGCGGCGGCCGGGTACCTGGCGGTGCTGGTGACGGCCGTGGCGTTCCTGCTCTGGTACCGGACGGTGGCCGCCGTGGGCTCCGGCCGGGCGGGACTGCTGACGGGGGTCGCGCCGCTCGCGGCTGCGGGGGCCGGGGCGTGCGCCGGCGGGGGCCTGCCCGGGCCGGCGGTGTGGGCGGGGCTGGCGGTGGTGCTGGCGGGCCTGGCGCTCGGCCTGCGCGGCGGTGACGGCCCGGCCCCGCGGGGCTGACCGCGGCCGTCCGGGCCGGGGCCGGCCGGCCCGCCCCTTGAGGGGGCACCGCGGTGTGGATCACAATCCGCAGATGCCGACGCCCCCGTACAGCAGTTGGATGCGGTACTTCTCCCCCACCGCCCAGCACCGCCGTCTCGGCCTGGTCTGCCTCGGGGTGGGCGTGCAGCAGGGGCCCCTGCCGGTGGTCGGACCGCGGGTGCTGGACCACCACGTGGCCGTGGTGGTGACCCGGGGCCGGGGCTGGTTCGCCCACGGCGGGCGGCCGCCGCAGCCGGTGACGGCGCCCGCCCTGCTGTGGCTGGTGCCGGGGGTGGAGCACCACTACGGCCCCGACCCGGCGGGCGGCGGCTGGGACGAGTGCTTCGTGGACTTCGCCGGACCGGCCGTGGAGGCGTACACCGGCCTGGGGTACGTCACGCCGGACCGGCCGCTGGTGCCGCTGAGCGGGACAGCCGGGGTGCAGCTCGTGGTCGACGGGATCCTGCGCTCCGCCCGGCGCGGTGGGCCGCTGCTGGAGGTGGAGGCCGCGGCGGCCGTGCACGCCCTGCTGGTGGCCCTGCGCTACGCGGGCGCCGGGGTGTCCCCGCGCGGGGAGGCCGTGATGGACGCCCTGACGCGGGACGCGCTGCTGCCGATCCCGGTCGCCGAGCACGCGGCGCGTCTCGGCATGGGGCTGGCGGAGCTGCGCGGGGCGGTGCGGCGCAGCACCGGCGAGGGGGTCAAGGAGTACCTCCTCGGGATCCGGCTGAGCCGGGCGAAGGAGCTGCTGGCCCGTACCGACCTGCCGGTGGCCGGGGTGGCCCGGCGGGTCGGCTACGAGGACGCGGCGTACTTCAGCCGGCTGTTCAGCCGCCGGGTCGGAATGCCTCCGGTCCGGTTCCGGGCCCAGCAGTCGGCGCGGGGGCCGGTGCGGTGACGGCCCGGGCGGGCCGCCGGGCGTAGCAGAAGAGGTGTTCCTCGGGCGGGGCGAGGGGGTCGGCGGGCCGGAAGGGCGCGGTGTGGTGGTGCAGGACCTCCAGGCCCTGGGCGGTCAGGCGGCGCAGGTGCTCCTCGGTGGAGAGGCTGCTGACGGTGACGGGATGGCCCATCCACTCGATGTCGAGGCCCCGGATGTCGCCGGGCACGGTGGCCAGGACGAGGTAGCCGCCCGGGGCGACCCAGGAGGCCATCCGCTCCAGGGCCGCGGCGATCTCCGGCTGGTCCATGACGAGCAGCGGGAAGAAGGAGCAGACGGCGTCGTACGCGCCGGGGGCGGGCGGCGCGTACGTGCGGACGTCGGCCTGTTCGAAGCGGGCTCCGGGAACCCGGGCGCGGGCCGTCTCGACCATGGCGGCGGAGACGTCGATGCCGGTCACCGCGCAGCCGGCCCGGACGAGCCGCTCGGCGGTGGGGCGGCCGGTGCCGCTGCCGACGTCGAGGACGCGGGCCCCGGGGGCCAGCCGTTCCGCGAGCCAGTCGAGGGCCTCGACCTGCGCGGGCACCTCCCCGAACAGTTCCTCGTAGCGCTCCCCCAGCGCGTCGAACACCTCTGCCGCTGACTCGCGTCGGTCCATGGTGTGCCCGGCCCCCTCACTCGTACTCGTGGGAGGACCACGCTACTGGGGAGGGCGGTGGCCGATGGTGAGTTCGGCCAGGGAGGTCCAGGGGTTGCCGTTCACCTCCCGGGTGGCCCGGAGCCGGACGTAGCGGGCGGGCCGGGGGGTGAAGGCGGCGTCCTGGCGCGCGGTGGTGTCCGCGAAGGTGCCGGTGGCGGCCGGGGCGCCCCAGGTGACGCCGTCGGTGGAGGTGAACACCTGGTAGTCGGCGATGCGTCCGTTGCTCTGCGTCTGGCGGGGCAGGCAGTGCAGGGCGGAGACGTCGTAGGTGGCGCCGAGGTCGAGGGTGATCTCGTGGGGCATCGGGGCGGTGGCGGCGTACCACTGGGTGTGCCAGATGGTGGCGGCGTTCCCGTCGAGGACGTTCGCGGCGCTGCCGTCCTCCCCGGCGCTCTCCTGGCTGTCGACGGCGGTGACCCTCATCCGGTCCTGCGGGACGGTGGCTTCACCGCCGCCGCCCGCGGGTCCGAGGTCGTCGACGGTGAGGTCGTCGAGGATGAGGTCGGCCTCGTCGTGGGAGTCCTCGGCGGTGGTCTTGCGTACGCCGATCCAGGCGTCCGCACCGGCGGTGAAGGTCTGGGTGAAGGCGGTGGGGGTACGGGCCCGGTCCAGCGCGGTGGCGCTCTCGGCGGTACCGGAGCCGGTGACGAACCGGTAGTCCCCGGCGAAGCCGTTCTCGTAGCGCAAGCCCACCCGGTAGGCGTGTCCGGGGGTGAACCGCAGGGTCTGGGGCAGTGTGCGGTAGACGAGGCCGGGGCGTTCCTCGTGGGACTTGAGGGAGTTCTGTCCGCCGATCACGTCGTCGACGAGCTTCCCGTTCCATCCGGCCTGGGTGTACGGCGCGTTGCGCTGCGCGAGGTGCGTGCGGGGATCGGTGGCCGGGCCGCCGGCGCCGCCGAAGACGAAGGGGCCCCAGCCCGCGTCGACGTTCTCGAAGTCCTCGGCGTAGGTGTGCCCGCCGAGCGGGGTGCGGGCGCCGGGCACGACGCGGACGTCGTCCAGGACGGCGGTGCCCGGTCCGGCGGCGGCCGACAGCTCAAGGGTGGCGGTGGAGCGGCCCGCGGGGACGTCGAAGAGCACCTTCATGCGCTGCATCGTGGTGCCGTTCTTCTCGCTGCCGCCCAGGTTGTCGGTGAGCGGCGAGGAGTCCGCGTACACGGAGGCGGGGGCGCCGCCGTCCGGGGTGACGGTGAGGGTGGTGGCGCGTCCGGCGGGGGTGGAGACCCAGACGGAGGCGGAGTGGGTGCCGGGGGCGAGGCCGGTCAGCCGCTGGGAGACGGCGGCCGCGGTCTGCGGGCCGAAGGTCAGCTCGCTCTGGCCCTGGGCGTTGCGGACGACGGCGGCGCCGCTGCCGGTCGGGTTCCAGGCGGCGAGGTCGCCCGCGGTGAAGGAGGGGTCCTTGACGGGGGTGCCCTCGCCCCAGTGCGGGTCGGGCTGGGCGGGCGCGGCGCCGTCGGTGACCACGTACGCGGTACGGGCGGCGGCGGTCAGGGTGACCTTGCCGCCGGGGGCCACGGGGAGGTCGCCGACGGGCACGCGGCCGGTGTCGGTGAGCCGGTACAGCCTGGGGGCGCTCCAGCCGGGCGGGAGGGTCCAGCTGGTGGTGCCCCCGGCGGCGTTCCAGTGGTAGAGCTTGCCGTCGCGCGGCAGGAGGTAGGCGGAGCCGTCGAGGACGGTGCGGCCGCCGGTGGTGATCTTCCGAGTGCCGCCGGCGGTGGTGACGGTGGTGCCGTCGGCGAGGGTGACGGCGCCGGGGCTCCACTTCACGACCGGGGACCGCTGGAGGTACTTGGTCGGCAGGTTGACGCCGAAGGTGGTGTTCAGGAAGGCGGGGTAGTCCTTCTTGCCCTGCCAGCCCTCGTAGGCGGTGAGTTCGGCGCCGCCCAGGAGCGGGTCGCGGGCGATCCAGTCGTCCTTGGTGTGGTTGGCGATGAAGCGGGCGATGGTGGAGTTGATGCCCTTGAGGTCGCTGCCGCCGTAGTCGACATCGGCGGCCCAGTGGTGCCAGAGGGACTGTTCGGTGAGGGTGTTGGGAAACTCCGTGGCGAGCTGGAAGCCGAGTCCGGAGATCTCGCGCTGGAGCGCGCGGGAGACGTAGCCGTCGCCGTACCAGACGTCGACGTAGAGGAAGTCCAGGCCCGGGGCGGCCGCCTTGAGGTCGCGCAGGCGCCGCAGACGGTCCCCGGACTGGCCGTCCTTGCGCGTGTCGACGTAGTACGACTGGTCCAGCCAGTCCCAGCCCGGGCCGCCGCTCTGGTGGGCGGGGTCGAAGGTGGCCGAGACCGGGTACTCCTCGGTGGCGTTGATGTGGACGCCGAAGTCGGCGTGGTAGGCGTGGCCGGCGGTGGTGAGGGCGTTCAGGGCGTCGGCGCCGCCCAGCTTCGCGCCGATGTTCTTGTAGTCCATGTGCGCGGAGTCGTGGCCCTCGGAGGCGTACCCCTTCAGCAGGACGAACTGGCCCAGGCCGTCGGTGGCGAGGCTGACCCGCTTGGTCTCGTCCAGGGTCCGGGCGAAGGGGTGGGTGGCCTGGGAGGCGAAGTTGAAGGGGATCCGCTGCACGACCCGGTCCGCGGTGTCCTGCCAGCCGGTGGGCGGGGTCCAGATGTCGCGGTAGGCGACGGCGGCGTCCTGCCAGTCGACGACGGAGTCCGCGTTGCGGTCGGCGGTGATCGCCACGCGGACGTACGGGAGGGGCTCGGTGTCGGTGTCGGCGGCGCCCCGGGCCCGGTAGAGCCAGTCGCCGCTCCACAGTCCGGCGCGGCGCTGCCCGCCCCGGTCGGTGACGCGCTTGCTGATCCGGCCGTTCTCGCGGGCCGTGCCGCCGGAGGGGGCGTCGTAGAGGGAGTTCGAGTCGATGGCGGCGGCCAGCCGGCCGGTGTTGACCAGTCCGTACATGACGGTGGTGGCGGCGGGGTCCACGGGTGTGCTGGCCGTGACCGGTGTGAAGGTGTCCCCGGTGCCGGTGGTGGCGGTGAACATGCGGGCCGTGGACAGCGCGGCGCCGGGCTGGTCGCTGCGGACGCTGACGAGGGTGTGGTCGGGGATCGCGAAGCTGTGGACGCGCAGGGCGGGGGTGTCCTCGATCGCGGTGACCTTGAACTCGACGACCGAACCGGTCACCGACAGGCGGGACCTGATGCTCACTCCGCCGAAGGACATCACGTAGTCCACGGCGGAGGCGGAGGGGGTGGAGGTCACGGCGGGGGTGTAGGAGGTCCCGTTGACGAGGACGGTGCTCAGCGGATCCTCGTTGCCGCCCAGGACGTCGCCGGTGGCGCGCCGGGTGTAGCCGATGACGCGGGGGAAGGAGCCGTCGACGCCGACGGACAGCTCGGGCGAGGTGATCGTCACGGGGGCGGCGGCCGGCGCGGGGGCCGGCGCGGCCGGCTGTGCCGCGGCCGGGGCCGCGGACACCGGGCCCGGCAGGACGAGGGTGGCCAGGAGAGCGGCGGCCGCGGCTGCGGCCGGCCAGAGGGGGGTGCGCATCGGGCCTCCGGGAATCGGCGCTTCCTTGTACGCGCTCGGAAGACCGCACGACTCGGAGCCGTGCGGTCCGCTCACTGACCAGTCAGCTTGCGGACCCCACGGCGCCAGGCCCATGGACAAAGCCTCGCCCCGTCCTGGACTTACGCGATCAGGCCGGGGCGGGCACCAGCACCACGGCCGTGCCGTAGGCGCACACCTCGGTCCCGACGTCGGCGGCGTCGGTCACATCGAAGCGCATCATCAGCACCGCGTTCGCACCGCGCGCCTTGGCCTGCTCGATGAGCCGCTCCATGGCCTGGTTGCGGGTCTGCACGAGGGTCTTGGTGAGGCCCTTCAGTTCGCCGCCGATCATGGACTTCAGTCCGGCGCCGATCTGGCTGCCGAGGTGCCGGGAGCGCACGGTCAGCCCGAACACCTCTCCGATGACCTGCTCCACCCGGTATCCCGGGACGTCGTTGGTCGTGACGACCAGCACACCGGTCTGCTGGGCGCCGGGGCCGCCGCCGTAGTCTTCGATACCCATGCGCCCCACTGTGGCCCCGCCCGTCACCGCCCGCGGCACAGGACGCGCCGGGGGGCGCGGATTGGGCATATCGGGCTATCGGGCGGTGCGCCGCCGGGGGGCCGCGGCGCGTCGTCGCCATAGTCGTCCGTGGCAGCCGCCAGGCTGCCGCCCCGGTCCGTGTGCCACGGCCGGGCGGACGTCTTCTCAGAGGAGCCGGCTCATGATGAAGCCCCCCAGGACCATCCTCGCCCTCGCCGCCGGCAGTCTGCTGCTCGGCCTGTCCGGTGCCGGGGCGGCCGCCGCGGACCAGGGTCCGATGCACGACGGGCCCAGCGTCTACCCCCAGCGGTACACGACCGGCAAGGTCGTCTCCCGCGGACCGCTCACGGTGCGCAGCTACCCGAGCACGCGGGCGCGGGCCATCGGCAAGGTGTACCCGCACGAGAAGCTGGCCCTCGTGTGCAAGGAGCGCGGCGAGCGGGTCGCCGGCAACGACATCTGGTTCCTGCTGGACCGCGAGGACGGCCGCGAGCCCATCGACGGCGGGGACGGCATCGACGACGGCCGTCAGGACAACGGCCGCGACGACAACGGCCGGGACGACAACGGGCGCGAGGACAACGGCCGGGACGACAACGGCCGGGACGACAACCGCGGCGACGACTCCCGCAAGGACCGCCGCTACGAGAAGGAGGCCTGGGTCTCGGCCCGTTACGTCGACAACCTCACGCCCGTGCAGTGGTGCCGTCTCTGACCTTCCCGGTCAGTGCGCCGGGCGTACGCTACGGGGCCCCGCGCACTCGGCGCCGTACGCCCGAACCCGCGCCCGCAGTTCCCGGTCGGCCGTGACCACCACGCAGGCCCGGCCGGCCGCGCGGGCCGCGACCAGTTCCACGATCCGGTCGTCGCCGCTGCCGGGCGCCCCGTCCACCCGTACGCCGGGCACGGACGGGACGTCCCGGGCGGCGCCCTCGACCACGAGGACGATCTCCTCCCCCGCGTCGCGCAGCGCGAGCCGGTCGCGCAGCCGCTCGGCGGCCGCGCGCCGGTCCCGCCACCAGCCGTCCGGCACGGAGCCGACGACGTTGGCCGCGTCCACGATCAGCAGGAGCGCCGTCACGGTCAGAAGTCCCCGTAGTTGACCTGCCAGGTGGGCAGGCCCATCCGGCGCCAGACCGCCACGACCCGGTCCCGGTCGTCGAGCGAGACCCGGACCGCGTAGCGGTGACGGACGTGCGCGTCGAACAGTTCGGCCTTGACCACGTCGTCGCGGCGCTGGTCCCCGGACGCACGCATCCACAGCTCGTCGTAGGGCACTTCGTGCCGCGCCAGCCAGGCCTCCGTCTCCGCCCGGTGGTCCTCGCTGCGCCCCGAGAGCAGCACGACGGTGTCGCCGTCGGCCCGCTTGAACGCGTCCAGCGCGTACCGCACCGGCTCGTTGAGCAGGTCGAGGCCGCACCGCGTGAAGTCGTAGACGTGGCGGTCGCCGGTCAGCGCGAGCGTGCCGTCGATGTCGCACATCACCGCGGTGGGCAGGGCCGGGTCGGGCACGTACGGTGCGACGGGCGGCTGGTCGTTCAGCCACTCGGCGGTGAGCCGCCAGCCTCCCTTGCGGGAGCGCTGGTGCTTGTCGGCGAGTATCCGGATGATCTCCTCGCCGACCGGCCGCTCCCGGGCGGCGTCCCGGGCCAGGCACTCCTCCAGCGGGACGCCGGTGAAGTCGTGCACGACGAAGGTCGCGAGCCCGCCGACCGCCGCTTTGAGCCGCTTGGGGATGTGGGGCGTCAGGTGCGTGTTGTCGACGACCACGTCGAAACCGTCCTCGACCGCCGCGCGGACCGCCGCGTCCTGTACGGCGAGCACGGTCTGCTCGTGCTTGTACGAGCGGCCGCGCTCGGGATCGGGCAGGTCGAGCATGGCCCGCAGGTCGTCCAGGTTGACGCGGCGCAGCCGCCCCCCGGCTCCGGCCTGCAGGGCCCGCGCGGCGGTGGTCTTCCCCGAGGCGGGCAGCCCGGTCATGACGTGCACCACGGGGCGCACGGGTACGGGTACGGGTACCGGCTCTTCGGACACGGGTCAGCTCTCCTCGTCGGTGGTGTACGGGTCCGAGGTCTCGGGCCGCACGGCCCGCCAGGAGGCGAGCTCGGTCGGGCGGCCGTCGAGCCGCTGGAACAGGGCCGGGCGCAGCCCGGCGTCGGGGACGCCGCGTACGGCGCGGGCGAAGGCGCCGCGGTCGCCGGCCAGGTGGGCCAGCGCGGCGTAGGCCTCGTCGACGGCGCGTTCGCGGCGGCCGGCCGCGGCCTCCAGGCCGGCGATGACCGACCGGACCCAGGCGTCGAACTCGTCCGGGACCTGCTGGAGCAGCGCGTCGAGCGGCTTGCCGCCACCGGCCTCGATGTCCGAGGCCGTGCAGTTGAGGCCCTGGGCGAGCTGCTTGGCGGGCAGCCCGGCGAAGCGCTGGATGCCGTGGACGCGCCAGATGTCGCGCTCGGTGACACGGGTGAGCACCCGGTGCAGGCGTACGTACTCGGCCAGCTTGGCCTTGGCGCGCACGCCGGAGGCGAAGCGCAGGACGAAGCCCTCCGCGTCGGTTCCGGTCGCGCGGTCCCCGCCGGGCAGGGTGTTGGACTCGGTGAGCGCGAGGAGTTCGGCGAGCGGCATGGCGGGCCACACGGTGACGACCGAGCCGATGCCCCGCCAGTGTCCGGCGGCCTCGGCGAGGGGCACCTCGGCGCCGTCCGGGCCGAAGGCCGCGAGCAGGACGAGGTCGCGGCGGTCGCCGTAGTCGACGACGATCCGGTTCTGCGGGTAGAGGATCTCGGCGAGGTAGGTCACGCCGGGCACCAGGGCCCCGGTGTCCCGGGCGTCGAGGCGGCGCTGGGCCCAGGTGGCCTGGGCGCTGGTGAAGGAGCCCTTGGAGGCGGCCCGCCAGTGGCCCGCGTAGTGGAAGACCACGCCGAGGCTGCCGTCGACCTTGTCGTACACCTCGAACGGTTCGTCGGGCAGGGCGGGGGCGTAGGGCCGGCCCGCCTCGTGCTCGCCGACGTTGAAGAACTTCGGCAGGGGCAGGGCGACGACCGCGCCGGTGGCGTCGTCGGCGACGAGTCCCCGGCAGCGCGTGGTGACGGCGTTCCACACCTGCTCGTACTGCGCGGTGCGCGTGTACGTGTAGAGGGACAGCGGCAGGTCGGGGTGCGTCTTGCGGGTCACGTGCCCGGCGTCGATGGCCGCCGCGAGTTCCTGCGCGGGCATCAGGTCGTGCAGAGTCAGGTGGGCCTGGCTCATGGGGTTCCTCCCGGTTCGAGATGGCTCATTCTCGCCGGTGGGAGGGGGTGGCGGTAATCAATTACGACTGGTCACGGTCATGCCGGTCGCGCCGGAGCGGGGGCGTGCACGGGCGCGGCCCAAGGCCCGTCAGTGGGACACGCAGAGTTCGTTGCCCTCGGGGTCGGCGAGGGTGGTCCAGCGGAACGGGCCCTGGGCGGCCTCGTGGAGGCGGGTGGCGCCCTTGGCGAGGAGGCGCTCGACGGCCTCGTGGGGGTCTTCCTCGCCCGTGCGGACGTCCAGATGGACCCGGTTCTTGGCGGTCTTGGGCTCCGGTACGTACTGGAAGAGCACCCGGGGCGCGCGCTCCAGGCCCTCGGGGTGGCGGATGCCGGCCCCGGCCTTCCAGACCAGGGTGCCGCGGTGGGTGGTGGTGTCCTCCTCCGTGGCGTGTCCGGCCTCGACCATGCCGCGGATGAACTGTTCGTCGCTGGGCTCCACTTCCCATCCGAGGGCTTCGGCCCACCAGTCGGCGAGGGCGTGGGGCGTGGCGGAGTCGATGGTCACCTGGAACGTGTAGGCCATGGCGGGACCCTACTGAGCCGCGCGGGCCGCCGCCAGCCGGAGGGTCAGCGCGGCGTCCGCGGGCGCGCGGCCGGGTGGGCGGGGCGGGCCGGGCGGCGGGACACGAGCCAGGCCGCGAGGGTGAGCAGCCAGGCGGCCACCGCGATCCACAGCAGGACCTCGCCCAGCGGCCACAGCCACGGCACCCCGGTCGGGGTGGCGGCGGAGAGGCAGGCGGTGGCGGTCATGCCGAGCGGGAAGACGGTGGACCAGCGGCGGACGTCGTAGCGCGTACGGGGACTGCGCACCTCGGCGGCGAGCAGGACGGCGTACCAGAGCAGGGAGGCCGTCAGGGCCGCGAGGGTGGCGGTGCGCAGCGCCGTGTGGGCGGGGCCGGTCCAGACGGCGGATCCGGTGAGTCCGGCGCCGGCCAGGGCGGTGATGGACAGGGCGCCGCCCGCCACCCAGTGGTCGTCGGCTCCCCGCAGGACCTCGCGGAAGTCGAAGTGGCGCAGGGCCAGGAGGTAGAGCGCCGCCCCGAGGCAGAAGCAGGCGAGGGCGGCGTGGGCGAGCCCGTCCAGGCCGTGGGCGGTGGCGAGGGCGCAGGCCAGCACGGCGAGGCCCTGGGTGGCGACGCAGACGAGGAAGGCGGCGCCGGGCATGCGGCGGCGCCAGTGCAGGACGACGGAGCAGAGCAGGCCGGGCCAGAGCAGCGCGGCGAGGACGAGCAGGGCGGTGGCCGCGCCGGTCCGGCCCAGCTGGCACAGGCGGGCGCCGAGCACGGTGGTGGCGGCGACCGCGGTGAGGGCGGCCGGGGTGTCGGCCTCGGCGCGGAAGCGGCCCCGGTCGCCGACGAGCCGGAGGACGAAGCCGGCGCCGAGCAGCAGCCACAGGGCTCCCGCCACCGCCAGCGCGGCCGCCGCCGGGACGGGGTGGCGGGTCAGCCCGAGGCCCACGGAGAGGATCCCGGCGGCCATGACCGCACCACCGGCGGCGGGCCCGACTCCGGCCCAGCAGCGGGGTGCCGTCCGGCTGCGCACGGCCGCTCACATCACGCCGCGGGTGCGGAACTGGACGCTGATGCGGGGTCCGACGGCCCGGGCGGACTTGGGGACGGCGTGCTCCATGGTGCGCTGGCAGGAGCCGCCCATCACGATGAGGTCGCCGTGGCCGAGCGGCAGCCGGAGCAGGGTGGGGCCGCCGTCGCGGGGCCGCAGGACGAGGTCGCGGGGGTCGCCGACGGAGAGGATGGCGACCATGGTGTCCTCGGTGGCGGAGCGGCCGGTGCGGTCGCCGTGCCAGGCGACGCTGTCGCGGCCGTCGCGGTAGAGGCACAGGCCGGCGGTGGCGAAGGGTTCGCCGAGTTCGGCGGCGTAGTGGCGGCCGAGGGCCTCGCGGGCCTCGGTGAGGACGGGGTGGGGCAGCGGGTCGCCCTCCCGGTAGGCGGCCAGCAGCCGGGGCACTTCCACCTGGCGGTCGTACATCTGCCGGCGTTCGGCGCGCCAGGGCACGTCGGCGGCGAGCCGTTCGAAGAGGGCGTCGGCCCCGGCGAGCCATCCGGGGAGGTGGTCCACCCAGGCTCCGGCTCCGAGCGGGGTCCGATGTACCGGCGCGAGCGAACCGAGCCGGATCTCGTCGGTCTGGTCGAACAGGGAGGCCTGGAGTGCGTGCATGGCTCCAGCCTAACCCCGCACCCGAACACCTGCTCGATTAAGACGCCCGGGCCCGCCCGTCGGCGGAACCTGCGTCCGCCCCCTGGTCCGGCGGGCCCCCGGGAGGGATCATGGTCCGCGCGCGGGGGACGTCCCCGGCGCGCCGAGTGCGGGAGGTACGTGTGTCCGAAGCTCCGAGTCGTGCGTCCGGAAGTTCCGGGGTCGCGTTGCTGCGCGAGACCATCGGGGAGAACCTCGACCGGACCGTACGGAGGTTCCCCGGCCGGGACGCCCTCGTGGACGTGGCCGCCGGGCGCCGGTGGACGTACGCGGAGCTGGGCGCCGAGGTGGACTCCCTCGCGCTCGGGCTGCTGGACCTCGGGATCGTCAAGGGTGACCGGGTGGGGATCTGGGCGCCCAACCGCGCCGAGTGGACGCTCGTGCAGTACGCCACGGCGAAGATCGGGGCGATCCTGGTCACCGTCAACCCGGCGTACCGCTCCCACGAGCTGGAGTACGTCCTCGGGCAGTCCGGCATCCGGCTGCTGTTCGCGGCGGAGCGCTTCAGGACGTCCGCGTACGCGGAGATGATCGAGGAGGTCCGGCCGCGCTGTCCGGGACTGGAGTTCACGGTCCTGTTCGAGGGCCCGGAGTGGACCTCGCTGCTGGAGCGCGGCCGGGCCGCCGGCCCGGGGCCGCTGGAGCGGGCGGGGGCGGCGCTGGATCCGGACGACCCGATCAACATCCAGTACACCTCGGGCACCACGGGCTTCCCCAAGGGGGCCACGCTCTCGCACCACAACATCCTCAACAACGGCTTCTTCGTGGGCGAGCTGTGCGGCTACGACGAACGGGACCGGGTGTGCATCCCGGTGCCGTTCTACCACTGCTTCGGGATGGTGATGGGCAACCTCGCCTGCACCAGCCACGGGGCGGCGATGGTGATCCCCGCACCCGCCTTCGACCCGGTGGCGACGCTGGCGGCGGTGGAGGCGGAGGCCTGCACCTCCCTGTACGGGGTGCCGACGATGTTCATCGCCGAGCTGGCCGCGCCGGGGTTCGACGGGTACGACCTGTCGAGCCTGCGCACCGGGATCATGGCGGGCTCGCCCTGCCCGGTGGAGGTCATGACCCAGGTCATCGAGCGGATGGGGATGGCCGGGGTCTCCATCTGCTACGGCATGACGGAGACCTCCCCGGTGTCCACGCAGACCCGCGCCGACGATCCGGTCGAGCGCCGGGTCTCCACGGTGGGGCGGGTCGGCCCGCACCTGGAGGTCAAGGTGGCCGACCCGCGCACCGGCCGGACCGTCCCGCGCGGCACCCCGGGCGAGCTGTGCACCCGGGGCTACTCGGTCATGCTCGGCTACTGGGGCGAGCCCGAGAAGACCGCCGAGGCCATCGACCCGGAGGGCTGGATGCACACCGGCGACCTGGCCGTCATGGACGGGGAGGGGTACCTGAGCATCACCGGCCGGATCAAGGACATGGTGATCCGGGGCGGCGAGAACCTCTACCCGCGCGAGATCGAGGAGTTCCTCCACGCCCACCCCGACGTGCTGGACGTCCAGGCCATCGGCGTGCCCGACGTCAAGTACGGGGAGGAGCTGATGGCGTGGGTGCGGATGCGCGAGGGGGCCGAGCCGCTGACCGCGGAGTCCGTCCGGGCGTACTGCGCGGGACGGCTCGCCCACTTCAAGATCCCCCGCTACGTCCACGTCGTGGAGGAGTTCCCGATGACCGTCACCGGGAAGATCCGCAAGGTCGAGATGCGCGCGATGGCGGCCCGCCTGCTCGACCCGGACCGGGGCCCGGACCCGGCGTAGACCGCCGCCCCGCCGGAGCCCGGGCGCCCCGCATCGCCGGCCCGGCCCGGCCCGGCCCGGCCCGGCCCGGTGGCAGCGGGCGCCGCAACGCCGGTCACTGTCAAGGGCGTTGCAGCATCCGGCGCCGCAGGCTGTCGTAGAGGGGCTCGCTCTCGCACCGGGCCGCCGTCACGTGCGCGGCGAAACAGGCGATCAGCAGCGGGAGCACGAGCACCGCGGCGTCCGTCATCTCCACCACCAGGACGACGCCCGTCAGCGGCGCCCGTACCACCCCGGTGAACAGGGCCGCCATGCCCACCACCGCGAACGGGACCGGGCCCCCGGTGCCGGCCGGCAGGAACGGGGAGGCCAGCGCCTGGGCGAGCGCTCCCCACAGGGCTCCCAGGGCCAGCAGCGGGGCGAACAGCCCGCCCGGCGTCGCGGCCGCGTAGCTGAGGGGGCCCGCCACGAACCGGACGGCGAGGTACACCACCAGCGCCCCCGCCGTCATGCCGCCGCCCGCCAGCAGCCGCTCGCTCAGCGGGTCGCCGCCGCCCGCAAGCAGCGGATCGGCAGCCATCAGGGCGCCGACCACGGCCCCGATGGCGGCGGCCCGGGCGATGAGCGGCACCCGGGTCAGCCGGTCGCACGCGTTCAGCGTGCCGACGACCAGGGCGCTGTAGGCGGCGCCCAGCGCCCCCGCCGTCACGCCGAACAGCAGGAACACCGGCAGCATCCACAGGGGCGGGACGGCGAGGTCCGGTACCGGGAACACGGGGCCGCCGCCCACGACGAGCCGCGAGCAGACCACGGCGGTGACCGCGGCGACGAGGGTCAGCAGCACCAGCCGGGGCCTGATCGTGCGGGTCACCTCCTCGCAGACGAACAGCAGCCCGCCCAGCGGAGCGGCGAACGCCGCCGCGAGCCCCGCCCCGCCGAGCGCGGCGTACAGCAGACGGGCGTCCTCGGCACCGAGCCGGGCGCGGCGGCCGGCCAGGGAGCCGATCGCCGCGCCCATGTGGACGAGGGGGCCCTCGCGCCCCAGGACCAGGCCCGAGCCGATCGCGACCAGGCCGCCGAAGAACTTCGCCGGCAGCAGCAGGAGCGGGTGTGCCTCGGACTCCTGCCGCCACACGGCCTCCACGTGCGGGATGCCGCTGCCCGCCGCGTGCGGGACCGACCGGGCGATCGCGCACGCCAGGGCCGCCCCCAGCGCGGTGAGGGCGACCGGCACCATCCAGCCCGCCGGCCCCAGACCGGCGGCGGCCTCCAGGACCTCCCCGCGCAGCCTGTCGGCCTGCCGCAGGCACCAGCGGAAGCCGCCGCCGACCAGCCCGGCCAGCGAGCCGGCCAGCGCCGCGACGAGGAACACGCGGCCGCCTGAGCGCACACCGGGCACGATCTGCCTCCACCAGGCCGCACGGGAACGTCCGCCGAGCCTGCACCCCCGGCGCCCCGGTCCCGGCGCACCTCGCCGTAGCCGTCCCCCGCCCGGCCCGGCCGGCGGAGCGGGTCTCCCCGGCCTCAGGCCGGGCCGGGCGGGGTCGCGGCGTGGATCCGGGCGAGGACCAGGACGGTGTCGTCGGTCGGGGCATCGGGCAGCAGGGCCCTCAGGACGTGGTCCGCCATCTCTTCCAACGAGCCCTCGGCGCGGCCCAGCTCGGTGCGCAGGGCGGTCAGTCCGGTGTCGATGTCGTGGCCGCGCGCCTCGATCAGCCCGTCGGTGTAGAGGGCCAGGACGGCGCCCTCGGGCAGGTGGGTGCTGATCGAGCGGAAGGGGATGCCGCCGACCCCGAGCGGGACGCCGAGGCCGTCGCCGACGGTTTCGACGGTGCCGTCCGGATGGCGCACCAGCAGCGGGGGGTGGCCGGCCCCGGCGATCCGGGCGCAGCCGGTGTGCGGGTCGTGGACCACGTAGAGGCAGGTGGCCAGCTCGATGCCGGACTCACGGGCGCAGAGGTCGAGTTCGGCGAGCAGGTCCTCCGGTTCCGGGCCGTGCCGGGCCAGGGCCTTGGCCGTGATGCGCAGCCGCCCCATCGAGGCGGCGGCCGGCACGCCGTGGCCCATGACGTCGCCGACGACGAGGGCGACCCGGTCGCCGGGCAGGTTGATGACGTCGTACCAGTCGCCGCCGACCTCGCTGGCCCGGCTGCCGGGGAGGTAGCGGTGGGCGACGGTGAGGTGGGGGCTGACCGCGAGGGCGTTGGGCAGCAGGGCGCGCTGGAGGGTGAGGGCGATGTCCTGGACCCGGCTGTAGAGGCGCGCGTTGTCCAGGCAGAGGGCGGCGCGGGAGGCGAGTTCGCCGGCCAGGCTGAGGTCCTGTTCGGTGAAGGCGGGGCGGGCGGACGACCGGCCGAACATGGCGATGCCCTGGACGGTGCCGCGGGCCACGAGCGGGGCGAGGACGATGGCGGCCAGGCCGCTGTGGAGGAGCAGCCGGGCGCGCTCGCGGTGGACGACGGTGCGGCTGGTGAAGTCCTCGTCGACGAGGACGCAGAGCGGCCGGCCCGTGCTGAGGACGTGGTGGATGCTGGAGCCCGGCGGGTACTCGACCCGGTCGAGCCCGCCGACGAGCTCGTCGGCGGGCGGCGGGAGCGTGGTCGTGGCGGCGATCCGGCGGGTGAAGAGGGGCAGGCGCGGGTCGAAGGGGCGGTCGGGGTCCAGCCACTCCACCAGCTCCACGACGGAGGCGTCGCCGAACTCCGGCACGGCGACGGCCACCAGTTCCCGGGCGGTGGTGTCCACGTCGAGGGTGGTGCCGATGCGGGCGGCGGCCCGGTCGAGCAGGTCGAGGCGCTGGCGGGCGGCCGTCGCCTCCAGGAGGGCCCGCTCGCGGTCGGTGACGTCCACCAGCAGTCCGCCCACGCCGGGGTCGGTGCCGACGGCGCGGGTGAGGGGGAAGAAGCTCACGGAGCGCACCTGGTCCCGGTCCGGGCGGCCCGGGGTGCGCAGGCCGACCAGGGCGCCGACCAGGGGGGTGCCCTCGTCGGCGACGGCGCGGAGCATGCCCTCGAACTCGCCGCCGTCGGAGGTGATCATGACCTCGGTGGCGCTGCGGCCGAGGTGGTCCCGGACGGACATGCCGTCCATGTCGGCCAGCACCTGGTTGAGGTGCACGTAGCGCAGGTCCTCGTCGAGCATGACGAGGCCGATGGGGCAGGTCTCGAAGAGGGCGTCGAGGAAGGCGAGGTTCGTCTTGACCCGGTCGAGCTCCTCGCCCTTGCTGACCAGGCCCATGACGACGGACCCGCCGGTGGGGCCGGTCACCGGGAAGACGCGGAACCCGCAGTCGAAGACGCTCCCGTCCCGGTGCAGGACCGGCAGCCGCACCCGCCAGTACCCGAGCGTCCGGGCCCGCTCGGCCAGCCGCTCGGCGGGGCCCGGGGCGGCGGCGGGGCCGGCGGGGCCCGGGCCGGCGGGGAAGAGGCGGGCCGCGGGGCGGGAGAGGACGTCCGGCGCCGCGTGGCCGAAGAGGTCCTGTGCGCCCGGGCCCCAGTAGCGGACCAGGCCCTCCTCGTCGATGCCGAAGACGGCCACGGCCACGTGTTCCAGCAGGGAGCCGGGCTCGGACCGGATCGGACCGCGAGCCCGCGCCTCCTCCGGCTGATCCGACGGCAGCACCGGCGGCCTCCTCTGCCCTGTGTCCGCGCCGGAGGCGGAGCACGTTCCCTTCATTCTGCCCGCCCGGGCCGGGACGGGCAGGCCGGGAACGCGCGCCGCGCGGGCCGGGGGCAGCGGGGCCTGAGAGCCAGGTGAGGCGGGTGGGGCAGCGGTTAGCGCACTCGGGGGGTGTTCAGGGGGGTGTTGCCGGTGATCGTGCCGTCCGCGCCGGAGACGATGACCGCGTGGCGGACGCCGTCCTGACCGAGGACCACCGCGCGCCACGCGCCGCCGCCGCCCTCCTGGGCCACCGCGCGCAGGGACTCGACCTTGCCGCCCGGCACCGCGCCCGCCGCCTTCTCCGCGGCCTGGCCGATGGCGAGCGAGGGCAGCGGCGCGGGCGCCGCTGCCTTCTTGCGGGCGCCGCCGAGCGCGCCGGCGCCGTCGCGGACCTCGGGGCCGGCCGGCCCCGGCGCCTTGCGCTCCCCCGCGCCCCGGTGGCCGGCGCGCTCGTGCCCGGGCGCCCCGGGTCCGGCGGCGCGGGCCTCCTTGCGGCCGTGTCCCTCGTGGTGCTCGGCCACGGCGACGGCCGCCGCCCCGCCCCCGACGATCACCGCGGCCGCCACGCCCGCGGCTGCCCAGCGGGCGCCCCGGCCTCGGGGAAGCACCCGGCCCAGGCGCTTGCGCCCGCCGGCACCGCCCTCGGGCCGCTGGGACGGGTCGGACTGCGGGAAGGACTCAGACATACGGGAACTCCTCAGAGGCAGCCGGGCACCGCACCCGGCTCGCCCCCGAGCATGCCGAGCGCTTGCTGAAGCCCACCTGAAGCCGCCTGAAGACCTCTTCAGCCGGCCGCCGGCCGCGCCTGAGACCCTGGTCCCCATGCGCGTACTGGTGGTGGAGGACGAACGGCGGCTGGCCCTGGCCCTGCAGCGGGGGCTCCAGTCCGAGGGGTTCACCGTGGACGTGGCCCACGACGGCCTCCAGGGGCTGTGGCTGGCCTCCGAGCACGACTACGACCTCGTCGTCCTCGACATCATGCTGCCCGGGCTGAACGGCTACCGGGTCTGCTCCCGGCTGCGCGCGGCCGGCAACGAGGCCGGGATCCTCATGCTCACCGCCAAGGACGGCGAGTACGACGAAGCGGAGGCCCTGGACACCGGCGCCGACGACTTCCTCTCCAAGCCCTTCTCCTACCTCGTCCTCGTCGCCCGGCTGCGCGCCCTGGGCCGCCGTACGGGCCGCCGCGAACCGCGGTCCATGACCTTCGGCGACCTGACCCTGGACCCGGCGCGCCACCTCTGCTCCCGGGCCGGCACCGAGATCCGGCTGACCGCCCGGGAGTTCGCGGTGCTGGAGTACCTCGCCCGGCGGCCGGGCGAGGTGGTGCCCAAGCGGGAGATCCTGGAGCAGGTGTGGGACAGCGCCTTCGACGGCGATCCGAACGTCGTCGAGGTGCACGTCAGCGCGGTGCGCCGGAAAATCGACGCGCCGTTCGGCCGGGCCGCGCTGGAGACGGTGCGCGGCGCGGGCTACCGGCTGGCGGCCGACGGTGGCTGAGCCCGTGCCCCGGCTCCGGCGCGCCCTGCGGGCCGTGCGCGCCCGCGCGCCGCGACCACCCGCGCGGCTGCCGCTGCGGCGGTGGTGGCCCACCACCGTCCGGGCCCGGGCCACCGCGGCCGCCGTCCTCGTGGTGGCTGCGGCGCTGGCCGTGGCCTCCTTCGCCCTGCTCGCGCTGCTGGAGGGGAACCTGCTGCGCAACGCCGAACGGGACGCCGCCCAGCAGGCGCAGACGGTGGCCCGGCTGGCGGCGGCCGGGGACCTCGACCTGATGCGGCCGGCCACCCGGGGGGCGGACTTCGTCCAGGTGGTGAACGCCCGCGGCCGGGTGCTGCGGGCCACCCCGAACCTGGCGGGCCTGCCCGCGCTGGCACCCGCCGCGCCGCTGCGCCCCGGCACCTCCTTCCACACCTGGCGGATCCGCCCGGTCGGCGGCGAGCACCGCCAGCGGGTGGTGGAGGTGACGACCCAGACCCCGCAGGGGCTGGTCTCCGTCTTCGTGGGGACCTCGCTGCGCGACGTGGACGCCGCCGACGACACCACCACGGCCGCCCTCGTGGCCGGCGGGCCGCTGCTCCTGGCCACCGTCGGCCTGGTCACCTGGCGGGTGACCGGGCGCGCCCTGCGGCCCGTCGAGGCGATCCGGGCGGAGGTCGCCGCGATCTCCGACCGCGGCCTGCACCGCCGGGTGCCGGTGCCGCCGACCCGCGACGAGGTGGCCCGGCTGGCCGAGACGGTGAACACCACCCTGGACCGGCTGGAATCCTCCGGGATCCGTCAGCGCCGGTTCATCGCCGACGCCTCGCACGAGCTGCGCAGCCCGATCACGGTGCTGCGCACCCAGCTGGAGGTGGCCCTGGCGGTCCGGGACCCGCAGCTGTGGCCGGAGCTGATCGGCGGGGCGCTGGAGGACGTCGAACGGCTCCAGCAGCTCGCCTCCGACCTGCTGCTGCTGGCCCGCATCGACGCCGCTCAGCCGGTGGCGGCGGTCCGGCTGGACCTGGGGGAGGTGGTGGGCGACGCCGTGGCCGCGCGCCTGGGCGACCGGGTCCCCGTACGGAGCTCCCTGGCGGCGGGGGTGGCGGTGGAGGGCAGTGGACTGTGGCTGACCCGGGTGGTCACCAACCTCCTCGACAACGCGCAGCGGTTCGCCGACGGGCAGGTGGAGGTGACCTTGGGCGTCACGGGCGGACCGGACGCGCGGACGGCCGTCCTGGAGGTCCGCGACGACGGCCCCGGCATCGCCCCGGCGGACCGGGAGCGGGTGTTCGAGCGCTTCGCCCGCCTCGACGACGCCCGCAGCCGCGACCACGGCGGCGCCGGGCTGGGGCTGGCCATCGCCCGCGACCTGACCGCGCACCACGGCGGCACCCTGACGGCCGAGGACTCCCCGCGCGGGGCGCGGCTGGTGGTACGGCTGCCCGTCGCGCCCGCGCGCGCCGCCGCCGCTGGCTGACGGGCGGCGGGCACCGGCGGGGCGGTCCGGCACACATCCTCCCGGTCCTCGTCTGCGAGCTTCTCGGCCATTCGGACAAGCATGTGCGAGGTGAGGTACGGAACCGCCTTCAAGGATGCGGCTCGGTCGGTCGGGGTCCGCAGGAGCTGGGGATGACAGCGGGCGCGAGGCACGTGGACGGCACTCGTCGGTGGCTGCGCGGGCTGGAGGTGTTCGCCGGGCCGCTGCCGCGCTTCGATCCGGCGCCGGCCGGCAGCCGCCTGCCACGCCTTGAGCCCCAAGGGCGGGCAGCTCGCCCGCCACCCGAGGGCCGCGCTCACCTTCTGCTGGGCCGAGCACGGGCGCCAGGTGCGCATCCGCGGGCGGGTGACCCCGGGATCGGCCGAGGACGGCGCCGCCGACTTCCCGGGGCGCTCCGTGACGGCCCGGGCCGAGTCCCTGCCGGCCCGTCAGAGCCGGTACCTGACGGAGGCCGCCGAGCGCGACCGGGACCTGGCGAAGGCGCGGGCCTCGCCCGTCGACCCGGCGTGGACGCTCCACACCCTCGCCCCGGACGCCGTCGAGTTCTGGCAGGCCGCCGAGAGCCGCGTCCACATCCGTCTGCGCCACGAGCGGGCCGGCGACGGCTGGGACCGCTTCCCGCTGTGGTCGTAGCGTCCGGCCGCCCGGGCCCCTGACGGGACCTTGACGGCCGGGCGCCGGGTTCCTACGGATCTCTGACGGACGGCCCGCCGCGGCCGCCGTTGAATGGAGGACGGCGGCCGTACGACGGGAGACGGCGCGGATCGATGGGGAGGGCCGGCGGTGCGACGACGCGTGGTGGTGGGCGTGAGCGGGAGTACGGGGAGCCTGACGGCCCTGCACCGGGCGGCGGCCGAGGCCCGCGCGCGGCGGGCGGAGCTGTGGGCGGTGCTGGCCTGGCAGGCGCCGGGCGGCGGCCCGGGCTCCCGTACGGCCTGCGCCGACGTCCTGTACCCCGTCTGCCGGGCGGCGGCGGTCGAACGGCTGCGGCAGGCCCTGGACCGGGCCTTCGGGGCGGCCGGCCCGGGGGTCGTCCTCGCCGGTCAGGCGGTCCGGGGTACGCCCGGGGCCGTGCTGGTCGACGCCGCCCGGGACGGCGACGACCTGCTCGTGGTCGGCGCGGGCTCCCGCGGCGGACTGCTGGGCGCGCTGCGGCCCTCGGTGGCCCGGTACTGCCTGGCGCACGCGCCCTGCCCCGTGCTGACCGTCCCGCCGAGCCCGCTCCAGGCCACGCTGGAGGCCGTACGACGGCGGGGCGCGTGGCACGTCCCGCTGGACGCCCGCGAACTGACGGAATGACCCGCCCGCCCCTCCGCCCACGGCCCGGGGGGCAGGGGCGCGGGGAGGCGCGCGGGGGCGCGCGGGGGCGCGGGCCGGGCGGACGCGCTCACTCCTCCTGCGCTTCCTCCCGCCGCGCCTGCGCGCGGGCCCGCTTGGTGACGACCGCGGCGGCGGCCGCGGCGCTGCCCGCGAAGGCCAGCGCCACCATCCACGGCCGGTCGAAGACATGGCCGGTGGCGTGGTCGACGGAGTACCGGCCCGCCCCCGCGAGACCGACGGCCGCCGCGGTGAACCCGAGGAAGGCCGGGTACTCGAAGCCGCCGCTCTGGGCGAAGAACCCGGCCGGGGCGTGCACGGCCACCGCTCCCGCCATCGCCCCGGCCGCAGCGGCGCCCGCCGCCGGGGTGGCCAGGCCCAGCACGAGCAGCGCCCCGCCGCCCGCCTCGCCCAGACCCGCGGCGATCGCGCTCTCCCGGCCGGGCGTGAACCCCATGTGTTCCATCGCGGCCGCCGTTCCGGCCAGCCCCGCGCCGCCGAACCAGCCGAACAGCTTCTGCGCCCCGTGGGCGATGAGCACCGCACCCGTTCCGGTACGGAGGGCCAGCAGGGCGAGGTCGCGACGGTTGCTACAGGTCATGGAGGGTCTCCCGGGGAGGCTGGGCGGACGGGCGGACGATGGTCCCCGTATGGGTATCCACCGGCGGCGCCGCCGCCCCGGCGCCGGGGCACAGATCCGCCGTACGGGCGTCACGGCTGCTCCGCCCGCCACGCTTCACCCGGCCGACGGCCCGTCACGCGCTTCCCGGGGGGCTACCATCGGCGCGTGCTCACCGCCCGCGCGCAGCATCCGCCGCCGCCGGCCCGTCTCGCGGCGGGTCTGCTGGAGCTGCTCGGGCTGGCCCTGCTGCTCCTGGGCCTGATCTGTACGCACGGCGCCCACGCGACGGGCGCCGCCGCGCCGCCCGCGCCCGTACCGGCGGCCGTGGTGGTCTCCCTCCCGGCGGCCGCCTCCGTGAGCGGCCCCGGCGCCGGCGGACCGGCGGACGAGTGCGCGCCCGTGCCGCCCCGTCAGGGCTCCGTCGTGGACGCCCCGCCCGCCCCGCCGTCCGGATCCGTCACCCGGTGCGCCGCCGAGGGGGACGGCGGGCCGTCCGGGCCCGACCGGCCCGGCGCGTCCCGCTCGGCTCCGGGCCGCCCGGCGGCCGTGGCGGTCCTGCGGATCTAGGCCGGCCCTCCCGGACCCTCCCCTCCCTCCCCTCCCTCCCCTCCCCTCCCCTCCCCTCCCTCCCTCCCGTACGTCCGCCGGCCCGGCGGGGGCGGCACGGAGGCGTCGGGTCCGGGTCGTGGGGCGCTGGAGCCGCGCCGCAGTCCCGGCCGACGGTGCCTGAAGGGCCGCCGCATCCGGGTGCGGGGCGGGGCTCCGACCGCGCCGCCGCCCGGACCCGGCCCTCGGGGCCCCGCGGGCCTTGGGGCGCCCGGCGCCCACGGGTCATACGGGGCGCAACGGCGCGTACCGGCGCCGTCGCGGGGGCGGCAAAAGGGTCCCACCGGGCCGTTCCGGGCGCCCCGCTCCGACCAGTGCGCGTCCACGGCGGCTCTAGTCGGCTCCCGTAGTTCCCTTCGCAACGGCTGACGCACGCCCACCGGACGGACCCCCCTCCCGCCCGGGCCCGGCATCCGCACGATCGACCACCCGACGCACCACCGAACGAGAGCGGAACGATGCATCCTCCCGCCACCGACGTGACCCACTCCTCCCGCACCACCCTGTCCGGGCTGGTCGGCAACACTCCCCTCCTGCGCGTGTCGCAGCCCCTCGCCCCGGCGGGGCGCGGGTTCTGGGCGAAGCTGGAGGGCTTCAACCCGGGCGGCATCAAGGACCGTCCGGGCCTGCACATGGTCGAACGCGCGCGGGCCCGGGGGGACCTGCGGCCGGGGGGCCGGATCATCGAGTCGACCAGCGGCACCCTCGGGCTCGGACTGGCCTTGGCCGGCATGGTCTACGGGCACCCCGTCACCCTCGTCACCGACCCCGGGCTGGAGCCGTCGATGACCCGGCTGCTGACGGCGTACGGGGCCCGGGTCGACCTCGTCACCGAACCCCACCCCACCGGCGGCTGGCAGCAGGCCCGCCGGGACCGCGTCACCGAGCTGATGGGGCGCCATCCCGGCTCGTGGTGCCCGGACCAGTACAACAACCCCGACAACACCACCGCGTACACCCCGCTGGCCCTCGAACTGGCCAACGAGCTGGGTCACATCGACGTCCTGGTGTGCAGCGTCGGCACCGGCGGGCACTCGGCGGGCATCTCGCGCGTCCTGCGGCAACTCTGCCCCGGCCTGAAGCTGGTGGGGGTCGACACCGTGGGCTCCACCATCTTCGGGCAGCCCGCCCGGACCCGGCTGATGCGCGGCCTCGGCTCCAGCATCTACCCGCGCAACGTCGCGTACGAGCAGTTCTCGGAGGTGCACTGGGTCGCGCCGGGCGAGTCCGTGTGGGCCTGCCGGCAACTGGCGGCCTCGCACTACGCCGCCGGCGGCTGGAGCGTGGGCGCGGTCGCGCTGGTGGCCGGCTGGCTGGCCCGTACGCTGCCCGCCGACACCCGCATCGCGGCGGTGTTCCCGGACGGGCCGCAGCGCTACCTCGGCACCGTGTACGACGACGACTACTGCGCCGCGCACGGCCTGCTGGACGCCCCGCCCGCCGACGAACCGGACGAGATCGGCCGGCTGGACGAGCGGGAGGTCACCCGCTGGACGCGGTGCGCGGCCGTGGTGGATCCGCTGGCCGCGCACGGGGCGCGGGGGCAGGGCCGATGAGGGGCACGATCGCGCAGGTCCGTACGTACGAGCGCAGCGTCCAGCTGCTGATGGTGAACCAGTTCACCATCAATCTCGGCTTCTACATGCTCATGCCCTACCTGGCCTCGCACCTGGCCGGGCCGCTGGGCCTGGCCGGGTGGACCGTCGGGCTGATCCTCGGGGTGCGCAACTTCAGCCAGCAGGGCATGTTCCTGATCGGCGGCACGCTCGCCGACCGGCTCGGCTACAAGCCGATGATCATCGCCGGGCTGGTGCTGCGCGTCGCCGGGTTCGCGACGCTGGGGCTGGTCGACTCGGTGCCCGCGCTGCTGGCCGCGTCCGCCGCGACGGGTCTGGCCGGTGCCCTGTTCAACCCGGCCACCCGGGCGTACCTGGCGGCCGACGCGGGTGAGCGCCGCGTGGAGGCGTTCGCCCTGTTCAACGTCTTCTACCAGGCGGGCATCCTGCTGGGGCCGCTGGTGGGGATGGTGCTGACGGGGGTGGACTTCCGGGTCACCTGCCTGGTCGCGGCGGGGACCTTCGCCGTCCTGAGCATCGTGCAGGTCCGCGTCCTGCCCGCCCGGCGGGGCAACGACACCGGGGAGGCCCAGGCGGGCCCGCGCGAGGGCGTGTTCGCGCAGTGGCGCCGGATCCTGGCCAACCGGCCGTTCCTGCTGTTCTCGCTGGCCATGATCGGCTCGTACGTGCTGACCTTCCAGGTCTACCTGGCGCTGCCGCTGGAGGTCCGGCGGCTCGGCGGAGAGGGCACCTTCGGCACGGCCTCGGTGGCGGTGCTCTTCGCCGTCTCGGGGCTGAGCACGATCCTGTTCCAGACGCGGGTCACCGCCTGGTGCAAGGCGCGGATGGAGCCGGGCCGGGCGCTGGCCTGGGGGCTGCTGGCCATGGGGGTGGCGTTCGTGCCGCTGCTGGCCGCCACCGCGCTGCCCGCGGCGGACTCGGGGCCCGCCGCGCGGCTGCTGGCCGTCGGGCCCCCGGCCCTGGCCGCGCTGCTGCTGGCGGTGGGGACGATGGTCGCGTACCCCTTCGAGATGGACACCATCGTCCGGCTGTGCGGGGACCGGCTCGTCGCCACCCACTACGGGCTCTACAACACGGTGTGCGGGGTGGGCATCGCGCTCGGCAACCTGCTGACCGGGGCGGCGCTGGACGCGGCCCGGTCGGCCGGGATGTCCGCGCTCCCCTGGCTGGCGCTCCTCACCCTCGGCCTCGGCTGCTCGGCCGCGCTGTACGGACTCCACCGCACGGGCCGCCTCGCCCCGCCCGCCCGGCCCGCACCCCGGGCGGGGGCCCTGACCGGCTGACCGGCCGACCGCCCGACCGGCCGGCCGCGGCGCCGGAGCCCCGCCCGCCGGTGGGCGGGCGGGGCTCCGCAAGGGACTCGGCCGGGGGTCAGGCCCGGCGGAGGCGGCCGATGATGCCGTCGATGTCGCGGATGAACATGTAGTCGCGGATGGCGTGCCCCCCGGGCTCCTCGTACGACTCGTGCGGGATCCCCGCGCGGTCGAGGAGGCTGCGGAACTCCCGCTGCCCGGCGAGCACTTGGTTCTCGTTGAAGGTGTCGAAGGGGTTGGTGCGGTCGGGGCTGGTGCCCGCGACCAGGAAGATCCGCTTGTTGCGGTAGCTTTCGAGCCGCTCGACCGGGTTGTCCGCGGTGACCCGGGCCTCGTCCCAGGGCGCCCCGTAGATCGTGCCGCCCGCCAGGTCCTTGACCCCGGCGGAGAGGTTGGCCCAGTGGACCACCGCGCCGAAGTCGCGGCGCACGCTGGCCGGGCCGGAGTGGGAGCTGACGGAGGCGAAGTGGCCCCAGTACTTGGCCGCGTACTTCAGCGCGCCGAAGCCGCCCATCGAGAATCCGGAGACGGCGCGGCCGTCGTACTCGGCGAAGGTGCGGAAGTTCGCGTCCACCCAGGGGATCAGCTGGTTGATGTGGAAGCTCTCCCAGTTGCGCGGGCCGACGTTGCTGCTGACGGGGTTGGAGTACCAGCCCGCCTGTCCGCCGTCGGGCATCACCACGATGATCGGCTTGCCCGCGGTCCAGGCGCGGACGCCGGCGACGTCGAAGGTGATGAAGTCCTGGAGCCCGCCGTGCAGGAGGTAGAGGACGGGGTAGGTGCGGCCGCTGTAGTGGTAGTCGTCGGGCAGCAGGACGTTGACGGCGGGCTGCCAGCCGATCTCGTTGGTGGCGAAGCGGTAGTACCACATGCGGGGGTCGCCCTCGCCGCGGTCGACGATGTGCAGCCCGGCGGCGTCGCCGACCGCGGCGGCGGACGCGGCGGAGGCGAGGACTCCGCCCGCGCCGAGGGCCAGGGCGGCGGAGAGCCCGCCGGCTGACCTCAGGACGCTCCTGCGGGTGGGGTGGTGCTCGCTCACGAATTCCTCCATCAGTTGGTGGTGATCCACGTGCCCCTGGACGGGTTCCAGTGGATCGTCGCGTTCTGGAACTTCTGGGCCTTGCCGTCGGCGCCCTCGTCCGTCTCGTCCGTGACCGGGTAACCGAGCGCGCGCTCATTGCCGTTGGCGCGGAACGCGTCCTGGATCGCCCCGTGCACCACGTGCGCGCCCGTCTGCTGCGACCACAGGAACAGGCCCCGCTCGAAGAGCTGGAACCGGCCCCGGCTCCCGCCCGGCGACTGACCCGCCTCCGCCTCGTCCATCGTCGGGAACCCCCAGCGCCGCTCCGCGTCCGTCGCCCAGAACCGCGCCAGGATGTCCCCGTACACCGCGAACGCCGCATCCGGATGCCAGATCACGATCCCGTTGCGGAACGCCTGGAACCGCCCGCCCATCATCGAATCGCGTTCACCGGACGCGGGCGGGCCGAGGGGGCCGCCGGCGCCGCCGAGGGCGTCGTACTTCGCGCCGATCGAGCCGTAGGGCATCAGGTCGTCCAGCTGGTCGTAGCGGCGGGGGGTGAACCCCCGCAGGCCGTCGTTCCAGACCCGTTCCTCGGGGACGTGTCCGAAGTCGTACGTCTCGCGCACCACCGGCCGGGTGTGGGCCTCATCGGCCCAGCGGACGAAGAGCGCGACGTGGTCAGTGCCGCCCGAATCGCGCAACAGCGCGTCACCGGGCTGGAGTTCGGCGGCGGGAATGTCGGAGGTGACGTTCCACAGGGTCCAGGTGGTCAGGGACGAGTCGAGGTTCCAGGCCATCGAGACGTACCCCGAGCAGTCCGGCCGGTAGCAGCCGAACCGGTTCTCGTGGCAGCCGCTCTGGCTGTACGGCACCTGCTCCGCGATCCACGACCAGGCCCGGTCCATCACCTCGCCCCGGCCGATGGGCCGGCCGGCCGCGCGGGCCGCGGTGGCCGCGGTGGCCGCGGTGGCCGCGGTGGCCGCGCCGGATCCGGTGGCCGCGCCGGATCCGCCCGGCACGGCCGCGACCGCCGCCTGCGGCGCGGAGAAGGACATCGCCAGGGCGGCCAGGGCCAGTGCCATCGCCCCGGTCACGCGCTGGAGGTTCGGCGCTCTCATGGCTGTCTCCCGGTCAGTCGGTGGTGATCCAGGTGCCCCTGGACGGGTTCCAGTGGATCCGCGCGTTCTGGAACTTCTGGACCTTGCCGTCGGCGCCCTCGTCCGTCTCGTCCGTCACCGGATAACCGAGCGCGCGCTCATTGCCGTTGGCACGGAACGCGTCCTGGATCGCCCCGTGCACCACGTGCGCGCCCGTCTGCTGCGACCACAGGAACAGGCCCCGCTCGAAGAGCTGGAACCGGCCCCGGCTCCCGCCCGGCGACTGACCCGCCTCCGCCTCGTCCATCGTCGGGAACCCCCAGCGCCGCTCCGCGTCCGTCGCCCAGAACCGCGCCAGGATGTCCCCGTACACCGCGAACGCCGCATCCGGATGCCAGATCACGATCCCGTTGCGGAACGCCTGGAACCGCCCGCCGAGCAGGGCGTCCTCCTCGGCGCGGACCGGCGGGCCCAGGGGGCCGTCGGGGCCGCCCAGGGCGCCGTACTTGGCGCCGATCGAGCCGTAGGGCCAGAAGGCCTCGTCGCGCATCTGCCGGGCGAGGCCCTCCGCCTGGTCATAGCGCTCCGGATAGGCGGAGCGCTGGACGGCCTGCGCGAGCTGGCCGGCACTGCCGCCCTCCCTGCCGGGCTCCATCTGCTGGGCCACCTCGAAGAACTTGTTCGCCGCGTAGTCGACGTCCATGATCTGTTCGGGCGATCCCCAGCCCTGCGAGGGGCGCTGCTGGAAGACGCCCAGCGAGTCGCGGTCACCGCAGTTCAGGTTGTTCATGCGGGACTCGACCCAGCCGGTCTCGAAGCCGGCGAGCATCACCTTCTCGGACACCCCCCGCCGCTGGCCGACCTCGTACACCTTGCGGGTGACGGCGATGTCCCGCTCGGCGGGTATCGCGCAGAACATCTCGGCCGTCGCGGGATGCCCGAGCGGGCCCGGTATGACCGGAGCGGGCTGGGCCCAGGCCGGCCCGGCCAGGGCGGATACGGCGGCCAGGGTGAGGACCACGGCGATCCGTCGTCCGGCGCTTCGTCTCGCGCGTCGTGCGGGTGTTGCGGCTGCGCCACGCACCTGTCTGCTCCTTCGTGACTGATCTGCGGGATCCGCGTGGGGGGTGTCAGAACCAGCTCTGGTACGGGGTGTCGTTGCACGCCCAGGTCCGCAAGCCCAGGGAGCTGTCGTCGATGCAGCGTCCGGTGGCCTGGTTCTGGAGGCGGACGCTGCCGTCGCCCCAGACCTTCACCCACCAGCTCTGCTCGGGGTTGGAGTTGCAGGTCCCGACGGTGCGGAAGCCGTTGTCGGTGTCCTCGACGCAGCGGCCCGTGTTGACGTTGCGCAGCTGGCGGGTCCCGTCGCCCCAGACGTGCACGTTCCACTGCTGCGGCTTGCTGCCGTTGCAGCTCCAGGTGCGGAAGCCGTTGGAGGTGTCGTCCATGCAGTGGTCGGTCGCCTGGTTGCGGAAGCTCTGGACGGCGTCGGCCGGGGCCGCCGTGGCGGCGGGGGCGCCCGCCGCCAGCAGGGTGAGGGAGGCGAGGGAGGCGAGGGCAAGGGCCCTGCCGGGCACGGTCGTTCGCGGGGTACGCATCTGCTGGGGTCTCTTCCTTCCGTGGGGGAGGACGGGCAGACCGCAAGCTAGCGGCGGCGTACGGGGCGCGGGCATCCGGAACGCTCCGGAGTGACGGCGCCGGGCGCCGCCGGCCACACTCGGGGGACCCGCCGGGCGGCCCGGCCCGCGCGGCCGTCGGCCCGTCAGCCTCCGGTGGCGGTGGCGGTGGCGGTGGGGCGCGGGCACTCGGGTACGGCCGGGCGGTCCTTCGTACGGACGGCCGGCAGCCAGGCCGTGGCGCGGTCGGAGCCCTCGGGCAGCCGGACGCGGTACCACTCCAGCGAGACGGCGTCCGACTCGTCGACGATGGGCATCCCCCGGGGGAGCAGGCAGTCGACGGCGAGGACCTCTCCGTGCCAGACCCGGGTGGGGATGACGTTGTCGGGGGCGTAGGCCTTGAGGGGGTCGACCGCCAGGCCGAGGCTGCACTGCGGCTCCCGGGCGCCGGGCTCTCGGCAGCTCTTCTCGGCGTTGAACACCCTGATCCGGCCCGGGGCTTGGGCGCCCGTGCCGGACTCCCCGCCTGCGGCCCCGCCCGGGCCGGCGTACGACCACAGGCCCGCCGCCGCCCCGCACGCGGCGGCCGCCGCGAGGGCGGCGCGGGCCTTGCGGCGCCGGGGCGCCGGTGGCCGCGGCGCCGGCCGGGCCGGCGGCCGGGCCACCGGGGCCGCCCCCTCCCCGGCCGCCGGGTCCGGCCGGGCGGCGATGCGCGCGAGCAGGCTCTCGGCGGTGTGCGGGGCGCGCGCGGCGTGGGTCGGGGCCAGGCAGTCGGCGGCCAGCTCCCGCCAGAACGGCGGGACGGCGTGGTCCATGCGCAGCGGGGCGCGGCCGTCGGCGTACTCCTGGACGGCGGCTCCGCGCGAGACGGGGGTGGCGCCCGGGAAGGGCGCGGCGCCGCCCGCGAACACCTCGTGGACCAGGACGCCGAGCGCCCAGACGTCGGCGCTGGGCCGGACCTGCACGCCGAGCTCGCCGAGCGGGGCCCGCCAGCGCTCGGGCGGGAGGTAGTCCGGGGTGCCCATCGGGGGCGCGTACCCGTGGGTGCCGTGGGTGCCGGTCAGTTCGGTGGCCAGCCCGAAGTCGGCGAGCCGGACCGAACCGTCCGCCATGATCAGGACGTTGTCCGGTTTGAGGTCCCCGTGCACCCAGCCGCTGCGGTGCAGGTGGGCCAGGCCCTCGCAGATCTCCCTGATCAGCCGGGCGCCCTCGGCTTCGGGGAGGGCGGTGCCGAGCAGGTCGCGCAGGCTGTGCGCGGCCCGTTCCATGACCAGCACGATCGCGCCGTCGAGGTGGGGGTGGCCGGGTTCGCTGAGGACGAAGGAGTCCAGCAGGCGGATCAGTCTGGAGTGCGGCGCCCGGCGCCCGAGTTCGACCTCGCGCCGGGCGGACTCCGCCACCCGGCGGGCCTGGAGCGGGCCGAGTCCGCCGGTGGGCAGCAGTTTGAGCGCGACGTCGCGGGGCCCGGGCCCCGCCCCCGCGTCCCCGTCGGCGGGGCGGGCCGCGTGGACGGTTCCCCAGCCGCCGGCCCCGATCGGTCCGGTGACCTCCCAGCGGCCGACGCGATGGCCCGGCGGGAGGCCGGCGAGGCGATCACTTCCCGAGGCGTCGGCCGGGCGCTGCACCCTCTGCTCCTCGGGCCCGGGGCGGCAGCAGCGCGAGGTGCTCCTCGCGTACGAGTCCGAAGCGCAGCGACAGTCCGACGAGCGCCTCGCGCTTGCCGTTGCGCCGGGAGCCGCGGCCGGTTCCGGTGTCGGCGGGGACGCTGATCCGCATCTTCTCGTCGGCGAGGTAGTCGATGTGCGAGCTGACCGCGCGGGCCGTCAGCTGGGCGCAGCCGGGGACCGCGCCGAGCCGTTTGACGATCTCGGGGGTGGTCGGCACGGCGACGGGCGACTCGTCGCGCAGCCGCGGTTCGCAGAGCGCGACCAGCACCAGGAAGTAGATGGCGGTCTCGTCGAGGGAGTACGCGGTCAGGGTGCGGCTCCCCCAGGGGCCGCCGGCGCCCTCCGGGTCCAGATAGACGTGGTCGGGCGCGAACACCTGGAAGGAGACGGTGGTCTCGCCGCGGGTGGGCAGCACGACGCGGGAGAACTCGAAGGGGATGGGCGCCCCGGCCCGTCTCGGCGGCACCCTCAGGTACTCGCCGGCGCCCTCCGGGTTCTCCACCAGGTAGGTCTGGGTCGCGCTGTGGTTGCTGAGCTGCCAGTGGTCGTCGGTCACCCTGATCTCCCCCGCCAGCCGGGAGATCGCCGCGTCGACGAGGCGGAGTTCGACCGGCGTCGTCTCCGAGCCCCGCCCGAAGCGCGCCACTTCCCCCGGCCCGAGCCGCAGGGTCACCGCGTCGCCGCTCCCCGGCGGCAGGTGGATCACTACCCCGCTCACGTCCCCCTCCTCGCCCCGTTCCCGTCCGGTGTGACAGCTCGTCACGCGGCGAAGGGTACACAGGCCGTACGGGGGTTCCCGGTGGCGCTTTGGCTGTTTCCGTAGCCCTCGCCGGCCTGCCACGCCACCGCGGACGCCGGGGCCGGCGCCTTCCGTTCGGCCGCCGGGGGCGGTCGGGGCAGGTCGCGGCGGGGCCGGCGCGGGGGCCGGGAGGCGGCCGGCGGGCCGGCGTCCGGGGCCGGCCGGGGTTGGCCGGATTGGCCGGCATCGGACCCGTGCCGGGCCCCGCCGCGGGCCGTGCCGTGCCGTGCCGGACCCGTGCTCCGCCCCGCCCGGGGCCGTGCCCGCCCGGGGTGCCGGTTAATCCCTGGCGGGAGCGGCGCCCCCGCCGTTACGCTCACCGCGATGACCACTCACCGCATTCACAGATCGGGGGTCCCGTCCGCGCAAGGTGAGCGCTGATGCTCCCTCACCCCGCGAACGGCGATTCCCGCCTTTCCCGCTGGCTGCGCGTGCGCGAGTTCGCCGTGCCGCCGTCCATGATCGAGACCGCCACCGCCCGCCGTCGTGCCGGGGACTGGTCGGCGGCCTGCGCCGCCTCCGGTGTCGACGTCGGCTTCGACCTGCGCGCTGTGGCGCGCATCCACGGCCGCGAACTCGCCTCGCGGGTCCGCTCCGACCTGCGTCACCTGGCGCCCGACCTGCTGCGCTGGCACCTGCCGAGGGTGGCCCCCGACGGGCTGCTGCGGCCGGGGCTGACCCTCGCCCTGGCCCGGTACGAGGGCGCCGGGTACGACGGCTCGGGCCCGGTCCACCTCGTGGTCCGGACCCCGCCGGCGTGGGCGGACTCCGGGCAGCGCTTCGAGCTCGCGCTGTGGGACCGTTCCCGCCCCGGGCCCGGCGACCTCCGCCACCCGCACCCCCGTCCGGACCGGCGCTACCGCTTCGACCTGCACCGCCACCTGTGGGACGCCCGCCGCAGCGGCGAGCTGCGCTACCGCTCCGGGGCCGACGGGCCGCCCCGCGACGGCGCCCGCGCCCTCGTGGCCGCCCTCCCGGCGGGGGCCGGGCCGCCCGGGGGCGGCTGGGCCGTGGACCGCTGGGCGGCGGAGGCGGCGGTCCTGCTCCGCGCCGACGCGGGGCGGCCCGCGGGCCGGGTCGCCGTGCGGTACGGGAACCGGCAACGGCTGGTCCTGGAGGTGGCCCCCGACGGGCCCGGGCGCGTACCGCGGATCGCCGTCGCCGCGGCGGACGGGGACACGGCGGCCCTGCCCGTGCTGCCCGACGCGGCGACCCGGATACCGCCCGACCTCGAACTGCTGCGCGCGGGCCTGATCGGGGCCGGCCGGCTGCACCCGCTGGTGGCCCGCGCCCTGGCTCCGGACCATCCGGCCGCGGCGCCGGCCCGGCCCCCGGACCCGCCGGGCGGCCCACGGCTCGTGGAGTGCCGGGGGGCCGTGCACCGGATCGGCCTGGTGGACGGGGTACTGGCCCCGCTGGACCACGACCCGGCCGAACTCCGGCGCGAGGAACTCCTCGTCGCGCTGGGCGGCCCTCCCCTGCCCTGCCTGCGGGCCGTCGACGAGGCGCACCGGCGTCCCGACTGCCTCTCCGGGGTCCGCGAACGCCTCGTCCACGGGGACACCGCCGGTGCGCTGGCCGTCGTCGAGCGCCTCCTCGGGCCCGGTGCGGTGCTCCGCGAGGGCGCCCTGCGCGACGAGCTGGCGGCGGCCGCGCAACGCCGCGTCGTGTACGGGATGTTCCGGGCGGGGCTGATCGGACGCGGGCCGGGCCGTCGGCTCGGGCCGGTGCCCGCGCGCGTCCGGCGGCCCCGTTCCGAGCGGGCCGCGACCCCCCGCTGACCTGCCGGGTTTCCGTCCGCCCTGCCCCTCCGCCCGGCCTTCCCCGCGCCTTCCGCATCCTTCGGCGGCCGGCGCCCCTTCGAACTCCAAGGTGATCACCCATGTCCTCTTCGCCCATGTCCTCTTCGCCCGTGGCCGCCCCCGCTTCCGCCCCGGTCTCCCGGCTCGACGTCGCCGCGGACCTGCTCGCCCTGCTGCGCGAGAGCGCCACCGAACCGCGTCCCGACGTACAGCTGGAAGCCCTGACCCTGGCCGTGGCCGCCGACCTGCCCGTCCTGCTGTGGGGCGAGCCGGGGATCGGGAAGACCGCGGCCCTGACCCAGCTCGCGACCGCCCTGGACCTTCCCCTGACCACGGTCATCGCCAGTGTCCACGAGCCGTCGGACTTCTCCGGGCTGCCCGTCATCGGGGACGATCCCGCCGAGCAGGGCGTGCCGATGGCTCCGCCGGACTGGGCCGTGCGCCTGGTGCGGGCGGGCCGGGGGCTGCTGTTCCTGGACGAACTGTCCACGGCTCCGCCCGCCGTGCAGGCCGCCCTGCTCCGGCTGGTCCTGGAGCGGCGGATCGGCTCGCTGCAACTGCCGCCCGGCGTGCGGATCGTGGCCGCCGCCAACCCCCGCTCCTCGGCGGCCGACGGCTGGGAGCTGAGCCCGCCCCTGGCCAACCGGTTCGTCCACCTCCAGTGGACGCACGACCACGAGGTCGTCGTACGCGGCCTCGGCGGGACCTGGCCCCGCGCCACGCTCCCCGAGCTGGACCCCGGACGGCTGCCGGAGGCCGTCGCCTTCGGGCGGCGCGCGGTGTGCGGGCTGCTCGGCGCCCGGCCCAAGCTCGTCCATCTGCTGCCCAGCGGCGAGACCCGCCGGGGCGGTCCCTGGCCGTCGCCGCGGAGCTGGGACATGGCCCTGTGCCTCACCGCCTTCGCGACCGCCGCCGGCTCTTCGCGGGAGGTGCTCTCCCTGCTGGTGCGGGGCACGGTCGGGGACGGTCCGGGGCTCGAACTGCTGGCCTGGCTGGACCGGATGGACCTGCCGGACCCCGAGACGCTGCTGGCGGATCCGGCCGGGGGCGAACTGCCGCAGCGGGGTGACCTGCGCCAGGCGGTGCTGGACGGGGTCGTGGCCGCGGTACGGGCCCGCCCCGAGAAGTCCCGCTGGGACGCGGCGTGGGCGCTGCTGGTCCGGGCCCTGGAGACGGGCGCCCCGGACCTGGTGGTGGTCCCCGCCACCACCTTGGCCTCGCTGCGCCGGGAGGACTGGGACGTGCCGGAGGCGATCGAGCGGCTGGCGGGAGCGGTGACCGTGTCGCGGCGCGCCGACCGGGCGGCGGCCCGGGTCGCGGAGCGGGCCGGCGCGGGGGCTTCCGTATGAGCGGGGCCGCCGCCGGGGTGCTGGACACCGGCAAACTGTTCGCCGCCCGGCTGCACGCGGCCCGGGCCCGGCCGTACCTGGCCACGGCCCTGTTCGCGCTGCACGCCGTCGCGTCGGGGCGGGTGCCCACGATGGCCGTCGACCGGTACTGGCGCTGCTACGTCTCGCCCGGCTTCGTGGACCGCACGCCGGTGGAGGAGCTGGCCGGGGTGTGGGTCCACGAGGTGTCGCACCTGCTGCGCGACCACCACGGGCGCGGTGACCGGCTGGCGCGGGAACAGGGGCTGACCTCTGCCGGGGACCGGCTGCGGATGAACATCGCCGCGGACTTCGAGATCAACGACGACGCCTTCGGCGACGGTCTGGCCCGGCCCGAGGGGGCCCTCCTACCCGGCGATCTGGGGCTGCCGTCCGGCGAGCTGATGGAGGACTACCTGCCCCGCTTCACGCTGAGAGCGGCCACCTCGCACCTGGGCTGGCTGGACTGCGGCAGCGGCGCCGACGGGCTGGAGCGGGAATGGGACCTGGGGCCGGACGGCGCGGACGGACTCACGGAGCAACAGCGGGACGCGGTCCGTTTCCGGGTGGCCGAGGGCATCACCGGCCGCCCCGGCAGCGCCCCCAAGGCGTGGCGGCGGTGGGCGCGCGAGGCGTTCCATCCGCCGCAGCCCTGGCGGGCGTTGCTGGGAGCCGCGGTCCGGTCGGCGGCCTCCGGGTCCGGTGCGGGCGAGGACTACAGCTACGGCCGCCCGTCGCGGCGTTCGGCGGGGGTGCCCGGCGCCGTCCTCCCCAGCCTGCGGCGCAGGCCGCCCCGGGTGTGCGTGGTCATCGACACCTCCGCGTCGGTGAGCGACACCGAACTGGGCAGCGCCCTGCTGGAGGTCGCCGCGATCTCGCGCGCCGTGGGCGGCCGCCGGGACCTGGTCTCGGTGGTGTCGTGCGACGCGGCGGCCCGGGTGGCGCACCCGCTGTGCGCCGCCGAGGGGATTCCCCTGCTCGGTGGCGGGGGTACGGACCTGCGCGAGGGTTTCGCGCGGGCGCTGCGCACGGGGGCCCGGCCGGACGTGATCGTGGTGCTAACGGACGGGCAGACGCCGTGGCCCGCGACGCGGCCCGCGTGTCGGACGGTGGTGGGGCTGTTCCCCCGGGCGCCCGCGTACCGGGAGGACGATCCCGACTACGTGCCGGACGCACCGCCCGCCTGGGCACGGGTGGTGGAGATCGGGTAGGCCCCGGTGGGGCCGGCGGCCGGGGCGGGCCCGGGCCTCGCGCGGCGCTGGAGGGCCGCTCAGGATCCGGCGCAGGCCGGGCAGAGTCCGCGGTAGGTGACCTGCGCCCCGGATACGGTGAAGCCGAAGCGTTCGTCCGCGGGGAGGTGGGCCAGCGGATCGCCCGTCATGTGGACGTCGCGGATGAGGCCGCAGCCGGAGCAGACCAGGTGCTCGTGCGGATGGTGCGCGTTGGGGTCGTAGCGCTTGGCGCGGCCGTCGGTGGAGACCTCCACGACCTCGCCCAGGGAAACCAGTTCGCCGAGGGCGTTGTAGACGGTGGCCCGGGAGATCTCGGGCAGCCGTTCCACCGCCCTGGCGTGGACCTCGTCCGCCGTGAGGTGGACGTGGTCGCCGTCGAGGACCTCGGCGACGACGCGCCGCTGGGACGTCATGCGCCAGCCGCGTCCTCGCAGTCGCTCCAGCAGGTCACTCATGTCGGCTCACCCATTCAGTTCGGCGGGATGCACGGAGCTTACCGGCCCGCGTCCAGAATCCGAGGGGACAGGAACTTGGTCTCCATCTTGACTTGGATTCTGTCCATCGTAGGATCGGTTTGCTGGATAGCCAAGAGACAGGAAGCCTCCAGAGCGGCGGGAGACGGAGTCGAGACGGACCGCCGCCGCTCGGGAGCCCCGCTGCCCGACCCCTCATTTTTGACACCCGCACGCAGTTCCTGAGCGTTGTGTGATCCACCAGGTCCGGAAGGATTCCCATGTCTGAGAACCATGATGCAATCGTCGTAGACGCCAAATCGGAGGGTGGGGGCGGCTGCCCGGTCGCGCACGAGCGCGCCCCGCATCCGACCCAGGGCGGTGGCAACCGTCAGTGGTGGCCCGAGCGGCTGAACCTGAAGATCCTCGCGAAGAACCCCGCCGTGGCCAACCCGCTCGGCGAGGAGTTCGACTACGCGGAGGCCTTCCGGAGCCTCGACCTGCCCGCCGTGAAGCGGGACATCGCCGAGGTGCTGACGACCTCGCAGGACTGGTGGCCCGCCGACTTCGGCCACTACGGCCCCTTCATGATCCGCATGGCGTGGCACAGCGCCGGCACCTACCGCATCAGCGACGGCCGCGGCGGCGCGGGCGCCGGCCAGCAGCGCTTCGCCCCCCTCAACAGCTGGCCGGACAACGGCAACCTGGACAAGGCCCGCCGCCTGCTGTGGCCCGTCAAGAAGAAGTACGGCCAGAGCCTTTCCTGGGCCGACCTGATGATCCTCACCGGCAACGTCGCCCTGGAGCAGATGGGCTTCGAGACCTTCGGCTTCGCCGGCGGCCGCGCCGACGTGTGGGAGCCCGACGAGGACGTCTACTGGGGTCCCGAGACCACCTGGCTCGACGACGAGCGCTACAGCGGCGACCGCGAGCTGGAGAACCCGCTCGGCGCGGTCCAGATGGGCCTCATCTACGTCAACCCGGAAGGCCCCAACGGCAACCCGGACCCGATCGCCGCGGCCCGCGACATCCGTGAGACCTTCCGCCGCATGGCGATGAACGACGAGGAGACCGTCGCCCTGATCGCGGGCGGCCACACCTTCGGCAAGACCCACGGCGCGGGCCCCGCGGAGAGCGTCGGCGACGACCCCGAGGCCGCCTCGATCGAGCAGCAGGGCCTGGGCTGGAAGAACTCCTTCGGCACCGGCAAGGGCGCGGACGCGATCACCAGTGGTCTGGAGGGGATCTGGACGAACACCCCGATCACCTGGGACAACAGCTTCTTCGACATCCTCTTCGGCTACGAGTGGGAGCTCTTCCAGAGCCCGGCCGGCGCCAACCAGTGGCGGCCGAAGGACGGCGCCGGGACCGGCACCGTGCCCGACGCCCACGACCCGGCGAAGAAGCACGCCCCGACCATGCTGACGACGGACCTCTCGCTCCGCTTCGACCCGGCGTACGAGCAGATCTCGCGGCGCTTCCACAAGAACCCGGCGGACTTCGCCGACGCCTTCGCGCGCGCCTGGTTCAAGCTGACCCACCGCGACATGGGCCCGGTCGTGCGCTACCTCGGCCCCGAGGTGCCCGCCGAGACGCTGCTGTGGCAGGACCCGCTGCCGGAGCTGACGCACGAGCTCGTCGACGACGCCGACGTCGCCGCCCTCAAGGAGCAGGTGCTCGCCTCCGACCTGACGGTGTCCCAGCTGGTCTCCGCCGCCTGGGCCTCCGCGTCCTCCTTCCGCGGCAGCGACAAGCGCGGCGGCGCCAACGGCGCGCGCGTGCGCCTGCAGCCGCAGAGCGGCTGGGAGGTCAACGAGCCCGACCAGCTGGCGCAGGTGCTGCGGACCCTGGGCGGCATCCAGGAGTCCTTCAACTCCGCCCAGAGCGGCCAGAAGCGGATCTCGCTCGCCGACCTGATCGTGCTGGCCGGCGCCGCCGCCGTGGAGCAGGCCGCCAGGGACGCCGGCTCCCCCGTCACGGTCCCGTTCACCCCGGGCCGGGTGGACGCCACGCAGGAGCAGACCGACGTGGAGTCCTTCGCGGCGCTGGAGCCCGTCGCCGACGGCTTCCGCAACTACCTCGGCAAGGGCAACCGCCTGCCCGCCGAGTACCTGCTCATCGACCGGGCCAACCTGCTGAACCTGAGCGCGCCCGAGCTGACGGTCCTCGTCGGCGGCCTGCGCGTGCTGGGCGCGAACCACCAGCAGTCGCGGCACGGCGTCCTGACCACGGCGCCCGGGACCCTGACGAACGACTTCTTCGTCAACCTGCTCGACCTGGGCACCACCTGGTCGGCGGCCTCCGGGGACCAGAACACCTTCGAGGGCCGCGACGCCGCCACCGGCGAGGTCAAGTGGACCGGCACCCGCGCCGACCTCGTCTTCGGCTCGAACTCCGAGCTGCGCGCGCTCGCCGAGGTCTACGCGTCCGACGACGCGAAGGCGAAGTTCGTCAAGGACTTCGTCGCCGCGTGGGACAAGGTCATGAACCTGGACCGGTTCGACCTCGTCTGACCGTGACGCCCCCTGACCGCCGTGGTCACACGGCGGTCAGGGGCGCCGCGCCGAAGGAGACGTCGAAGCGGTCGCACCAGATCGTGACGCTGCTGTACTCGGCGGGGTTCACTCCCGCCGGCAGGGCGTAGTTCTGGTCGCCCTTGTTCCCCTTGAGCTTGCCGAGGCTCAGGTGCTTGCCGTCGTCGAAGACGCGCCAGCCCGCCACCCCCTCCTTCACCGGCGCGTCCGTGATCCAGACCCGCAGGTCCGGGCCGCTGCTGGTGTCCAGGCCCTCCAGGCGCAGGGTGTGGCTGCCGTCGGGGAGCCGGATGACCTTGGCCGTCCCCCTCGTGGCGTGCTCGTGGCTGATCAGCGCGCCCTCGGCGACGGTACGGGGCCCGGCGGCCGCGGCCGGCCGGCCCGTCGGGGTGGCCGGGGAGGCCGCGACGGCCGGCGGGGCCTCGCGGACGGTGTCGTCCTCCCACAGCCTCCACGGCTGGAACCAGTACAGGCCGGCGCCCAGCACCGCCGTCGCCGCGACGGCCGCCCCCGCCACGACCGGCCCCTTGCCCCGCTTCTTCGTGCTCACTGCCGGCCGCCCTCGCTCGTGGTTCCGTCTTCCCCGCCATTCAACGGGGCCTGCACCCCCGCGACCAGGCACGCCGCGATGACGGAAGTCTTACGGAGCCGGCCGGCCCGGCGTCAGACGGGGCCGTCGAGGTGGCTGGTGTCGCCGAGGCGGACGACCTGGCGGTTGTGGAAGAAGTCGTCCTCGCGCAGCGTGGTGATGCTGCCCGACGGCGCACGGAAGTTGACGTAGCCCAGGGACTCGGCGGGCATGCCGATCCAGGCGGCCACGACGAAGGTCAGCGCGTAGCCGTGGGTCACCACGATCTGGTGTTCGCGGGGGTGGTCCAGGAGCTCGTCCATGACCGCGTAGACCCGGCGGGCGAAGGCCGCCTTGGTCTCGGCTCCCGCGATCCCCTCCCGGTGCTCCATCCGGTCGCCGACGGCGGGCGGCGGCAGGAACCGCTCGTCGAGCCAGGCCTGCCGCCTGCCCTCGGCCTCGCCGTAGGACTTCTCGCGCAGCCGCTCGTCCAGGACGGGCTTCACGTCGAACAGGGCGCCCACCTCCTCGGCGGTGCGCCGGGTCCGCAGCAGGTCCGAGGAGATCAGCTCCACCTCGGCCCCCTCGGGGACGGCGGCGCGCAGCGCCCGGGCGATGGCGGCGGCCTCGCGCAGGCCCGTGGGGGTGAGGTCGGAGTCGTGCCACCCCCCGACCAGCCCTTCGACGTGGTGGGTGGCTTCCGGGTGGGTGACGACGTGGAGGGTGCGCACGGGGGACGCCTTTCCGGTGGGACGGTTAGGGGAGGGAGAGTTCCAGGACCATCAGACCCCACAGCAGGCGGGCGTGGTCGCGGCCGCGCCCATGTTCGGTGAGGACGGTGCGTACGGCCGCGGCGTCCAGGAAACCGGCGGCGCACAGGCGGGGGCGGGCCAGGGTGGCGGCGGCGAAGTCCCACAGTGCGGTGCCGGGGGCCATGAAGGCGCGTACGGGGAAGGTGAACGGCTGCTTCTGCCGGGTGCGGACGGCCTCGGGGACCAGCGGAGCTCCGGCGTCCCACAGGATCCGCTTGCGGTGCGGGCCGTCGACCTTCCAGGCGTCGCGGGTGCGCCGCGCGAAGCGGGTGACGGCGGGCTGGCAGTAGGGGACGCGGCCCTCGACGGCGTGCGCCATGGCGAGGTGGTCGAGTTTGCGCAGATTGAGGCCGGGCAGTTTGTGCAGCCGGTCGAAGGCGAGGATCTGTTCCAGCCGTGAGGGGGCGGGCCGCTCCAGCAGTTCCAGGGACCGCTGCCGGCTGCTGCCCCGCTCGTCGAGCAGGGCCCGGTACTCGTGGGTGTACAGGCCCCGGTACTCGGCTTCGGGGACCAGCGAGAGGCGGTCGAGGTAGCGCGGCCGCCAGGCGGTGTCGGTGGCGGCGAGGGCGGTGCTGTAGCGGCGGTAGCCGCCGAACTGTTCGTCGGCGCCGTCGCCGGTGAAGCAGACGCGCAGGCCCCGGCCGGCGATCCGCCGGAACAGGACGTATGCGCTGAGGGCGTGCGGGGTGGCGTTGGGCGCGCCGAGTGCGCGCACCATCTCGGGTATCAGGGCGGGGAGTTCGGCCTCCCGGATCTCGACGACGTCGAGCGGGATGCCGGCGTGGGCGGCGGCGCGGCGGGCGTAGTGCTCCTCGTCGGAGTCGTGGCGTCCCTCGTGGGTGACGTGGAAGCCGGTGACGTCGGGGCGCAGCCGGCCGAGGAGGGTGGCGAGGACGGCGGAGTCGAGGCCGCCCGAGACCTGTACGGCGACGGGGGCGTCCTGGAGGGTCATCCGGGCGACCTCGTCGGCCAGCAGGGCGCCCAGCCGGTCGGGGCCGAACTCCGCGTCCGCCTCCCCCGGCGCCCCGGGCCCCGGCTCCGGGTCGCCGGGCAGTCGGCGCTCGACGGCGCGGCCGTCGTGGACCAGCCGTTCGCCGGGGCGCAGCGAGGACACCCCGGCGTACCAGGAGGAACCGTCGGGCAGGCACTGCCAGTTCATGTAGTGGTCGACGGCGAGCGCGTCGACGGTCACGGGGCGGCGCAGCAGCGGGGCGAGCCCGGAGAGTTCCGAGGAGAAGGCGATGCCGCGGTCGGTGGCGGCGTAGTAGAGGCTCTTGACGGCGAGCGGGTCGCACCAGAGCTTGAGGCGGGGCGGCCCGGTGCGCCGGTCGACCAGGGCGATGGCGTACATGCCCTCGAGGCGGTCCACGAAGCCGTCGCCGTGGAGTTCGTAGTAGGGGACGAGGACGGAGCCGTCGCTGTCCCCCTCGACGTGGACGCCGTGCCGGGCGAGTTCCTCCCTGATGGCACGGAAGTTGTAGATCTCCCCGTTGAAGACGGCGTGGACGGTGGCGTCGGCGTTGGCGAACGGCTGGCGGCCGTGGCCCGGGTCCTGGATGGAGAGGCGGTTGCAGCCGAGGCCCCAGCGCTCGCCCCGGGCGTGGCGCTGCTGGTCGGGGCCGCCCGGGAGCTGGGCGTCCCGGGCGGCGTCGAGGGCGTCCGCGTCGAGGTCGAACCCGAAGTAGCCGTAGATGCGGCACATGTGGGGCTCCTCAGCGGGACTGGTTGTTCTCGCCGGCGGGCGCCGTGCGGGCGGCGGCCCACTGGCGCAGCGGGAGTCCGTGCGCGGCTTCGTCCCGCTTCTCCAGGGCGGCGAGCAGCTCGCGCAGCGGAGGTACGTCGTCGGAGGCCTCGCGGGCGCGGAAGGCGTACTCGTTGGAGATCTCCGCGTTCCAGTGCATCGTCCGGTGGAGCTCGCCGCCGAGCAGGCCGAGGAACTCCTCGCGCCCCACGAAGGCCTCGGCGCCGTCGCGGGCCCGGCGGATCTCGGCGAAGGCGAGGTCGATGAGGTCGAGCCATTCCAGGACGGTGGCGGCGACGGCGTCGGGCGTGGCCGGTCCCAGGGTGCTCAGCCGGCGGTAGCGGTCGGCGAGCGCGGTGAGCGGTCCGGGGAGGCGGGAGAGGAACCTCGGCAGGTACTTGGGGTTGCGGTTGGTGTTCCCGTAAACGTGCGTGAGCCCCCGGAAGGTGTCGGCGCCGAGTTTGCGGGCGGCGGTGAGGGCGCACGCGTGGTCGCCCTGGGCCCACATGCCGGCCAGGTCGCGGAAGTCGGGGTAGCTGCCCACGGCGGTGCGGAAGGCGGTGTAGCAGACCTCGCCCGGGCGCAGGCCGGCGGTGATCTCCTCGTACGCGGCGGGGTTGGTCAGCGGGACGCCGTACGTCAGGCGGGACAGCAGCCGGAAGTCCACGGCGGAGGCGGCGAAGGCGGAGGACTTGCGGGCGCGGCCGCACAGGTGGGCGTAGAGGCGGCTGTGCGCGGCGAGCATCGCGGTGATCTCGGGCGCGGTCCAGTACTCGACGTCGACGCCGAGGAGGCTGTGCGGGAGGTAGTCGAAGCTCGCCCTCACCCGGTCGCCGCTGGTGTAGTACCGCATGTGCTGGTCGCGCGGAAAGGTGTCCCGGTGGAACCGCTCGTCCTGCGCGGGGGCGATGACGGAGAAGTCGAAGTCCGACGACGGGGTGCCCGAGCCGTCGACGAGCGAGCCCGACAGCATCAGGACGTCCGCGTCGGCGAGGTGGATCTTCTCCAGCACCTCGGCCTCGTCGAAGTCGTCCATGCCGTGGACGGCGGAGATGTGCGTACGGAAGGAAGGCAGGACCACGGGTTCCTCTCGGTGGGTGGGCCCACGTGTCGTGGGCGGGGCGGGGCGGGGCCCGGGCGGGGCGGTCGGCGCGGGCCCGGCTCGGCGCAACTCAACGTAGGAGAACGGGCGTCCGGGGATCAAGGCCGCGATTCCGGCCGTTCCGCGCCCGTTCACTGTCCGGATATGCCCCCTGTATCGGCATCCACGGCGTCCACGGCGTCCGCTCGTGCGGGCCGGGGCGCGGGTACCGTGGTCCGATGACCGAGGTGAACCTCCGGCGCTCGGTGCGCGCGCTCGTCCTGGACGGGGCCGACCGCGTGCTGCTCTGCCGTTTCGTGCTCCCGGACCCGTCCGGGACGATCGTGGTGTGGGCCGCCCCCGGGGGCGGCGTGGAGCGGGGCGAGACCCTCCTGGGCGCCCTGCGGCGGGAGTTGGAGGAGGAGGTGGGCCTGGCCGTCACCGGCGACCCGCCGCACGTGTGGCACCAGGAGATCCTCGACCCCGGCATCAGCCGCGGGTACGACGGGGTCGTCAACGACTACTTCCTGGTCCGCACCGGGCCGTTCACCCCGCGCGGGCGGCTGGACGAGGCGGCCCTCGCCGCCGAGAACATCCACGGGATGCGCTGGTGGCCGCTGCGGGAGGTCGTGGAGTACCGCGGGCCCGATCTCTTCTCGCCGCGCGGCCTCGGGGCCCCGCTGACGGCCCTGGTCCGGGGCGGCGTTCCGGGGCGGCCCGTACGGCTCGGGCTCTGAGCGGCCGGCCTCCGCGGCGGGCGCCCGCGCGGGGTCACGGCGCCGGGATCCGGTCGTGGAGGTGGCGGGCGAGCCGGTCGACCTGGCGGCGGACGTCCCGGAACTCGTAGCGGAAGCGGAAGGTCGGCAGGGCGGTCAGGGCGCGCCGGGTGCGGTGCAGCCGTTCGGGGTCGGGCTCGTGGCCGAAGATGTTGAGGTGCTTGTTGGGCAGCCCGAGGACGTGCCGGTCGAGCAGCGCGCCCCGTTCGCCGGCCTCCACGGGGGCGAGGTCGGCCTCCGACGGGTCGTCGGCCAGGCTGAGGTGGACGATCGCGTCGACGCGGGCCGAGCGGCCGATCGCGGTGCCCAGCAGGTCCGCGTACTCCCAGGGGTAGATCAGCGCGGTCCCGTGCTGTTCGATGCCCGCATCGCGCAGGCTGAGCAGGGTTTCGTTGGCGGGGTGGGTGAGCGAGGCCCGCACGGCCCGGGCGCGCTGTGCGCCGAACAGCAGGTCGAGGGTGTCGAGGCGGACGGAGACGGAGCGGGGCCAGCCCGCGCCGGTGACCGTGCCGTCCCGGCCGGCGGTCAGACTCACGTCGTCGTTGCAGACCATGACGCCCCCGCCGCCGAGGACGGCGGCCATCACGAACGAGGTCTTCCCGGCCCGGCTCCCGCCGACCACGGCGACGCCCAGGCCGCCAAGTTGGACCAGGCCGGCGTGCAGGAACAGGACGCCCTGGCGGCTCGCCTCGCTGCGGTGGATCGCGCGCGTGGCGCGCAGCAGCGACTGGGTGACCCACGATTCGCCCCGGGGGGCGAGGTGGTACAGCTCCTTGCGCGGATGGTCGACGGCGTAGTCGACGGCGGTCTCGCCCTGGGCGGCGACCGATTCCGGTACGGCGTCCCCCGGGGGCGCCGCGTCCGCGATGGTCCGCCAGACGCCGGGCTCCCGGGGGCCGGGTACAAGGGTCAGGTAGGGGGCGGCGAGGCGGTCGATGTGCTCGGCGACGGAGGGCGGGCAGGTGAGGCCGGTGCGGGCGAAAGGGGAACGGACGACGTAATGGTGCGTGGCGGCGGGAGCGGTCATCTCGGTGCATCACCCCGGGGTCTGGGTCCGCGCTCGAACGGGCGGCGTGGTGGCGGCGAACCGCGCCGGGGTGGTTCCCCCCGGTACCGTCCGGTTCGGCCAGGCGATATGTCCGCCGCGAGCCTAGGTCGGCGGGTCGGCCCGTGACAAGGGCGCCTCCGGCGGCGCGGGCCCGTCCCCGACCCAGGGGCCGCGGGTGTCCCAGCCCAGTTCCCGCAGCCCCCGGAAGAAACGGCCGTTGGATTCCCCGGCGGGCGCGCCGAGCAGCTTGACCAGGTCGGCGGCGGCCGGGGCGGGCTCGTGCGGGGCGGACGGCGTGCCCATGCCCGTACGGATCCAGCCGGGACAGTACGAGAACGCCGACAGGTCCCCCGGGGCCGCCGCGAAGTGCCGGGCCACGGCGAGGACCAGGGAGTTGGCCGCCAGCTTCGAGGAGCGGTAGGCGAAGGAGGCCCCGTCGGCGTCCTGGAGCCGGCCCATGCCGGAGGACACGCAGACGATCCGCCCCGCGCCCCGCGCCCGCATGAGCGGCGCGTACCGCAGGACCAGGCGGGCCGCGCCGAAGAGGTTGACCTCGAAGGTGTCCCGCAGGTCTTCGTGGGAGAGCGCGAAGAGGTCCCCGTAGCCCCGGCGGGGGTCGTCGAGGTACACGCCGGCGTTGTTGACGAGCACGTCCACGTCCTCGGCGGCGAACAGGTCCCGCGGGACCGGCTCGCGCAGGTCCACCGGCCGGTAGTCGTCGAGGGCGTCGTGCCCGGCGGCCGCCGACAGGCCCACGCCCAGCACGCGGTACCCGGAGGCCTTGAGCGCGCGGCACAGGTGCACGCCCAGGCCGCGGGAGACACCGGTCACGAGTGCGGTCGGCATGCGGGCGACAGTAATCGCGCCGACGGGATCTGTCTGCCATCGGAATCCGGCCGTCCGCCGCGGCGGACGGCCGCCGGAGCCTAGGATCGGAAGCGGACGGGCCCCTCCGGCCGGGTCGGCGGCGGGGCGCAGCGCCCGGCGCGTCCAGACGTGCCGGGGCACGACGAGGGGAGACCGTACATGCGCCGGCGCCGCCTGCTGGTCACCGGGCCGAGCGGCACGGGAACCACCACCCTGGGCCGCTCGCTGGCCTCCCGCTGGGCCGTCCCGCACGCGGACGTCGACGACTACCTGTGGCTGCCGACCTCCCCGCCCTACACCCACAAGCGCCCCGTCGAGGAGCGGCTGGCGCTGATGGAGGCGCTGTTCGTGCCGCGTGACGCGTGGGTCCTCTCGGGCTCGCTGCGGGGCTGGGGCGACGGGGTCATCGCGCGCGTCGACGCGGTCGTGTACCTGTCCCTGGAAGGGGACCGCCGCATGGACCGGCTGATGCGCCGCGAGGTGGTCCGGTACGGGGACACGATCGCGCGCGGCGGCCGGCTGGAGAGCGCGCACCGGGACTTCCTGGACTGGGCGCGGGGCTGGGACGAGAGCACGGTCACCAGCCGGAGCCGGGACGTGGACGACCGCTGGCTGGCCGAGCGGCCGTGCCCGGTCCTGCGGCTGGACAGCTCCGAGCCGGTGTCCCGGATGGCGGCGGCGGTCGACGCGTGGTTCGAGGCCGGGACGGGCCCGGACGGCGGCCCGGGCCGGGGCGGGGACGGGCACGGGCACGGGCACGGGCACGGGCACGGGGGAAGCAAAGGGGACAGGACCGGGAACGGGGACGGCGGCGCGGCGTGAGCGCGCCGGGCGGCGGCGGCCGGGGGTCCGACGCGGCGCCGGCCGGTCCCGGCGTCGCGCGGGTGATGCGGCTCATCGCGGCCGGGCGCGCCGAAGCCCTGGAGGGGCGGGGCGTCAACGCCTCGTACCGGCTCACCGACGGGGGCCGGGAGCTGTCGGTGAAGGTGCACTGCCCGGAACGCTCCCGCGCGGCGGTGCTGCGCCGCGTCGCGGCCGTGGACGCGGCGCTGCGCGGGTGCGCCTGGTACCCGCCGGTCCTGGACCTCGGGCTGCACCCGGGCGGGCGCCCCCGGCTGGTGGTGGTCCGGCCGTTCGTGCCCGGGGCGGCCTCCGAGGACGCGCGGGAGCACGCCGCCGCGCTGGCCGGTGTCCTCACCGACCTGGCGGGGCGCGCGGACGGGCTCGCCGTCGCGGAGGAGACCGTAGGGGACTACGCGTCGGCGTGGCTGGCCGACGGGGAGCGGGAACGGGCCCTCGCCGCCCCCTTCCTGACCGGACGGTGGACCCCCCTGGCCCGGGCGGCGCAGGACCGGCTGGGCGAACTGGCGGACGGGGCTGCCCGGTTGACCCGTAGGGACGCGGTGGTGGTCCACCACGGCGATCTGCACGGCCGCAACCTGATCCGCGGGGCCGGCGCCGGGGGCCCGCTGACCGTCATCGACTGGGACGAGACGAGTTTCTCCCGCCGGCCGGCCGACGCCGCCAAGGCCCTGTGGCTCACCTGCCGCGCCGGCCGGGGCGACTTCGTGCTGGATCCGGCCGCCGTCCGGGCCTTCCTGGAGCACCTGCGCGCGGGCCCGGGCCTGCCGTGCGCCGACGCGGCGGACCTGGCCCGGCTGGGGGCCCTGTGGTTCCTCCCGCGCGAGGGGCACCTGCGGCTGCTGGGCGAACGCGGCGCGGACCTCGTGCCGTGGTACCTCGACTGGGTGGCGCGGTTCTGGGCCCGCTTCCCCGGCAATCTGGAACGGGTGGAGCGGGTGGCGGCGGACCTCCCGGCCGGCCGCCGCCCCGGCCCTCCCCGCCGGCCAGACCCTCCCCGCCGCCCGCGCTGAGCGGCGTCACGCCCGGGTGGCGGCCCTGAACCCGTCCGCCAGCCGCGCCACGTCGGCCGCCCCGCCCAGGGTGCAGCGCAGCACGGGCAGCTTCGCGAGGTGTTCCAGGAAGGCCTCCAGCGACGGGGGCGGGCCGGGCCGCCGGACGGGTACCTCCAGCCAGTCCTCGCCGTAGAGGTTGTCGTCGAGGGAGAAGCAGTTGCGTCCGATCACCTCGGCCGCGTGGCGGGCGCCGGCGGGTTCGAGGGAGTAGCCCGCCGAGAGGTCGACGCGCGGCAGGACGACCCCGGCGAGCGGCGCCGCGGGCACGACGTCGACGCCGAGGTGGCGGTGCACCTCCCGGGAGCTCAGCTTCAGCTTCTCCTCGCCCTGGAAGCGGTCCCAGTCCGAGTCCGGCGCCGGGAACCCGGCCCGTACGGACCAGTCCTCGAAGCCGGTGACGCCCATGACGTCGAGGGAACCCTTGTTGATGGCGAGCGGCAGCGGGCAGGCCGTCACGTGGTAGGCGTCCTGGCGCCGGTCCAGGTGCATGCGGTCGTTGCCCATCCAGCCGGCCGAGGGCAGCAGGCGGGCGAGCGCGACGGCGGTCGTGGACTTGCCCGCTCCCGAGTCGCCGACGACCAGGTAGGCGCCGCCTTCGTGGACGAACGCCGAGGAGTGCAGGACGAGGGAGCCCTCGGCCTTGGCGATGCGGGTGGCGACGTCGCGGATGATCCGGGTGAGCCACCGGTCGCCCAGGTTCGAGCGGGGCCGCACGATCGTGACGCGGCCCTCGGTGCGGACGAGCGCCGCCGTCTCGTCGGAGTTCACGTCGCGCAGGGTGAAGACGGTGTGGGTGCCGGTGGTGTACCGGGGCAGCCGGTAGCCGCGGGTGAGTTCGTACTCGCCCCGGACGGCGGCCGAGGCGCTCTCGCGCAACAGGGCGTCGATGTCGGCGGGGTCGCGCGCGAGGTCGACGATGGTGAGGTCCGGGGCGGGTTCGTGGGGGGAGTCGACGACGCCCAGCATGCCCTGGGGGGAGAAGGTCTCCGAGACCAGGCCGTCGGCGCCGGGCGAATCGGTGACGATCTTCAGGGGCTGGCCGCGGACCCGCAGGAAGCGGGTGGTCGCGGCGGCGGGGTCGTGGGCGGCGAGTTCGGCGGTCTGCATACGGGCTCCAGAAAGCGGTCGGTCAGGGGCGGGGGCAGGGGGCGGGCGCGGGGGCGGGCGCGGTCAGGCCAGGGGCAGGGTGCGCGGGATCCCCCGGCGGAACACCGTCCAGGTGCGGAAGCCGATGCCGCGCAGCACTTCGACGGCCTCCTCGTACTGGTCGGCGACGCGTTCGGGGACGTGCGCGTCGGAGCCGAAGGTGATCGGCACGCCGAAGTGGTGGGCACGTTCCAGCACTTCGGGCTCGGGGTACCAGCCGCCGCACTTCTTGGTGCCGCCGGAGGTGTTGAGTTCCATCACGACCCCGCAGTCCCGGATCGCGCGCAGCATCTCGTCGGTGGCGGCGGGCGCGGGTACGGCGCCCAGGACGGGGTGGTTGCCCTTGAGGGCGTCCACGTGCCCCATGACATGGAAGATCCCGGACCGTGCCGAAGCGGCCACCTCGCGGAAGAACCGGGCCTTGACCAGCGGCAGTTCGCCCTCCGCGACGCTCTCCCAGCGCGTGGTGTCGAAGATGTCCCGGCCCTCGAACATGTGGACCGAGCCGATGACGTAGTCCAGCGGCAGGCCGCTCAGCGCCCGTCGGTACGGTTCCGTCGCGCCGGGGAGGTAGTCGGCCTCGGCGGAGACGAGGATCTCGATGCGGCCCTCGAACTCCGCCTTGAGGGCCAGGGCTTCGGCGAGGTAGGCGGGGAACTCCGATTTGGGCATGGCCACCCGGGGCAGCGCCTGGTCCTCCTCGGAGGCGAACATGGGGGCGTGGTCGGACAGGCCCAGGACGTGGACGCCCCGGTCGATGGCCGCCAGGACGTAGTCCCGCAGGGATCCGGTGGCGTGGCCGCACCGGTCGTGCTGGGTATGGAGATCGATCACCGTGTCACACCGCCAGATATCCGCCGTCGACCGCGAGGTCGGTGCCCGTGATGAAGCTCGCCTCCGCGGAGAGCAGGAACACGATGGGTGCCGCGACCTCCGCCGGATCGGCGAAGCGCCGCAGCAGGAACTTCCCGCCGTGTTCGGGGGCGGCCTCGGCCGCCGGCCGGTCGAGGCCGAGGGCCTCGCGGTGGTACCGCTCGTTGTTGGCGTTCCACACCGTCCCCGGACTGACCGAGTTGACCCGGATCCCGCGCGGGGCGAGGTCCTGGGCGGCGCAGCGGGTGAACCCGAGGACGGCCGCCTTGCCGGTGTTGTAGGTGAGGTAGCCGCTCTGCGCGATGTGCGCCGAGATCGACGCCATGTTCACGATGGCAGGGCCGGGGCCGGGGCCGGCGTCGGCGTCGGCCCCGGGCTCGGGCAGTGCGTCGACGAACTCCCGTGTGACCAGGGAGAGTCCGACGATGGTGGGGTCGAGGGCGGCGTGCCACTCCTCCGGCGTCGCCTCCAGCCCCTTGAAGACGAAGCCCGCGGCGAGGTTCACCAGGAGCGTCGCCGGGGGCCAGCCCTCGGGAAGCCCGGCGAAGGCCTGCCGGACGGCCACCGGGTCGCTGACGTCGCCGACGGCCAGGTGCACCTCGTGGCCCTGTTTGCGCCAGGCCTCGGCGGCGTCGCGGCCGTGGCCCTCGCTCTTGTCGTACACCACGACGCGGCAGCCCTCGGCGCACAGCCGTTCGGTGACCGCCGCGCCGATGCCCTGGGCGCCGCCGGTGACCAGGGCGGTACGTCCGGTGAGTCCGCGTACGGATCCGCTCACGGCCGTTCTCCCGTCTCCGCGAGGGTGTCGGCCCACTGCCGGACCCGGTCGAGGACCTCGTCGCGGCGCAGGCCCTCGGTGGCTCCGTGCGGGGCCAGCGTCCCGCCGCGGTCCCCGGCGAGGTCCGGGTCGGTGGCCAGGTGCCGCACGGCCGCGAGGGGGACCCCGGCGCCGGCCAGGGCCCGGCCGAGGGGGGTGCTGTCGATGCCGAGGCCGTCGGGGGCGGCGAAGTGGCGCCAGGCCTGGAACATGCCCTCCAGGTGGCCGGCGGACAGGTGGACCCCGTTGCGGCCCTCGGAGAGGGGGATGCCGTGCTGTCGGGCGATGCGGTCGGCGAGGGCCCCGCGCAGGGAGGCGGGGTCCGCGGCGGCCGGGTCGAGGGCGCCCAGGAGGTGCTCGCGCAGGTCGGCGATCTCCCGGACGCTGTGGCATTCGAGCAGGGCGACCAGGGCCCCGGGGTCGGCGTAGCCGCCGGCCAGGGCGGGCAGGAAGCCGTTCAGCACGGCGACGGTACGCCCGTGCAGCTCGGTCACCGAGGCGTACGAGCCGGAACCGAGCTTGTGGATGCCCGCCTTGCGGCAGCGTTCCTCCAGGGCCAGGGGGGTCAGCTCCGGGTCCCGGCTCATGGCGTCCAGGGCGCCGAGCGCCTCCTCGGCCCCGCAGGCCGCCGTGAGCGCGGCCAGTTCCCGCCGGGCGCCCGAGGTCAGGGCGGGGGGCCCGTCGGCGGCGACCCGGTGGAGCCGGGGGTAGTGCAGGTGCAGGTGGCCCCGTACGGCGAAGTCCGCGGCCGGGGTCAGGACGCAGCGCAGGACGCGGACCCCGTCCGCGCCGAGCACCCGCAGGGTCTGCGCGAGGGCTTCGGCCGTGGCCTCGGGGGTGAGCACCTCGGGCTTGACGAGGACGGTGAAGTGGCTGCCGCCGTCGGGTACGGAACCGGGCGCCGCTCCGGTGTCCTGGCGCCGCCCGGTGGCGTGGGCGGCGGCCACGAGGGCCCGTGCGGCGGTGTCGGTCACCACAGGGTGATGCCCGTCTCGACGAATTCGGCGGTCAGGTCCCCGGTGCCCGCCACGGCCTTCTCCACCAGCGCGGCGAGGGCTTCCTCCTCGGCGCGCGGGCTGGTCACGACGACCTCGTCGGGGTATTCCAGCGGGGCCTCCTTCGAGGTGAAGACGTGGACCTGCGCGGGGCCGCCGAACTCCTCGTGCACCTGCCGGGCGAGCCGGGCGGCGAGCACGTTGTAGATCTTGCCGGTGTGGTCGAGCGGGTTCTTGCCCGCCGGCGCCTCGATGCTCATGGGACGCATGGGCGTGATGAGCCCGTTGACCCGGTTGCCCCGGCCCACGACACCGACGTCGCCGGTGTCGGCGACGGAGCCCAGGGCCGTCAGGTAGGGGCGCCCGTTGCGGTCGGTGGCGTTCATCAGCATCCGGAAGTCCCCGATGCCGAGCCGGCCGACGGCCGCCTCCAACTCCGCCTGGATGACGGCCTTGCGGGCGAGGTAGTGGTCCATGGAGGTGATGTGGGCCGCCAGGAAGGGCATGTTGACGACGAGGCTGAACGCCTCGCCGCGGCGGCTGCCGAACACCTTGACGTCCCAGCCGCTGTCGGGGTGCCGTTCCTTGAACGCGGCTCCGTTGACCAGGCGTTCCAGTCCCAGTACGGCGTTTTCGAGCCGGGACAGCGGGGCGTATCCGTGCAGCAGGTTGGTGTCGTTGGAGACCAGCCCGGGGGCGCGCAGCGGGACCAGGTCGGCGGTGGTGGCGGGCTGGTAGCGGGAGGCTCCGCGGCCCGAGCCCCGGTGGTCGACCACCCCGGATTCGACGACCAGGTGGCGGTCGGGGTCGAAGCCGGTGGTCACCTCGGCGAGTACGTCGGCGGCGGCGCGGAACATCAGCTCCGGGACGGGGATCTCGGCGGAGCCGACCCGGAAGGCCGCCTTGCCGAAGTACCTGACCCGGTAGGGGGAGGTGAGTTCGCCCCGCCCGTAGTCGATGTCGGCCCCGCCGCCGTACAGGGTCACCTTGTCGAACCAGTGGTGGGCTATCGCCCCGAACTCCTTGAGGCAGTGCAGGGAGTAGTAGCGGGACATGCGCTCCGCGATGGCGTCGCACATGGTGTCGGGGTGTCCCACGCCCTTGCGTTCGACGAGTTCGTACGGGAGGTCTTCGACCGACAGGGCATCGCGTTGGATCGACAGCATGGACCGTCCTTCTGCTGGGGGGCGGCGGGGGGTCAGGAGGCGAAGCCGAGGAAGGCGGCCCTGGCCTCGGTTTCGGGAAGGCCGTGCGGCGGGCTCTTGAAGAGGAGGGCGGTGACGTCATCCAGTACGCCGCTCAGTCCCCGGTCGGCGGCGGTCTTGCCGACGCGGACCGCATTGGCGATCACGCCGGCGGCGTTGGGGCTGTCCTCCACGGTGAGCTTCAGGTCGATCTCGATCCCGGAGCCGAGGACGGAGGTGGCCTTGATGCTGGCGAAGCACACCTTGGTGTCGGCGAGGTGGCCGATGTGCCCGGTGGGTCCGGCGACGCCCTCGACGTCCGTCATTCCGGCGGCGCGCAGGGCGTTGGCCTTGGAGGCGAACTTGCCGGCCGAGCGGCGGGCGTCGGCCAGGTTCAGGAAGTCGGTGTTGCCGCCGACGTTGAGCTGGTAGGTGTCGCCGAGCACCACCCCCCGGCTCAGGAGCAGTTCGATGAGCGCGGTGTGCAGGGTGGTGGCGCCGAAGTGGCTGCGCAGGTCGTCGCCGAGGAGGACGACGCCCGCGTCGGCGAACCGGCGGCGCAGTTCGCCGTCCCGGGCGAGCTCCTCGGGGGTGCAGTTGACGACGGCCACCCCGGCCGCGAGGGCGGCGTGGGCGAACATCCGGATGGCGCGGGAGGAGCCGGTGGGCAGCGCGATGACCAGGACGTCGACGTCGTGCTCGACGAGGGCCTTGGCCACGTGCTCCGGGGTGGCGTCGCGGGCGGCGTCGGCGAGCCGGACGACGGCGCCGAGCGGTCCTTCCAGCCCGTCGAGGACGGGCGCCGGGAGGACCGGGGCGTCCCGGTCGGCGCCCAGGGCGGTGAACGCGGTCGCGGAGATGGCGGGGGCGGTGAACGCCTCGGCCAGCGGGAGCCCCACCTTCGCCGCGTCCACGTCGAAGGCGGCGACGATGGTGACGTCGGCCAGCCGGTAGCCGCCCACCGTGTGGGACATGAGGCCGGGCAGCCGGGCCTCGGGGTTCGCCTGGGCCAGGGCCGTGAACTGGCTGAAGCTCCAAGCGCAGTTCCCGGCGCCGGCGAGCGCGACACGGATCGGTTCCATGGACAGGGGGTTCCTTCCTCTGCGACTGCCAACTCCGACTCGGCGGCCCGGCGTACGCGTGCCGGTGTCCCCCCGGGCGGGGCAGGACGTACGGGCGGTGCGGGTGGTACGGGTGCTGCGGGTGGTGCGGTACGGCTCGCGCGGTGCGCGGGCCGCCTCAGGTGCCCCAGGGGCGGGGGACGCGGCGGGCCGAGGCCTCGTGGGTCTCGGCCCAGCGCCGGATCGAACGGTGCAGGAGCAGCGCCGTGTCCGGGACCCGGTCGGTGACCTCGAAGGGTTCGGTGACGGAGAGGTAGTCCTGGTAGGCGCGCAGGGCGGTGATCCGGGTCAGCTGGCCGCGGTCCAGGTGCTCCTCGGCGAACGGCCGGTAGAAGCGGTTCCACTGCTCGGGCGCCACGTACGGGAGCGGCTCCAGGGCGGGCACGCCGTGTTCGGCGCGCCAGGAGTTGAGGGCGTCGCGGACGGTGTCGAAGGTCTCGTCGACGCGCTGCGCCCGGTCGCCGCGCCCCAGGACGGTGAGCCGGCGGCCGGCCGGCGGCCCGTCCGCGAGGAGGCGTACGACGTGTGCGGCGACGTCGTCGGTGCTGACCATGTCCATCACCCCCTTCTCCTCGGCGACCAGGGCGGGCACGGCGCCGCTGCACATCGAGGACGGCAGCCAGAAGAAGCCGCTGTAGCGGTCCAGGAAGCCGTCGGCGCGGGCGCCCATCACGATGGGGAAGCGGACGATGTCGGCGCTGTCGCGCAGGGCGTGCACCAGGCGTTCGGCCGCGGCCTTGGACCATTCGTAGGAGTTGCGGTAGTCCTCGGGCGCTTCGGAGACGGTGTCGCCGCGCAGGCCCGTGGCGTACGAGGACGACAGGTGGACGAAGTGGGTGGTGGGGCCGGTGGCCGCCAGCAGGGCCCTGAGGGGGCCGACGTTGGCCGCTTCGGCCCGGGGGGCGGGGAGGCTCCAGCGGGTGTCCCCCGCACAGTGCACCACGGCGTGCCAGGGGCCGCGCAGGGTGGCGGGCGGGTCCTGCCGGCCGATGCTCCAGGCGTGCTGGCGCGGTCCGGCGCCGCCTCGGCGGCTCACGCCGTGCGTCTCGTGGCCCGCCGCGTCCAGGGCACGGACGACGGCGCTGCCCACGGCGCCGGTGGCGCCGGTGACCAGGATGCGCGCGGGCGGTGTCACGAGACCGTGATCCGGCGCTCGATGGCGCGGAGCATGTGCTCGGAGTTCTCCCGGAGCGCCTTGGTGGCGACGGGGTTGAGCATGTCGGCGAGCAGGGGTATGCCGATCTCGAAGTCGACGGAGAAGGTGACGACCGAGGTGCCGTCCCCGGCGTCCTCCACGCGCCAGAAACCGGTGAACTCGTCCAGGTCGCCGGAGACCTGGTGGAACGACATGACCCGCTGCTCCTCGTCGAGTTCGTCCTCCTCCACCCATTCCAGGACGGATCCCTTGAGCAGGACCGACCAGGCGCTGGTGCGGGTGCCGTCCCCGCTCTGTCCGAGCACGGTCACCGATTCGACGTTCTCCATGAATCCGGCGTAGTCCTCCAGCCGGATGACGGCCCGCCAGGCGGCGGCCGCGGGCGCTTCGATCGGCAGGTTCACTTCGACGTGCGGCATGGCTGTGTCTCCTTGGGCGGGGCGGGAGGGGGCACTGCTCGGGCTGCGCGGGCCGCTCGGCCGGCGCGCGGGCTGCTCGGCGGGCGCTCAGCCGGCCGGGTCGAAGCTCATCTCCCGGCCCGTGCCGTAGGCGCCGACGGCCTCGTCGCAGGTCAGCAGGGACGGCGGATGGTGGTGCACGGCGAGGGAGTCGACGAGGAGTGCGGCGGCGGGCTGGTCGCGTCCGTAGAGGCGGCTGCCGATGACCGGGGTGACGGCCGAGAGCATCCGGTCGCGGGTGTCGCTGAGGGAGGCGCGCAGTCCCACCGCCGCGGCGAGCGCCGCCCGGCCGCCGATCGCGCCCGTCTCGAAGTCCGTGCCGAGCTGGCGGCAGGCGCCGCCGAGCAGCAGCAGTTCGCGGGTGGCGCGGCCGAGCAGGGCCGTGCGGGCCCCGAAGGCACGGGAGCGCAGGACCCCTTCGTAGGCGGCGTCCAGCAGCCCGCTGAGGACCCCGTGGTAGGTGGCGGTCAGCAGGACCGCGAACCAGACCATGCCGGAGATCACGTTCTCGTCGATGACGTCGGCGGGGCCCCGGTGGAAGACGAGCCGGTCATCGAGTTCGACGTCGCGCAGGACCAGCCGGGCGGTGTCGGACTGCGTCATCCCGAGCGAGGGCCACTCCCCCTCGGCCGTCAGGCCCGGGGAGGAGCGGGGGCACAGGGCGAGGATGATCTCGTCGGTTCCGGTGACGCGGGCCGTCAGGCACACCAGGGTGGCCGTCGTGGCGAGCGAGCAGGGGTACTTCACGCCCGAGACGCGGTAGCCCTTGCCGTGCGGGACGGCCTCCGAGCGACTGCTCATGAAGTTGGGGCTGCCGCCCGGTTCGGCGAACGCCGAGGCGACGAGCGCGCCGGACCGGGCGATCCCCTCCAGCAGCATCCAGCTCGTGTCCCGGTGCCGGCGCCAGTAGTCGGCCATGAGCCCCACCGTGAAGGCGTGCATGTTCAGGGCCACCGCGGCCGAGGGATCGGCCGCGCCCAACGCCCGCTGGGCGGCGGCGACTTCCACGAGGCTCGCGCCCCCACCGCCGAACTCGGCCGGGACGGGCAGCGCCGCGTATCCACTCGCGGCGAGGTCGCGTATGCGGTCGGCGCCGGTGGCTCCCGGGCGGGCGGGCGCGGGCCGCCACGCCGTGCCCCACCCGGCGTCCAGCAGGGCCCGGTGCGCGGGCCCCTCCCCGGCGTCCCCGGCCGGCCCGGGGCCGTCGGCCGGGCTCACGCGTCCGCCTTCCGGTCCCGCGCGGGATCCTCGACGTGCGCCGGTACCCGGCAGGTCGGCAGGGATGACTGCACGGAGCGGCTCCTTACGCACGCACGGCGGCGGTGGGGGGGACGGGGAGGCAACGCGGGGAGAGCGGGAGGAACCGGGGTGATCAGTATGATCGATCACCTGTCGGACGGCCCTGGACAACTGTAGGCAGACCGGTCGGTGGAATGCGGCGTGCGTTCCTCTGTGCGGAACACCGGATCGGATGCCCCGGCCGGACCGGCCCGGCCGCGTCGGCGCGCCCCTCACGGGCTGAACAGTGGTGCGAGGGCTGACAGTTGGGGCCGCTCGGGATCGACCCGTACGGTGTCCCAGCCGAGCGCGGCGGCCGGTTCGAGGTCGGTCTGCGGGCTGTCGCCGACCATCACCCGGCGCTCGAAGGCTCCTTCGGCGATCAGGCCGAAGGCCCGGGCGTCGGGTTTCTTCGGGCCGCCGTCGGCCGTGAACAGGGCCCGGTCCCACACCTCGGGCACCTTCAGACGCTCCAGGAGCCGGCGCATCAGGGGGCCCGGCAGGAAGCAGTTGGAGAGCAGCCGTACGGTGTGCCCGGCCGCGGCGATCCGGCCCATGGCCTCCGCCACCGGCTCGCAGAGCGCGTACCGGTCCTCGTCCACGGCGCCGAGGGCGTGCCACAGCGCCCGCTCCAGCTCGGCCGGGCCCCGCGGGGCGTCCCGGTCGCGCAGGGCCGCGTCCAGCAGGGCGAGGGTGGGGGGCTGGAGGGCGCCCGGGTCCTCCATCGCCGCCAAGACGGCGCCGAGCACGGTCCGGACGACCCCGGCCGCGGAGCGTTCGTCCAGGGTCAGCGCCTCGGCCAGCCGGGCGGTGATCTCCTCGGGGCCCGGGAAGGGACGGCGGGAGGTGACGAGGGTGTCGAAGCAGTCGAAGACGACGACGGCCGGCACGGTTCTCCTCTCTGCGGTACGGCGGTTCTGCGGTACGGCGGTTCTGCGGCGGCCAGGTCCGGACCGGTCCGGTCCGGTCCGGTCAGGACCACGACACCTTGCGGTGGTTGCTGCGGAAGAACACCAGGGTCACGACGGTCAGACCGGCCGCGAAGGCGCACAGCACGGCGGCGGGCAGGAGCACGGCGCCCGCGCCGCCGCCGTCGACGATGACGGTGGTGAATCCGCGCATCGCCCAGTAGCTGGGCACCCCGGGAGCGAGCGGACGCGCCCAGCCGGGAAGGGCGGACAGCGGGGTCAGGGCCCCGCCCAGCCCGGCCAGGACCAGCGCGACGAGGTTGGCGAAGACGGACAGCTGCGAGATGGTCCGGCACAGTGCGACCAGCGCCATGCCCACCATGACCACGCACAGCGCGAGGGGCGCGCCCACGACGAGCAGCCCGAGGTACGAGCCGCGCACCCGCAGCCCGAACAGCAGCCCGCCCGCCGCGAAGACCACGGCCAGCTGGACGAGGGCGACGGCCAGCGGCACCACGATCCGTCCCGCCACGAGCTCGAACGGCCGCGCCGGGCCGGCCCGGAGCCGGTCCCAGGTGTGCCAGCCGTGCTCCCGGAACATCCCGAACCCGACGACGGTGACCAGGAAGAACAGGAACATGACCGCCATCCCGGGCACCGCCTGTTCGGCGCCGGTCGCGTCCGGGAGGTCTCCGGCCCGCAGCGCCGCCCGGAAGAGCGGCTGCATGAAGCCCATCAGGAGCAGCGGCATGACGGTACGCACGATCAGCGGGGCGGGGTCGCGCGCCAGCAGCCGGGCGTCGTGGCGGGCCAGGGCGGCGATCCGGCCGACCGCCCCGTCACCCATCGCGGCCCCCCCGCGGCGCCGTCGTCGCGCCGACGCGGCCGGGCCCGGACCCGGCCTCCGCGGCATCCCGGTCCGGCCCCCCGTGATCCGGCGCGCCGTGCTCCGGCCCGTCGGGGGCCGGCCCGTCCGGGGCCGGCCCGTCCGGGGCCGCCGCGTCGGAGCCCGGCGCGTCCGCGGCCGGCCGGCCGGTCAGGCGCAGGAAGGCGCTCTCCAGCCCGGGCCGCACCACCCGCAGGTTGACCAGGCCGGACACGGCCGCGCCCAGGGCCGCGAGCACCTCGGGGACGGCCAGGTGCGGCTGCTCCACGTGGACGCGCAGCACCCCGGCCTCCCAGGTCGTGGGCCAGTGCAGCGGCCCGGGCGGCGGCCCGTCGCCGAAGGTCAGCTCCACGGCGCTCTCCCCGTGCCGGTCGACGAGTTCCGCGAGGGTGCCCCGGGCGAGCAGCCGCCCGTGGTCCAGTACGGCCACGCTCGCGTCGAGGGCCTCGACCTCGGCGAGGTAGTGCGTGGAGTAGCAGACGGCCGTCCCCTCGGCGGCCAGTTGCCGGACGAAGTCGATGAGCCGGGCCCGGGTCTCCACGTCCACGCCCGCGGTGGGTTCGTCCAGCAGGAGCAGCCGCGGCCGGTGCAGCAGGGCCATCGCGGTGTGCACGCGGCGCTGCTCCCCTCCGGACAGGTGGGCCACGCGGCGCTCCAGCAGGCCGGTCAGACCCAGCGGTTCGGCGACCTCCTCGGTGCGCCGGCGCAGGGCGGTGCCGCGCAGCCCGGCCAGTTCGGCGAAGAACCGGAGGTTCTGCCGGACGGTCAGCGGCGGGTAGACGCCCAGTTCCTGGGGGGCCAGGCCGAGCAGGCGCCGGGCCCGGCGCGGGTCGCGCTCCAGCGGGACGCCGAGGACCTCGATGGCGCCCCCGTCGGGCCGCAGGAGCCCGGCGACCAGGGACATCAGGGTCGTCTTCCCGGCCCCGTTGTGGCCGAGCAGTCCGGTGATCTCGCCCTCGGCGATGTCGAACGCGACGCCGTCGAGGGCCGTGGCGGCGCCGTACCGCTTGGTGACGGCGCGCAGCCGCAGCGCCGGGGCGGAGCCGCCGGCCCGCCCGTCCCGGTCAGTCGGCACGGCGCGTCCAGGCGCTCGGCAGCAGGCCGGGCAGGCCCACCCGCTCCAGGTGCGGCTGCCAGGTGCGGGCCAGCTTGAAGCCCTTCATCAGGCCGCTCGCGGAGCGGACGTCCGGCAGCGGTTCGCCGTAGCCGAGGAGTTGCTCGGTCTCCCGCAGGTGGGCGCGCAGCCGCTCCAGCCAGTCCTCCCCGCGCGCCCCGGTGGCCCCGGCGCCCTCCGCGGCGAGCAGCAGGGCGGCCTCGACTTCTGCGGCGGGGACGCCGGCGAAGGGGTCGAAGGCCGCCTCGTCGCGCCCGTAGCTCAGTTCGCCCTCGGTGCGCAGGCCCCGTACGGACAGGGAGAACTGCACCAGGTCGTAGGCCATGAGCACGGCGACCTCGGGCTGGTCCGCGGCGACCGCCCCCTCGATGTCCTCCAGCCGGGCCCGGCAGCCGAGGAGCAGCCGGGCCGCCCCGTGGGCACGGAAGGCGAGGAGGCGCCGCAGGTCGGCCGGGGGTGCGGCGGTCGTCACCCCGGCGGCGGGGGCCGTGCCGTCGGCCGGGTGCGGGACGGGATGCGTCATGCGGCCGCCTCCGGGTCGGGGTGCGCCACGCCGAGCCACACCATGTCGTGGACGAACAGGGGCAGGAGGTCGGCCGGGGGCGGCGCGCCGAGCGGACCGGACCAGACGACGGTGTCGGAGTCCCCGGGCGGCAGGTCCCTGCGAGCGCTCTCAACGGCCCGCAGCTGCCAGCGGTCCACGACCGTACGGTCCTCCAGCACGGTGGTGCCCACCCCGGTGGACCAGCGCAGCACCGCGTGCAGACCGGCGGGGTCCCCGGCCAGCCGCTCCACGTCGGCGAGCCGGCGCGGCACCTGTTCGCGGGGGACGAGCGGGGCGCGGAGCGCCTCGTGGAGCACGGCCAGGCCCTCGGCGTCGCCCAGGACCTTGAGCTTCTCCCCCACCCATTTCGCCGTGAAGTACGACTCCCCGGCCGCGGCGGCCCGGGCGTTGAGCGCGGCGACGACGGCCTCGCGGGCGCGGACGGCCGCTGCCATGGGCCGGGCGTCGAGCAGCCAGCGCGCCGCCTGGGCGAGCCGGTGCGCCTCCACCGTCCACCACTGGGTGACCGCCTCGGCGTGCCAGGGGCGGCGCAGGCCGGCGTGCCAGGCGTCCCAGGGGGGCGAGGCCAGCAGGGGCAGGCCCAGGGCGAGCCGGTTCGCGGTGTTCAGGGCCCGGCGGCGGTGGTTCCAGGCGTCCTCGGTGACGGTGGCGAAGCGCGGCCAGGGTTCGGCCGTCAGGGCGGCCGTGGTCTCGCGTACGGAGGCGGCCCGGCGAATGTTGACGTCGATCAGGGTGCCGTGCTCGTGCGACTGGATGGGGAAGCGGGTGAGCCGGTCGTTCTCCACGAGCACCATCAGGTCGAGGTCGCTGCGGTGGTTGCCGAATCCGGCGAGCACGGAACCGGAGGCGACGGCGAGCACCGGCCGGCCCACGCCCTGGTCCGCCTCCTTGCGCACCGCGTCCCGGTGGAGTCCTCGCTGTTTCAGGAAGGCGTCCAGGCGCTGCTCCAGGACGACGGTCCCGGGAAACGCGGCGCTGCTGGCGGCGGTACTGGCTGACGTGGTCTCCATGGCGGTCGGTGCACCTCCGGAAGGGGTCGGCGACGGCGCGGCGGGATCGGACCCGTGCTCCGCCCGGACAGAGCCTCCCAAGGAGCGCCGCCGCGGATCAACGGACGTTCCGCCAGCCGGAACACGGCTTCTCCCCGGAGCGCGCGGCCCGGTACAACCGTTGACCGAACGGTGGTGCCCCCTTGTCGCCGAGCGGCGGACGTGGAGAGGACGGTCCCGATGAGCGCGACCACCCGGCAGGACCCGGCCCGGGACACCCTCGACGCGCTGCGCAGACGCTTCTCTCCCCCACTGGCCCTCGTCTACGGCATGAACGGTTCCGGCGCCATCGAGATGACCGGCGAGGGCGCCCGGGTGCGGCTCTCCGACGGCCGCACCGCCCTCGACTTCGGCAGCTACGCCGTGACCCTGCTCGGGCAGCGCCACCCCGGCGTCGTGGCCGCGGTCCGCCGCCAGCTGGACGCGCTGCCGGTGTCCACCCGCGTCCTGGGCAACGGGACGACCGCCGCGCTCGGCGAGGCCCTGGCGGCCTACGCGGACCCGGAACGGCTGACCAGGGTGTGGCTGGGGCTGAACGGCTGCGACGCCGTCGAGGCGGCGCTGAAGCTGGCCCGCCTCGCGACCGGCCGCACCCGGGTGCTGGCGGTGGAGGGCGGCTACCACGGCAAGTCCCTCGGCGCCCTGGCGGCGACCTGGAGCTCGCGCTACCGGGCTTCGCTCGGCCCGCTGCTGGGCGGCGTGGACCACCTGGCACCGGACGTCGCGGCGGTCCCCGCCGCGTTCGCGGGCGAGGAGGTGGCCGCCGTCATCGTCGAACCCGTCCAGGGCGAGGGCGGCGTACGGCCGTTGGAGCCCGCGTTCCTGCGGGCGCTGGCGCGGGCCGCGCGCGAACACGGCGCCTTCCTGATCGCCGACGAGATCCAGACGGGCCTGCGGCGCTGCGGGCCCCGGCTGGTCAGTACGGACGCCGGACTGCGGCCCGACGCGGTGCTGCTCGGCAAGGCGCTCGGCGGGGGCGTGCAGCCGCTGTCGGCCGTCCTGGCCACGGAGGAGCTGTACGCGCCGCTCACCGCCGACCCGTTCGTGCACACGACGACCTTCTCCGGGCACCCGCTGGGGGCCGCCGCGGGGGTGGCCGCCCTCGTGGCGGTGGAGGAGCTGGCCGCGCGGGGCGAGCGGCTGGCCGCGCTGCTCGGCTCGGGGCTGGACCGGCTGGCCCGGCGCCACCGCGGGCTGATCTGCGGGGTGCGCGGCCGGGGGCTGATGTGGGGGGTGGAGTTCTCCGGCGCGGCCGCGGCGGGTGACGTACTGCTGGAGCTGGGGCGGCGCGGCCTGGTGGTCTCCCCCTGTCTGGGGCGGCCGGAGGTGCTGCGGCTGCTGCCGCCGCTGGTCGCCACCGACGAGGAGGCCGAGGAGGCGCTGGCCGTCCTGGACGGGGCCTGCGCGGCGGTGCCCGAGGAGTTCCGGACCGCGACCGCAGCCCCCGCCGTGTCCTGAGCGGGCTCCCGGGCCGCCGCCCGGTCCCCGCCGCATCCACCGAGGAGCATCGACGTGCCGCACACCGACCAGCGTCCGGGGCCGAGGCCGTGGTGAGCCCGGCGCCGCACGGCCCCTCCGGCCAACGCGGCCGCCAGTACCGCTACCACCGCGAGCTGTTCCCCGCGCTGCACGACTGGGAGCGCACCGAGCGCTCCATCGTGGCGTTCACCGGCGGGGAGGGCCCCGAGGGGCTGCTCGGCCTCGACCAGATGGGCCACTTCGGGCCGCACGGCTGTGATCTCGTCGCCGACGCGGTCGCCGAGGCGGTCGCCTGGGGCGTCGCCGGGGGTCCCGGCGGCCGCGTCGCCGGAGGCGCTGCCGCGCCGGGCGCCGTCCGCGGAGGTCCGCTCGTGCTGTGCGAGCTGGGCAGCGGCTTCGGCGGCGCGCTGCGGTACACGGTCGACCGGCTGGCCGCGCGCGGGATCGGCGTCCGGGGCGCGTACGGGATCGACCTCGTCGCCGAGCACTGCGCGGTGAGCCGGCGCATCAGCCGGGCGCAGGGGCGTACCGCCGTGGCGGAGATCTGCGCGTCCGCCACCGCCGTCCCGCTGCGCGACGCGTCGCTGGACCTGGTGGTGGTGACGGGGTCGATGCCGCACTTCCCCGATCCGGCGGCGGTGGTCCGGGAGGCCGCGCGGCTGCTGCGGCCGGGCGGGCTGTTCGTCCTGACGGAGGAGGTGAGCCTGACGCCCGGCGCGGAGGGCCCCTCGGCGCCGTTCCGCGCGGTTCACCCGCCCGACGTCTTCTTCACCACGCCGGTCCGCGAGCGCCTGGACCAGCTGGCACGGGCGGGCTTCACCGGTGTGCGGCGGCGCGGTCTGACCGAGTGGGCCGCCGCGCTGCTCGCCGAGCGGCTGAAGGTGCTCCGGATCTTCCGGGGCAGTGTCGCCGGGATCTACGGCGACGCCTCGGCGGAGCTGATCCGGAGCACCCTCACGACGGCCCGCGACGAATACCTGGCGGGCCGTCTGCTGCCCACCCTGTTCACGGCACGGCGGGCCTGAGGTGGCAGCCCGCGAGCTCCGGGGTCCGCCGCAGGGAGCGGGAGACGGCGGCGCACGCCGCCTGGAGGTACCAGGCGGCCTTGACCGGCTGGACGCGGCCGTCGGGGCCCGCGACGGCCAGCGCCCCCACGGCCGTGCTCGACGCGTTCAGCACCGGGGCGGCGATGCTCACGGCACCGGTCCTGCTGCGGACGACGACGAACCCCTGCGCCTGCACCCGGGCCGGGTCCTCGGCGGGTACGGGCTCGCGCCGGGCCGGCGGGAGGGCCGCCCGCGCGCCGTAGGCGTGGAAGAGCCGGGTCGCGGCGAGGGCGGAGGCCCGCACCTCGTCCTCGGCGCCGTGCGCGTCTCCCCCGCCGTGCCCGCGGCGCACCGCGTCCACCAGGGCGGCCTCGGAGCCGCCCGCGTCGGTGATGAAGACGAACGCGCTCCCCCGGGTGAGGTGGCGCAGCTGTTCCGCGTAGGGCAGGGCCAGATCGCGCAGTTCGAGCTGGCGCGGCACCCTCGTACCGAGAACGAAAAGGGCGACGCCGAGCCGCAGACCGTTCTCGCCGCGTTCCAGCATGCCTTCTTTCACGAGTTCCACGACGATGCGGTGGGCTGTTGCTTTGGGCATGTCCGCCCGGCGCGCCAATTCGGACAGCTGAAGCTCCTGTTCTCCCGGACGGAAACATCGCAGAATACTGAGGCCACGGGAGAGCATGGAACGAGAGGAGCTTTTCGACACGGACAACGGCACCTCCGTCGAGCGAGTTCGGGGAGACGGGAGCAGGGTGGAACGTCAGCGGAAGCAAGCCTCTGACGTGGTAAGACGCGCTGGTGACGCCAGAAGACGGGAATCCGTCGGAGCGTTCACCGGCACGCGGGACGCGAAGCTCTGCGGAGCAGCACGGAGCTGTTCGGACGCATGCCTCACCACTCTCGCTGAACCCCCGCCGGCCACCGGCCCCGCCGATACCGGCGAACGGAAGAAAACTCTATCAGCGTGGTCGATTGGCGATTCCCGCGCGCCGCAGACATCAAGCCATTGCGGACGCGACGACAACCGGGGGTTTGAACTCCGGAAACCGATTCCGATGCCTGAGTGCGGGGGATCCGCATTCCCCTATCGGGCGAAATGGGGGTCCGATGCGACCGGATCACGGCGAATCGGCCATCTTCGGGCGACTTGACCGCGAGGCGACGCGTGGGTGTCGAGGGGGTTGCGGAGCGCGGGATACGATGGGCGGCCCACCGTGGCGAAGGGTGTGGTGCATGACGGCGGAGCCGCAAGTCCCTCCCATCGTCCACCATGTGACGGACCGGCTGATGCGGGCCCACCCCGCCCTCGACGAGGTGCTGGTCCGGCAGGCGACGCTGACCGCGTACGAGGAGCTCAAGTACGCCCGGGTGCGCACCTATCTGCCGGTCCTGATGGAACGCCGGGCCCGGGACCTGCTCGCGCTCCACGAGGGCGACTGAGGATCCGCCGGCCGGGGCATGGCACGGCCGGCCGCCGCGGGGCGGACGGCATCGTGACGGACCCTCCGTCAGTCGTGCGGGCCCTTCCAGCGGGCCGGCGGGGCGCCCGGAACGTCCGGTGTCGCCGGGCGGTCGAGGCGGCTCGCCTCATCGGTGTCGGCGGCCCGGGTCGTCCCCCGGTCTCCCGCCACTCCCGCCTCGCGGTCCGCGCCCTCGGGTCCGGCCTTGTCCCCGGCCCGCGCGCGGCGCTCCCGGCGCCGCGTCTCTTCGTCGTCCCGGCGACGGCCCTGTTCGCGGCCGGGTTGGCCGCCGTGTCCGTGGCCGTGTTCGTAGCCGTGCAGGGGTACGCCGCCCGCGCCGCCTTGGTCGTCCATGGCGTGTCCCTTTCCTTCCCGGTCATCCGTTTCCCGTTCGCCTGGCGCGTGCCCGGCCGGGCACGCCGGAAACCTCGGGGACCGGCGCCCCGGCTCGCACCGGCCGCTCACCTCACCCGCCGGTCAGGGAGGCCACCTCGGCCGCGTAGAGGAGGGCGGGGTCCAGGCCCATGCCGGTGAAGTGGCCCGCCAGCTCCAGGGAGAGCGCGCCGTGCAGCCGGGTCCAGAAGGAGAGGGCCAGATGGAGCGCCTCCGGGGAGGCGTCCGGGTGGCCGGCCGCCCAGTCGCGGTGGCCCGCCAGGTGGGCCTCGAACGCCACCGCGTGCTCACCGGGCGCTGCGGGCACGCCGGACGCGGCGGCCGTGGCGGCGGTGCAGGCGTCGAGCAGGGTGGACATCATCTCCGAGGTGATCGCGGTGGTGTCCCCCGGAGCCTCGTAGCCGGGCACCGGGGTGCCGTAGACGAGGAAGTAGCGGTGCGGGTCCGCCAGGGCCCAGTCGCGCAGCACCCGCGCCAGGCCGAGGAGCCGCGCGGGGCCGGGGCCCGCGTCCTCGACGCCGGCGAAGGCGTCCGCGAGGCTGCGGTAGGCGTCCCGGATGAGCTCGGTGATCAGCTCGTCCCGGTTGGCGAAGTAGCGGTAGAGGGCCGGCCCGCTCAGGCCCATCTGCTTGGCGATCGCGTTGAGCGAGAGGGCGGACGCGCCGGATCCGGCGATCTGCTGCCAGGCCTTCTCCTTGACCTCCGCGCGCACCTGCTGCCGGTACCGCTCGCGGGGGGTCGTCGTACTGTCCGTCATAGGCATGGTGAGAGGCTATCACCAACGGCAAAGGCACTCACTAAGAACACCTCACCCCCTTGACACGGACACCACCGCCGCCCATGCTGGTTATACCTTCTAACAAACACGAGAGCCAGAAACCCATGGAGGTCCTGATGGACACCGTCGAGCGCGTCGAGATCGTTCTGCCCGGCAAGGTCGAGCCGGAGGGCCTGGAGCTCCACCGCGGGCCGGTGCCGGTGGCGGCCGCCGGTCAGGTCGTGGTCGAGATGGAGGCCACGGGGGTGTCCTTCGCCGAGCAGCAGATGCGGCGCGGCCGGTACTACGACCAGCCGGCGTTCCCCTTCGTCCCCGGCTACGACCTGGTCGGCACCGTGCGGGACACCGGCGAGGGCGTCCGCCCCGGTCTGCTCGGACGGCGGGTGGCGGCCATGACCAAGACCGGGGGCTGGGCGAGCCACGTCCTCCTCGACGCCGCCGATGTCGTGGAGGTCCCCGACGGCGTGGGCGCGGTGGCCGCGGAGACGGCGGTCGTCAACGGGATCACCGCCTGGCAGATGCTCCACCGCAAGGCCCGGGTGCGCGCCGGGCAGACCGTCCTGGTCCACGGCGCCAACGGCGGGGTCGGCTCCATCCTGGTCCAGCTGGCGCTCGCCGCCGGGGCCCGCGTCATCGGCACCTCCTCCCCCCGCCACCACGACGCGCTGCGCGCCCTGGGGGTGAGCCCGGTCGACTACCGCGACGGTGACGTGGCCGCCCGGGTACGGGAGATCGCGCCCGGCGGCGTCCACGCCGTCTTCGACCACGTCGGCGGGGAGGGCATCGTCGGCTCCTGGCGGCTGCTGGCCCCCGGCGGCACCCTCGTCTCGTACGGCAGCGCCGCCACCCGCGACGACGAGGGCTCGGGCACGTGGCCGGTGCTGCGGCTCCTGGGCCGGGTGTGGCTGTGGAACGCGCTGCCCAACGGGCGGAGCGCGTACTTCTTCAACGTCTGGGCGGGGCGCGCCTACGCCCGGGACCGCTTCCGGGCCCGCCTGCGCGCCGACCTCACCTCGGTGTTCACCGCCCTCCAGCGCGGCGAGATCCATGCCAGGGTCGCGGCCGAGATCCCGCTGGCGCGGGCCGCCGAGGCGATGCGGCTGGCCGAGTCGGGCACGGTCGCCGGCAAGGTCGTCCTCGTCCCCTGACCGGGCCGCCGCGGCCCGGTCCGCCGCCCGGTGGCCCTCCGACGGCCGTCCGGGAGTCCTATGCCTGGCGGGAGGTGTCGAAGACCTCGTCGCGGGTCGTGGCCAGGGCACTTTCCAGGGCCCCGCGCAGGACCGGCTGTTCGTGGACCTCGCCGAGCACCAGCGGGGGCCGGCAGGCGGAGAGCTCGGACAGTTCGGCCTCGACCAGGCGGCGCAGCGGCTCGCCGCCCGCGGTGAAGACGCCGCCCGCCAGGACCACGATCTCGGGGTCGAGGACGGCGGCGACCGCGGCCAGGCCGGTGGCCACGCCGGTCGCGAACAGCTCCAGCAGCCTGCGATAGGGGCCGTCGGTGTGCTGCGCGGCGCGTCGCAGGAGGGCGAGGGCCGCCGCGAGCTCCGGATCCGGTCCGGGCACCTCCCCCGCCTCAACGATGCCCAGCCGGCGGGCGATCGCCGGCACGGCCTGGAAGCCGGCCAGGTCCTGGTACCCGCCGGTCTGCGCCGCCTCGGGATCGCGCACCAGCGGTGTGCCGGGCACGGGCATGAGGCCGACCTCCCCCGAGCCGCCGGTCCGCCCCCGGTGAAGGCGTCCGCCGAACATCAGGGCGGCCCCGATGCCCTCCTCGTTCCACAGCAGGAAGAAGTCCTCGTACCCGCGGGCCGCTCCGAGCCGCCGCTCGGCGATGGCCACGAGGTTGACGTCGTTCTCGCAGGCGACGGCCATCGGCAGCCGGGCCGCCAGCCGCCCCAGCAGGTCCGGGGAGCGCCAGCCCCGCAGGTGGCTGGGGTAGCGGAGCCGGCCCTCCCTGGGGTCGAAGGCCAGCGGGGCGCCGATGACGACCCGGTGGAGGGCCTCCGGGACGAGGCCGGCCGCGCGCGCGGCCCCCTCGACGGCCGCGGCGACCTGGTCGCTCTCGTCGCCGTACAGCTCCGGCTCCGTCAGGACGTAGGTGCCGGTCGTGCGCCCGGTGAGGTCCGCCACCGCGGCCCGGATCAGACCGGGCGTCACGTCGAGCCCCGCGACGTGTGCCGCCGCCGGGTTGACGGAGTACAGCACGCCGGCCGGGCCCGGGTGTCCGGCGGTGGTGCCCGCGGCCACCACGAGGCCGTCGGCCTCCAGGCGGGACAGCATGAGCGAGGCCGTCGGCTTGGACACGCCGGTCAGCCGGCCGATCTGCGCCCGGGAGAGCGGACCCCGCTCCAGCAGGACCTCCAGGGCCGCCCGGTCGTTGATCGTCCGCAGGACCCGGGGCACGCCGGGGCCCGGTCCGTTCCTCATGCTCACCCGAGTACCCCGAGCCCTCGTCCCGCGTCAGTGACCTTCTCCCCTCCATGCTACCGAGCGTGATCAACGCGGAGACCCGGCACGGCACTTGGGCCCGGGACACGGGAACAAGGGGAACAATGGGGCCATGGACGAGCTCTGGCGGCCCGGGTACCCGATCGACCTGCGCACGGACGGGCAGCGCCGCAGGGAATCCGGCGACCCCCTCTCGCCCGACTTCGAGCAGCAGGCGGCGCGCGTGCTGGCGCGGTCCACCGGTGCGTGCGTCCGCCTCCAGGACGACGGGAGCAGGGACCGGATGCCGGACATCTCCCTCGGGTACGCCGACGGGCGCGTCGGCTTCGCCGAGGTGTGGAGGGCCTTGGACGGCCGGCACGCCGCCGTGGCGGCCACCCTCGGTCAGGAGCCGGTGCTGTCCGCCCCCGGACTGGGACGGGAGTGGACCGTCCGGGTCGACCGGAACTTCCGGTTCAAGGACAGGGACGGCCGTGGCCACCACGTGTGGGTCCCCGCACTGCTGGCGGAGTTCGAGGCCGCCGGACAGTTCTACGAGTTCGTGCCCCGGCCCGACAACCTGGCGGTGCATCCCGGCCCCCTGGCCGGGCGGGCCGGCCGGCTGGGCATCCGCGGCCTGGCCTCCCGCCCCGTCCGGGAGGGCGGCGGGGGGAGCGTCAGGTTCGTCCCGTGGGGCGTGGGGGGCCGGGCGCTGGACGACCCGGAGGCCTTCCACGCGTGGGTCGACGGCGAGGTCAACGCGGACAGCGGGCACATGCGGGGCAACCGCGAGAAGCTCAGGGCGGCGGGCGGGGACGAGAGCCACGCGGTCATCGGCGTGACCGTGACCACGCCGTGGGCGGTCCACCGGGCGCTCAGCGCCGACGGCGCCCTCCCCCGGCGGGCCCCCCGCCTGCCGGCGGAGTTCACCCACCTCTGGCTCATCGGGACCGATCCGGCCGACCGCGCCCTCGCCTGGTACCCGGACCGGGGGTGGTTCGATCCCGCCCGCTGCTGGGCCACGGACTGACGGGCGGTGCCGCGCGCTCCCCGCCCGGCCCCGGCACTCACAGCCGGAATGCGCCCGGTGTGCGGTGCGGTTTACACGGGGTGTCCGTGGGGCGTGACGGCTCGGTAACGCGGGCTTCCTACGGTCTCGGTCGTGGGGCGCTCCCCACTCCCGCCGCGGCCCGCCCGGACCGCGCGGGGCGAAGCCTGTGGCCCGGGGAGGGAGTCTCGGTGACGACGCCGGATGCGGAGAGCGTGCGTACGGTCTGCTCGTACTGCGGCGTCGGCTGCGGCATCGTGCTCGACATCGGCCGGGACGCCGCCACCGGCCGCAGGACCGCCGTCCGGGTCTCCGGCGACAAGCGGCATCCGGCGAACGCCGGGCGGCTCTGCACCAAGGGGTCCACGAGCGTGGACATGATGGCCGCTCCCGGGCGCGCCACCACCGCCCTGATCCGCGCCGAGCGCGGCGGCGAGCCGGCCGAGGCGGACGTGGACGCGGCGATCGAGGCCGTCGCCGGGCGGCTGCGCGCGGTCCTGGACGAGCACGGCCCCGACGCCCTCGCCTTCTACGTCTCCGGACAGATGTCCCTGGAGGCGCAGTACCTGGCGAACAAGCTCGCCAAGGGCTTCGTCCGCACCTGCCGGATCGAGTCCAACTCCCGCCTGTGCATGGCCGGCGCGGGCTCCGGCTACAAGCTCTCGCTGGGCGCGGACGGGCCTCCCGGTTCCTACCAGGACTTCGACCGGGCCGACGCCTTCCTCGTGATCGGCGCGAACATGGCCGACTGCCATCCGATCCTGTTCCTGCGGATGATGGACCGGGTCAAGTCCGCCGGGGCGAAGCTCGTCGTCGTCGATCCGCGGCGCACGGCGACCGCCGAGAAGGCCGACCTGTTCCTCCAGATCGAGCCGGGCACGGACCTCGCGCTGCTGAACGGCCTGCTGCACCTCCTGGTGGAGAACGGGCACACCGACGGGGCGTTCGTCGCCGAGTTCACCGAGGGCTGGGAGGAGATGCCCGCCTTCCTCGCGGACTACCCGCCGGCGAGGGTGGCCGAGGTCACCGGCGTCCCGGAGGCGGACATCCGGCAGGCCGCCCGGTGGATCGGCGAGGCGGGCGAGTGGACGAGCTGCTGGACCATGGGGCTCAACCAGTCGACCCACGGCACCTGGAACACCAACGCCCTGGTCAACCTGCACCTGGCCACGGGAGCGATCTGCCGTCCCGGCTCCGGCCCGTTCTCCCTGACCGGCCAGCCCAACGCGATGGGCGGGCGCGAGATGGGCTACATGGGCCCGGGACTGCCCGGGCAGCGCTCGGTCCTCGTCGAGGAGGAGCGCGCGTTCGTCGAGGAGCTGTGGGGCATCGAGGCGGGCAGCCTGCGCGCCGGGGCGGGGCGCGGGACGGTGGAGATGTTCGAGGCGATGGCCGCCGGGGACATCAAGGCCTGCTGGATCATCTGCACCAACCCGGTCGCCTCCGTCGCCAACCGCAAGACCGTCATCGCGGGCCTGGAGGCGGCCGAACTGGTCATCACCCAGGACGTGTTCGCCGAGACGGAGACGAACGCCTACGCCGATGTGGTGCTCCCGGCCACGCTGTGGGCGGAGTCGGACGGCATCATGATCAACTCCGAGCGGAACTTGACCCTGGTACGGGGCGTCGTCGATCCGCCCGGCCAGGCGCTGCCCGACTGGCAGCTCATCGCCCGCGTCGCCGGGGCGATGGGCTTCGCGGACGCCTTCGCCTACGAGAGCTCCGAGGAGGTCTTCGAGGAGCTCAAGCGGGCGTGGAACCCGCAGACCGGCTGGGACCTGCGGGGCATCACCTACGAGCGGCTGCGCGAGACCCCGGTGCAGTGGCCGGCCCCGGCCCGGGGCCGGACCTGCGACGCCGGGGAAGGCGCGGGCGCGGGTGCGGGCGCGAGCTCTGGCCCATGCGGCGAAGCCGGGGCCGGGGCCGGGGACCGCAATCCGATCCGCTACCTCAACGACGGCGTCAGCCAGACCCTGCTGGAGCGGGCGGACGGCACCCGGCCCCGGCTGGCGTTCCCCACCCCCTCCGGCCGCGCCCGCTTCTTCGCCCGCCCGCACCTGCCCGCCGCCGAACTCCCCGACGACGACTACCCGTTCGTCCTGAACACCGGACGCCTCCAGCACCAGTGGCACACCCTCACCAAGACCGGCAAGGTGCCCAGACTGACGAAGCTGGACCCGGGGCCGTTCGTCGAGCTCCATCCGGACGACGCCGCGGCCATGGGCGCCCGGGACGGGGACCCCGTCGAGGTTGCCTCCCGGCGCGGGCGCGCCGTCCTGCCCGCCGTCGTCACCGACCGGGTGCGCCCCGGGAACTGCTTCGCGCCGTTCCACTGGAACGACCTGTTCGGGGAGTACCTCAGCATCAACGCCGTCACCCACGACGCCGTCGACCCGCTCTCGTTCCAGCCCGGGTTCAAGGCGTGCGCCGTGGCGCTGCGCGTGGTCAAGGAGGCCGTTCCGGTGCCCGCCCCCGCCCCCGCCTCCGCTGCCACGGTCCCGGCCCCGGCCGCGACCGCCGGGCAGGGCGGCGGGGCGGCCGTGGCCGTCTCCGCCCTCGCCGGTCTCTTCGGACTGCCGGACCTCACGGCGCCGACGCTGACGGAGCCGGAGCGCCGCTACCTGTCCGGGTACCTGTCCGGCCTCGCGCAGGCACCCCCGGGCGGCGTTCCCGTACTCCCCGCCGACGCGCCCTTCGCCCCCGCGACGGCGCAGTGGGTGGACGGTGTGCTGGCCGGCATGTTCTCCCGTACCGCGCCGGCCGCGCCCGCCGGACCCGCCGCGCCCGCCCGGCAGCTGATCGTGCTGTGGGCCTCGCAGACCGGCACCGCGGAGGAGTTCGCCGCCGCCGCGGCCGCCCGCCTCACCGAGGCCGGCCGCACCCCGGCCCTGCTCGCCATGGCCGCCACCACCCCCGCACGGCTCACCGCCGGCACCGACCTGCTGATCGTCACCAGTACGTTCGGCGACGGCGACAGCCCCGACAACGGCGCCGGCTTCTGGCAGGGCCTCAGCGCCCCCGACGCCGCCCGGCTGGACGGACTGCGCTACTCCGTGCTGGCCTTCGGCGACTCCGCCTACGAGGACTTCTGCGGGCACGGGCGCCGCCTGGACGAACGCCTCGCGGAACTCGGCGCCACCCGCCTGTACCCGCGTACCGACTGCGAGCCCGACTACCACGAGGCCGCCGCGCGGTGGCTCGACCGGGTCGCCGCCGCCCTCGCCGAACCGGCTCCCGGGCAGGCTCCCGCACCGGCTCCCGTGGCCGCCCCCGCCCCCGCCGCTCCCCCCGCCGGCTCCTCCAAGGACGCGCCGTTCGCGACCCTGCTCGTCGGGAACCGGCTGCTCAGCCTGCCCGGATCGCAGAAGGAGGTACGCCGGTTCGCCTTCGACACCCGCGGCGGCGAGCTCGCGTACGAGGCCGGAGACGCCCTCGGCGTGTGGCCGGCCAACGGCTCGGAGCTCGTGGCGGAATGGCTCGCCCTCACCGGCCTCGACCCCGACGAGCGGCTCGTCCTCCCCGACGTCGGCGACATCGCCCTCGGCGAGGCCCTGCGGACCCGCTTCGACCTGGCCCGCATCACCCCGGACCTCCTCAAGTTCGTCGTCGCCCGTACCGGCGACCGCGGCCTCCAGCGGCTGCTGCGCCCCGACAACAAGGGCGAGCTGGCCAAGTGGAGCTGGGGGCGGCAGGCCGCCGACGTCATCGGCGCCCTCCCCGTCCGGGCCGCCGCCGCCGAGTGGGCCACCGTCCTCAAGCGGCTCCAGCCCCGCCTGTACTCCATCTCCTCCAGCCCCCTCGCCCACCCCGGCGAGGTCCGCCTGACCGTGTCCGTCGTCCGCTACACCAACGGCCTGGGCCGGGACCGCAAGGGCGTCTGCTCCACCTACCTGGCGGACTGCGCCGACGACGGCCCCGTCCAGGTGTTCGTCCGGCGCTCGCCGCACTTCCGGCCGCCCGCGGCCTCCGCCACCCCGGCGATCATGATCGGCCCGGGTACCGGTGTCGCGCCGTTCATCGGGTTCCTGGAGGACCGGCGGGCCAGGGGGCACACCGGGGCCAACTGGCTGTTCTTCGGGGAGCAGCGCGCCGCCACCGACTTCTACTACCGCGAGGACCTGGAGGCCTTCCTGGCCTCCGGCCACCTGGACCGCCTCGACGTCGCCTTCTCGCGCGACCAGCGCAACAAGGTGTACGTCCAGGACCGGATGCGCGAGCACGGTCCGCGCCTGTGGCGGTGGCTCCAGGACGGCGCCCACCTCTACGTCTGCGGCGACGCCGGGCGCATGGCGAAGGACGTGGACCGGGCGCTGCACGAGATCGTCGCCGCGCACGGCGCCATGACCGGGGAAGCGGCCGCCTCGTACGTGCGCCGGCTGGCGGCCGACAAGCGCTACGTCCGCGACGTCTACTGACCGGCCCCGCGCCCCGGTGGTCCGGCCCGGCGGGTGCTCCCGTACGGGAACGGCGTGCGCGGCCCGGAGCGGACGATCGCCTCGCACAGGCGACCAAGGTGGGCAAACCCCTGTCTGACTCCGGCCGCGAGTGGCAGTCTCTACTCCTCGGATACGTCGTCCTGGGGGGGATCACACGTGAGGGAGCCGGGAACGGGCATGGGCCTGCGCGGCCGCAGCGGCATCCTGTCGCTGGTCGACACGTGCCTGAAGGAGGATCCGGCGGCCGAACGGCCCCTGACCATGCTCCTGGGCCCCGCCGGCAGCGGGGCCAGCGAGGCCCACAGCGCGCTCATGGAGCACTTCGGGCCCGACTACCCCTTCGCCTTCGTCAACTTCGGCGGGGCCCAGTCCCTGCTGCCGCGCTACGCGCTCGGTCTCCTGGCCCGCCAGCTCGAACGCCGGCTGCCCCGCTACGGGCGCTCCCACTTCCCGCTGCTCAGCCTCGGCCTGCTCGCCTCCGACCAGGAACTGCGCATGCGCAGCCTCGCCGAGGGCCGGCGGGCGGTGCAGCGCCAGCTCGACCGCTTCCAGGAGGAGAACGAGGCCCGGCACGGGGACTACCTGGCCGCCTTCTTCGAAGTGGGCATGGGCGCGGTCGGCATGCCCGAAGGTGCCTCGACCGCCGCGCTCGCCCTGTTCCAGGACGCCCTGCGGCGCGGCCGCCGCACCGTGCCCGGCCTGTTCGGCGGCAAGCTGGGCAACCGGCTGACCGCCGGGGCGCACTGGTACGGGCGCCATCCCATGACCCGCAGCGCGGACCCCTGGGAAGCCCTGGTGGAGCTCAACCTCTGGCGCCACGAGGGTGACGAGAACCAGCAGGAGCGGCTCGACCTGGTCCTGTTCTCGGCCTTCCTGGAGGACCTCAGACGCAACACCGCCCGCAACTTCATGCCCCGCTCCTACCTGCTGCTCCTCGACAACTCCCACACCGAGTACGGGCGCCGCTTCCTCGACCTGCTGCTGCGCTCCCGGCACGACGAGACGGTCGTGGCCGGGCGCACCGGCGACCCGCTGACCGTCGTCGCCAGCTCCAACCGCTGGCTGCCCCGCTGGGGCCCGGCCACCGGGGACTCCTGGCCCTGGCAGTTGCGCGGCCCCGACCGGGCCTCGCTGGCCGACTGGGACGCCCACCGGCCGACCCGGGACAGCGAGGACACCTGGTGGTACCCGTTGCGGCTGCGCGACCTCAACCTGGACGAGGTGCGGATCCGGATAGAGCTCCAGCTCGGCGGCAACAGCGACCTGGCCCCGCTGACCCGGCTCACCCCCTTCGTGCACCGGCTCACCGGCGGACTGCCGCGCGCCGTGCACCAGGTGCTCGACGTACTGCGCCAGGCCGGGCCGCCCCCGGACTCCGGCCCCCAGCAGGACCGCTGGCTGCGCACCCTGCCCGACCGGCCGCTGCGCGCCGGGGAGGAGTCCGCCAGCCTCGCCGACACGGCCCTCGGCCACCTCCTGCGCGACTTCGACGGGGCCCAGCGCGCCGTCCTCACCGAATGCGCCGCCACCCGGGACTTCTCCGTCGCCACCCGCCTGCTCAGCCCGGACGACTCCCTGTTCGGCGAGATCCGCTCGCGCTGGCTGCTGACGGGGCCGGTCGCCATGGTGCCCGTACTCCATCCGTGGCTGCGCCGGCTGCTCCTGTGGCGGCTGGCCGCGCGCCCGGAGGGGTGGGACGCCGTGCACGAACTCCTCGCGGAGTACTACCGCACCGAGGGCAAGCCGACGGTGGAGATGTACCACCAGCTCGCCCGCGGGCGGACCGAGGAGGTCACCGCCCACCTGGCGCGGCGCTTCACCGCCGTACCGGCGGCGCAGTGGATCTCCGAGTTCGACGCGATCACCGCCGCTCCGAACCGGCTCCCGGCCGACCGCGGGCCGCTGGAGCTCCTCGGCGGGCTCGTGCCGCGCCGGCCCGGGGGCGTGCGGGACACCGAGTCCGTGATCCACACGCTGGTGACCACCCGGTGGGTGTGGAGCGATCCGCTCGCCGATCCCGCCATGCGTCTGGGCGACATCATCGCCGACGGCTACACCCAGCTGTCCCAACTGCGGAGGAACGACATCGTGGCCCTGTTCAACGAGGCGGAGCGCTACCGCCGCTGGCGCGATCCCCAGACCGCCGGCTGGGAGGGCTGAACCCGTGCCGAGACTCGAATGGCCGCTGCACGTCGTGCGCCGCGTCGCCCTCGCCACCGCGGCCGCCGTCGTCCTGGCCGCCGCGCTCTGGTTCGGTGTCGGCTGGCTTCAGGACCGCAACGCCAGATGTGCCGACGGGGTCGTCGAGATGGGCCCGGGCAACGAGTGCGTGGGCGTGACCGACGGCGCCTACGTCTTCGCACCGCACCTGGACGCCGTCACCCGCAAGATCGAGGAGGAGAACCGCCGGGTCCTCGCCGAAGCGGACAAGGAACCGTACGTCAGCGTCGCCTACTTCACCTCCTTCACCGGAACCTCCGACGACAGCAACTCCGCCGAGGGCGTCCGGCACGAACTCCAGGGGGCCTACCTCGCCCAGTACCGGCACAACCGGGGCGACCTGGCCGCCACGCCCAAGATCCGGCTGCTGATCGCGAACCCGGGCAGCAGGTCCACGCAGTGGAAGCACACCGCCGACGAGCTGATCGCCCGCAAGGGCGCCCCGGACCGGCTCGTCGCGGTGGCCGGTCTCGGCCCCAGCAACGAGGAGAACCTCGCGGCCATAAGGCGCCTGTCCGACCAGGGAATCGCCATGGTCGGCGCCACCGTGACCGCCACCGACATCCAGGGCATCGGCACCTTCGTGCGGATCGCGCCGACGAACGAGGACGAGGCCTACGCGGGCGCGGCCTACCTCAAACGGCGCGGCATCTCCACCGCGGTCGTCATCCAGGACGTGGCCCAGGGGGACCTCTACGCCGCCACCCTGGGCACCGCCTTCACCAAGGCGTTCCAGGACGGTGACAAGCACCGGCTCGTCGCCGAGCGCATGACCTACGACTCCTCCGTCAGCAGCGCATGGCAGAACGAACTGCGCTACATGCCCGGGCAGTTGTGCCAGCAGCATCCCCAGCTCGTCTACTTCGCGGGCCGCGGCCAGCACCTCACCCACTTCCTCGACGCGCTCTCCAACCGCAGTTGCACCGACCAGCAGTTCACCGTGTTCACCGGGGACGACACCACCAACCTGACCCCCGAGCAGCTCGCCCACGCCGCCGAGACGGGCATCGAGGTGCTCTACACCGGCCTGGCCCACCCCGACATGTACCGCACGGCGCCGCAGGCGGTGTCCGTGCCGTCGGCGAAGAACTTCCAGCCGGGCGGACTGCTGGACCAGTGGTTCCCGCACGATCCCCGCGAGGACGGCGGGGCCCTGATGGGCCACGACGCGGTCCTGGCCGCGGCCCACGGCATCCAGATGGCCGCCCGCTGGCAGGGGCAGGTCGTCGGCGACGCGGTGGCCCGGATGTTCCACCAGATGGACGGCACCCAGCAGGTGGCCGGGGCGAGCGGTTTCATCTCGTTCCAGAACAACGGGAACCCGCGCAACAAGGCCGTCCCGATCCTGCGCCTCAGCGGGAAGGGCCAGGTCGAGTTCGTCGAGGTCTCGGCGGCCGAGGGCAAGCCGCCCACCGGCCAGTGACCCTTCCGGCGGCCTCCGGGGGCCGTTCTCGGGGCCCGTCCGGGTCGTAGGTCCCCCGGGGAGGGGGCGGACGGCCCGGGGCCGGGCTCCGGGGGGCGGGCAGGAACAGGGTTCCAGCCCGTGCAGACCACAGAAGGGAATCGCCGTGCCCGTTCGCTCCGCAGCGGCCGACGCCACCACCGGCTCCGCCATCCGGAACGCGCCGCCGGGGACGGCGGCCCCGCGCGCCCTTCCGGACGGGGATCCCGGGCTGCCCGTGGTGCGCCGGCCCGGCCGGCTCCCGGCGCACGACGCGAAGGAACTCTCCCGGGTCTTCTTCGCCCGGCTGGCGGTCCTCCCCGAGGGGACGCCCGAGCACCAGTACGTCCGCAACACGCTCATCGAGATGAACACGACCCTGGTGCACTTCGCCGCCCGCGCCTTCCGCGGCCGGGCCGGGAGCCCGGCGGGGGCGGGCACGGAGATGGAGGACGTGGTCCAGGCGGGAACCATCGGCCTCATCAAGGCGATCGACCGCTTCGAACCCGACCGCGGCGTCGAGTTCTCCTCCCTGGCCCTCCCCTACATCACCGGGGAGATCAAGCGGCACTTCCGGGACACCACCTGGGCGGTGCGCGTCCCGCGCCGGCTCCAGGAACTGCGCGTCGAACTCGCGAAGGCCCGCGACGCCATCACCGCCGCACGGGGGCGCGCGCCCACCGTCAGGGAGCTCGCCGACCGGCTGGGCCTGGACGAGGAGGAGGTCGTCGAGGGGCTCGTCGCGGCCAACGGCTACGCGACGGAGAGCCTGGACCCGCCGGCCCCGGCCGCCGAGGAGCACGGCCCCGCCCGCGCCCTCCAGCGGCAGCCCGTCGCGGAGGACACCCCCCGGGCCATCGAGCTGTTCGAGAACCTCCACGCCCTCGGCCCGCTGCTGGCGCGGCTCTGCGCACGGGACCGGGAGCTCCTCCACCTCCGGTTCGGCCGGGAGATGTCCCAGTCGGAGATCGGCGCCGCGCTCGGGGTCAGCCAGATGCAGGTCTCCCGCATGCTGACGCGCGTCCTCACCGGCCTGCGCACCGCCCTGCTCGACACGTAGCCGCCACGGCGTCCACCCGGCCGGACGGGCGGCCGGCCCTCTCGGACTCTCGGACGGTGCGCCCGGGGTCCTCCCGTGCCGGCCGTTCAGGCCGACGGGGAGGGGCCTCCGCTGGGCCGCCAGTGGAACTTCCCGCCGCCGACCCAGTGGACCTCGTCCGGGTCGTCCAGGTCGTGCACGGTGATCCCGGCGGCGGTCGCGATCAGCAGCACGTCCGTCATGGACCGGGCGGTGCCGACGAACTCGCCGTCGATCTCCACGATCCGGAACGGCTGGTCGCCGTGCTGCACGCCCAGGACGGTGACGCGCGCCGGCGCCAGGTAGGGACTCGCGCTCTCGGTCATGCGAAGCTCGCCTCCGCTTCCAGTTTCCCTCGGGCGGGCTTCCCGTGCTTCCCGCACGCGGGCTCCCGCACGCTGAGGGCGGGGGCGGACCTCCCCGTGCCGTACACGTTCCCAGATCGGGCGCCGCCCGGCGCGGCGAAGGTCCCGCCCGGCCGCCGGCCCGGCGGTCAGGCGGCCGGGCCCGGGCCGAGGTGGCCCTCCAGCCAGTCCGCGGCCGTGCGCCGGTAGAGCCTGCGGTTGTCCGCCCGCAGGAACTCGTGCCCCTCGTCGCGCAGCGTCAGCTGCCGCGCCGGCACCCCCCGCTCGCGCGCCGCGCGGACGAACTGCTCCGACTCCGTGGGCGGCACGTTGGTGTCGTGTTCGCCGTGGACGGCCAGGACGGGCGCCCGCAGCCGCTCGACGCGGCTCATCGGGGACAGCGCGCGGAGCAGGTCCCGGTCGTGTTCGGGATGGCCGTACTTGGCGGCCGCTGACCGCGCGATCCACGGCTCCGTCCCCGCGAAGAACGTGCCGAGGTCCGACATCCCGCAGACGGCGACTCCGGCGCGGAAGAGGTGCGGGTGCCACACCAGGGAGGCCATGGTGAGGTAGCCGCCGTAGGAGCGGCCCATCACGCCCAGGCGCAGCGGGTCCGCGTAGCCGAGTTCCACGACGTGCGCGGCGCAGTCGGCCACGTCGTCGATGGCGGCGAAGCGGCCCGCGCCGAGGTCGGCGTCCACGAAGGAGCGTCCCCAGCCGGACGAGCCGCGGACGTCGGGGGCGAACACGTCCAGGCCCCGGCCCAGCAGCTCGTGGTAGAGCGGGTCGAACACCGGCCGCTCCTGTTCCTCGGGGCCGCCGTGCAGGTGGATCACGCAGGGGGCCGGACGGCCGGGACCGTGCCCGGGTGCCCGGTAGTACCAGCCGCCGAGCACCAGCCCGTCGCGGGCCCGGCAGCGCAGGGGCACCGGCCGTACGGGGGGCCGCCCGGGCGGGACGGCGTCGGCGTCGCGGGCCGACCAGGGGGCGCGGGCCGGGACGAGGCCCCGGTCCAGCTCCCAGATGCCGGGCCGGCGCCGCGATCCCGACAGGGCGGCGAACAGTCCGCCCTGCTCCAGCGGGGCGATGCGGGTCACCACCTCGTGGGGCAGGTCGGGGCGGTGGCGCGGTCCGGCCTCCTCCCCGGCGGCGGCCGGCAGGCCCGTGCGCTCCAGCCGGGTCGTGCCCTGCTCGTTCCAGGCGAGGAAGGCCCATCGCCCGTGGGCGGGGACGCTCAGCAGGTCGAGGCCCGAGTCCTCGCGTCCGGCGGCGACGGACAGCTCCCGGCCCGTCCCGTCCGCGTCGAGCCGGACCCGCAGGAGGGCCGCGAACTCGCGCTCCGCGTCGCTGCGCAGCCAGAGCGTGCGCGCGTCGGCGGAGAACCGGCCGATCCAGGGGTCCCCGTCGGCGACGTGCAGCGCGAAGGCGGTGCGGCCGGACGCGATGTCGAGGACGAGGGCCTCGCGGTGGCCGCGCGGGCCGCGGCGCAGGAGCGCGAGGCGGCCCTCGGCGGTGACGTCGCACACCCGCAGGGAGGCGGCTCCGGCCTCGGAGAAGAGCAGGACGGGTGCGTGCGTCCCGTCCGGGTCGACCAGGTAGGCGGTCAGCGCGCCACCGGCGGCGTCGCCGTCCGGGCTGGGTCCGGGCTCCTGCTCGGGCGCGGGTGGCGGGCCGGGGGCGCCGAGCAGGGTCGCGGGCCCGTCGCGGCCGGGCGGGGCGGCTCCGGGGGCCGTCCCCCGCTCCCCCGGCGGTGCGCCCGTGTCGGCCGGCAGGTGCCCGGGGCCGCCGTGCCCGGCCCCGCCGGCGGGGGGCTGGGCGACGGTGACGGCGAGGGCGGCGCCGTCCCGGGTCCAGCACCCCAGATGGGCCGAGCTGCCCGGTTCCGCCCCGGCGAGGACCTGGCGTCCGGTGCCGTCCGGGCGCACGGCCAGGACCCGGGTGTGCTCACCGCCCCCCGGCGCGGTGGTGTAGGCGATCCAGCGCCCGTCGGGCGACCAGGCGACCTCGGTGACCGGATCCGGGCCCCCGTCGAGGGCGTGGGCCCCCGCGCCCCGGGCGGGCCCGCTCCAGAGCTGCGGGACCCCGGCGCGGTCGCAGATGAAGGCCACGTGCTCGCCCGTGGGATCGGCGGAGGGGTACCAGCATCCGTGGACGGTGAGGAGGGTCGGCGGATCGCCGCCGCCGTGGTCGGCCAGCCGGACCGGTCCGGGGGCCGGCCGCGTGCGTTCCGGGGACATGGGCGCCTTTCCGGGGCCGTCGGTTCCGGGTGGGGGTACGGGTCGTCGGGGGCTCAGCCGATGCCGTGGGCCTGGAGCCAGATTTCCAGGGTCGCCACCTGCCACAGGGCATTGGCCCCGCGTTTCGTCCGGTGCCGGTCGGGCGCCGAGAGCAGCTCCGCCACCCGGCCGGGGTCGAAGGTGGCGCGACGGCGGGCTTCCGGGGCGGTCAGCGCCTCCCGTACGCGGGCCAGTACGGGCGCCGCCATGTGCCGGACCGCCGGCACCGGGAAGTAGCCCTTCGGACGGTCGACGATCTCCCTGGGAAGGACCGTCCGGCCGACGTCCTTGAGCACGGCCTTGCCGCCCTGCGCGAGCTTGAGCTCCGGGGGGCAGGCGGCCGCGAGCTCGACGAGTTCGTGGTCCAGGAACGGCACCCGGGCCTCCAGGCCCCAGGCCATCGTCATGTTGTCGACGCGCTTGACCGGGTCGTCCGGCATGAGGGCGTGGACGTCCATGCGCAGGGCGGCGTCGAGGGCCGTCTGCGCTCCCGGCGCGGCCATGTGGGCGCGCACGAACTCCGTCGAGGCGTCGTGGGCGGGGGCGAGGTCCGGGTGCAGGAGCGCGGTGAGCTCGTGGTGCGTCCGGTCGAAGTAGGCGTCCGCGTAGGCGGCGGCCGCGTCGGGGCGGTCGGCGGCGGCGATCGGCGGGTACCAGTGGTAGCCCGCGAACACCTCGTCCGCGCCCTGGCCGCACAGCACCACCTTGACCTCCTTGGCGACCTGCTCCGCCAGCATGTGGAAGGCCACGGCGTCGTGGCTGACCATCGGCTCGCTCATGGCGCCGATCGCGTCCTCCAGCGCGGCGGGCAGCCGGTCGGAGGGGATCAGGAACTGGTGGTGGTCGGTCCCGTACCGGCGTGCGACCAGGTCGGAGTAGTGGAACTCGTCGCCCGCCTCGCCGTTCTCCGCCTCGAAGCCCATGGCGAAGGTCGCGAGGTCCTCCCGCCCCTCCTCGGCGAGCAGGGCCACGATCAGGCTGGAGTCCAGCCCGCCCGACAGCAGGACGCCCACGGGCACGTCCGCGACGGTGCGCCGCCGTACCGCGGTGCGCACGGCGTCGTGCACCGCCTCCCGCCACAGCTCCGGGTCCTCGCCGAGGGCGGAGTGGCGGGTGTAGGCGGGCTGCCAGTAGCGGTGGTCGTGCTGGGTGCCGTCCTGTTCGACGACGCGTACGGTGGCGGGCGGTACCTTGCGCACGCCGTTCAGCACGGTGCGGGGCGCGGGGACCGTGCCGTGCCAGCTCAGGTACTGGTGCAGCGCCACCGGGTCGAGGGAGGTGTCGACCCCGCCGCCCGCCAGCAGGGCGGGCAGGGTGGAGGCGAACCGGAGCCGGTCCTCGTCCTGGGTGACGTAGAGGGGTTTGATGCCCAGCCGGTCGCGCACCAGGACGACGCGGCCCGTGTGGTGCTCGACCACCGCGAAGGCGAACATGCCGGTCAGGAACTCGACGCAGTCCGGGCCCCACTGGCCGTACGCCTTGACGACGACCTCGGTGTCGGAGTCGGAGAAGAACTGGTGCCCGTACCCCTCCAGGCGGGCGCGCAGCTCACGGTGGTTGTAGACGCAGCCGTTGAAGACGGCCGTGAGGCCCAGCCGGGCATCGGTCATGGGCTGGGCGCCGCGCTCGGAGAGGTCGATGACCTTCAGGCGGCGGTGGCCGAGGGCCACGGCTCCCTGGGACCACGCGCCCCTGCCGTCGGGCCCCCGCGGCTCCATCGCGTCGGTCATGCGTTCGACTGCGGCCAGGTCGGGGCGCCGCCCGTCCCACCGCACCTCCCCGCTCAGGCCGCACACGGCGCACCTGCCCGGGGTCGTGCGGCGCCCGGGCGGGGGCGTCGCCGCCCGGGCCCGGTCGTCACCGTCCGAGGAGTCGGGGAGGGCTCTGCCAGGTACCTCATGCTCTTTCACTCCTACGCCCGACCGGCCCGCACTACGCGGGCCGGGCCACCGGGCGGTCGACATGCGGGGCGCCTGCCCGCCCCACGCCACATCAACCGACCCCGCCCCCGACCGCCCCCGCCTTTACGCGTCCAGGGCGGCCAGGCCTTGCTGCCAGCGGGTGCGGCGCTCCGCCGCGCTCTGTTCCCACCACGGGACGCCGCGCTCCCCCAGCGCCACCTTGGCCGTCTGCACCCGGTCCCGGGCCGCGCGCTCGGCCTGCGGGTCGTCGGCCCGGCGGGCGGCGCCGACCGCCCGCCGGGCCGCCATCAGGTGGACGCGCAGCCGGGCCCCGGCATCGGCCGGGACGGCCGGGTCCGTGGCGCGCCAGCGGCGGCCGCCGATGACGACGTGGTGCCCGTCGGGGGTGAGCGGCGGCCCGGGTTTCGTGGTCACCGCCTGCGGCTGCCCGCGCCCGGCCCGCTCAACCCTGCGCATCGGCCGCGCCGGTGACCAGGCCGAGCAGCGCCGGCAGCCCGCCGTCCGCCAGGGCGCGGCGCTGCCGGTCGGCGGGGGTTCCCTCCCGTCGCAGCCGGTGCACCAGGGCTTCCACCTGGCGGAGGTCGCCGGCCTCCTCCAGCACGGGCGTGAGGTGGCCGAGCAACGAGTTCAGGACGTCGCCACCGCCGCGGGCCCGGCCCTGCGGATCGAGCAGGGCGGAGTCGAGACCGTACCGGGCCGCGTGCCAGTTCCCCGCCTGCGCCGACTCGGACGCGGCCGGCGGGACGGGGGGCAGGCCCGCCTTCTCCTCGGCGATCGCCGTGGCGACGAGCGCGCGGACGACACCGGCGAGCATCACGGCGTCCTCGGCCCGCAGCTGTACGTCCAGGCAGCGGAGCTCGACCGTCGGGTAGCGGTCGGACAGCCTGGCCTGCCAGTACACCTGGGCGCGGTCGCCGATGACTCCGGAGTCCACCAGCGCTGTCAGCCGGCGTTCGTAGTCGGCGGGGCCGTCGAAGTGGGGCGGCGGCCCGCTGACGGGCCACCGTCCGAAGACGATGGTGCGCCAGCTCGCGAAGCCGGTGTCGCGGCCGTCCCAGAGGGGCGAGTTCACGGACATGGCCAGCAGCGCAGGCAGCCACGGCCGCATCCGGTTCAGCACCGCCACGCCCGTCTCCGCGTCGGGGACGCCCACGTGCACGTGCATCCCGCAGATCAGCTGCTCGTCGACCAGCTGCCGGGCCGCGCCCTCCATCCGCAGGTACCGGGGCGTACGGGTGACCGGGACGGGCACGGCGCCGCGCAGGGGCGCGGCACCGGTCGCCGCGATGCGGCAGCCGTTGGCCTCGGCCGCCGAGGCCAGGGCGTGGCGCAGCCGGAGGAGATGGCCGCCGACCTCGTCGAGCGTCCAGCACACCGGGGTGGCCACCTCGATCTGCGCCTGGAGCAGCTCGTCCTGGACCTCGTCCTGCCCGGCCAGGGGCCCGAGACCGGCCGTGCGCCGTACGTCCTCCACGAGCGGCAGCGGCAGGCCCGAGACCGGGTCGACCAGCAGATACTCTTCTTCCACTCCCAGGGTGATCACGGAAGGCGGCTACCCGGCGACTCCATGATCACCCCTGCGGCCGGGCGGACGGATTCCCCTCAGCCGGGGGCGAGGACGGAATCGTCGAGGGCGCCCGACCCCGGCAGCTGGTGGCGGGCGGCGATCAGGGCGGCGTGCACGTCCGTCGTGCCGGTGGCCACGCACAGGGCCCGTTCCACGGCCTCGATCTCCTGGCGCACGGGCGAGCCCTCGTCCGCGGCATCGAGTACGGACAGCGCCCAGTAGCGGTCGACGAGACCGGGGAGCACGGCCGGGTGCGCCATCAGCATGGGTGGGAGCCTTTCTCCAGCGACCAGCGAAACGATCAGGCCCGTCCCGTACCCCGCCGATCACCGTTGAATCCCCTGCATCCCGCCCCGGCGGTCCTCGTGGTGCCATCCGCCGGATGCGCGCATGGATGCGCGTACGAGAGGAACCCCCGAAGCGCGGGCCGCCTTCGTGGAATCGACCGACGAACGCTTGACCGGTGAACCCGCGGCAACGTAGTTTCGACCGGACCGACTCGGGAGCAACTGGAAGGGGGGCGAAGCCGGATGTCGACCATCTCCGAAATACTTCGCTCCGCGCACCAGATCGCCTGGGCTCCCGGTCGTGTCGCACACGGCTGCTGAGCAGCCCCCTTTTCCCGGCGTGCCCGCTCGCGGCCCCGGTACCTTCCCCCCTCTTCGTCACCGTTCACGGCACGTTTCCGTGTGCCGCTGTGCTGCGCCGCGCGTCATCGCGCCGCGCCACTGAAAGAGAAAGACCTGAGATGGCGACTACGACTGTCAGATCGACCACGCGCCGGAACGAGGGCCTGCCATGGTAGCGGCGCGGATCACGGTCAACGGGAAAGAAACTCCGATCTCACCGGCCCCACCGCACACCTCCGTACTGGACTTCCTGCGCGAGCGCGGCCTCACCGGCACCAAGGAGGGCTGCGCCGAGGGTGAATGCGGAGCCTGCTCGGTGCTGGTGGCCCGGCCCGGGGTGAACAAGCCCACCGACTGGGTGGCCGTCAACGCCTGTCTGGTCCCGGTCGCGGCGCTCGACGGCCAGGAGGTCATCACCTCCGAGGGCCTCGCCACCGTCGGCGAACCCGGTACGCCGCCCGCCCTGCACCCCGTACAGGAGGAGATGGCCGTGCGCGGCGGCTCCCAATGCGGTTACTGCACACCGGGGTTCGTCTGCAGCATGGCCTCCGAGTACTACCGGCCCGACCGCTGCGCGCACCCCGCCGCGGGCGCCGGGACCGACACCGAGTCCGACAGCGGCCCCGGCGCCGACGCCGAGCACGGTCCGAACGGGTTCGACCTGCACGCGCTGAGCGGGAACCTGTGCCGCTGCACCGGCTACCGCCCCATCCGCGACGCCGCGTTCGCCGTCGGCAGTCCCGCCGAGGACGACCCCCTGGCGCGGCGCCGCGAGCAGTCCCCGCCCGCACCGGCCGTCACCGCGTACGCCGTGGACGACGCCACCTTCCTGCGGCCGGCCGGCCTGGCCGATGCGCTGCGGCTGCTGCGCGAACGGCCCGACGCGGTGGTCGTCGCGGGCAGCACCGACTGGGGCGTGGAGGTCAACATCCGCTCCCGCCGGGCCGGTTGCGTGGTGGCCGTCGACCGTCTTCCCGAACTGCGGGAACTGCGCGTGGCGTCCGACCACATCGAGATCGGGGCGGCCCAGACGCTCACGGAGATCGAACGCCGCCTCGACGGCCGTGTCCCGCTGCTGGCCGAGCTGTTCCCGCAGTTCGCGTCCCGGCTCATCCGCAACAGTGCGACCCTCGGCGGGAACCTGGGCACCGGCTCCCCCATCGGTGACAGCCCGCCGGTGCTGCTCGCGCTGGAGGCCTCGGTCGTCCTGGCCGGCGCCGACGGTGAGCGCGAGGTCCCGCTGTCCGGCTACTTCACCGGCTACCGGCAGAGCGTGCGCCGCCCCGGCGAGCTGATCCGCGCGGTGCGCGTGCCGCTGCCGCTCGCACCGGTCACGGCCTTCCACAAGATCGCCAAACGGCGCTTCGACGACATCTCCAGCGTCGCGGTCGCCTTCGCGCTCGACATCGAGGACGGGATCGTGCGCAAGGCGCGCATCGGTCTGGGCGGCGTGGCCGCCACCCCGATCCGGGCCCTCGCCACCGAGGCGGCCCTGGAGGGCCGGCCGTGGACGGCGGGGACCGTCGAGGCCGCGGCCCGGGTGCTGCGGTCCGAGGGCACCCCGATGGACGATCACCGCGCCAGCGCCGGCTACCGCTCCGCGATGCTCGGCCAGAGCCTGCTCAAGCTGTACGCGCGAACCACCGAGGCGGTGTCGTCATGAGTCATCTGTCCGAACGTCCCGAGAAGCCCGTCGTCGGCCGGTCGATGCCGCACGAGAGCGCCGCCCTGCACGTCACCGGCGCCGCGCTCTACACCGACGACCTGATCCACCGCACCAGGGACGTCCTGCACGCCTACCCGGTCCAGGTCATGAAGGCCCACGGCACGATCACGGCGCTGCGCACCGCGCCCGCGCTCGCGGTGCCGGGTGTGGTCCGCGTCCTGACCGGCGCCGACGTGCCCGGTGTCAACGACGCCGGGATGAAGCACGACGAGCCGCTGTTCCCCGACACGGTCATGTTCCACGGCCACGCGGTCGCCTGGGTGCTCGGCGAGACCCTGGAGGCGGCCCGGCTCGGCGCCGCGGCCGTCGAGGTGGAACTCGACGAGCAGCCCTCGCTGATCACGCTGCGGGAAGCGATGGCGGCCGGGAGCTTCCACGGCGCCCGCCCCCTGATGCTGACCGGTGACGTCGACGCCGGGTTCGCGGACTCCGCCCACGTGTTCAGCGGCGAGTTCCAGTTCTCCGACCAGGAACACTTCTACTTGGAAACGCACGCGGCGCTGGCCCACGTGGACGAGAACGGGCAGATGTTCGTCCAGAGCAGCACCCAACACCCCTCGGAGACCCAGGAGATCGTCGCGCACGTCCTCGGCCTGCACAGCCACGAGGTGACCGTGCAGTGCCTGCGGATGGGCGGCGGCTTCGGCGGCAAGGAGATGCAGCCGCACGGCTTCGCGGCCATCGCCGCGCTCGGCGCCAGGCTGACGGGCCGTCCGGTCCGGGTACGGCTCAACCGGACCCAGGACCTGACCATGTCCGGCAAGCGCCACGGGTTCCACGCCGCGTGGAAGATCGGCTTCGACGCCGAGGGCCGCATCCAGGCCCTGGACGCCACCTTGACCGCCGACGGCGGCTGGAGCCTGGACCTGTCCGAGCCCGTGGTGGCCCGCGCCCTGTGCCACATCGACAACACGTACTGGATCCCCAACGCCCGTATCGCCGGCCGCATCGCCCAGACCCACAAGGTCTCCAACACCGCCTTCCGCGGCTTCGGCGGACCGCAGGGCATGCTCGTGATCGAGGACATCATGGGCCGGTGCGCGCCGCTGCTGGGCCTGGACCCGATGGAACTGCGCGAGCGCAACTTCTACCGGCAGGGCCAGTCGACGCCGTACGGGCAGCCGGTCCCGCACGCCGAGCGCATCTCGGTCGTCTGGCGGCAGGTCCAGGAGGACGCCGCCATCGCCGAGCGCCGGCGCGGGATCGAGGCCTTCAACGCCGCGCACCCGCACACCAAGCGGGGACTGGCGCTCACCGGGATCAAGTTCGGCATCTCCTTCAACCTCACCGCCTTCAACCAGGCCGGCGCGCTGGTGCTGGTCTACAAGGACGGCTCGGTCCTGATCAACCACGGCGGCACCGAGATGGGGCAGGGGCTGCACACGAAGATGCTCCAGGTGGCGGCGACCACGCTGGGCATCGGGCTGCACAAGGTGCGGCTGGCCCCGACGCGCACGGACAAGGTGCCCAACACCTCGGCCACCGCGGCCAGCGCCGGGGCGGACCTCAACGGCGCGGCGGTCAAGAACGCCTGCGAGCAGATCCGCGAGCGGCTGCTGCGCGTGGCCGGCACCCAGCTCGGCGCGAACGCCTCGGACGTGCGCATCGTCGAGGGCGTGGCGCGCGTCCTCGGCAGCGACCGGGAACTGCCCTGGGACGACCTGGTGCGCACCGCGTACTTCCAGCGGGTCCAGCTGTCGGCGGCGGGTTTCTACCGGACCGAGGGCCTGCACTGGGACGCGAACGCCTTCCAGGGCTCCCCGTTCAAGTACTTCTCGTACGGGGCCGCCGCGGCCGAGGTGGAGGTGGACGGCTTCACCGGCGCGTACCGGATCCGGCGGGTGGACATCGTGCACGACGTCGGCGACAGCCTCTCCCCGCTGATCGACATCGGTCAGGTCGAGGGCGGTTTCGTGCAGGGCGCGGGCTGGCTGACGCTGGAGGACCTGCGGTGGGACGCGGGCGAGGGACCCGGCCGCGGCCGGCTGCTGACCCAGGCGGCGAGCACGTACAAGCTGCCGAGCTTCTCGGAGATGCCCGAGGAGTTCAACGTCAGGCTGCTGGAGAACGCCACCGAGGAGGGCGCGGTCTACGGCTCCAAGGCGGTGGGCGAGCCCCCGCTGATGCTGGCCTTCTCGGTACGGGAGGCACTGCGGCAGGCGGCCGCCGCGTTCGGGCCCGCCGGGGCCAGCGTGGAACTCGCCTCGCCCGCGACGCCCGAGGCGGTGTACTGGGCGATCGAGTCGGCCCGCGGCGGCGGCGCGCGGGAGGGCGTCCACCCGTCCGGCGGCAGTGCCGTCCCGGCCGACGCGAGCGCTTTGAGTCATGCCTGACATGAGCTGGGTGGCCGCGGTCGCGCGGTTGCGGGCGCGCCGGGAACCCGGCGTGCTCGTGACCGTCGCGTCCGTGCGCGGCCACGCGCCCCGGCGGGCCGGAGCCAAGCTCGTCGTGGGCCGGAGCGACACCTGGGGGTCGATCGGCGGCGGCAACATCGAGGCCGTCGCCATCGACCGGGCGCGCGAGCTGAACGGCACGGCCGATCCGGAGCCGGAGATGATGGAGTTCGCCCTCAACGACAAGGTCACCGGCCCGCACGGCGTGCAGTGCTGCGGCGGAGCCGTCACCGTACTGCTCGAACCGCTGCCGGTGGTCGAGGCGGTGGCGGTCTTCGGCGTCGGGCACGTCGGACTGGAGCTGGCCCGCATCCTGGCCCGCCACCATCTCGACCTGCATCTGATCGACACCCGCCCCGACATGCTCACCGGCGAGCGGCTCGGGGTGCTCGCGGACTCGGTGGCGCAGATCCACACGCACCACACCCCGCTGCTCCCGGAGGAGGTGCTCGCGGAACTGCCGCCCGGCACCCACGTCCTGATCATGACCCACGATCACGCCGAGGACGCCGCGCTGTGCGACGCCGCCCTGCGCACGCCCGGTCTCGGCTCGATCGGGCTGATCGGATCGTCCGCGAAGTGGGCGCGGTTCCGGCAGCGCCTGGCCGCCGAGGGCGGGCACGACGCCGCCGCCATCGACCGGATCAAGACCCCGATCGGCATGACCGGGATCACCGGCAAGGAGCCCGCCACGATCGCGGTGAGCGTCGCGGCGGACCTGCTCCGGACCTTCGAGCAGGACCGCCTGTGGGCCGCCGTGCCGGACACGGTCGCGGCCGCCGAGGCGCCGCCGGCGTCAGCGTTCGCCGCCCGCTCCGCGGTCGGTACGGGTACGGGCAGGGGCGGGGGTACGGGTCCGGGCGTCGAGGACCCCGGCGGTGAACTCCGCCAGCTGCGCGCGTAGTTCCTCGCGGGGCACGCCCTTGTCGCCCGCCAGGTGGGCGACGAGGTCGGCCCGGGTGGCGGCGAGCAGGGCGTGGGCGGTGAAGCCGGCGTCCGCCGCGCCGGGGACCTCTTCCAGCAGGTCCCGGAACAGGGTGTGCCACCGCTCGTAGTGCGCGGTCCGGTAAGGACTGTCCGCGCCGGTCCCCTCCAGGGCCAGGGCGAGGTGGCGGTTGTCCAGCTTGAAGCACAGGACGGCGTCCAGCAGGGCGGGCACGCGCAGCAGCGGCGGGGTACCGGGCCCCAGCGGCGGCGCACCGTCCTCGACGGCGTTCGCCAGCGGTTCGAGCCGCGCCGCGTACAGGGCGCCGATCAGTGCGGTGCGGTCCCCGAACGCCCGGAAGAGCGTCCCCTTGCCGACGCCGGCCGCCGCCGCGATGTCGGCCATCGTCACGTCCTCGGGGCTGCGGCAGTGGGCGAAGAGGTCGTCGGCGGCGGCGAAGACGGCGGCCCGGTTGCGGGCCGCGTCCTTGCGCGGGCTGCGTTCGGTCATCGGGGAACCTCCGGTTGCGATGCGGACCGGCGGTCCGTATCGTCCACACGGAAGAAGCGGACCACCGGTCCGTATCCTACGGGACGGAGTTCCCCATGCCCTCGATCCCCCCTGCCCCCGCCCCTTCCCCCACGCCCGCCGGCCCGGCCGCGCAGGTGTTCCGCCACGGCCTGCGGCTGCTCCTGGCCAAGGACGTTCCCGGCTGGGTCGGCCTGTGGGCCGACGACGGCGTCATGGAGTTCCCCTTCGCTCCCCCGGGCCGGCCCGCACGCCTGGACGGCCGGGCGGCCGTCGCCGCCTACATGCGGGACTACCCCGACCACATCGACCTGCACGACTTCCCCGACGTACGGATCCACGAGAGCACCGACCCCGGGACCATCGTGGTCGAGATGCGCGGCGTGGGCCGGCTGGTCGCGACGGACAGCCCCTTCGACATGACCTACATCGCCGTGGTGACCGTCCGGGACGGGCGCTTCACCTCCTACCGCGACTACTGGAACCCCCTCGCCGTCCAGGCGGCCGGGGCGGACTTCGCGGGGAGCCGCGCCCGATGACCCCCACCACCGCGGCCACCCTGGTCATCGGCGCCACCGGCACCACCGGCAGCCGGACCGCCGCGCGGCTGATCGCCGCGGGCCACCGCGTCAGGGCCGCGAGCCGCCGGGCCACCCCGCTCGCGGGCGCGCGGCCGGTCCGCTTCGACTGGTACGACCCCACCACCTTCACCGGCGCGCTCGACGGAGCCGACCGCGTCTACCTCGTCCCGCCGATCGGCGACCCGGACCCGGCCGCCGTCATGCTGCCCTTCCTCCGGCAGGCCCGCGCCGGCGGTGTCCGCCGCGCCGTGCTGCTCAGCTCCTCGGCCATCCCCGAGGGCGGCCCGGCCGCGGGCGCGGTGCACGGGGCGCTGCCCGGCCTGTTCGACGAGTGGGCGGTCCTGCGGCCCTCCTGGTTCATGCAGAACTTCACCGGTACGCACGCCCACGCCGACAGCATCCGCACGGAAGGGGTCATCCGGACGGCGGCCGGCTCCGGCCGGGTGGGCTTCGTCGACGCCGACGACATCGCGGCCGTCGCCGTACGCGCCCTGACGGACGACCGGGCGCCCGGCGACGACCTGGTCCTGACCGGGCCGGAGGCGCTCGGCCACGACGAGGTCGCCGCCGTCGTCGCCCACGTCACCGGGCGCCCCGTCGTCCACCACCGGCTGACCTGCGAGGAGCTGCGCGAGCGGCTGGCCGCGGTGATCCCGGCGGAGTTCGCCGCCCTGCTGGCCGCCATGGACCGCGCCATCGCCGAGGGGGCCGAGGACCGCACCACCGACACCGTCGAGCGCCTCACCGGCCGCCCGCCGAACCCGTTCCGGGTGGTCGCGGAACGGGAACTGCGGACGACGCCGGGCCCGGCCGTCCGCGCGCTCACCGCGCACTCGCGGCGGGACGGACGACGATCTCGTTGACGTCGACCCCGGACGGCTGGGCGACGGCGTACGCGATGGCCCCGGCGATGGCGGAGGCCGGCAGCGCCACCGCGCGGTAGGCCTTCATGGCCTCCCGCGCGGCGGGATCGGAGATCCCTTCGGCCAGTTCGGACTCGGTTACGCCCGGGGAGACCAGGGTGACCCGGACGGAGCCGTCCGACTCCTGGCGCAGCCCCTCGGAGATGGCGCGGACGGCGAACTTGGTGGCGCAGTAGACGGCCGCGGTGGGCGACACCTCGTACGCGCCGACGGAGGCGACGTTCACGAAGTGCCCGGCGCCCTGCGCGCGCATCACGGGAAGCGCGGCGGCGATCCCGTGCAGCACGCCCCGCACGTTCACGTCGATCATCCGGTCCCACTCGTCGACCCTCAGGGCGTCCAGCGGCGAGAGCGGCATCACCCCGGCGTTGTTGACCATCACGTCCACCCGGCCGTACCGCTCCCGGGCGGCGGCCACGAAGTCCCGCACATCGGCGGCGTCGGTGACGTCCAGCCGCCGGAAGGCCGCGGTACCGCCCGCCGCGCCGATCTCCCGGGTGAGCGCGTCGAGCCGCTCGGTGCGCCGCGCGCCCAGCAACAGCCGGTGGCCGTCGGCGGCGAGCCGCCGGGCCGTCTCCTCCCCGATCCCGCTGCTGGCGCCGGTGACGGCCACGACCTTGGCTTCGTTCCTCATACCTGTCCCGCTCCTCGTTCGATGCGGACGACTCCGCACGGCCGAGTCTGCGCGGGCCGTACGGGGCCAGCCAGGACGCGTCACACCCTGGCAACGCGCCGCCGTCCGCTGCCGAAGTGATCCCGGGCGCCGGCTTCCGGGGGGCCCACCAGCCCGGACCTGATCGTCTCCACACATTCCATCGTCTACAGTTCAGTAGACCGTCTACTTTTCTGTAGTCGGCGGGGCTCCGTCGGGCTGTCCCCGTGTCCGTACCAGTCAGAGAGGCCGACCTGCTTCATGGCCATGCCTGCTACCGCCGCGCTCGCGGTGAATGTCCTCGATGCCCATTCACTCCTCGCCACGTTCGGCGTGATCGGCATCGCGGTGGTGATGTTCGCCGAGACCGGCCTGCTGGTCGGATTCTTCCTGCCCGGCGACTCGCTCCTGTTCACCGCAGGCCTGCTGTGCGCGGGAACGGCTGACAAGAGCGCGAACCTGTCCCTGCCGGCGGTGCTGGCCGCCTCCGTGGCCGGTGCGCTGGCCGGCGCACAGTGCGGCTACCTCATCGGCCGCCGGGCCGGACCCGCCCTCCTGGCCCGCAGCCGCTCCAAGAAGCTCCATGAGGGCGCCGCACGGGCCGAGGAACTGCTGGAGAAGTACGGACACGCCAAGGCGATCGTGCTGGCCCGGTTCGTGCCGGTGGTGCGTACGGTCCTCAACCCCCTCGCCGGGGTGCTGAACATCCCGGCCCGCGTGTTCACGCTCTGGCAGGTCGCGGGCGGCCTCCTGTGGACGGTGGGTCTGGTCCTGGCCGGTTACGCCCTCGGCTCCTCGATCCCCAGCGTCGACACGTACCTCCTGCCGATCGTGGGCCTGATCGTGGCGATCTCCCTGCTGCCCGTGGCGATCGAAATCCTCCGCTCCCGACGGGGCGGCAAGCACCAGAACGGAACTGCGCAGTGACCCCCGGCAACAACGGTTCCGGCGTCGACGGCAACGCGTACGTCGACGTCATCGACGCCGCGCACCGGACGCCGGGCTGGCTCAACGACGCCATCGCCGCCTGGTCCCTCTACGGCCTGGCCCTGTTCGCCGTGCTGATGGCCGCGGCGTGGTGGGGAGCCCGGCGCACCGGGTCCGCCTCGGCCGTCACCGCTCTCGCGGTCCCGCTGATCACACTCGCGGGGTTCGGCGTCGATCTCCTGCTCAAGCTCGTCTTCCGCGAGGACCGGCCCTGCCAGAGCCTGCACGTGGCCGTGCTGGAAGCCTGCCCCGCCCCCGGCGACTGGTCCTTCCCCAGCAACCACGCCGCCATCGCCGGCGCGGCCGCGGTCGCGCTGCTGTACGTCTCCCGTCGCCTGGGCGCCGTCGCCGTGGTGGCGGCCGTGCTGATGGCCGCCTCCCGGGTGTGGGTCGGCGTGCACTACCCTCACGACGTCCTCGCGGGACTCGCCGTCGGCGCCCTGGTGGCCTTCGTCTGCGGCCGGGTCGTCCGGCGGCGGCAGAGCGCGCTGGCCGACCGGCTCGGCCGGGGCCCCCTGCGCCCGCTGCTGACCACCCCGTGAGGCGCCCCCTCGCCTCCGGGGGCCCGGCCGCCGGGGTCCGCAAGGAGGCGTGAGATGGACCGGCGCGTTCTCGTGGTCGAGGACGACCACCCCCTGCGGAACGTGATCGTGAGGGGGTTGCGCGAAGAGGGCTTCGACCCGGTGCCCGCGCCCGACGGCGCGACCGCGATGCGGCTGGCCCGTGACCGCTTCGACGCGGTCGTGCTGGACGTCGGACTGCCCGACGCCGACGGCAGAGACGTCTGCCAGGCCCTGCGCGCCTCGGGCTTCACCGCACCGGTGATCTTCCTGACCGCACACCACCACCTCACCGACCGCCTCTCCGGCTTCTCCGCCGGCGGGGACGACTACCTGGCCAAGCCCTTCCACCTCGTCGAGCTCGCGGCCAGACTCCGAGCCGCCCTCAAGAGGGCCGGCCCGCCCCCCGCGACGGCGGCGGGCGACGTCGTCCTGGACCCGGCACGGTTCACCTGCACCGCCGCCGGCAGCCCCGTCGACCTCACCCCGACCGAGTTCCGGCTGCTCGCCGCACTCCTCGCCGCGGGCGGCGCCCTCCTCTCCCGCCGCGAACTCCTGCGGGCGGGCTGGCCCGAGGGAGCGCAGGTCAGCGAGAACACCCTCGACCAGTACCTGAGCCGCCTGCGCCGCAAACTGCGCACCGCGGGCAGCGAGCGGACGATCGCCACCAGCCGCGGAATCGGACACCGCTTCTCATGACGGCACACACCCCCGCCCGGCGCCGTCCGCTGACCCTGCGCAGCCGGCTCTCGCTGATCGCCGTTTCCATCGCGGCCCTGCTGATGGCCGTCCTCATCGCCGCCTTCAACGGCATCGTCCGCCACCAGCTGGACCAGCGGGCGGACGACCACCTGCGCACCCGGGCCGCCGCGGTCGCCTCGACCGTGGACACCAACGGCCCAAAGGCCCGCGTCGTGGAAGTCCCCAACGACGACGCGCTGGACTCCGACGTGTGGATCTACGCGGGCACGGAGCGGCTGGAGGCCCCGCCCGCCGCGGCCGGCGACGGACCCGTGGCCCGGGCCGCCGACGCCCTCGCCGTCGGCCGACGGCCGCACTGCGCCACCGTCGTCGACCGCAATCCCGTGCGGCTGTGCGCCCTGCCCGTCACCGGAAACGCCCCCGCGACGGTGGTCGCCGCCGTCAGCCTCGTCCCCTACCGGACATCGGCGGACACCGTCCTGCACGCCACCCTGGCCCTGGGCGCGGCCATGCTCCTCCTGACCTACGCCCTGACCCGCCTCGCGGTACGCCGCGCCCTGCGCCCCGTACAGGGCATGACCGAGCAGGCCGCCGCGTGGAGCGCACAGGGCGGCGAGGACCGCTTCGGAACCAGCGGGCGTCCCGCCGAACTCGCCGCACTGGCAACGTCCCTGGACGTCCTCCTCGACAAGATCCGGGCCGGACTGCGCCACGAACAGCAGCTGACCCGGGAGCTGTCCCACGAACTGCGCAATCCGCTGGCCCGCGTCGTGGCCGAACTCGACTGGTGGCGCACCCGGCCCCGTTCCCCGGAGGAGACGCGGAGCTCCCTCACGGTGATCGAGGATGCGGCGGCGTCCATGCGCACCATCTGCGACACCCTCCTGGACGAAGCCCAGGGCGCGGCCTCGACCCACCGCGGCCCGGCCGACGTTCAGGCCGTCCTGGTCCGCCTGGCCGGTCGCAGTACCCGGCCGCCGGCGGTGGACCTCCGGCTCGCACCACCGACGGGACGCCCTGTGGCCGCGGCGCCGGCGGCGATCGTGGAACGAGCGGTCAGCCCGCTGGTGGACAACGCCCTGCGCTACGCGCACTCCCGTGTCACCGTCGCGGCGCGTTCCGATGGCGCGGGCGTCCGCATCGAGGTGACCGACGACGGACCGGGCGTTCCCGACTCGTTCGCCCCCGAGCTGTTCCACCCCGGGCGGCGCGCCGATGCCGGGGACGGGCACCCGGGGGCGGGCCTGGGACTGTCGCTGGCGCGGCGCCTGGCCCGCTCCGCCGACGGCGACGTCCAGCACGACGCGTCACACCGGGAGGGCGCCCGCTTCGTGGTCACCCTGCCCGGCGCGTGACCGGCCGCCACTCCGTCCGCGACACGGCAGTCGGACCGCGTCAACGCCGGGCTCGCACCGGTCACGCTCAAGGTCAAGCGCAAGGTCAAGCTCGAAGGAGACCCATGTCAGACGAAGGCGAGCGCCGGCCCGCCGGCGAACTGGAGTCCAGCGTGCTCGCCGCACTGTGGGCGGCCGGCACGGCGCAGTCCGCCGCGCAGGTGAGAGCGGCGATCCCGCAGGACCTGGCGCGCACCACGGTGGCGACGCTCCTGGGGCGGCTGTGCGACAAGGGGCTGGTAGGCCGTCGACCCGGTGGCCGCGGCTTCGTCTACTTCGCCGTGCAGGACACGCACGGCCTCGCCGCCCGTCGTATGCACCGCGAACTCGCCGGAGGCAGCGACCGGAGCATGGTGCTGGCACGGTTCATCGAAGGTCTCGATCCCCTCGACGAGGCCGAACTGCGCCGCCTTCTGCGAGAGGATCGACCATGATCACGCTCCTGGTGGCCCCCTTGCTCCTGCCCTGGATCCTGCCGGCCCTCGCACGGCGCACCGCCGAGAGGGTGCGACCGGAGATCGCCCTGTGGGCGGTCACCCTCGGCACGGCCACCTTGGCGCTCGGGGTCGTCGCCTGTCTGGGCACCCTGCTGCTTCCCCTGGCCCTCCGCCTGCCGGCCGTCGCCGCCTTCGCGCATCTGCTTCAGCCCGTCCAGGCGGGTCCGTCAGTGCTCGTGTCCTGCGTCTCGATGCTGGCGGGCGGGGCACTCGCCGTGAGCGCGACCGCCGGGACCCGAGGTGCCAGGGCGGAGCTGGCGCGGCTTCGCGCGGCCCGGGAGCTCGTGGCCGGGATGCCCGAGGCCGGGGGTCTGTGCGTACTCGACGACGAGCGGGCCGATGCCTTCGCGCTGCCGGGCTGGATGCGCCGATCAGGCCGGATCGTGGTGACCGCAGGCATGCTCCGGGCCCTGGACCCGGGTGAGCGGGAAGCACTGCTCGGACACGAGCGCGCCCACCTGGCCGGCCGCCACCACCTGTTCCTGTCCGCCGCGCAGCTCGCCGGATGGTGCCATCCGGCCCTGGCCGGCGTCGTTCCCGTCGTCTCCTTCGCCGCCGAGCGCACGGCGGACGAAGCCGCCGCCCGCGCCTGCGGGGACCGGCGGACGGCCGCCCGGGCCATCGGGCGGGCAGCGCTCGCCTCGGCATCCCGCCGCAGCGGCTTGCAGGTGCCCACCGCCGCGGCACGGGGCACCACCGGCCCGGTGCCCGCGCGGGTCAAGGCACTTCTCGCCGAAGCCCCGGTGCGGCGCGTCGTCCCCGCCCTGCTGGCCATGGCCCTGCTGTGTACGGCTGCGGGCGCGTCCTCCCTCGGCGGGGCGCTCTGGCTGCACCGCGGAGTGGAACTGGCGCAGGGCGAACACCTTCCCGACTGAGCCGCCACCCGCCACCCGCCACCTTCGGTTAGGGCAGCCTTTCCTGAGTGACTACATTTATGTAGACTCCGCGACGGCTCGTGACGAGGTCCGTGCCGTTTCGGCCCCCATGTGAATCGAGGCGTCCATGTCTGCCAGTTCCCGCCATGTGCTCATCGGCATCGGCAGCGCGATAGCCGTCGTCGCATCGCTGGCGGGGTGCACGCAGAAGAGCGACTCCACGGCCGCGGACGGAGCGGTCCAGGTGATCGCGAAGGACGACGCCTGCGAGGTCTCGAAGAAGGACTTTCCCGCCGGGCACCTGAAGCTGGACGTGGAGAACCGCGGCAGCAAGGTGACCGAGGTCTACGTCCTCTACCCCGACGACCGGATCGCCGCCGAGCGCGAGAACATCGGGCCGGGCACCAAGACCTCGATCACCGCCGAGATCAAGGCCGGTGTCTACGAGGTCGCCTGCAAGCCCGGCATGAAGGGCGACGGCATCCGCCAGAAGGTCACGGTCACCGGCGCCGGCACGGCCAAGCGGTCGCCCGAACTGGACGGTGCCGTCGCGGCGTTCCGCCAGTACGCGCAGACCCAGGCCGACGAGACCCTGCCCAAGGCCAAGGCGTTCACCGACGCGGTCCGGGCCGGCGACGTGGAGGCCGCGAAGAAGGCGTACGCCACCTCCCGCATCGGGTGGGAGCGCACCGAGCCGGTCGCCGAGTCCTTCGGCGACGTCGACCCCAAGGTCGACGTCCGCGAAGACGGCCTGGAGGCCGGCCAGGACCCGGCCAAGGACTGGACCGGCTGGCACCGCCTGGAGAAGGCCCTCTTCCAGGACGGCAGGATCGGCGACCGTGAGAAGGAACTCGCGGACCTGCTCGACAAGGACCTCGCGGACTGGGTGAAGCGGGTCGGCACGGCCGAGATCACCCCCACCTCGATGGCGAACGGCGCCAAGGAGCTCCTGGACGAGGTGTCGAGGAACAAGGTGACGGGTGAGGAGGAGCGCTACTCGCACACCGACCTCGTCGACTTCAAGGGCAACGTGGAGGGCGCTCAGCAGTCCTTCGACCTGCTCAAGCCGGTCGCGGCGAAGAACGACCCCCGGCTGGCCACCGAACTGGACAAGCAGTTCGCCGCCCTGAACACCCTGCTGGACAAGTACCGCACCGACAAGAACGGCTACGACTTCACCTTCTACGACAAGGTCGGCGCGCCGGAGCGCAAGGAGCTGTCGGACGGCGTGAACGCGCTTGCCGAGCCCCTGTCCAAGCTCGCCGCCGCCGTGACGAAGTGAGCCGGCCGCACCGTCAAGGCTGTTGAGGGACCGGACCCGGGCGCGGAACGGATGACGGCCGGCCGGGAGGCCGGCGAGGGCCCGTACGCGGCCCGGCCGGATCCCCTCCGGACGACACCCCCGGGGCCACCAGCGGGTCCCGTCACCCAGAAAGGCAACCGACGTGTTCGGGAACTACCTCATCGGACTGCGCGAGGGACTCGAGGCGAGCCTCGTCGTCTGCATCCTGGTCGCCTACCTCGTCAAGACCGGCAACCAGCACCGCCTGCGGCCCGTCTGGGCCGGCGTGGCGATCGCCGTCGGGCTTTCCCTCGCCTTCGGGGCCCTCCTGCAGTTCGGCTCCTCGACCCTGACCTTCCAGGCCAAGGAAGCCCTCGGAGGCGGTCTGTCCGTCCTCTCGGTCGCCCTGGTCACCTGGATGGTGTTCTGGATGCGGCGCACCGCCCGCCACCTCAGGAGCGAGCTCCAGGACAAGCTGGACGCCGCCCTCGCCATCGGCACCGGAGCCCTCGTCGTCACCTCCTTCTTCGCCGTCGGCCGCGAGGGGCTGGAGACCTCCCTGTTCATCTGGACCGCCGTCCAGGCCACCGGCGACGGCGTCCGCCCGCTCGTCGGCGCCCTCCTGGGGCTGGCGACCTCCGTCCTCCTGGGCTGGCTCTTCTACAAGGGCGCGCTGAAGATCAACCTGGCCAAGTTCTTCCGCTGGACGGGCGCCATGCTCGTCGTCGTCGCCGCCGGAGTCCTGGCGTACGGCATTCACGACCTCCAGGAGGCCGACCTGCTGCCGGGCCTCCACAGCCTCGCCTTCGACATCTCCGCCACCATCCCGCCGGACTCCTGGTACGGCACCCTCCTGAAGGGCGTCTTCAACTTCCAGCCCGACCCCACCGTGCTGCAGACCGCCGTGTGGGCGCTCTACGTCGCGCCGGTCATGCTCCTCTTCCTCCTCCCGGAGCGCCCCGGGCGGCCGGCCACGGCGGCGCCCACAACTGCGCAGCCCGCACCTCGGTAGAGGGCCGCGGACGGTTCCCACGGGATGCCGAGCCGTTCAGCCGTGCTCCCGCAGGGGCCCGACGGACAGCTCGCGCCGCTCGCACGCGTCGAGTATCCGCGGCAGCGCGCCGAGGGTGTTGCGCCAGGAACCGGGTGAGGAGGTGCAGTCGGAATCGTGCAGCAGGATGGTTCCGCCGCCCTCCAGATCGCTGGTGACGGTGCGGTAGACGCTCAGCGGAGTGGCGCGGGCCCGCCAGTCCTCGCCCCAGCAGGTCCACAGCACCGGTGTGAGGCCCAGCCGGCGGGCCGCCATGTGCGCGGCGGTGGTCATCACCCCGTACGGCGGGCGGAACAGCCGAGGCGGTCCACCGGTGATCGCGGCGACGCTGTCACGGGCCCGGGCGAGGTCGTCGTGGGTGGCGCGGGGGCCGCGCAGCACGAGCGGACGGTGCAGCCAGCCGTGTACGGCGATCTCGTGTCCGGCCGCCGCCATCTCGCGGACCAGCCCCGGAACGCGCAGTGCCGCCGGGCCGAGCAGGAAGAAGGTCGCCGTCACCTCCCGTGCCGCCAGCAGCCGCAGGAAGTACGGGGTGGAGACGGGATCGGGCCCGTCGTCGAACGTCAGGGCGACGTGGTCGGCGCGGCCGCGGCCGGCCAGCCGGGGCATGGTGCGGTTGCGCAGGGGGCCGATGGTGGAAACGGCCGGAGCGGCCTGGCACAGCGCCAGAGCGGGAAGGACGGCGAGCGCGGCGCTCCGGGTCAGCCGGAGGCCGGTCACCGGAAGTCCTCCGCTGCCGGAACGAGGGCCGGGTGGGCGGACTCCGGAGCGTCCGGGTCGATGCGGTGCTCCAGGGCCCGCAGGAGTACGGGAGCGTCTTGGCCGGTGGCGACGGCGGTGCCGACCGCCCCGGCCCAGACGGCGGTGGCGGCGGCGAACGTCGCGGCGAGGCGGACGGCGGGACGGCGGCCGGGTGCGCCCGGCCGGCCCGGGGCTCCTCGTTCCGGGCTCAGGGCCGACACGGCCGGATGGCCGGCGGCGCGGCGGGCGCGGGCGATCGCCGCGGCCGGTCCGAGCGCGGGGTCGGCCGGGAACAGCGAGAGGCCCGAGGCCCTGTGCCCGCGTCCTGCCGTACCGTCCATCAGATCGTCGAGCGCGGAGGGCAAACCGGCGCTGTCCCGGATCCAGGGCGCGACCCCGGCCTCGTCCAAGGCCGCGGCGTTGGCCGCGCCGTGGCCGGGTATGCAGCGGTAGCTCACCACGGGGAGGCCGCTCGCGCACGCCTCCAGCGAGGTCAGCCCCCCGGCGTTCTGCACCATCACGTCGCAGGCCCACATCAGCTGCGGCATGTCGTCCGTCCAGCCGTGCACGTGCTCGATGCCGTCGGCGGTGAGCTGCCGTGCCAGGACCTGGTTGTGGCCGCACACGACGACCGGGACCGCGACACCGCAGGCACGGATCTCGGCGGCGACCCGGCGCACCGGCCCCACACCCCAGGAACCCGCTACCAGCAGCGCGTACCGAAGATCCGGCGACAGACCGAACCGCTCGCGCGCGGCTGCCCGTTCGCCGGCGCGCGGCGGACGGAACCGCGGATCGGTGACGGGTCCGCACACCTGGACCTCGGCCGCACCGAGGGCACGCGCCTGCGCGGCCGGCACCTCGTGCACGGCCAGGTGCAGGTCGATACCGCGTGCCACCCAGAGCGGGTGGACGGAGAAGTCCGTCAGGTAGGTCACGGCCGGGACCGTGAGTCTGCCCGCCAGCCGCAGGCCGCCGAGCACCTGGCTGGCCCCCGGGTACGTGGAGACGACGGCTCCGGTGTCGGCCGGCAGGGCTCGCAGCACCCGGTCCTGCGCCGTACGCAGCAGGGCCCGAGCGGCGGGGCCGGCTCCCCCGGCGTGCTCCGTGCCGGTGTAGATCCGCTGGTAGGCCCACGGGGCATGCTCCAGCAGACGGTGGTAGAGGCCGCTGGCGGCCCTTCCGGCCCGTGCCGGAAGCAAGTCGAGCAGGTCCCACCGGTCCACCGTGTGCCCGTCGGCCGTGAGGCGGCGGGAGAGCTCGGCGGCGGCACCGTCGTGTCCGGCGCCGACCGAGGCGGAGACGATGACGACCCGCAGCGGGTCGGTCCTGGAGCGTTGACGTACGAGCCCGGGCTTCGCCGCGCGCCGGTCCGTCGGCCTGCCGAGCTGGGGCACGGGGTTCTCCTCTTCGTGACGTTGCCGGGCCGGGCCCCGGGATCCCGTGGCCGGCCGGCCTGGGGCCGTGACGGCGAGCATGGCGAAACCCTGCTGAAGGGCCGCTGAAGACCTGAAGGGGCGTTCAGCTTCGCGCCGCGGCGATGCGCTCCCGTTCCGCGCCGCGCGCCCTGTCCCGGAAGTGGCCGTAGGCCATGAAGGCGAAGAGGATCGCCAGCAGTACCGCCGAGGAGCCGGCGGTGCCCAGGTCGAGGCCTCCCTTGGCGGTGGGCTTGGTGAGGAAGTCGCCCGCGGTGGCCCCCAGAGGCCGGGTGAGGACGAAGGCGATCCAGAAGAGGACGACGTTGGGGACGAAGGGCACGCGGATGAGGATGACGAGGACGAGGAGGACGCCCGTGATGAGCAGGGCGCTGCCCGCGTATCCGAGTCCGGAGCTGTCGGAGAGGAAGTCCCCCATCGAGGTGCCGAGTGTGTTCGAGACGAGGATCGCCGACCAGAACAGCGCCTCGCCTCGGAAGGTCACGATGTCCCGGATGACGAAGGTCTGGCCGGTGAACTTCCAGGCGACGAAGATCGCGATGAGCAGCGAGATGAGGATGGCCGCACCGGCCGGATAGCCGAGGCCCAGGCCCTGTGGGCCCCAGCCCAGCGTGGTCATGCCCTTGGCCAGGTACTTGGAGCTGGCGTCGCGGTTCATGAAGTCCGACACGGTGGTGCCGACCATGCTGGTGGACACGATGACGGGCCAGTAGAAGAACGGGTTGTAGCGCTTCGCGCGCAGTTGCACCACCAGGGTCACCACGAACATGAGGAACAGGACGATCGTGGTGAGGAAGTAGCCCAGGCGCAGGGTCTGCGCGAACAGGTCCCCGGCGGTCTCGCCGAGCGTGGTGGCGGCTATCTTCATGATCCAGAAGGCGAGGGTGACCTCCGGCAGCTTCCGCACGATGTACTGGGCCTTACTCTCGCCGTCCGCTTCGGGCAGGCTGAGCGCGGGGGTCCGCGGCGCCGCCTTGGCCGGGGCCGGCGGACGGGGCCGCAGGTGCAGGCGTCCTTCGTGCATCGCCCACCGCTTGCGGAGCCGGTCGGCGACGGCCGGGTCCCGGGTGGCGACGACGAGGGCGGCGCCCGCTTCGTCCGCGGCCGCGAAGAGGACGTCGATCACCTCTCGGCCGGTGGCGCGGTCCAGGTCGCAGGTCGGATCGTCCGCCAGGATCAGGCGCGGCGAGGTGGCCAGCGTGCGGGCGATGGCCACGTGCTTGGCCTGGCCGCCGGAGAGTTCGGCCGGCATCTTGTGGGCGAGTTCGGCGGCCGCCACCACGGCCAGGCAGTGCAGGGCCCTCAGGTGCGCCCGTTCCCTGGGAACGCCGGCCAGTACGAGGGGCAGCGCGGCGTTCTCCGCCACGCTCAGCGCCGGCACCAGGGCGTGGCCCGGGAGGACGACTCCGACCTGCCCGCGTGCCGGTACCCGGGGCAGCCCCGGCCAGCTGATCTCTCCGGCCGTGGGTTGCAGGATGTCCGCCATGAGATGCAGCAGGGTGGACTTCCCGGAGCCCGAAGGGCCCGTGATGGCGATCCGGTCGCCCGCGTGGACCTCGCAGGTCGCACTGTTGACGGCGGCCACGGCCGTCGGCCCGGGGCCGGGGACGCGGGCGGCGTCCTGGCAGCGCAGGAGCAGGGTGTCGGCGGTGGTCACGGCAGGGCCCCTCGACGTCCCGGCCGGCCGGGCCGGCCGGCGGCCCCGATCACTGCGTCGGTGCCGGTGGGAGAGGCGGCTCGGCCCGCAGCGGCGGGCGCGTGGGCCGGAATGGTCGTACGTCGCATGATCATGGCGCCTTTCCGGAGACGAGCAGAACGACAGGTCTCCTCCGACGCTAGGCAGTGGCGGGTTAGCGCCCGGCCCGTTCACGGTGAGACGACGGTAAACGCCCAGCTCACGCGCCCGGAACGGCAGGGAGCCCCGGCGCGGGGGGATGCGCCGGGGCGATCAGGCGTACGTCGGTGTTCAGCCGAACGAGGTTTCAGCCGAGCGAGGTGAGGAGCGTGGTGAGCGCGTCGACCTCGGCGGCCTTGTCGGGGTGCGGGGCGCGCACGGCCTTGAGCACGTGGTCGATCTCGCCGTCGAGGAAGTTCCAGGCCTTCTCGCTCTTGGGCTCAAGGGTGGACTGGTCGTCGTCCCACGCGGTCTCCAGGTCGGTGACCCGGCTGGTCGCGGCACGCTGATCACCCGCGTTGACCTTCGCCAGGGTGTCACCCGTGATGGTGCGGAACTTCGCGATCTCGGCCGGCGGGAACGGCGACGTCGCCTCCTGCGGGGCGATCTGGCCGCTCACCGGCGCGGGCGACTCCTCTTCCGCGCCGGCGGCGGCGTGTGGCTGGTGGTTCGCCCAGACGAGGAGCGCCGCGGCCGCGACCGCCACGACGGCGTAGTACGCGAGCATGCCCCGCTCACGTGCCGGGCTCGCCGCGCGCGGGGTGCCGGTCGCCTCCTGCACCTCGATGACATCGCTCCGGCTGCGCGTGAGGTACACGACCGTGGCCAGGATGGCGGTAAGGAAGATCACGCTCGTCACAGCGGTGCCGAGGCCCAGGCCGCCGTCGGCGCTGGGCGATCCGAACCAGTCGCCGAGGTTGGCACCGAGCGGGCGGGTGAGGATGTAGGCCAGCCAGAAGGAGAGCACGGCGTTGGCGCCCAGGCGCCGGCCCACGATGATCGCGACGATGAGTCCGAGCGGCAGGAGCACCGAGACGCCCGCGGTCCACCCGGTCAGCTCCAGGGTCCAGTCTCCCGTCGCCGTGCCGAGCGCGAAAGTGACCAGGACCGCCAGCCAGTAGAAGAGCTCGCGGGGCCGGGTGGTGATGCTGTGGACCGACAGGGTCCGCTCCCTCGCGTACCAGATGCCGAAGACCACGGCGAGCACGCCGGCGAACACGCCGCTGCTCAGGGCGAGGGGCACGCCCTGGCTGTCGGTGAGGATGTCGGTGTAGAGGGTGCCGGTCACACTGACCACCACGACGGTGAGCCAGTACACGAACGGGATGTAGCGATCGGCGCTGAGCTGCCAGGCGAGGACCGCTGCCAGCGCGCCGGTGAAGATCAAAGCGGTGCTGACCAGGCCGAGACCGAGGTTCATGTTGATCCAGTCGGCGAAGCTCTCGCCGACCGTGGTGCACAGGATCTTGATGACCCAGAACCAGATCGTGACCTCGGGAACCTTGTTCAGCATCTGCCGCGCAGGCGTCCGGACGCTCTCGCCGGCTCGCGGCTGGTCTCCAGGACGGGCGGCTGCCCCGGGAGCCGTGGGACTCTCAGACGTTTCGTAGGTCATGCGGCCCGACTGTGGCATCCGGAACCTGAACGCATCCTGACCGTCTCACCGGACCCGACGGCCGCGAGGCCCCTGTCGCCGTACCCGGGCGCCCGCACTCGGTGGTGCGGGCATCCCGGTACGGCGACAGGGGCCGGGCGTCAGGGCAGTGCCCGTGCTCGTGCCGCGCGGCGGTCGGCGGCGCTCAGCCACAGGACCACGGCGACGATGATCACGGCGAGGACCAGGCTGACCGGCCCGGTGCCCAGCCCGATGCCGCCGCGCTCGGCGCCCACGCCGGCCCAGTCCGCGAACGAGGCGCCGAGGGGCCGGGTGAGCACGTACGCCCACCAGAAGCCGAGCACGGGCGGGAGGGCGAACAGCCGGTGGGCGAGCGCCGGCAGGGCGATCAGGGCGGCGAACAGCAGCCCGGAGGGCAGGTATCCCCAGCCCAGGGTCGCCGCGGTCAGATCGCCGACGGCGGTGCCGAGGGCGAAGGTGGCCATGACCACGGTCCAGTAGAAGGCCTCGCGGCGCCCACCGGCCACGGTCTCCACCGCGAGGGTGCCCTCGGTCCACCGCCAGATGGTGAAGACCAGGGCCAGGGCCAGGGCGAACGCCACCGCGGACATGGCGTAGGGCACGCCGAGGGCCACGTGCGCCACGTCGGCGGCCATGGTCCCGAAGACGCTGACCATGACCACGGCGGACCAGTACACGGCCGGGACGTAGCGGCGGGCGCGGGCCTGCGCGACCAGGGCGGCGGCCAGCAGCAGACCGGCCGAGCCGACCGCGGGGACGGGCCCGAGGGTCCGGGCGAGGTAGTCGGAGGTGGTCTCGCCCATGCCGGTGGTGAGGATCTTGACGATCCAGAACACCGCGGTCACCTCGGGGACCTTGCTCGCCGCGGAGCGAACGGCCTGGGCCTGGGCGCGGTGGTGCGCCCGGGGGGTTGTCGTGGCGCCCAAGACGGCGGCACTCCTTTCTGCGCGGCGCGGCCGGGGCCGGCCCCGCCGCTCGGCCGGTTGCCCGGTCGCTCGGTCGGTCCGGTTCAGCCGCCCAGGACGGTGTTGCCGGTCAACGTGCCGCTGGTGCCGTCGACGGACACCGCGTGCCGCACTCCGTCGGGTCCGACGACGACGATCCGCCAAGCGCGGCCGCCGCCCTGCTCGGTGACCGGTGCCAGCGACTCGACCTTGCCGTCGCCCACCGCCGCGGTGGCCTTGGTCATGGCGTCCGCCGCCGAGAGCGAGGGCAGCGGGGCCGGGGCGCCGCCGGCCGAGGGATCGCGGAAGCCACCGGCGCGCGGGCCGCGCGCCCCGTCCTGGTGCTTGCCGTCGTGTCCGTGGCGGCCGTCGCGGCCTTCGCGGCCGTCGGAGTTCTCCTGCGACTCGTCGCCGCGCTCGTGGTCCCCGGCTGCCGCCACCTCGTGCTCGCCGCGCCCCTCTTCCTCGTGGTGGTGGAGGGCCGCCGCGGCCGCGCCGCCGCCGATCACCACCACGGCAGCCGCACCTGCCACGGCCCAGCGCGCTCTGCGGCCACGGGGCCGGCGCCCGCCGGCCGGCTTCTCCGCCGTCGTGCCGGCGCCGCCCTCGCCCGTCTGCTGCTGCGGCTCGTCGGCACCCACGGACCCACCCACGGATTCACTCACTGTGACCACCCCTGCCTCGTTCAAGGTCCGGGGCCCTGCGCCCGGACTTCGGGGCACAGCATGATCCGGAGACCCTGAAGGGATGCTGAAGACCTGAAGACCCCTTCAGCTCCGCCCGCCGGCAGCGTGCCACTCTGGGGGCATGCGTGTACTGGTGGTGGAGGATGAGCGCCGGCTGGCCCTGGCGCTCCGGCACGGACTGACCGCCGAGGGCTTCAGCGTGGACGTCGCCCACGACGGCTTGTCCGGGTTCGCCAAGGCCACGGACAGCGCCTACGACGTGGTGGTGCTCGACATCATGCTGCCCGGCCTGAACGGCTACCGTGTGTGCTCACGTCTGCGGGCCTGCGGCAGCAACGTCGGCATCCTCATGCTCACCGCCAAGGACGGCGAGTGGGACGAGGCCGAGGCGCTGGACACCGGCGCGGACGACTACCTCTCCAAGCCCTTCTCCTTCGTGGTGCTCCTCGCCCGCCTGCGGGCGCTGGCCCGGCGGATCGGCAGCCGGGCCCCGCAGCGCACCGTGCTCGGCGATCTGGTCATCGACTCCGCCGCCCGCACCTGCACCCGCGGCGGCGTGCCCGTCCCGCTCACCCCACGCGAGTTCGCCGTCCTGGACCACCTCGCCCGGCGAGCCGGCGAGGCCGTCTCCAAGCGCGAGATCCTGGACGAGGTCTGGGACAGCAACACGGACGGCGACCCGAACACCGTCGAGGTTCACGTGAGCGCCCTGCGGCGCAAGATCGACGCCCCCTTCGGGCGGGCGGCGGTGCAGACCGTGCGCGGCGCCGGATACCGGCTGGCGGCCGACGGTGGCTGAGCCGCGACCGGCCCCGCCCCTGCCGGGGCGCCCCGGCGTCGTCCGCGCCGCGCGCCGCCTGGCCGCCGCCCTCCCCGGCCTTCTGACGGGTCGTCCCGAGGCGGCCGCACCGATCCGACGGCTGGCGCCGCGCTCGGTCCGTACGCGTACCACCCTCGCCGCGTGTGTGAGCGTCGCCGTCGTCATGCTCGCCGCGTCGGCCGTCGTCCAGACGCTGTTGCGCGTCAATCTGGAGCAGACCGTGGAAACGGGGGCGCGCGAGGAGACCGAGGCCGTCTCCCGCCTCGCCGCCGCCGGTCGCCTCACCCCTCAGCTGCCGCTCGGCCCCGGAACCGACTTCATCCAGGTCGTCGACGCCCGGGGAATGGTGATCGCGCAGAGCCAGAACCTCACCGGCCGCCCCGCCCTCGCCCCCACGGGCACCCACGAGGGCCACCGGACCTACAACCTCGACGCCCTCGGCGAGAAGCACGAGCAGCGCGTCACCACCGTCGCCACCGCCACGCCCACCGGACCGGTGACCGTCCACGTCGGCGCCTCGCTGCGCACGGCCGACACGGCCGAGGACATCACCACGGCGGCCCTCGCCGCCCTGAGCACCCTGATGCTCCTCACCGTCGGGGTCCTTGCCTGGCGTACGACCGGCAGGGCGCTGCGGCCGGTCGAGGCCATCCGGGCCGAGGTCGCCGCGATCAGCGACCGCGACTTGGACCGCCGGGTCCCGGCCCCGCGCAGCGACGACGAGATCGCCCATCTCGCCCAGACCATGAACGCCATGCTGGAACGGCTGGAAGCCGCGGGGATCCGCCAGCGCCGGTTCATCGCCGATGCCTCTCACGAACTGCGCAGCCCTCTCGCGGTCCTGCGGACGCAGCTGGAGGTCGCCCACACCCACCCGGATCCGAAGGTGCGCGACACCCTGGTGGAAGGCGCCCTCCAGGACACCGAACGCCTCCAGGCGCTCTCCGCCGACCTGCTCCTCCTCGCCCGCCTCGATGCGACCGGGCAGAGCCGTCCCGGCGCACCCGTCGACCTCGCCGAACTCGTCCGAACCACCGTGGCAGCACGCTCGACGGACCCCCGGACGGCCGCCCTCCACACGTCCGGCCACGTCATCGTCTCCGGCAACGCGCTGTGGCTGGGCCGCCTGCTGACCAACCTCCTGGACAACGCCCAGCGCCACGCCCGCCACCGCGTCACCGTGCGGCTGACGGCCGACCCGGTGACCGGCGACGCCGTCCTGGACGTGGCGAACGACGGTGCCCCGATCGCCGCCGCCGACCGGGAGAAGATCTTCGAACGGTTCACCCGCCTCGACGACGCCCGCAGCCGCGACTACGGCGGCACCGGTCTCGGCCTGTCCATCGCCCGGGACATCGCGGCACTCCACGGCGGCACGATCACCGTCCACGACACCGCGGACGGCACCACGTTCCGCACCCGGCTCATCGCAACCTGAACACGTCCTGAGCGCGTCGCCCGACGGCGGCCGCCCTCCCCCGCGCGCGGCGGGGCCGGACCTACGCTCGCCGCCATGCAGAAGGCTCCCCCACCCCGGCACCACCCTTTCCGAGCCTTCGGGTTCTTACGCGGACGGCTCGGCTGGGCCTCGTGCGCGGCCTACGCCGCGGCCGCGGCCCTGCCCGCCCCCGGCTCATGGGTGCGCCACGAGCACCAGCTCGTCCTGGGTGAGGCGGTGCACCTCAAGGCCGGCGGCACCCAAGTCCTCCTCTTCGCCGTGCTGTTCGCGGCGGGCCTGCGCAGCAGCCCGCAGGCGATCGTCCGGATGCTGCGCAGGCCCGGCGTCATCGTGGCCGGACTGGCCCTCCATCTGGCCGCGCCCCTGCTGATCATCCCGCTCCTCGCCGTGGCCCTGCGGTGTTCGGCGGACGCGGACGGCGGCAGCGGCATGGTCGCCGCGATGATGCTGACGCTCGCCATGCCGGTGGCGGCCGGCGCAACGGTCTGGACGACGGCGGGCCGTGGCGACGAACCGGCCATGCTCGGTCTGGTCCTGGCTTCCGCCCTGGTCAGTCCCTTCACCGTGCCGCTCACGATCACGACCCTGGCACCGCTGCTGACCAGCGCCTACGCGCATCCCGTGACCGCTGCCGCGGCGGAAGCGGGCGGCGGTTTCGCGCTCACCGCGATCGTCGTCCCGTGCGCTCTCGGCATGGGCGTCCGACGCCTCCTGTCCGTCCGCGCCGAGCACGCCGTCCTCCGGCTCACCGCGCCCTCGGCCGTACTCGCCGCGCTGCTGCTCACGTACGTCAACGCCAGCGGCGCGCTGGGAGCGTTCCTCATCCGCCCCAGGCCGCTGCTCCTGCTCGCGGCGGCGGTGACGGCGGCGTCCGTCTGCGCCCTGTCCTTCGGGGGCGGGAGCTGGTGTGCACGTGCCCTCCGGCTGGAAACGGGCGCCGGCCGGTCCCTCACGCTGGCGTGCGGCATGAGCAACAGCAGCGCCGGCGCCGTGCTGATCGGCGTCGCGATGCCGGACCGGCCGCAGATCCTGCTGCCCGTACTCGTGTTCGGTGTGCTGCAGAAGCTCCTCGCGAACCGGGTCACCCGTCTGCGTGCAGGGGCAGCAGCAGCGTGAAGCGGGTCGGAGCGGTGGAGGCGAGCGAGAGGCGGCCTCCGGCCGCGTCGGCGAGCTGTCGTGCCAGCGCCAGGCCGATGCCCGAGCCCTCGCCGATGCCCCGCTCGAAGATGACCCGGGGGTCCAGTCCGGCGGATCCCTCGTCGGCGACGTCCAGAGCGAACGCCGTACCCAGGTCCCGCAGGGTCACGGTGACGGTCCCCCGGCCGTGCCGCTGGGCGTTGTCCAGGAGGATGTCGGCGATCTGCTCGACCGTACGGCCCGGCACCGGCAGGCGGCCCGCCTGAGGTTCCCAGATCGTGGTCAGACGGCGGCCGTCTTCGGCGAACGCGCCGTGCCAGCGGCGATCGGCGGCCGCCAGCACGTCCCCGGCCGGCTGCTCCTGGCCGGACGCAAGCATGCCGGCGCCCGACCTGGCGAGTCTCAGAACCTCTTCGATGGTGTGGTCCAGGTGCCGGGACCGTTCCGCGGCTTCGGCGAGAGCGGCCCGCTGGTCCGCGTCCGGATCGTCCAGGGCCGCTTCCAGACCGAGCTGCAACCCGGCCAGGGAGGTACGCAGCTGATGGGAGGCGTTGGCGGTGAAATGCCGTTCGTGTTCGAGGAGCTGCGCGAGGCGGTCGACCATCGTGTTGTGAGCGCGCGCCACTTCGTCGATCTCCGCGATCGTGCTCTGCTCCGCCCGCGCCGTCAGGTCTCCGCCGGCGACGGCGAGCGAGGTACCGGCCAGAGCCTCCAGGGGGGCGGCGAGGACGGACGCCTGTCTGCGGGCGACGCCGACCGCCGCGCCGAGCGCCACCAGGCAAAGGCCCAGCAGGACGGCCCAGCCCCACAGGACCCTCGTCCACACCGTGCCGGCACCGGTCGAAGCCCGGATCGCCCCGATGACCCGCTCGCCGCTGGAGACGGGTACCGCGACGACCAGTTCCCCACCGGACCGGCTCCGCGCCACGCCTCCGGCCAGTGCGCGGGTGACGGCGGCTCCGCCACGGGCCGGCCCCGACCCCGAGCGAAGCCTGCCCGCGGCGTCGTAGAGGGCGAGCCCTTCGTCCGGCCGGACGGCGCGCAGTTCCACCGGGTCCCCCGCGGTGAAGTCGGGCCCCACCCGGACGACGGCGGCCATGGCGTCCCGTTCCAGCTCCCCGCCTTCGTCGGCGAAGAACGCGTAGCGGACGGCCACCGCCAGCGGAACGGCAAGCAGGACCAGGGCGACGGTCGCGGCCACCAGGGCCACGCGGACCACGCGTGCTCTCATAGCGCCCATCATGAAGGCGCCCGTCCCGCTGCCGGCCGCTTCCGGCACGGGCGGGTTTTGCCGTCCTCTCACCCTGCGCCGTGCGCGCGCTAACCCTCGTGGGCCTAGCGTCGTAGCCAGAGCAGTCCGCCTCCTGCGAAGGAGCACGAGGACCATGCGACTCACCTACGCCGTTCCCCTGCCCGTGATCGCGCTGACCGTGGCCGTGTCCGCACTGGCCGGATGCGGCTCCGGCTCCTCCCACCCGCCCGCTCCCCGAGCCGCCGTCACCTCCACCGCGCCGGCCCCCGCGGAGTCCAACCCCGCCGGCGACATCCCCGACAACCAGGCCTACGTCACCTACCGGTCCGCCCCGGGCTCCTTCACCCTGAAGGTGCCCGAAGGATGGTCCCGTACGGACGCCGCCAACGGGGACGTCACCTTCACCGACAAGCTGAACCGGATCGCGCTCCACACCGCCGCGGCGGCATCGCCCCCCACCGCGCAGAGCGTGAACGCGACCGTCGTGCCGGCCCTGCGCGGACAGGTCCCCGGCTTCACCGCGGGCAAGACCACCACGGTCACCCGGCCGGCCGGGCAGGCAGTCCTCTTCACCTACCAGGGCAACGGCCCCGCGGACCCGGTGACCGGCAAGGCGGTACGGGACGCTTTCGAGAGGTACGCGTTCTTCCACGCCGGACACGAAACCGACCTCACCCTTTCGGGACCGGCCGGAGCCGACAACGTCGACCCCTGGCGCACCGTCACGGACTCGTTGAGGTGGCAGTGATGAGCCAGGCCGGCAGTACGACGGAGGAGGTGCTCACCGCCCGCGACCTGTACCGCTTCTACCGGTCGGGCGCGGAAGAGACCCTCGCGCTGAGGGGGGTCAGTCTGAGCTTGCGGCGCGGAGAGACCCTCGCCGTCATCGGACCGTCCGGATCCGGCAAGTCCACCCTGCTGGCCTGCCTGGCCGGGCTGGACGAGCCCGACGGCGGCTACGTGTACGTGGGCGGCGAACGGGTCAGCCACCTCTCGGAAGGCGAGCGGGCCCGGGTGCGCGCCCGGCGCATCGGCGTACTGCTCCAGTCCGGGAACCTCCTGCCGCACCTGGACCTGGGCGGCAACATCCTTCTGGCCCGCTCGGCGGCCCGTGCCACCCGCACCCCGTCACGCCGGTCCGGCATCGGCGAACTCCTCGACCAGGTGGGCTTGGGCGCCCGCCGACGGGCACTGCCCCACGAGCTCGCCGGAGGAGAGCGGGCCCGCGCGGGTCTGGCCGTCGCCCTGGCCAACGAACCCGACGTGCTGCTCGCCGATGAGCCCACCGGCGAACTCGACGGCCCCACCGAACAACGGATCCTCGACCTGCTCCAGGACCGGGCGCAGCGCGGGGCCGGGGTCCTCCTCGTCACCCACAGCCGACGGGCGGTCAGGATCGCCGACCGGACCATCGCCCTGCGCGACGGAAGGATCCGGCCGTGAACACCGCCGCCGTCCTCGTCCGCTGCGAGTCGGCGGCCCGCACCTACGGCGCCGGAGCCACCGCTGTCGTCGCGGTCCACGGCGCCTCCTGCGAGATCCGTGCGGGAGACCGCATCGCGATCACCGGGCCGTCCGGATCGGGCAAGTCCACCCTGCTCCACCTGATGGCCGCTCTCGAAGAGCCGACCAGCGGCCGGGTCACCTGGCCGGGCCTGACCGGGAAGCCCGGGCCGGAGACCGTAGGAGTGGTCTTCCAGGGCCCGAGCCTGATCCCCGCCCTCGACGTCGTGGAGAACACCGCCCTGCCCCTCGTCCTCTCCGGGCGGCCGGAGCCGCCCGCCCGGCGCCGCGCCCTGGACTGCCTGGCCCTCGTGGCCGCCGCCCACCTGGCGGACAAGCTCCCCGAGGAACTCTCCGGTGGCCAGGCGCAGCGGGTCGCCGTCGCGCGGGTACTGGCGGCGGCCCCGCGGCTGATCCTCGCGGACGAGCCGACGGGACAGCTCGACCGGGTCACGGGACGGCACGTCATCGACGTGCTCCTGGCCACCGCCGACACCCTCGGTGCCGGGCTGGTCGTCACCACGCACGATCTCCGCGTCGCCCGGCGCCTGAGCCGGCAGTGGTCCATGGACGACGGCCGTCTGCGGGCCGGCCCCGACACCTTCCCGGCCTCCGCCCCGGCCACTCCCCAGGGAGCCGGGCCGTGATCGGCCGCTGGGTCCGGGGACTCCTGCGCCACCGGACGGGGCGCCTCGCCGCCGCGGCCGCGGGCATCGCCCTCGCGGTCGCACTCGTCGCCGCCCTGGGTTCCTTCCTGACCGCCTCGAAATCCACGATGACGGCCCGCGCCGTGCGCTCGGTCGCCGTCGACTGGCAGGCCGAGATCCAGCCCGGCGCCGACGCGGGCGCCGTCGTCGCGGCCGTCCGGGCGGACCCGGGGGTCCGTGCCGCTGAAACGGTCGGCATGGTGCACAGCACCGGGCTGCGGACCACGGCTGCGGGCAGCACCCAGGACACCGGACCGGGCGTCGTCCTCGGACTTCCCGAGGGATACGGCCGCACCTTCCCCGGCGTCGTGCGGCTGCTCGCCGGGAGCGGCACCGGGGTGCTCCTCGCCCAGCAGACCGCCGCCAACTTGCACGCGGCGCCCGGAGACACCGTCACCGTCCGGCTGCCCGGCACCGCGCCGGCCTCCCTGAGCGTGGCGGGAATCGTGGACCTGCCTCAGGCCGACTCCCTGTTCCAGAAGGTCGGCGCCCCGCCGCAGTCCCAGCCCTCCGCCCCGCCCGACAACGTCGTCATCGTCCCGCAGGACCTTTTCACCCGGCTGACCGCACCGCTGGCCGCCACGGACCCGGCCGCCGTCACCACGCAGATCCACATCACCCGCGACGCGCCCCTGCCGGCGGATCCCGCCGCCGCCTACACGGCCGTCACCGCCGCCGCCCGCAACCTGGAGGCCCGTACGTCGGGCGGCGCCGTCATCGGGGACAACCTGGGCGCCACACTCGACGCCGCCCGCCAGGACGCCCTCTACGCCCAGATCCTCTTCCTGTTCCTGGGAGTTCCCGGCTCGGTGCTCGCCGCCCTGCTGACCGCCGCGGTGGCGGGGGCGGGGGCGGACCGCAGGCGCCAGGAACAGGCGCTGCTGCGCACCCGCGGACTGTCGCCGCGCCACGTGGCCGCCCTGGCCGCGGCGGAGGCGGCCGTGGTCGGCATCACCGGAGGTCTGCTGGGCATCGGGATCGCCGCACTCACCGGCCTGGCCGCCTTCGGCACCGCCTCCTTCGGGGTGGGCGCCGCCTCCGCCCTGCTCTGGTCCTCCGTCTCCCTCCTCCTGGGCGTCGCCGTGGCCGGGGCGGCCATCCTGCTGCCCGCTCTGCGCGACCTGCGCTCCAGCACGGTCGCCCAGGCCCGGCGTGAGGTACGGCGCGACCGCTCCCCCCGCTGGATGCGCTACGGCCTGGACTTCGTGCTCCTCGCCCTCTGTCTGCTGGTGTTCAAGGCGGCCGGGGCCAACCAGTACGCCCTCGTGCTGGCCCCCGAGGGAGTGCCGAGCATCTCCGTGTCCTACTGGGCCTTCCTCGGGCCCGCCCTGCTCTGGCTCGGCGGCGCCCTGCTGTGGTGGCGCCTGACCTACCTCGCCCTCGCCCACGGCCGGCCGGCCCTCGCCCGCCTCGCGCGGCCCCTGACCGGCACGCTCGCCTCCACCACGGCGGCGAGCATGTCCCGCAGGCGCCGGCCTCTGGCCCACGCGGCCGTCCTCCTGGGCCTCGCGCTGGCCTTCGCCGTCTCCACGTCCGTGTTCAACGCCACCTACCGGCAGCAAGCGGAGGTCGACGCCCGCCTGACCAACGGCGCCGACGTCACCGTCACCCAGCCTCCCGGTACGCGCACCGGACCCGGCGCGGCCTCCACTCTGCGGGTGGCGGGCGTCCGGCACGTCGAACCCCTCCTGCACCGCTTCGCGTACGTCGGGGCGGACCTCCAGGACCTGTACGGCGTCCGGCCCGCCACGATCGCGAGCGCCACTTCACTCCAGGACGCCTACTTCGCGGGCGGTACCGCCCGCGCCCTGCTGCACAGCCTCGCCGCGCGTCCCGACGCCCTGCTGGTCAGCGAGGAAACCGTCAAGGACTTCCGCCTCGTCCCCGGGGACACGATCAACCTGCGGCTCCGGGACAGCGGTACCCAGGCTCTGCGCTCCGTGCCCTTCCACTACGCGGGCGTCGTCAAGGAGTTCCCCACGGCGCCCAAGGACAGCTTCCTGGTCGCGAACGCGGAGTACGTGGCCCGCGCGACGGGCAGTGACGCCGTCGGCGCGTTCCTCGTGGACACCGGCGGCACGCACCAGCACGGCGTCGCCGAAGCCCTGCGCCACCGGCTGGGCCCCTCCGCCACGGTCACCGACATCACCCAGGCGCGCTCCACCGTCGGCTCCAGCCTCACCGCCGTGGACCTGGGCGGCCTCACCCGGATCGAACTGGGCTTCGCCGTGCTCCTGGCCGCGGCGTCCGGCGGGATCGTGCTGGCCCTGGGGCTGGCCGAACGCCGGCGCACCTTCGCGATCACCACCGTCCTCGGCGCCACGCGTCGCCAGCTGCGCGGTCTGGTCCTCTCCGAGGCGGCCGCCCTGACCACGGCGGCGTTCGCGGGCGGCGCCGTCATCGGCTGGGCCCTGTCCCAGATGCTCGTCAAGGTGCTCACCGGCGTCTTCGACCCGCCGCCGGCCGGCGCGGCCGTTCCCTGGGGCTACCTGGCCGTCACCGCCGTGGCCACCGTCGCGGCCCTCACCGCGGCCGCCCTGAACGCTGCCCGACGCTCCGCCCGCCCACCCGTCGAGGAACTGCGCGAACTGTGACGCGCAGGCCTACGCTGCTGACCATGCCCGCCCCCCACGGCCGCGACCACTCCCCCGCCCTCCTGATCATCGAGGACGACGACACCATCGGGCGTCACCTCGACACCGGACTGCGGGCACACGGGTACGCCACCACCTGGTGCCGCACCGGAAACGGGGGGCTCGAAGCCGCCCGTGCGGCGCCCCCGGACATCATCCTGCTCGACCTCGGACTGCCGGACGCCGACGGGATCGACATCGCCCGGGAGCTCCGCAACCGCCATCCCGACTCGCTGCTCGTCATCCTGACCGCCCGCACCGAAGAGATCGACATCATCGCCGGGCTCGACGCGGGCGCCGACGACTACCTCGTCAAGCCCTTCGCCCTGTCCGTGCTCCTGGCCCGGCTCCGCGCCCACCTACGCCGTCTGCCCCCCGGGCACGACGACCAGGAGGCGGCCTGCCGCGTCGGGCCCCTCGTCGTGGACACGCGCGCCCGGACCTGCCTCCTGGGAGGTGTGGAAGTCCCCCTGCGCCCCAAGGAGTTCGACCTGCTCGCCGTGCTGGCCAGGCACGCCGGAACCGCCGTGTCCCGCGAGGACCTCATGGCCCAGGTGTGGGACGAGAACTGGTTCGGCCCCACCAAGACCCTGGACGTCACCCTGGCCTCGCTCCGCCGGCGTCTCGCCCAGAGCGCGGCGCGGGCCGTACCGCCGACGGACCCGCCCGGCATCTCCACGCTGCGCGGCTTCGGGTACCGGCTCGAAGCCGGTCCGGGGTGACGCGCACCCGCCGTCAGAGGGTGGACCAGCCGCGGGTCAGCGTGGTGATCGAGGCCGCGGTGCTGTCGAGGCGCGCGTCGTCGCCCCGGACCGCCCGGTTCAGCTCCAGGTGCAGGAACCGGATGCCGTCGCCCGCCGCCACCTGCCCCTGTTCGTTCTCGGTCCCCGAGAGCTTGCACTTCTCGGAATATGCCGTGCACACATTCAAGCCATCACCCCGCAGGGCCGCGGTCAGTTGCCTGGCGTCCGCCGTGGCCTGGCCGCCGACTCCGGTGGACACCACCGCGTCGTGGCCGGGGAACGACTCGTTGGCGAACCCGTGCAGCTGGATCCCCGGCATATGACGCCGCATCAGTTCGCTGATCACGCCATGGAAGACCGAATCCGTACGGTGCGCCATATCGGCCGCTCCGTCCTTGCCCGCGGTGCGGTGGGCTCCGGCGAGCACCAGCACGCCGCCCGGGGCGCCGCGCAGGACCCGGGCGCCCAAGACCTCGGTGTGGGCGTCGGCGATGGGGTGGGGGACCTGCACCGACCAGCGCGGGGGGTGATCGAGGTCCACGTAGACCCGGCCCCAGCCCCGGTTGCCGGGGCCCGACTCGCTGATTCCGTCGGCGACCTCCGCGTACCGGCGCCCGCTGACGGAGTCCGTCACGGTAGCGAGGGTGTAGCCGACGGCGGCCAGCTGGACCCTCGCCCCGTCCTGGTCTCCGTCCAGGAGGAGGGCGACTCCCCTGGTGAGCGTCTGCCGTTCGGCGCTCGTGGGCAGGCGATAGCCGCCGCTCTCGCCGAAGGCCTCGGTGAAGCGGCTGATCCGGTGCTCCAGGTCGTTGTCCGCGGACCGGGTGGCCGCGGGCGCGGGCCTGGCCGACTGACCGGTGGCCGCCCTGGGAGGCGGCGCCGACAGCTTCACAAAAAGCACCAAACCTACGCCAATCAGGCCGGTAAACGCGCACAGTAGTGCAATTGTTATCCGGTTGGTCCATGGAACGTTCATAGGCATATAAAAATAGCTGAGTGGCTCAATTTGACTGCGCGTCGGCCCGGAAGCCACCTCCACCACCCCCTCTGCCGCCCGACGACCTGCCATGACCCTCGTGCCGCACCGGCTCCAGGACAGAACGAAAAAGGAGCCCGTGTTGGCTACGTCGCGATCGAGGCGGCGGCGCCGGACCCGCCGCAGGGCGGACATGTCCCTGTTGGGAGGCATACGTCCGCCCATCGCAGCCCTCTCGGTGTTGCTGCTGACCCTGGCCGGCCTCACCGCGTTCCAGCTCGGGCACATCGACAAGGGCGCCGTGGCGCCCGCCGTCCTCACCTCCCAGAAGTACTTCGCCGAGGACGGCGCCATCGCCCTGCGCGCCTCCCTCGACGAGAGCATCACCGACATCGGCAGGACCGCCTCCCTGGTCGGGGCCGGCGAACCCCTTTCGCCGGACGCGGTGCTCGACAAGCTCGGCAACGTCTACCAGAAGTGGCGCGGCACGGCCGTACTCGAGATCAAGTCGGGGCGGCTCGAAGCCCAGCGCGGGGAGAACCTCCCGCTGACGGCCCTCGACCTGAGCACCCTGAACGGCCCGGACGGCCTCGCCCCCCGCATGGTGCGGCTGGAGACCGGCGAGGTCCGCCTCCTCACCCTCGGCCTGCTGTCCTGGCCGGGCCGGCCGCAGCAGCTCCTCGTCGCCTCCAGCAGCCTGAAGGTGCCCGGGGTCAGCCTGGGCAAGGACCGGGCCATCGCCGTCCTCGACGTCTCGGGCCACGTACTGGGAAGCAGCGGGGTCGGCAGCGGGGAACGGGAGCAGAAGCAGCTCGCCGCGTTCGCCGCGACCACCGCCGAGAAGGCGAAGCGGCACCCGCTCCAGTCGAAGGAGCCCGGTTCCGGCGGCTTCCCCGGGGTGAGCGGCAGCCTGCTCGGAGACTCCGCGAGCGGCCGTCGCGCGGTGGCCGGCTACGCGAAGCTCTCCGGTCCGACGCCCGGGGTCGCCACGGACGCGTCCGCCCTCGGGCTGACCGTCGTCACCTTCGTCAGCGCCGCCGAGCAGCGCTCCGCCGTGGGGGACTCCTTCTTCTGGATCGCCGCGGCCGGCGCGCTGCTGGCCCTCGGCGCCCTCGCCGTGGCCCTGCTCGTCGTCACCGTGCAGCGTCCGCTGCTCCAGCTGTTCCTGGAGAGCCGCCGGATCGGCCGGGGCGACCTCAGCCGCCCGGTCACCCTGCCCAAGTACGGCGAGGCCGCCCGGATCGGCGCCGCCCTGGACCGGCTGCGGCAGCAGTTGCTCGGCGAGCCCGGCCCGCCGGCCGACGGCCCCCGTCCCGGCCGGCGCGGCCGGATCGGTACGCGGGCCCTGGTCGCGGCGTGCGCGGCCCTGCTGGTGGTGTGGTCCGCGCCGCTGCTGCTGACCCTGAACCGCGCGGGCGCCTCCGTCAAGGTCCCCCAGACGGTCGTCGACGATCAGCGGGAGCGCACCGACACCCTCGCCGACCGGGTGCGCCGGGCCCTGAACGAAGGGCACGCCGACCTCACCTCCGTCGCCTCCGTCCTCACCGCCAAGGCGACCCCCGCCGAGCTGACGGCCGTACTGGAGCGCACGCGCAGCGAGCACGGCCGGTACGAGTCCCTGTACGTGCTGAAGGCGGACGGCACCGTCCTCGCCCGGGCCGGCGGCAAGCCCCACCACAGCGGCGCCAAGACGGCATCGACACCTTCCGTGACCGTGACCGACATCGGCAACGAGCCGCTGATCACCGAGTACGCCGAGGCGTCTGCCCTCGGCGGCGCGGTCGTGGTCGGCGAGCTGCGCATCGACTTCATCAACGCCCTGCTCAAGCGCCCCGGCATGGGAGAAGTCCGCGTCGTCGACGCCAAGCACCGCGTCGTCGGCTCCAGCAACGGCTACCGCGCCTTCACGGAGCTGGCCAACGATGACCTCGAAGCCCTGGTCAAGAGCGCCAACCAGAAGTCCGGCAAGGGCCCCGGCCCGCGCAGCAACGTCCTGCGCCACGGCGGGACCTTCATCGCCGCCGCCGCTCCCATGACCGGGGGCGGGGTCGCCCAGCCCCTGGGGTGGACGGTCGTCAGCCTCCAGCCCGCCAAGGGCCTGGAGATCGCCGCGTACACCGCGCAGAACCGCACCGTGCTGGCCGGCCTCCTCGGACTCACCGGCGCGGTGGCCTGCCTGGGATGGCTGCACATCGTCGTGGTGCGGCCGCTGCGCACGCTCGCCGACCGCGCCGAGGCCGTCGCGGACGGCGACCGCCGCACCGTCCTCTACCCGACCCACCACGACGAGGTCGGCGCCGTCACCCGCAGCCTCGAAACCATCCGCCAGCAGCTCCAGGAGCAGCGCAAGCGGGACGCCGGCGCCGGACCGGGCCGCGACCCCGGCCGTACGGCCCCGGCCGGAAGGAACTGATCCACCGTGCTCTTCCTCTACTGCGTGCTGCTCTTCTGCTGCCTGGTCATGCTGGCCGCCGGCATCATCGAGCAGCGCCGGCACTTCGCCAACCTCGACCGGATCCCGCACCGGGTCCTCGTCAACGGGATCCGCGGCAAGAGTTCCATCACCCGGCTCTGCGCGGGCGCCCTGCGGGGCGGCGGGCTGCGCACGGTCGCCAAGACGACCGGCACCGCGGCCCGCTTCATCCACCCGGACGCCACCGAGGAGCCCGTCTACCGCAAGTTCGGCATCGCCAACGTCGTGGAACAGATCGGCATCGTCCGGCGCGCCGCCGCCTACCAGCCGGACGCGCTGGTCATGGAGTGCATGGCGGTCATGCCGGCCCTCCAGGAGATCAACCAGTCCAAGCTGATCCAGTCCACCATCGGCGTGCTGTGCAACGTCCGCGAGGACCACGTCGCCGAGATGGGCCCGACGCTCGACGACATCGGGCGCTCCCTGTCCCGGTCCATGCCGCACGGCGGGATCTGCGTCACCGCGGAGAAGGAACGCTTCCACGTCCTCCAGCAGGAGGCGGACGCGCGCAACTGCAAGCTCGTCTACGCCGACCCGGACACGGTCAGCGACGAGGAACTCCGCGGGTTCAGCTGGTTCACCTTCAAGGAGAACGTGGCCATCGCGCTCACCGTCGCCGAACTGCTCGGCGTCGACCGGGAGACCGCGCTCCAGGGGATGTACGACGCCCCGCCGGACCCGGGCGTGCTGTCCGTCGAGCGGTACCTCGCACCGGGCGGCAAGCGGCTGCGCTTCGCCAACGTCTTCGCCGCCAACGACCCCGAGTCCACGCTGATGAACATCAACCAGCTCCTCGACCTCGGCGCCGTCGACCGCCCGCTGAACGTGGTGATCAACTGCCGCCCGGACCGGGTCGAACGCAACGGCCAGATGGGGCAGATCGTGCCCGATCTGAAGCCGGACAAGGTGTTCGTGATCGGGCACCCCGCCAAGAGCGCCATCGACGCGATTCCCTCCGAGTGGCGCTCGCGCGCCGTCGACCTCGGCGGAGACCAGCGCGACGGCGAGGAGTTCATGCACGAGCTGCTCGGCCACCTCGGCGAGAGCTCCTCGCTGGTGGCCATCGGCAACATCCACGGCCAGGGCGAGGTCCTCCTGGAACACCTCGCCGAGCTCCCCGGCTTCGAGGACGACCCCGAGCCGGAGTCCGCGGGGCCGGCGCCCACCCCCGCCGCGCCGCAGTACGTACCGCACCTCGATCCGTACACGGACCTCACCCCCGTGCAGGAGGCGCGGTACGCGCAGCCGAGCGTGCCGCGGCAGTACGTGAACCAGCAGCCGTACGGAACCCAGCAGCCGTACGGCAACCAGGACCCGTACGGGAACCAGCAGCCGTACGGGAACCAGGCGCAGCACCCGAACCCCGCGTACCCGCAGGCCCACCCCGACCAGCCGCGGCACCCGGCGGCCCCGTACGGATACGGAGCGCCGTACGCGCAGGACGGACCGTCCTGGCCGGCCCACCCGCAGGCGGACGACCCGCTCGCGCCCCACCCACAGCCGTATGACCCCGCGCCGTACGACCCGCAGCAGCACTACCCAGGAGAGCCCCGTTGATCCCCGCAGTCCTCACTCCCGAGATAGCCGCGATCGGCATCGCACTGGGCCTGCTGTTCTCCCTTTTGTGCTACCTGACCACGAACCTCTCCCCCGGCGGCATGATCACCCCGGGATGGCTCGCCCTCACCCTCATCGAGGACCTCCAGCGAGCGGCCCTCGTCCTCGGCATCACCACGCTGACCTACGCGCTCACGCTCGTCACCCAGAAGTTCGTCATCCTCTACGGCAAGCGCCTGTTCGCCGCCGTGGTCCTCATCGGCGTGCTCCTCCAGGCGACGGTCGTCATCGTGCTGCAGATGGAGTTCCCCCTCCTCTACGCCAACCAGACCCTCGGCTTCATCGTGCCCGGGCTGATCGCCTACCAGCTGGTGCGCCAGCCCAAGGGCGCCACCCTCCTCGCCACCGGCTCCGCGACCCTCATGACGTACGTCGTTCTGACATCGGGCATCCTGCTCGGCTTCCTGCCGCACTCCTGAGATCCACCGCATCCGACCGCCCACGCCCACTGCCCCGCCCGGAGCCACGATGACCGTCACACCCACCCGCCGCGGCCGCCCCCTCCTGCACGCCGCCCTGGTGGCGAGCCTGCTGGCCGCCAGCTCGTACTGCACCTACGCGCTGCGCAAGGAGGAGGAGGACAAGGCACCCGTCGCGGTGGCCGTGACGGACCAGGCGGCCCGGGGCGGGGCCAAGGGCGGCCAGGACGGCAGCCAGAAGTGGGAGCGCCTGCAGAACCCGCAGCGTTCGGTGCTGCGCGGCGCGAACGGCGCGGTCCTCGGTACGTTCACGGACGGAGCCCGTACCGCGACGCTCACGGGCAAGCAGCGCACCTTCACCGAGCCGGCCACCACGCAGACCCGGATCGTCACCGACACGTGGGTACGCCTCCTGCCGGAGCCCTGGCGGGCGGGTGCGGAGCGCGAACAGTGGTTCCAGGACTGGTTCAAGAAGTACGCCGGCAGCGAGGAGGACGACCTCTTCGCGATCGCCTTCCAGTACGGCGACAAGGCACCGGTGAAGAAGGACGCCGCCGGCGTCCCGTACGCGGGCGACGCGGCCTTCGGGCCGATCAACCCGAAGGGCTCCGTGGGCAACGACCTGCGCCTGGAGCAGTCGGACTTCTACGACTACCTGGGCATCCCCTACACCTTCCGGGACGGCACCACCGAGCAGCCCGAGAAGCCCAAGTACCGTGCCATCGACTGCTCCGGCTTCATCCGCACCGTCTTCGGCTACCGCAGCCGTTTCCCTCTGACGGCGACCGACGCCGGCGGTTCGGGACTGCCCCGTACCGCCAACGGCATGGCCCGCTCGAAGACGGGAGTGGACATCCTCCCGCTCAAGGGTGTGGCCGCGAAGGACCGGCCGGCCTCGATCGATGTGCTCCAGCCCGGCGACCTGGTCTTCTTCAAACTCGACGCGCGCACGGCCGATCGCCTCGACCACACCGGCATGTTCCTCGGCAGCGACACCGAAGGCCACAAGATCTTCATTTCGAGCCGCGAAGAGGCCAACGGCCCCACCATCGGCGACAAGGGCGGCGCCTCCCGCCTCGACGGCAACGGCTACTACGCGGCCACCCTGCGCAGCGCCAAACGCCTCTGACATCGCGCAGCCCGGCAGGAGCACGATCGCACCACCACGGGCTCGGCGTGCGCCGACGCGAGGGGGGTAGACGCCGGGCATGAAACAGATAGATGCGTGGAAATTAGGCGAAAGCGTACCGGGCAACGGCATCTACGCCTGTGACTGCGGCAAACAGCTCCTGTGGACGCCGCGCACGCAGGCACACCCCGGCACGGACTGACCGTGGCCGCGCGGCTGCGGACGAGTGACCCCCGTGCACCGGGATGGCGCCGCGTGGGCCACGGACGCGGGTTCCGCTACCTGGACACCGACGGTCACGCCCTGTCGGCAGCAGACCGCGAACGGGTGCGCGCCCTGGTGATACCCCCGGCCTGGCGGGACGTCTGGGTCTGTCCGTGGCCGAACGGTCACATCCAGGCGGTGGGGACGGACGCCGCCGGACGGCGCCAGTACCTCTACCACCCGTACTTCCGCGAGCAGCAGGACGCCGCCAAGCACGAGCACGTCCAGCGCGTCGCCCGCTCGCTGCCCCGGCTGCGAGAACACGTGGCCCGGGATCTCGCCGGGCGCGGGCTGACCCGCCTCCGCGTCCTGGCCTGCCTGACCCGTCTCCTCGACCTCGGCTTCCTCCGCGTCGGCGGTGAGCGCTACGCCCGCGACAACGGGAGCTTCGGGCTCACCACCCTGCTGCGGGAACACGCCACCTGCCGCAGTGGCGAAATCCGGCTGCGTTTCCCCGCCAAGTCCGGCAAGGAGGTCGAGCGCTCGCTCGTCGACGAGCAGGCCCACGCGGTGATCCGGGCGCTGCTGCGGCGCAGGGAGGACGGAGAGAGGCTCTTCGCCTACTGGGAAAACGGAAAATGGCACGAGGTCCACGCCGATGACGTCAACTCCTACCTGCGGGACCGGTCGGGCCGGGACGTGACGGCCAAGGACTTCAGGACCTGGTACGCCACCGTGCTGGCAGCGGTCGCCCTGGCCGTGTCCGAGAGCACCACCGGCGCGTCCCGTGCCCGCCGCGGCAAGGTGGTGGCGCGCGCCGTGCGCGAGGTCAGCGCATACCTGGGGAACACCCCCGCCGTGTGCAGGGCCTCCTACATTCACCCCCGCGTCATCGAGCGCTACGAGGAAGGCGAGACCATCGCCGCCGCCCTGGGCGAGCTGGGCGAGAACGGCACCTTCGGTGAACCGGCAACCCATGGCCACGTCGAACGCGCCGTCCTGCGGCTCCTGCGCTCCGGCACCCCGTGACCGGCACGAAGGGCGTCCGCGGTCACTCTTCGCAGAGCACGCGGACGCTCATGACCTCGGCGTCGACCGCGTCCGGCACGACCATCCCGGCCTCCACCCCGGTCCGCAGCTAACGCAGAACGTCCGCTGTGAGGCGCTCGCCGGGCAGGACCGCCGGAATGCCGGGCGGGTACGGGGTCAGCATTTCGGCCGCGATCCGGCCGTCCACCTCCTGCCAGGGCACCTGCTCCGTCCGGCCGAAGAAGGCGCGTCCTTCCCATGGGCATCGACCAGTCACTGATCACCGGCCCGTCTCCGGTAGCGGCCGACGGACGTGTCGCGGCATGGTACTTGACGGCCCGTCGCGCCCCATGGTTCTCTCCCTGCAACACGCCGGGTGTTCAACGTTCAAGTTGTTAGCGCTAACAATTTGCGGAGACCCGGTCCCCTGCTCCCGCCGGGGCCAGGTCCTGCCGCCCCCTCGGACCTGCCGTGCCCGACCCGCACGCACCGACAAGAACCGACCCTGCCCAAGTCGCCCCCAGGAGGGTGCATATGAACGCTCTCGGTACAGCGCCACGAACCTCAACACGACGAGGATGGCGGCCGCGGGTGGCCGCTCTGCTGTCGATGGTCTTCGTGGCCGGCGTGCTGACGATGGTGAACCCGCAGGCGGCCTCGGCGGCCCCGGTCGACACCGGCAAGTGGTACGTGCTGGTGAACCGCAACAGCGGCAAAGCGCTGGACGACTACAACTTCGCCACCGCCGACGGTTCGCCCGTCGTCCAGTGGAGCCGCTCCGGCAACGAAGCACAGCAGTGGCGCTTCCTGGACTCCGGCAGCGGCTACTACCGGGTGCAGAACCGCAACTCCGGCAAGGTCCTGGACGACCACGGCTGGTCCTCGGCCGACGGCACCGACATCGTCCAGTGGAGCGACCTCAACGCGGCCAACCAGCAGTTCCGCCTGGCCGACTCCCCCGACGGCTACGTCCGGCTCCTGAACCGCCACAGCGACAAGGCGCTGGAGGTCCAGGGCGCTGCCACCGCCGACGGCGGCAAGATCGTCCAGTACGCCGACTGGGGCGGCGGCAACCAGCAGTGGCAGCTCGTCCCCGTAGCCGACACGGGCAGCGGCACCTGCGCACTGCCGTCGACGTACCGCTGGACCTCGACGGGCCCGCTGGCCCAGCCGAAGGCGGGGTGGGCCTCGCTCAAGGACTTCACCAGCGTCGTCCACAACGGCAAGCACATCGTCTATGCCACGACGCACAACACACTCGCCGGCAACGACGGGCGCTGGGGACTGACGAGCTTCAGCCCCTTCACCGACTGGTCCGACATGGCCACCGCCACTCAGAACACGATCCCCTTCGACGGCTTCGCGCCGACGCTGTTCCACTTCGCCCCGAAGAACCTCTGGGTACTCGCTTACAACGGGGGCTGGCCGCACAACTTCTCCTACCGCACCTCAAGCGACCCCACCAACCCCAACGGCTGGTCCGAGCAGCAGGAGCTGTTCACGGGCACCCTCCCGAAGGGAGGCCCCCTCGACGTGACCCTCATCGGCGACGACACGAACATGTACATGTTCTTCGCCAACGACGAGGGCGACATCTACCGGTCCAGCATGCCCATCGGCAACTTCCCGGGCAGCTTCGGTTCGTCGGCCACGAAGATCATGAGCGACTCGTCGCTCAACCTGTTCGAGGCGCCGGAGGTCTACAAGGTCCAGGGCCAGAACCGGTACCTCATGATCGTCGAGGCCCAGAACTACACCGGGTACGGTCGCTACTTCCGCTCGTTCACGGCCACCGGCCTCGACGGCACCTGGACACCGCAGGCGCAGGCCGACACCGTGACCAGCCCCTTCGCCGGCAAGGCCAACAGCGGCGCGACCTGGACCAGGGACATCAGCCACGGCGATCTGGTTCGCACCAACCCCGATCAGACCAAGACCATTGACCCTTGCCATCTGCAGTTCCTCTACCAGGGGCGCGACCCCGGCAGCGACGGCGGGGACTACGGCCTCCTGCCGTACCGGCCGGGCGTGCTGACACTGCGGCCCTAGCCGGTGGCGTGACACAGGTCCGGCTCCGATCCTGACGTTCGCGGGCCACGGCGTACGCCGGACCCGGAGGAATCCCCGTGCGGCGCCGGGCATGCCGGTGGCCCGGCCCATGGGACAGCCGGGGCAGTCGTCGTCGAACGGGCAGACCGATGCGGGACACCGCCGCCCGGAAGCCCGGACACCCCGAAGGACCCGCCGCGGGCCTGCTTCCCACCGGCGGCAACCTTTTCGCGTCCTGCGGCGACCAGGCAGTGCACCTCGACTCGGATCTTCGAACGGACGGACATGCAGACTGCACGGCAGGCCGCGCGGCAGCGCAGGCACAGACACAGGCTGATGCTCGGAACGGCGGTGATACTGACCGCCGCGGGCGTCCTCATCTGCCTGATGACGTCCTTGCTCCCCGGCCCCGGCGCCGCCCCCAAGGCCGGCGCCAAGGCCGGCGCCGCGGCCGGGGCCGGGGCCGACGTGGCCGCCCCCGCCGCCACCCAAACGGGAGCCGCCTCCCCGGCCCCGACGAGCCCAGCACCCCCGCCGGCCGGATCGCCCACCGCGGTGACCCCGAGCGCGACCGCCGCGGCAACCACCGCGGCGGCGCCCCCGGCCGCGGCGCAGAAGACCCCACCGGCGGCGTCCACCCCGGCACCGTCGGCAGGACGCATCCGGCCGGACACCACCTACAAGGGCGTCGCCACCGCCTACGCCGCCGGCGACGGCAACGGCGCCTGCCTGTTCGGCCCGAGCGACGACCTCATGATCGCGGCGATGAACACCACCGACTACGAGTCGTCCAGGGCCTGCGGCGCGTACGTGCGCGTCCGCGCCGCGAACGGCGCCTCGATCACGGTCCGGATCACCAACGAATGCCCGCTGCCCTGCGCGCCCGGACAACTGGACCTCAGCGAACAGGCCTTCGCGAAACTGGCCGAGCTCAAGGTCGGCCGCCTCCCGATCACGTGGAGCCTGGTGAGCCCCGGCACGTCCGACACCCTCTCCCTGCGGTACAAGACCGGGTCCAGCGCCTACTGGTGCGGCATCCAGGTGATCGACCACCGGAATCCGGTCGCCTGGCTGGAGGTACGCACCAGCCAGGGCTGGCGGAAGCTGCCCCGTACCGACTACAACTACTTCCTCGCCGCCGACGGCGAGGGCTGCGGCGGCACGATAAGGATCACCGACATCTACGGAGAGCAGTTGACGGTCGACGGGACCGCGCTGCTGCCGAACGTCGCACAACCGACCGGAGTCCAGTTCGCCGCGCACTGAAACCTCACCGCGGCGGGATGGCGGAGCCGGGCGCGCCGCACCGGCGCGCCCCGGCCAACCGGGCACTGGTACGCTGCCGCCCGGATGTTAGCGCACACATTTTGCGGAGGGGACGATCACCGGACATGGTCCTCGATGACGCGTCCGCGGAGTTCCACGAGTTCTTCGAACGCCACTACGCCGAACTCGCCCGGTTCGCCCGTCTCCTGACGGGTGAGGCGGACGGCGCAGACGATCTAGCCGCGGACGCCCTGATCGCGCTGTGGCAGCGCTGGGACCGGCTGCGCCGGGCCGAGCACCCGCTCGCCTACGCCCGTGGCGTGGTCGCCAACCTGGCACGGTCGCGGATCCGCAGCACGGTGCGCGAGCGCCGCCGGATCGCCCTGTTCTGGTCCCGCGCCGCGGAACCGACGCACGGTCCGGACGTGGCCGACGTGGTGGACGTACGGACGGCTCTCGCCCGGTTGCCGTTCCGGAAGCGGTCGTGCGTGGTCCTGCGGCATGCCTTCGACCTGTCGGAGAAGGACACCGCTCTGGCACTCGGAATATCGGTCGGTACGGTGAAGAGCCAGACCTCGAAGGGGATGGCCGAGCTGGAACGGATGCTGGGCAGCACAGGAGCAGCCGGAGAACTGTTGGCGGGGAGGAGGAGCCGTTGAACGAGGAACTCGCCGGGCGGCTGCGCGCGGCCGCCGAGGCCCACCAGCCCGACCGTGCCCGGATCCTGGCACGCGTGGAACGCGGCATGTCCGGTGCCCCCGTCCGCCACCGCGAGTCTTCGGGCGCGAGGCCCTGGCCCAGGATCGCGCTCGCGTCCCTGGCCGCGGCCGGCACTCTGGCGGTCGGCGGCTTCGCCGTCGCCGCCATCGTCCAGTCGCCGCCGGCCCGGCCGGATGTTTCGGCGACCCCCGCCGCGCCGCCCGCGCCGTCCGGGACTCCCCGGCCGACCCCACCGACGCCGTCGGCGCCCGCGACCGGCCGCCCGGCCACGCCGGACCGTTCGTCCCCGCCGGGCCCCGGCCCTTCGGCGTCGGGCGCCGCGGGCTCGGCCCGGCCGGGCACCGCACACCTCCAGGACGGGCCTCTGTCGTCGGCCGGCTCCTTGGACACGAACGGCAACAGCTTCTGGGCGCAGAGCGGCGTCACCCTGAAGACCGCCCAACCGTTGACCGCACTCACCGTGGAGCTGCGCATCACGCAGACCGGCGCGGTGCGGAGCACCGGCAGCTGGCGGACGCTGCCCGCCGAGGATTTCACCGTCACCGTGCAGAACGAGGGCGGGGCAGTGGTCTACCGCTGGATCCTCAAGCCGGGCCGCACGGTACCGGCCGGACAGCACGTCTTCGCCGGCCAGTACAACCACGCCGCCGGCCCGCGCGAGGTCGAGCACGACGCCTACCGCGCCGACGCCGGCGGTCCCCGCGGCACCCTCTCGGTCTGGGGCGGCTTCACCCCGGCACGATGAGGCCGTGCCGCTTCGCCGGCCCGTGCGCGGACGGCGCGGGACCGCCGCCCGCTCACGGGCCTGGAGCGTCATGGGCAGGTCGCCGTACCCGTCGCCTGGTCGGGTCAGCTGGTCACGCGGAAGGTGGCGTCACCGCGGGTGGTGGGGGTGATCGGGTCGAGCTTCAGCTCGTAGGCGTAGTGCCGGATGTAGCGGTCGGGGAAGTTGTACGACTGGAGCCGCTGCGGCGGGCTGCTGGGCCAGCGGGCGAGCACCCGGCTCTCCTCAGTCGCCGTCAGGGTTGCGATGGCGCCGTGGCGCTTCGGGGTGCCGCCCATGTCATAACCGGTGGACGCCTGAAGCCGGTAGGCGCTGACGTCGAACGGGTTGGCCGTCAGGATCGGCCTGTATTCGCGTACGCCTTGCGGGTTGTTGTAGTCGATGTACAGGGCCCACTCGTTGCGGTCCCGGAACTTCATCCACACCGGGCCTTCGACCACGTTCCCGGTGAGGCCGATGCTGGAGAGGCTGCCGAGCTGGGTCCACGCCCCCAGGATCGAGTTGCCGCCCTCGACCGTGTTCTGGCCGTCGCCGGAGACCCGTAGGTAGCGGTACTCGCCGGCACCGGCGGGCACCTCCGTCATCTGGGTGTCGACGACCGGCCTGGTGCCGGGCGGGTCGATCCAGAGCTGCGGGGTGGTGATGGTACGGAAGTCCGTGGTGCGGGCGGCGTAAACGCGGTACTTGAAGACGCCGTTCACCGTGGCGTTCGTCGACCACCGGGATCGACGGCGGCAGCCGCCGGGTGGGGTGTGGTCAGGGCTTGGCCCGTGAAGAGGAGGCAGACGGCGAGCAACAGCACCGGCAGCCGGGCGCGAAGCGCGGACATGGGGATCTCCTGACGTTCCGTAGGTGCCAACGGGCCGGAGGGAGGCGTTCGGGTGGCGGGGGAAGCAGCGCGACCCGGTTTCCGTGCGCGGTACGGGGACCGAGCCGATGGCCGTACCGGCCCGCCGCCACCGGCGAGTCGGTGGTGGTGGCGGGCTGGTACGGGGGTGGTGCCCCGGTTGGTCAGCTCCAGGGCTGGGCGACCAGCCAGCTGGTGTCGGCAGCCCAACTGGTGGCGTTGTCCCAGGTGTTGGCGCCACCGTTCCCCGCTATGTAGGCGGTGTAGTTGTAATGGCGGAGGTACTTCGTCGGGAAGTTGGCGGATGTGAAGGATGTGCCTGTCCCGCTGTTGCCCGACGTGGGGCAGAAGGTGGCGTCCGCCGCGAACGCGCTGCCGCCGGTGTCGGTGTCCAGGTAGAGCTGGTAGTTGAAGTGGCGCAGGAACTGGCCGGGCTTGTTGGCGGACTCGAAGGACACGCAGGAGGTGTTGGCCAGGCCGGCGCGGACGATCCAGGTGGCGTCGGCCTTGTCGGCGGCGGAGCTGGCGGAATTGGTGCTGGAGACGACGGCCTTGGTGTCGGCGCTGTCGTGGCGCAGGAAGTGCGAGGTGCAGCAGGGCGAGGTGGTGGCTTGCAGGGAGATTCGGGAGCCGGGGGTCAGGGTGCCGGTGCTGGTCGAGCCGCTGTTGTAGCCGGCGGCGGTGATGTTGGCCTGTACGGCGTTCTCGGTGGCGTCCGAGGGGTAAGCGGAGGTCATGACGCCTTCGTAGAAGGTGCCGGCGCTGGCGTTGCTGTTGTCGCCGCCGATGCCGAGGATGATCGCGCCCTGCTTCTTCATCGGGTTGTAGCCGGAGGCGTTGGGGCGTGCGCCGCTGTAATAGGTGGACAGGCCGCCCGCCCGGGCGTCTCCCCCGCGGATGGCCCACTGGTTCGGGCCGCCCTTGAGCATGGCGGTCAGGAACCGGTTGCCGACGCTGGGGTCGCCCGCGTTGAACCCGCGGTTGACCCCGGAGAACAGGCCGTTCTCCAGGTCGGCCATGACCCAGGGGCCGTTGCCGCTGCCCCAGCCCCAGCCCTTGCTGTTGCCGAAGTAGAGGGCCTCCATGGTGCCGTTGCCGTCGTCATTTCCGGTCGTCTCGGCGTTGCCGTAGTCGAAGCAGCAGCCGCCGTTGAAGTGCGTGCCGTCGAAGATCGCGTACATGCCCTCGGGCTGGTCACCCGTGGCGATGCCGTTGGTGTTGTTGTTCCGGTAGCCGGTCCCGGGGGCCACGTAGACGCCGTAAGCCTTGTGGCCGCCGACCGTGACCGGCGCCTCGAAGGCGTTGGCCGGGTTGTCGGCCCCGCCTTCGGCCGGTCCGGGAAAGTGGCCCCTTGGCGCCTGGTTGAGGTTGTTGCCCTTGCCGGACTGGTCGTAGATGACGGTGATGACGCAGCTGGTATTGGCGCAGAAGGATTCCTGGGCCTGGGCGTTGGCGTATCCGCCGGCGCCGAGTACGCCGACGTTGAGGGTGGTTCTGTCGGAGGCGCGCTTGATCTGGTAGAGCGGGCCGTTGTACGCCCCGTACAGGGCGCGGGTCGTACTGTGCGCGGCGACGCAGGGGGTGCTGCCTGCCGCGTAGATGTCGCACGGCCCCTGGGTGGCGGCCTGCGAGGTGGTGGCCGAGGCGGTGAGCGCGCCTACGGCGAGCGCGGCGGTGGTACCGACCGCCAGCAGAGCGCGCCTGACGCCGCGGGCCCACGGTGGTTTGAGCATGGAGAGCTCCTTCACAGGGTGGGGGTGTGAGGTGGGCGCCGGGCGAACCCCACGGTCCGGCCGTGCGGACGGCGCGGGTCGACCGGCGTCTGAGGCCGGTGCGGCTTCAGCGGTCTTCGACAGCGCAGGATTGTTAGCGCTAACAATCTTGCCAAGAAGGAGGGGCTGGTCATGCCGATCGAGCCTGCACCTCAGAGCACTGCAACGGCCCCCACTATGACCAGGAGCCGAGGCGCCGTCAACAGATCGCGCAACATGTTGTTAACGCAAACATTCTCTGTTTCCACCGCCACACCGACGAAGAATGGCGGGGGCGCCGCCCGCCAGGGCGGTGAGGCCGGAAATTCGACGCGATGCGCAGCACGTGGTCGCGATGCCGGATGTGGCGGTCCGGGGGGTGTGCGAGCGGAACGACGACCACGACGAGTCGACGACCACGACGAGTCGGCGAGCCCGGCGGTCCTGCGGAAGGTGGCGTCCTGGGCGAACCGCGTGGTGCCGTCGTCGACGTCCGGTCGGAGCTGGTAGGAGGAGTGCCGCAGGTAGCGGGTCGGGGCGCTGACGGACTGGAAGGAGACGCCCGAGGAGTCGGCCGGCCCCGGCACCAGCTTCCACTCCGAGCCGGTGTACGGGTCGAACGGGTACGGGTCGATACGACCGATGGAGTCGGCGTGCCGCCCGTAGCTGCCAGGGAGGCCGTAGGACTTCAGCCGGTTCCAGGCGGGCTTGCCCCACGTGGCCACCAGGTGTTGTACACCGCCTGGGGGATCTGCCGGATGGTGGCGTGCTTGGAGTTCAGCGGCTGGGTGTGGACGCGCCGGTCGGTGGCGGTCCAGGTGCCGGTGGAGAGGTCACCGGCCTGCCGGGCGTAGAACAGCGCGTTGGCGTCGCCCCACAGATACCGGATGCCGGAGGCCCGGGCGAGGAACGGGGCCTCGATACCTCCTTGCGGCGCCAGGCCGGCGGTGTAGACGGTGAAGCTGCCGGCGTCGAGGGACGCGGACCTCGCGCGAGGGGGGTGGGGCTGTGCTCGTGTACTGCCTCCAGGGCGTTCGCCGGTACGGACGCGGGCCGTTAGCGCTCACAATCTGGCTGGCGATGAGTCGTCACTCGGTCGTCCGGATCGCGCCAACACCCTCGACCGGCTCCGGCTGGGCGTCACGACGTTCGACGCGGGCGACAACGCCGCCCTGTCGTAACCCTGGACGGGATCCGGCGGCCGGGACTATAAACGTGACACCGCCGAAAGGCGGGACCTCGCGCCGTCCGCGCCCAGCGCCTCCTTGGCGCCACCTCCACCCCGCCCCACCCTCCTGCCGGCCGCCCTATCCCAAACACCCTTGTTAGCGCTAACAGATCGGCGCCGGTCTCCTCCCACCCGGAAGGGCCAGATCCCCCGATGTCGTTCCCTCCCCCGAACCGCCGCAGCCTGCTCAAGGCGACCGGCGTACTGGCCCTCGCGCCGACCATCGGCCTCGGCCTCGCCCAGGCGGCCGCCGAAGCCGCCGAAGCCGCCGGCTCCCCGGTGCAGCCGTTCGAGCTCAGCCAGGTCCGGCTCACCGCCGGCCGGCTGCGCGACAACCAGGACCGCACCCTGGCGTACCTGCGCTTCGTCGATGTCGACCGCCTGCTGTACAACTTCCGCGCGAACCACCGGCTCTCCACCAAGGCCACGACCGCGACAGGAGGTTGGGACGCCCCCTCGTTCCCGTTCCGCACCCACGTGCAGGGGCACTTCCTCAGCGCGTGGGCCCAGGCCTACGCCGGGACGGGTGACACCACCTGCCGCGACAAGGCCACCCAGATGGTGGCCGAGCTGGCCAAGTGCCAGGCCAACAACACCCCCGCCGGGTTCTCCCCCGGCTACCTCTCGGGCTTCCCGGAGAACGACTTCGCCCTGCTCGAGGGCGGCACCCTCAAGAACGGCAACGTCCCCTACTACTGCGTCCACAAGACCATGGCCGGCCTGCTCGACGTGTGGCGCCTGCTGGGCAGCACCCAGGCCCGGGACGTCCTGCTGGCCATGGCCGGCTGGGTCGACCAGCGCACCGGCAGGCTCACCCAGAGCCAGGTGCAGGCGCTCCTGGGCACCGAGTTCGGCGGCATGAACGACGTCCTGGCCGAGCTGCACCTGCGGACCGGGGACCAGCGCTGGCTCACCGTCGCCCAGCGCTTCGACCACGCCGCCGCGTTCGACCCGCTGGCCGCCGGCCAGGACCGGCTGAACGGCCTGCACGCCAACACCCAGGTGCCCAAATGGATCGGAGCCGTCCGTGAGTACCGGGCCACCGGTACGGCGCGCTACCACGACATCGCCGCCCAGGCCTGGACGTTCTGCACCGGCCGGCACAGCTACGCCATCGGCGGGAACAGCCAGGCCGAGCACTTCCGCGCGCCCGATGCGATCGCCTCCCAGCTGACCAACGACAACTGCGAGCTGTGCAACTCGTACAACATGCTCAAACTCACCCGTGAGCTATGGCAGTTGGCCCCGGACCAGGCCGGGTACTTCGACTTCTACGAGCGCGCCCTGCTCAACCACGTGGTCGGTGCGCAGAACCCGGCCGACCCCCACGGGCACATCACCTACTTCACCCCGTTGAAGGCCGGCGGCCGCCGGGGCGTCGGCCCGGCATGGGGCGGCGGCACCTGGAGCACCGACTACGACTCCTTCTGGTGCTGCCAGGGCACCGGTCTGGAGTCCAACACCAAGCTCGCGGACTCCGTCTACTTCCGCGACGGCACCACCCTGTTCGTGAACCTGTTCGTCCCCACCGTGCTCACCTGGGCCGAGCGCGGCCTGACGGTCACCCAGACCACCTCGTACCCCGCCGAGGACACCACCACGCTCAAGGTCACCGGGGGCTCCGGCGACACCTGGTCGATGCGCGTGCGCATCCCGGCCTGGACGTCCGGCGCCACCGTGAGCGTCAACGGCACGGTGCAGAACATTCCCGCCACGCCCGGCAGTTACGCCAACCTCACCCGCGCCTGGGCCCCCGGCGACACGGTGACCGTCAAGCTCCCGATGCGGGTCGTGCTCCGGGCCGCCCCCGACAACCCGGACGTCACCGCCGTCACCTACGGCCCGGTCGTCCTGTGCGGCAACCACGGCAGCACCACCCTGTCCGCGCTCCCGGTCCTCGATCCGGCGTCGGTGACCCGCACCGGCAGCACGGGCCTGGCCTTCACCGCGACCGCCAACGGTTCGACCGTCAACCTCGGACCGTTCCACGACGCGCAGGGCTTCAACTACTCCGTCTACTGGGACACCAGCAGGAGCAGCGGCGGATTCCGTCTGCTGAACGCCGGCAGCGGGCTCGTGCTCGGCGTCCAGGACATGTCCACCGCGGACGGCGGGCTCGCCCTCCAGTGGAGCGACAGCGGCACCGCCGACCACGACTGGGAGCTGGTGACCGACGGCGCCGCGCTGCGGCTGCGCAACGTCAACAGCGGCAAGGTGCTGGGCGTGCGGAACATGTCCACCGCCGACGACGCCTCCGTGCTCCAGTGGGCGGACAGCGGCACCGCCGACCACCGGTGGACGGTCGTCGAGACGGCCGACGGCTCACACGGCCTGCGGAACGCCAACAGCGGCAAGCTGCTCGGCATCGCCGGTGCCTCCACCACCCGGGGCGCCTTCGCCGTCCAGGCCCCGGACACCGGCTCGGCGACCAGCCGGTGGTGGTTCGTCCCGGCCGGCACCCGGCGCATCCAGAACGTCGGCAGCGGACTGCTGCTGGGCGTGACCGCGATGTCGACCGCCGACGGCGCCCAGGTGGTCCAGTGGGGCGACAACGGCACGGCCGACCACCTGTGGAGCGCGGTGGTGGCTTCCGAGGGCTACCTGCGGCTCAGGAACTCCCACAGCGGCAAGGTCCTCGCCGTGGAGAACGGCGGCACGGCCAACGGCTCCCGGGCCGTCCAGTGGAGCGACAACGGGGCCGAGGACCAGCGGTGGCGCCTGCGGCACGCCGGCGGCGACACCTTCCGCATCCAGTCCGCGGTCGGCGGCGGCGTCCTCGGCATCTCCGGGGCCTCCACCTCCCAGGGAGCCCAGGTCGTCCTGGGGGACGACAACGCCACCTCCGACCACCTCTGGCGTTTCCTCTGACCGGGGGCCGGGGACCGGGTGACCGGCATGGACCGGGTGGTGTGACTCCGCGAGCCACCGGCCGGTCGGTTTCCGATGCCGTCCCGCTCCCGCGTCAGTGAACCGTCAGGACTTGGCCCGCCTCCGTCAGGGTCTCGTTACGGGGCTGCCGTAGGCACGGGGACGCGGGGATAACTTCGGTGTCACGCCCCGGACTGCCTCCCCGCACCCGGGCGTACCCGTCGACTCGTGGTTCCTCAGGGAGGGCCCCATGTGTTTGTTCCAGTACGACGACGATCCCGAGCCTGAAGAACGGACCCCCGCCCGGCCCCTGTACGTGCCGGTCCGGCCGGGGGGAGTCGAGGTCGTGGTGCGCCTGTTCCGCACCCCGCTGGGAGCGCGCACCAGCGTCGGATTCACCAGCCCGGACCGTCTGGCCGCCGCACTCGGCGCCGAGCAGCCGTGGATCCGGCTCTCCGGGTCCGCGCTTCGCTCGATGGCCGAGCCCCTCGGCGTATCTCTGCTGACCGTGGACCCGACGTTCACCGCTCCGGCGGTCGCCACGGTGCCTGCGGCCGCGGCGCCGCTGCCCCGGACATCCCTGACCGCGGCCCGGATCGCCTGATGGGGGACCACACCGTGGCGACGGCCGCTCCGTCCGAGGTACGGACCCGTGCGGATGATCTGTCGATCTGGCCTGTCTCCACGACTCGGCTCGCGCACGGTGGGCTGGCCGTCGGCGGAGTACCGCTGGCGGAGATCGCCGACCGGTTCGACACTCCGGCCTACGTCCTGGACGAGGGCGAGGTCCGCGAGCGCTGCCGGACCTATCGGGACGCGTTCCCCGAAGCCGACGTCCTCTACGCCGCCAAGGCGTTCCTGTCCCGCGCCATGGTCCGCTGGGTGCGGGAAGAGGGGCTGGGCCTTGACGTATGTTCCGCCGGCGAGCTGGAACTCGCCGTCACGGCCGGATTCCCTCCCGAGCGCATCGTGCTGCACGGCAACGCCAAGTCGCCCCGTGACCTGGAAGCCGCGCTGCGCCTCGGCGTGGGGCGGATCGTCATCGACAGCCCGTCGGAGATAGCCCGGATCGCAGCCGCCGTCGGAGCCGACGGGCGCCAGAAGGTCATGGTGCGGGTGGTGCCGGGGGTCTCGGCCGGCGGTCACGACAAGATCCGTACCGGTACCGACGACCAGAAGTTCGGCCTCTCCCTCACCGACGGGGGCGCACAGCACGCCATCACCCGGGTACTCGGTCAGCCGCAGCTCGAACTCACCGGACTGCACTGCCACATCGGCTCCCAGATCACCGACGTGAAGCCCTATCTGGTCGCCCTGCGCCGCATGGTCGGCCTGATGGCCCGTGTCCGTGACGCCCACGGGGTCTCCTTGCCCGAGCTGGACATGGGCGGTGGCCACGGCATCGCCTACCGTCCCGGCGAACCCGCCCTCGATCTCACGGCACTCGCACGCAGGATGCGGGCCGAGCTCGTCGAAGGCTGTGCGGCCGCCGGGCTGACCGTACCCCGTCTCGCAGTCGAACCCGGGCGGGCCGTCGTGGGGCCGGCCGGAGTCGCCCTGTACCGGGTGCTCTCCGTCAAGCACACCGTCGACAAGGTCTTCGTCGCCGTCGACGGAGGAATGAGCGACAACCCGCGTCCCGCCCTGTACGGGGTGCGCTACGCGCCCCGCCTGGTCGGCCGCGCGTCGACGTCCGGCCGCTGTACGGCCACGGTGGTCGGCCGGCACTGCGAGGCCGGCGACGTCCTCGCAGCCGATGTGGAACTGCCGGCCGGCATCCGCCCCGGAGACCTGCTCGCCGTACCGGTGGCCGGCGCCTACCAGCTGTCCATGGCCTCCGGCTACAACCTCGTGGGCCGGCCGGCGGTCGTCGCGGTCCATGAGGGCTCGGCACGGGTACTGGTCCGGCGCGAGACCCTCGACGACTTCCGCAGCCGGGACATCGGCGGGTAGGGCCACCTCGTCGATCCGGCGGGGCCCGCGGCAGAGCGCTGGGCCCAGGCCGGTAGACGAGCTCAAGGCCGCCCGGAGGGCGAGTGCCGTCCTGCGGACCCGCGGTCGGCGCGCGAGCGAGTGGTCACGGCACCGGGAATCCCGCTGGAACGTCGCCATGGCGAGGGTCCGGCGGGATTTCCTGTCGGCGCCTTGGTGCGGAGGGGTCAGCCGGCGTGGACGTGGGGGCGACGGGAGCGGTCCGGTTCTGCTTCGCGGATGACCTCGCGGGTGACCGGGGCGACCTCACCTTGGCCGAAGAGGAAGAACCGCAGGAAGTTGGCCATCGGGCTGCCCTCGGTCCACTCGAAGTAGATGTGGGGCCGCTGGCCGGTCTCGTCGCGGACGTGGAGCAGCAGGGCGGCGAGCGCGTTGGGGATGCTGGAGCTCTCCAGGGTCAGGACGCGGTAGCGGTCGTGCAGCACCTCGCCGCGCACCCTCATGCCGGACTCGAACTCGGACGCGTCCAGGACGGTGACCTCGACGAACATGACGTCGTCCTCGGACGGGATGTCGTTGTCCGCGCGGATCTGCGCCTTCTTCTGCCGGTACTCCTCGGGGTCCCGGCTGTCGGGCTCGTTGGCGATGAACCGGATCGTCCGGTTGGCGGTGTCGCGGATGAACCGCTCCGCCATGTCGTCGAACTCGATGTCCGTGACGCGCAGCTCGAAGACGCGGGCCAGGCGCGAGAGGAGCGAGAGCGCCATGATGCCGCCGATGAAGCAGGCACCGATCTTCACGCCGTCCGGGCGCTCCACGACGTTGACGGCCGTGGTGTAGATGAAGACGGCGGAGATGATCCCGAAGCCGATGGTCCAGCCGCGCTCCCCTGCCCGCCGGGCCGCGATGGTCACGGCCACGGCCGCCGAGGTGATCAGGACGAGGACACCGGTGGCGTACGCGCCGCCCTGCGCGTCCACGTCGGCGTTGAAGATCCAGGTCACGAGGAACGCGACGAGGGTGAACACGACGACCATCGGGCGCAGGGCGCGGGCCCAGTGCGGGGCCATGCCGTAGCGGGGCAGGTAGCGCGGCATCAGGTTGAGCAGGCCGGCCATCGCGGAGGCGCCGGCGAACCACAGGATCAGGATCGTCGAGCCGTCGTAGACGGTGCCGAACGCGGAGCCCAGGTACTCGTGGGCCAGGTACGCGAGGGCGCGTCCGTTGGCCTCCCCTCCGGGCTCGAACTGGGCGGCCGGGATGAGCAGGGTGGTGATCAGGCTGGAGCAGATCAGGAAGATGCTCATGATCACGGCTGCCGTGGTCAGCAGCTTCTTCGCGCCGCGGATCCGGCCGGCGGGCTTCTCCTCGGTGTCCGTGGGGTCGCCCTGGACGTGGGGCATGACTGCCACACCGGTCTCGAAGCCGGACAGGCCCAGAGCGAGCTTGGGGAATACGACGAGGGCGATGGCGATCATCATGAAGACGTTGCCGTGCTCGGCGGTCAGCGCGGTCGTCCAGTCGGTGATGACCTGCGGCTCGCTGAACACGTTCCACAGCCCGACCGCCACGACGACCACGTTGAGGCCGAGGTAGGTGGCCACCAGGACCACGGCCACGCCGATGGCCTCGCTGAAGCCCTTGAGGAAGACGCCGCCGAGCAGCGCGATCAGGATCAGGGTGATCGGCACTTCGTGGCCGTGCAGGGTGCTGGTGAGGTGCGGGTTCTCCACCATGTGCGCGGTCGCGTCGGCGGCCGAGAGGGTGATGGTGATGAGGAAGTCGGTCGCCGCGAACCCGAGCAGGGTCAGGACGAACAGCTTCCCCTTCCAGAACGACAGCAGCTTCTCCAGCATGGCGATGGAGCCCTCGCCGTGCGGGCTCTCCTCGGCCACGCGCCGGTAGACGGGCAGTGCGCCGAAGAGGGTGAGCAGCACGAGCACGATGGTCGCCAGCGGGGACAGCAGACCGGCCGCGAGGAACGCGATGCCGGGCTGGTAGCCGAGGGTCGAGAAGTAGTCCAGACCGGTCAGGCACATGACCCGCCACCACGGCCGGCCGTGCGGCTGGGCCGCCGCCTCCTTGGCTGCGGGCGAACTCGTATCGGCGGTCAGGCCTTCCAGCATCCACGCGCGCAGGCGTGAGGTGCGGGCAGGGGTGGCCATCGTGGGGGGCTCCTGTCGTACGGAAAAGAATCAGCCATCGGCATCGACGGCTGAGCAAGCGTACGCAGACTGATCACTCGTGCACGCGAGGGAACAAATCCTGACGCGTCCTTAACGCAGACAGTGCCACCGGTGGCGTAGCGAAGGCTGATGTCAGCCGAGGCCGGGGAGGGTGGACACCAGCAGGTCGATGAATTTGATGCCGACGAAGAGCAGGATCAGGCCACCGAGGCCGTATATGCCGAGATTGCGGCGCGGCAGCTCGTGCGCGGAGGCCGGCTTGTAGCGGACGCCGCGCGGGGCGAGCGGGATCAGGGCGACGATGATCAGCGCGTGGAAGATGATCGCCGAGGTGATGGCGGAGGTCGGGCTGCTCAGGCCCATGATGTCGAGGAACTCAGGTCCCGGGTAGGCCGCCGCCGGGCACCGGCTCCATGGACCCCTCGGCCGTCAAGTCGCCGTCAGAGGTGCGTCAACACCCCTCAGGGTGCGTCGGCCGTGATCCGGAAGCGCAGCCGGCAGATCACCGCGTCGGTGTCGCGGCGTACCGCGTGGGCGACGACGGAGCCGCGCTGGTTCTGGAGCACCCGCTGCCACAGGTGGGCGGGTTCGGTCTCCGGGATGAGCACGGTCACCTGGGAGTCGGGGTGGGCCTGCGTCAGCTTCCGCACGTACGCCGACAGCGGGCGGCCGAGCGAGCGGGTCTCGGAGGAGAGCTCGACCAGTTCGACACCGGGCTTCCACAACTCCCAGTCCCGCCGTAGGGCTTCGGCCACCTGACGGTCTTCGGAGGCGGGGTGGGTGACGGTCACGGCGAGGACTTCGTCCCCGAGCGAGCGGGCCGCGGTGAGGGCCTGGCTGGTCAGGCGGGACAGACCGGAGACGGGGACGACGACCACGGAGCGGGAGCGCTGCGGGGCCCGCGGGATCCGGCCGAGCTCCAGGCGTTCGCCGATCTCGGTGTACGCGCGGTGGACCTTCTCGAAGCCGAGGACGAGCAACGGCAGCGCCACGACGATCAGCCACGCCCCCTCGGTGAACTTGGTGGCGGTGACGACGACCGCCGAGACACCGGTCAGCAGCGCGCCGAAGCCGTTCAGCGCCGCCTTCGCCCGCCAGCCGCGCGGGCGCTCCCCGTACCAGTGCCGGACCATGCCGACCTGGCAGATGGTGAAGCCGATGAAGACGCCGATGGCGAAGAGCGGTACGAGGGTGTTGGTGTCGCCGCCGGAGAAGACGAGCAGGAGGGTGGAGACGACGGCCAGCCAGACCACGCCGTGGCGGTGGACCTGACGGTCGGCCTTGAGGGCGAAGACGTGGGGCAGCTGGTTGTCGCGGGCGAGCAGGCTCATCAGCACGGGCAGCCCTCCGAAGGAGGTGTTCGCGGCGAGGGCCAGCAGCACCATGGTCGCGAACTGGAGCATGTAGAAGGCGGTGTTGTGGCCGAAGGAGGCGTCCGCGAGCTGGGCGAGGACGGTCACGCCTTCGACGGGCTGGAGGTGGAAGCGGCCGATGAGGATCGACAGGCCGATGAGCATCACGCCCAGGAGCGCGCCGAGCGCCACTTCGGTGCGCTGGGCGCGGCGGGCGGCCGGGGCCCGGAAGGAGGGGACGGCATTGGCGACGGCCTCGACTCCGGTCAGCGCCGAGCAGCCGGCGGCGAAGGCCTTCAGCAGCAGGAGCGCCCCCACGGCGGTCACGCCCTCGCCGAGCGCGGAGGCGTGCCCGGCGGTGGACGCGGTGCTGACGGGAGCGTCACGCAAGAGCCCGACGACGACCATCGCGAGGATCGACCCGACGAAGACGGCGGTGGGGACGAGGAACGCCTTCGCGGATTCCACGACGCCGCGCAGGTTCACGGCGGTGACCAGGACGAGGATGCCCAGGCAGATCCACACGCGCTCCCCGTACAGCCCGGGGAACGCCGAGGTCAGGGCGGCCACGCCGGCCGTGACGGAGACGGCCACGTTCAGCACGTAGTCCAGGATCAGCGAGGCCGCCGCGACCAGGCTCGTACGCCGGCCCAGGTGGCGTTTGGCAACGGCGTAGGAGCCGCCGCCATCCGGGAACGCCGCGATGACCTGCCGGTACGAGGCCACCAGCACCGCCAGGAGCGCGGCGATCGCCAGGGTGACGGGGAGGGTGAAACCCATTCCGTGAGCACCGGCCGCGGCCAGGACGAGCACGATCGACTCCGGCCCGTACGCCACGGACGCCATCGCGTCCAGGGACAGCGCGGCCAGCCCCTGGAGGGCGGTCAGCCGGTGCCGGTCCTCTGCCGCCGGCGCGGGGACACCGGTGTCAGGAGGTTCCTCCGTGCCCGGAGCCTGCCCTGCGGTGCCCGTCTTTGCCATGTCTGTCGACATCTCTCGCTGTTCCTCCGTTGGACAAAGTGAGGACAGCCTCGGAACTCCACGGCCGGATCGCCAGGGTCCTTGACGTTGTCCATACGGCCGCCACGCCAGTCCTCACGCGCTCTTGATGCCGAGGAGGGCCTGCCGCGCCCGGAGCACGACGGCGGCGTGTGGCTGCGCCGGCCTGGCCCACCTGGGCTGACCCGGCCTTTTCCGTCCCTTTCCGTCAGGGGGTCGTTAAGAGTTCCCCCGCGCCCGTATGGACACCGTCAAGGCGTCTTAACGCCGGGATGAAGACACGGTTGTCTCGTCATCGGCCATCTGGCCGATTCATTACTTCCCACTTCACTCAGGAGCTCGCGATGGCCGATCTGGCCTTCGTCGTCACCACGGTCGCGGTGTTCGCGCTGGTGGCTCTCATCGCCAAGGGGGTGACCAAGCTGTGAACGCCGAGAACATCGTCGGCCTCGTCGTGGCCGTCGCCCTGCTGGGCTACCTCGTCCTCGCCCTCGTCAAGCCGGAGAGGTTCTAGCCACCGATGAGTCCCGTTCTCGCTGGTGTGCTCCAGCTCCTCGCACTGATCGCCGCGCTCGCGCTGGCCTACCGCCCCCTGGGCGACTACATGGCCCGCGTCTACTCCTCCGAGAAGCACTACAAGCCGGAGAAGTGGATCTACAAGGCGATCGGCGCCAACCCGTCCGCCGAGATGCGCTGGCCCGCCTACCTGCGCGGCGTCCTCGCCTTCTCCGCGGTGAGCGTCCTGTTCCTCTACGGCCTGCAGCGGGCCCAGGGCGTCCTGCCCGGCTCGCTCGGCTTCTCCGCGATCGACCCCGACCAGGCCTTCAACACCGCCGCCTCCTTCGTGGCCAACACGAACTGGCAGTCGTACGCGGGCGAGCAGGCCATGGGCCACGTCGTACAGACCGGCGGCCTCGCGGTGCAGAACTTCGTCTCCGCCGCGGTCGGCATGGCCGTCGCCGTCGCCCTCGTACGGGGCTTCGCCCGCTCCCGTACCGGCGAGCTGGGCAACTTCTGGGCCGACCTGGTCCGCGGCACCGTCCGGATCCTCCTCCCGATCGCCGTGATCGGCGCGATCGTTCTGGTCGTCTGCGGCGCCATCCAGAACTTCACCGGCATCCACGAGGTCGGCCAGTTCATGGGCGGCACCCAGCAGTGGAACGGCGGAGCGGTCGCCTCGCAGGAGGTCATCAAGGAGCTGGGCACCAACGGCGGCGGCTACTTCAACGCCAACTCCGCCCACCCCTTCGAGAACCCCAACCCGTTCTCCAACCTCTTCGAGATCTTCCTGATCCTGGTCATCCCCTTCGCGCTGACACGCACGTTCGGCCGCATGGTCGGTAGCCTGCGCCAGGGTTACGCGATCCTCGCGACGATGGCCACCATCTGGATCGGCTTCACCGCGCTGATGATGTGGACCGAGTTCGCCCACCACGGCCCGGCCTTCGACGTGACGGGCGGCGCGATGGAGGGCAAGGAGACCCGCTTCGGCATCGCGGGCTCCGCGATCTTCTCGGTCGCCACCACGCTCACCTCCACGGGTGCGGTCAACTCCTTCCACTCCTCCTACACCGGCCTGGGCGGCGGCATCCAGCTGCTGGGCATGCAGCTCGGCGAGATCGCGCCCGGCGGCGTCGGCTCCGGCCTCTACGGCATGCTGGTCATGGCGATCATCGCGGTGTTCATCGCCGGCCTGATGGTCGGCCGTACGCCCGAGTACCTGGGCAAGAAGATCGGCACCCGCGAGATCAAGCTCGCCGCCTGCTACATCCTCATCACCCCCGCCCTGGTGCTGTGCTTCACCGCCGCGGCCATGGCGCTGGCGACCCCGCCCCACTCGATGCTGAACTCGGGCGCGCACGGGTTCTCCGAAATCCTGTACGCCTACACCTCGGGTGCCAACAACAACGGCTCCGCCTTCGCGGGCCTGAACGCCGACACGCAGTGGTTCAACAGCACCATCGGCATCGCGATGCTGCTGGGCCGCTTCCTGCCGATGGTGTTCGTCCTCGCGCTGGCCGGCTCGCTCGCCGAGCAGAAGCCCGTCCCCGAGACGGCGGGCACGCTCCGTACCGACAAGCCGCTCTACACCGGCCTGCTCGTCGGCACGATCCTCATCGTCACCGGACTCACCTACTTCCCCGCCCTCGCGCTGGGACCGCTCGCCGAAGGGCTCGCATCATGAGCACCGCCACACCGACCCGTGCCCCGCACGAGGACGTGCCCACGGGCCACAAGCCGCCTGCCGGCCGTGTCGGCGGGGGCCTGTTCGACCCCAAGCAGCTGCTGAAGTCCTTCCCGGACGCGGTGAGGAAGCTCGACCCGCGCGTCATGATCAAGTCTCCGGTCATGTTCGTGGTCCTCATCGGCTCGGTCGTGACGACCGTGCTGGCCGTCAAGGACCCGACGGACTGGTTCGGCTGGGCGATCACCGCCTGGCTGTGGCTGACCACGATCTTCGCCAACCTCGCCGAGGCCGTCGCCGAGGGCCGCGGCAAGGCCCAGGCGGACACCCTGCGCAAGGCCAAGACCGACTCCGTCGCCCGCCGCCTCACCACGGACGGCCTCGGTGAGGAGCAAGTCCCGGGCACCGATCTGAGGATCGGCGACCTGGTGGTCTGCGAGGCCGGCGACATCATCCCCGGCGACGGCGACGTCGTCGAGGGCGTCGCCTCCGTCGACGAGTCCGCGATCACGGGCGAGTCCGCTCCGGTGATCCGGGAGTCCGGCGGGGACCGCAGCGCGGTGACCGGCGGTACGAAGGTCCTGTCGGACCGGATCGTCGTCAAGATCACGACCAAGCCCGGCGAGACCTTCATCGACCGCATGATCGCCCTGGTCGAGGGCGCGGCCCGGCAGAAGACGCCGAACGAGATCGCGCTGAACATCCTCCTCGCGTCCCTCACCATCGTCTTCCTGCTCGCGGTCGTCACGCTCCAGCCGTTCGCGATCTACGCGGGCGCCGAGCAGTCGATGATCGTGCTCACGGCCCTGCTGGTCTGCCTGATCCCGACCACCATCGGCGCGCTGCTGTCCGCCATCGGCATCGCGGGCATGGACCGCCTGGTCCAGCGCAACGTGCTGGCCATGTCCGGGCGCGCCGTCGAGGCCGCCGGTGACGTGTCGACGCTGCTGCTCGACAAGACCGGCACCATCACCCTGGGTAACCGCCAGGCTTCGGAGTTCGTCCCCGTGAAGGGCACCACCGAGGCCGAGCTGGCCGACGCCGCCCAGCTGTCCTCGCTGGCCGACGAGACCCCCGAGGGCCGTTCCATCATCGTCCTGGCAAAGGAGAAGTACGGGCTCCGTGAGCGCCACCAGGGCGAGCTCTCGCACGCCGAGTGGATCGCCTTCACCGCCCAGACCCGTATGTCGGGTGTGGACGTGGACGGCATGCAGACCCGCAAGGGCGCGGCCGGTTCGGTCATCACCTGGGTCGAGGAGCAGGGTGGCGAGGTCGCCGGCGACGCCGACCTCCTGGCCAACAAGATCTCGGAAGCGGGCGGTACTCCGCTCCTGGTCGCCGTCAAGGATGACAAGGGCGCCCGCGTCCTGGGCGTCATCCACCTCAAGGACGTCGTCAAGGAGGGCATGCGCGAGCGGTTCGACGAGCTGCGCCGCATGGGCATCAAGACGGTCATGATCACGGGCGACAACCCGCTGACCGCGAAGGCCATCGCCGAGGAGGCGGGTGTCGACGACTTCCTCGCCGAGGCCACCCCCGAGGACAAGATGGCCCTCATCAAGCGGGAGCAGGCCGGCGGCAAGCTCGTCGCGATGACCGGTGACGGCACCAACGACGCCCCTGCGCTCGCCCAGGCGGACGTCGGCGTCGCGATGAACACGGGCACCTCGGCCGCCAAGGAGGCCGGGAACATGGTGGACCTGGACTCCAACCCCACCAAGCTCATCGAGATCGTCGAGATCGGCAAACAGCTGCTGATCACGCGTGGCGCCCTGACCACCTTCTCCATCGCCAACGACGTCGCGAAGTACTTCGCGATCATCCCGGCCATGTTCGCCGTGGTCTACCCGGGCCTCGACAAGCTCAACATCATGGGCCTGCACTCCCCCGAGTCGGCGATCCTCTCCGCCGTCATCTTCAACGCGCTGATCATCATCGCCCTCGTCCCGCTCGCCCTCAAGGGCGTGCGGTACAAGCCGACCAGCGCGGACAAGATGCTCCGCCGCAACATCGGGATCTACGGACTCGGCGGCCTGATCGCCCCGTTCATCGGCATCAAGATCATCGACCTGCTCATCACCCTCATCCCCGGAATCGGCTGAGACGACATGAACAACTCTGTAGGCAACACCGCGCGCCTGATCGGAGCCGGCCTGCGCGCCCTGCTCGTCCTGACCGTGATCTGCGGGGTCGTCTACCCGCTCGCCGTCACCGGCATCGCCCAGGCCCTGTTCAACGACAAGGCCAACGGCTCCGAGATCAAGGACGGGAGCGGCAACGTCGTGGGCTCCTCCCTCATCGGACAGAGGTACGACCTGCCCAAGAAGGACCCGAACGACGCCGAGGAGGCGGCGAAGCCGGACCTCAAGTGGTTCCAGCCCCGCCCCTCCAACGGCCTCGGCAGCAACTCGGTCAACACCCAGTACTCGCTGATCCTCTCCGGCGCCACCAACCGCTCCGCGGACAACGGGGCCGTGAACGGCAAGTGCGTCAAGGACGCCGAGGAAGGCACCCTCTGCGCGCAGGTCGTCGCTGCCAAGGAGGCGGTCATCGCGGACAACTCCACCGCCGCCTACAAGGTCAAGCCCGAGGACGTGCCGGCCGACGCCGTCACCTCCTCCGGCTCGGGCCTGGACCCGAACGTCTCTCCCGAGTACGCCAAGCTCCAGGTCCACCGGGTCGCCGAGCAGAACAAGCTCGACGTGAAGCAGGTCGAGAAGCTCGTCGCCGACCACACCACCGGCCGGACCCTCGGCTTCATGGGCGAGCCCCGCGTCAACGTCCTCGAGCTCAACACCGCCCTCAAGGCACTGACCGAGAGCTGATCTTCCCCCTCGCACGGACCGGGAGCCGGCGGGGCGCGGGACTCCCCCAGCCCTCGCCGGGAGGGTGCCCGAGCGCCCCGCCGGCTCCTCACCGTGCCCATGACGAAGGAAAGGCTGCACACCGATGACCCGGGTGCTGGTGGTGGAGGACGATCCCCACCTCGTCCGCGCGCTGAAGATCAACCTTCAAGCGCGCAAGTTCGAGGTCGAGGAGGCCGTCGACGGCGGCTCGGCCCTGCGGCTCGCGGCCGCACGCAAGCCGGACGTCATAGTGCTGGACCTCGGGCTGCCCGACATGGACGGCGTCGACGTGATCAAGAACGTCCGTGGCTGGAGCCGCGTGCCCATCCTGGTCCTCTCCGCCCGGCACACCTCGGAGGAGAAGATCCGGGCCCTGGACGCCGGCGCGGACGACTACGTGACGAAGCCGTTCAGCATGGACGAGCTCCTGGCCCGCCTGCGGGCAGCCGCTCGAAGGCACGAGGGCCCGGCGGCATCCCGGCCCGACGAGGCCGCAGTCGTCACCACCGAGGAGTTCACCGTCGACCTCGTCGCACGGAAGGTACGGCGGGGAGAGCGCACCGTACGCCTGACCCCGACGGAGTGGCACCTGCTGGAAATCCTCATCACCCACCCGGGCCGGCTGATCACACAGGCTCGGCTGCTGCTGGAGGTCTGGGGTCCGACGTACGGGGAGAACACCAACTACCTGCGCGTATACATGGCCCAGCTACGTCGCAAACTGGAAGCGGACCCCTCTCACCCCCGCTACCTGATCACCGAACCGGGCATGGGTTACCGCTTCGAACCCTGATCACCCGCCTGATCGTCGACAGAGAAGAAGAGTCTGAACATGGGACGCGGCAAGCTCCGCATCTACCTCGGCGCGGCACCGGGCGTCGGCAAGACGTACGCGATGCTCTCCGAGGCACACCGTCGGGTCGAGCGGGGCACCGACTGCGTCGTCGGCTTCGTCGAGCACCACAACCGTCCGCGGACCGAGGTGATGCTGCACGGTCTCGAACTCGTCGAGCGGCGTGAGCTGGAGTACCGCGGTTCCACCTTCACCGAGATGGACGTGGACGCGATCCTCGCGCGGCGGCCCGCCGTCGCGCTGGTGGACGAGCTCGCGCACACCAACGTGCCCGGCTCGCGCAACGCCAAGCGCTGGCAGGACGTCGAGGAGCTGCTCCAGGCGGGCATCGATGTCGTCTCGACGGTGAACATCCAGCACCTGGAGTCGCTGGGTGACGTGGTCGAGACGATCACCGGGGTGCGCCAGCGCGAGACCGTTCCCGACGAGATGGCCCGACGGGCGGACCAGATCGAGCTGGTCGACATGTCCCCGCAGGCACTGCGGCGCCGTATGGCCCACGGCAACGTCTACAAGCCCGACAAGGTCGACGCCGCCCTCTCGAACTACTTCCGCCCCGGCAATCTGACCGCCCTGCGCGAGCTGGCGCTGCTGTGGGTGGCCGACCGGGTCGACGAGTACCTCCAGGAGTACCGGGGCGAGCACAACATCCGCTCGACCTGGCAGGCGCGCGAGCGGATCGTCGTGGGCCTGACCGGCGGCCCCGAGGGCCGTACGCTCATCCGCCGTGCCGCGCGCCTCGCCGAGAAGGGCGCCGGCGGCGAGGTCCTCGCCGTCTACGTCGCCGCGAGCGACGGGCTCACCTCCGCCTCGCCCAAGGAACTGGCCGTCCAGCGCACCCTGGTCGAGGATCTCGGCGGCACCTTCCACCACGTCATAGGCGACGACGTCTCCGACGCTCTGCTGGAGTTCGCCCGAGGGGTCAACGCCACGCAGATCGTGCTCGGGGTGAGCCGCCGCCGCTCCTGGCAGTACGTCTTCAGCCCCGGGGTCAGCGCCACCGTCGCCCGCGAATCCGGCCCGGACCTCGACGTCCACATCGTCACCCACGACGAGGCCGCCAAGGGCCGCGGCCTGCCCGTCGCCCGCGGCGCACGCCTCGGCCGCTCCCGCATCATCTGGGGCTGGCTGACCGGCATCGTCGGCCCCGTGCTGCTCACCGTTCTACTGAACCAGCTGGTCCCCGAGCTCGGGCTCGCGAACGACATGCTGCTCTTCCTCACCTTCACGGTGGCGGCGGCCCTGCTCGGCGGCCTGCTCCCCGCGCTCGCCTCGGCGGCGTTCGGGTCCCTGCTCCTGAACTACTACTTCACCCCGCCGCTGCACGAGTTCACGATCTCGGATCCGAAGAACATCGTCGCCATCGCCATCTTCGTCGGCGTGGCGGTGTCCGTGGCCTCCGTGGTGGACCTGGCCGCCCGGCGCACCCACCAGGCCGCCCGCCTGCGCGCCGAATCCGAGATCCTCTCCTTCCTCGCGGGCAGCGTGCTGCGCGGCGAGGACTCCCTCGGCGCCCTCCTCGAACGGCTCCGCGAGACCTTCGCCATGCAGTCGGTCGTCCTCCTGGAACGCACCAGCGAGGTCGACCCCTGGACCACGGCGGCATCCGTCGGCACCAGCCCCGTCAGCCGGCCCGAGGACGCGGACGTCGACCTGCCCATCGGCGACACCATGGCCCTCGCCCTGACCGGCCGGGTCCTGCCCGCCGAGAACCGCCGCGTCCTCGGCGCCTTCGCCGCGCAGGCGGCCGTCGTACTCGACCGCCAGCGCCTCGTCGACGAGGCCGAGAAGTCCCGCGAACTCGCCGAGGCCAACCGCATCCGCACCGCCCTCCTCGCCGCCGTCAGCCACGACCTGCGCACCCCGCTCGCCGGCATCAAGGCCTCCGTCAGCTCCCTGCGCTCCGCCGACGTCGAATGGTCCGAGGAGGACCAGGCCGAACTCCTCGAAGGGATCGAGGACGGCGCCGACCGTCTCGCGGCCCTGATCGGGAACCTCCTCGACATGTCCCGCCTCAACACCGGCACCGTGGTCCCGCTGATCCGCGAGACCGACCTCGACGAGGTCGTCCCCATGGCCCTGGGCGGCGTACCGGAGGACAGCGTCGAGCTCGACATCCCCGAGACCCTGCCGATGGTCGCCGTCGACCGCGGTCTGCTGGAGCGGGCCGTCGCCAACATCGTCGAGAACGCCGTCAAGTACAGCCCCGCCGGCCAGCCCGTCAACGTCTCCGCCAGCGCCCTGGCCAGCCGCGTCGAGGTGCGCGTCGTCGACCGCGGACCGGGAGTCCCCGACGAGGCCAAGGAAAGGATCTTCGAGCCCTTCCAGCGTCACGGGGACGCCCCGCGCGGAGCGGGAGTGGGCCTCGGGCTCGCGGTCGCCCGCGGCTTCACCGAGGCCATCGGCGGCACGCTCGCAGCCGAGGACACGCCCGGCGGCGGCCTCACCATGGTCCTCACCCTCCCCATAGCGGGGGACGGCCCGCCGGTATCGCCGGAGATCCCGACCTCCGCGGTGACCTGACGTCGAGGCGACCGACCGAAACACGCGAGCCGTCCGGCCCCGGTATCCCCACACCGGAGAGCCGGACGGCTCATGTGCTGTGCGACGGGGACCGGCACGCGGTCGCATCGGTCCGTACCCCCACGGTGGGACCCTGCGCCGCGTCGGCCTCGTGGACATCGTCGATGATCACGGCGAGCGGGCAGCGCGCCGCTGCCGAAGCCAGCCATCGGGCGAACGCGGTGTGCAGCCGGAACCGGCCGGCCGTAGCGTCGCCGTGCGGCGGGACCGTGGCGCCCAGAGGGTCGATCAGCCTGGACAACGGCCCCACGTGCTCCGGCGGGAGGAGGCGCGCCAGTTCACCCAGTGCCTCCGTCCAGGCCCACGCCGCCGGGACGCCCGCGTCGTCCGGACACCGGCCCGCCACCACCGTCCAGCCCCGCGCCCGCAGTGAATCGGCGAAACGGGCCAGGAGGGCGGTCTTCCCCGCACCGCCTTCGCCCGCGACCAGCGCGACCGCTCCGCCCCCAAGGCCCGCCCCGGCTGCCTGTTCCAGCACCTCCAGTTCGCGGTGCCGCCCGACGAAGGGCGCGGGCGAAGCGGGCGCCGCTCCGCTGCCGACAGCGGCGGGTACGCCTGGCGCACCGGTCACCCCAACTACGGGCACGGCTGCCGGGGATGGCCGTTCGACCACCGCGATGGACGTGCTCGGGGTGGCCGGGGCCGGAACCGCGGCCGACAGGACATCCAGGTCGCTGCGGAGGATCGCCCTCTCCAACTCGACCAGCCGGGCTCCCAGGTCCAGCCCGAGTTCCTCGGCGCACACGGCGGCCGCGCGCCGCAGCGCCGCGAGCGCGTCGCCCTGACGCCCGGTCGCCCACAGACTCAGAGCCAGCAGCCGCCATCCCTCCTCGCGAAGCGGATGACGGCGTACGTGTGCCTCCGCGGTCGGCACCACCTCGTGCGGGCGACCCACCCCGAGGCTGCTCGCCATCGCCAGCTCATGTGCCATGAGCAGCAGTTCGTCGAGCCTCGCGATCTCCCCGTCCGCCCACGAGCCGGGCCCCCACTCCCCGTAGGCGTCTCCCCGCCACAGACCGAGCGCCTCGTCCAACAACGGACCGGCCTCGGCGCAGGACACCGCCCTGGCGCGGCGCACCGCCGATTCGAAGCGCCACGCGTCCACGGCGTCGTCGTCAAGCCGCAGCGCGTACCCCTCCGGACTGCTGACAAGGATCCGGGACGGGGTACGGGCGGGCCGGTCCGGCTCCAGGATGCCGCGAAGGTTGGAGACGTAGGAGTGCAGAGAGGTGGTGGGCTTGGCAGGCGTCCGCTGCGTCCAGAGCACGTCGACGAGCCGGTCGACCGGGACGTTTCGACCCCGGGCCGAAAGGAGGATACCCAGGACGGTCCGCGCATGTCGGCGCCCGACCGTCACCGGCCGCCCGCCGACCCGGACATCGAGCGGCCCGAGAACTCCCACCTGCATCATGATCGGCCAAATGTACCAACGGCCGCGCCTCGGATCGCGTCTGCACCCAACACGCCGACGTATGCCGGGAAGGGAACAGTCGGACGCAATCAGTGGCAGGACCGTACGGTCCGGGTGGTGGCTCCATGACAGGTCACGAGGGCGGCTGCGGAAGCCGTCGTACGTGCTCGCGAATGAGGACGTGGTGGGAGGCGGGCGGGCTGATGAAGGCTAGGACCCGTCTCGCGCTCGCCCGGCCTTCACCGTCAGCATGTTCCGCTCGACGTCGACGTCGATCGCCTCGGTGCTCACTCCGGGAAGGTCGAAGGCGATCACTGGCGGCCGTCGGCTTCGACCTCTACAACAAGCGCAAGGCCGGAGCCTGACGCTCTGGCAGTGGCGTGCTTCACGGTCCGGGGGTCATGGTGGTCCGTTCGTCGGTGAGGCGGGCCCTCCAGTCACTGACGTATGCATCGGGTATGGAGGCCAGGCGGGCGATCTCCGCGTCCCCGCGTCCGTCGGACCAGGCCAGGATCCGCGTCACGGTGCGGTTACGTGCGGCTCGAAAGTCCTTGAGCATGATTTCGAGGCGTTCGACTTCCTCGCCCTCGTGGACAAGTTGCCGGTCAACGGCGGAGCGTTCCGCGCCGCGCAGCTGCCGGAGATGGACGGTCAAGCCCGTCAGGGCCAGCCCGTGTTCGTGCGCGGCGTTCTGAAACGTCTCGGCCAGGGACACCAGCACGCAGTCGGGGACGTCGGCGAGGGTGGCTCCGAGGGGCTTGGCCGCCTCCCAGGTATCCCGCCCGGCCCCCGTCGTCTCCAGCCAGACGCGGGCGTCTGTCGGAGTACGGTCGCCGCAGGCCCGTGCCCGGTAGGTGTACAGGGCGGCGCGGTGGCCGTAGAAGGTGAAGCCGTCCTCTATCTGCCGGTCGGTGTCGCGGCAGATCCGGCCCGGTACGCCGCCGTAGCCGTTCTGGGGGCTGTAGTCGGCGTAGGTGTCGAGTTCCGCGTCCGTGGCCAGGTCCCAGGAGGGGTCGCACAGGCCGGGGTTGGCGGCCAGGAAGGCGCCGACCTCGACGCGCCAGGCGGGGACCGGTGTGGTACGCGGTCTGGGCCAGTGGAGTTCCCCGGAGGGGTCGAAGGCGGGCGTCGCGGCCTGTTCGATGTCGTCCCATGCGGTGGCCGCCTCGGCCGACCACTCGAGCTCGCCGTCGGGCCCGATCCGGTGGATCGAGTCCACGAGCCGCTGCACGGCGGGCAGGACGCCCACCGCGAGCGCGTGCAGCTCCTCGGCGTCGAAGAAGCGCCATGTACAGCCGCGTTGTTCGTCGTGGCTCAGGTGGCCGAGCAACTGCACCACGATGCCGGGGTCGGGGACGTTCCCGTCGCCGAGTGCCCTGCGGGGGATGCCGGGGAGCCGGCTGCCAGGGGACTCCTGCGGGGCCCGCCAGTCGGTGTCGCCGAACCAGACGGCGCCGTCGCGAGCGTCCACCGCCAGCCACTGTTGGTAGCCGACTCCCGGGCCGTAACGCTGGTCCTGCTGCTCGGCGTTCTCGTCGTGCCATACGTACTCGGCCGGGGGCGGGTCCAGCTCTGCGGCCATGAAGCCGTCCTCGGGGCGGTAGCCGGTGAGGACGTGCGCCGTTCCCGGCACGCTGTCGGCTGCGGTCATGAGGGGTTTCCTCTCGGTGGAACGTCAACCGCGGCAAACGTAGTGCGCCCGTCACACAATAGTTTAACTTTCAGCCACCGTATCCGATAGTCGGACACGGTGGGAAGTACGGCGTGCCGGTGAGGTCTACGCGCGTGCGACGGCCGTCAAGTTGGCCGCTTTTCACGTTCCCCCACGATCCGTTCACCCGCGCGACCCCGGGACGTCGTGCGCCTTACGAGAGAGCGGCCAGCGCTTGGGCGGCGAGCATCTCCTCCAGGTCCAGGACGACGCGCGGGGCGTGCCGGGTGTCGATGCGGACGGCGTAGATGAAGCGCGTCAGCTGCGGCTCGGCCAAGGGGCGTGCCACCACCTGGGTGTGCGTGCGGGGCAGGGCGAGTCGCGGCATGACGGCCACGCACAGGCCCGCGGCCACGAACCCCAGCACGGTGTTGAAGTCGTCCCCCTCGTATTGCAGACGGGCCTGGAAGCCGGGCGTGTTGGCCATCTGCGAGAGCAGTTCCAGGCGCAGTGCGGCCTCCGGAGCGGCGATCCACGTCTCGGAGGCGAGGCTGGCCAGGTCGATGACCTCCCGGTCGGCCAGGCGGTGGCGCGCCGGGACGACGGCCACCACCGGATCCCGTGCGACCAGCGTCCGGCGCAGCATCCGCGGCGGCGGGACGGGGATGAAGTCGTAGTCGTAGCTGAGCGCCAGGTCCATGTCTCCCCGCTTGAGCCGGTTGTAGCCGGCTTCGGGCTCCAGCTGGCTGAGGCTGACCTGCACGTGGGGGTAGGCCGCGTGGAGTCGGGCCAGCGCCTGCGGAACGATGCCGGTGGCGGCCGAGGCGAAGGCGCCGAGCCGGATCCGTCCGGCCGTCCCGGCGCGCATGGCGCCGAGTTCGACCGACGCCGCCGCCAGCGTGCTGCGGACGCCCTGCTCCGCGCCGAGGAGGACTTCGCCGGCCGGTGTGACGCGAACGGGTCGCCGCTCCAGCACCCTGAGGCCGGCGCGGCGTTCGAGTTCGGCGATCTGCTGGGAGACGGCGGGCGCGCTGTAGCCGAGTTCGCGTGCGGCGGCGCTGAAGGAGCCGTGCCGCACGACGGCTTCGAGGGTGGCGAGCAGGCGGGGGTCGAGTCCGTGCACGGAGTTAAGGCTCACTTATCTGTCGCGAAGATGTGTTTTCTTGTGATTGGAGATGAACGCCAGCAGGATTCTTGCTCGCGGCAAGAAAACGCAAGCCTGCGCTCCTGGACCGCGAACACCCCTCCCCGGCCCTCACGGTGGCCTCCGCCGGTACCACCTCGCCACCCGCCGCCGCCTGCCGTGGCGGCTGCGGGCGGTTCGGCCGCGGCTGTCGACGGCCACCCCTCATGCCCCGAAAGGAAGTGGTATGCCCCAGCCACCGCTCATCGGACTCACCACCTACCTCGCCCACGCGCAGTGGGGTGAGTGGGACCTGCCTGCCGCAGTGCTGCCCGCGGCCTACGCGGACTGCGTCCGGGCGGTCGGCGGCCGCGCCGTACTGCTGCCACCGGACGCACCGGAGGCCGCGGCCGACGTGGTCGAGCGTCTGGACGCGATCCTCCTGGCGGGAGGCGAGGATCTGGATCCCGCCCTGTACGGAGCCGTGCCCCATCCGCGTACCGGGCCGCCGGTGCGCGAGCGCGACGCATGGGAGCGGGCCGTGCTGGCCGCCTGCCTCGCCCGCGACATACCCGTGCTCGGGGTGTGCCGGGGGATGCAGCTGATGAACGTACACGAGGGCGGCACCCTGATCCAGCACCTGCCCGACCGGGTGGGCCACGACGGCCACAACCCCTATCGGGGCCACTTCTGCGCCCACGCCGTGACCACGGTGCCCGGGACACGGATCGGCGCCCTGCTGCCGGGGACGCACCAGGTCGCCACGCACCATCATCAGGCGGTGGACCTCCTCGGCGCGGGGTTGATCGTCGCCGCCCGTGCGGCGGACGGCACCGTCGAGGCGATCGAGAGCACCCGGTACCGCTTCGCCGTGGGCGTCCAGTGGCACCCGGAGATGGGTGTCGACGCGCCGGTCGTACGGGCCCTGGTGGCTGCCGCGGGCTCCGCCGGGGGCACCGGTCCCGCCCGGACGGCCGGACGGAACACGCGCACGGTGCGAAACGCGCCGGGCCGGACTTTCCCGGCACAGGTGCCTTGACACCCCGGGGCGGACCCCCCAGGATCACAGCGTGAACCTGTCAGACAGCCAGACAGGTGGCCCCCTTCCGCGGCGCGTCAGTGCCATGGAAGCGGTCTTCGGCCACCTGCGCAGCGCCATCGAGCGCGGTGAGTACGCCGTGGGCGACAAGCTCCCCTCGGAAGCCGAGTTGTGCCGCACCCTGGAGGTCAGCCGACCCGTACTGCGGGAGGCCCTCCGGGCCCTGCAGGCCCTGGGGTTGACCGTGTCCAAGAGCGGCAAGGGCACGTTCGTCCTGGCGAACACGGTCGATGAGCCCACCTTCGGCGACTACGCCGCCAGCGACCTGCTGGAAGTGCGCCGGCACGTCGAGATCCCGGTCGCCGGGTACGCGGCGCTGCGCCGCACCCCCGAGGACCTGGACCACCTGGGCCATCTGCTGGACCGGATGGAGCAGGAGACCGACACCACCGCGTGGGTGGCGATGGACACCGTGTTCCACCTGGCCGTGGCCGAGGCCTCCCGCAACCCCGTCTTCCGCCGCGTCATCGAGGAGATCCGCGACGCACTGGCGCGTCAGTCGACCTTCCTCAACGAACTGGGCGGCCGGCGCGAGCAGTCCAACTGCGAGCACCGGGCCATCGTTGAGGCGCTGGTCGACGGCAGCGAGCACGACGCGGTGGAGGCCATGTCCCACCACCTGCGACGGGTCGAGACGACCCTCACCGACATCGTGCGCTCCCAGCGCACCACCGCCCCTACGGAAGGCAGACCCGAGGCGTGAGCGAGCAGTTCCTCAAAGACGAGAAGCGCCCCACGACCCGTCACGTCGACGCCGGTGACACCGGCTACAGCAAGTCCTTGAAGCCCCGCCACGTCAACATGATCGCCATCGGCGGCGCGATCGGTACCGGGCTCTTCCTCGGCGCGGGCGGACGCCTCGCCGATGCCGGGCCCTCCCTGTTCATCGCCTACGCCGTCTGCGGGATCTTCGCGTTCCTCGTCGTACGCGCGCTCGGCGAGCTGGTCCTGTACCGGCCGTCCTCCGGCGCCTTCGTCTCCTACGCCCGTGAGTTCATGGGGGAGAAGGGCGCGTACACCGCGGGCTGGATGTACTTCCTCAACTGGGCGACCACCGGCATCGCCGACATCACCGCCGTCGCCACGTACACCCACTACTGGCACCTGTTCTCCGACGTCCCCCAGTGGGTGATCGCCCTCATAGCCCTGGCCGTGGTCCTCACCGTGAACCTCATCTCGGTGCGGATCTTCGGCGAACTGGAGTTCTGGTTCGCCATCGTCAAGGTCGGCGCCCTGGTCGTCTTCATGGGGATCGCGATCTTCCTCCTGGCGACCCGGCACCCCGTCGACGGCGCCGTCCCCGGCCCCGCCCTGATCACCGGCAACGGCGGGATCTTCCCCAACGGCCTGCTCCCCATGCTGCTGATCATCCAGGGCGTCGTCTTCGCCTACGCCTCCGTCGAACTGGTCGGCGTCACGGCCGGCGAGACCGAGAAGCCCGAGGAGATCATGCCCAAGGCGATCAACTCGATCATGTGGCGCGTGGGCCTCTTCTACGTCGGCTCGGTCGTCCTGCTGTCGATGCTGATGCCCTGGAGCAGCTACAGCGCGGGCCAGAGCCCGTTCGTGACCGTGCTCTCCCACATCGGCGTCCCGGCGGCCGCCGACGTGATGAACCTGGTCGTGCTCACCGCGGCCATGTCCTCGCTCAACTCCGGCCTCTACTCCACCGGACGCATCCTGCGCTCGATGGCCGTCAACGGCTCCGCCCCGCAGTTCACCGCACGGCTCAGCCGCACCCAGGTCCCCTACGGCGGCATCCTCCTCACCAGCGGCATGTGCGTCCTGGGCGTCGGGCTCAACTTCGTGGTCCCCGCCGACGCGTTCGAGATCGTCCTCAACCTCGCCGCGATCGGCATCCTCGCCACCTGGGGCATGATCATGGTCTGCCACCTCCTCTTCTGGCGGAAGACCCGCGACGGCGAACTCACCCGCCCGTCCTACCGCCTGCCCGGCTCCCCCTGGACCGAAGTCGTGACGCTGGCCTTCCTCGCCTCCGTCCTGGTCCTCATGTACGCCGATGGAGGCGCCGGGCGCACCACCGTGCTGTGCGTACCGCTGATCGCCGCGGCGCTGGTCGCCGGCTGGTACGCGGTCCGCGGCCGCGTGGCGCGCGTCGCCGCCCGGAGCGACGGCTGAGCCGGACGCCCGCCCGTCCGCCTGCGCCCGGGGGTGCCGGTCGCCACCCCCGGTCAGCAGCGACCCACCACAGAACGAGGCAGTGATGCGCAGCAGTTTCCCCGCGGACGCGCCCGCGATCCGCGAGCCCCGGCACGCCCCCGTCGCCCACGTCATGCGGGGCGGCATGATCGAGGGGGTCCACTACGGTTCCGTCGCCGTCCTCGGCGGCGAGGGCGAGGTCCGGACCAGCATCGGAGACATCGAGGCCGCCTGCTATCCGCGCTCGGCACTCAAGCCGGTCCAGGCCGTCGCCATGGTGCGGGCCGGCCTGCCGCTCGACGGAGCCCTGCTCGCCCTCGCGATGGGCAGTCACTCCGGCGAGCAGCACCACCTCTCGGGCGTTCGGCTGGTCCTGGATCTGGCCGGCCTCACCGAGGCCGACCTGCGCAACGTCCCCGACCTGCCCTACGGCCCGGCCGTCCGCGACGCCTGGCTGCGCGAAGGCCGCGGGCCGTCCCGGCTCGCCCAGAACTGTTCCGGCAAGCACGCGGCGATGCTGTACTTGTGCAAGCTGTCCGGGTGGCCCCTGGAGAGCTACCTCGACGCGAACCACCCGCTCCAGAGGGCGATCGCCGAGGTCGTCGAGGAGCTCACCGGCCAGCACATCGCGAACGTCACCGTTGACGGCTGCGGATCCCCGCTGTTCGCGGTGTCCCTGCACGGCCTGGCCCGCGCCGCCGCCCGCATCGCCACCGCCGCCCCGGACACCGCCGAGCACCGCGTGGCCAACGCCCTGCGCCTCCACCCGGGGATGGCCTCCGGTACCGGGCGGGACACCGCCGCGCTGATGCGCGCGGTGCCCGGGCTGCTGGCCAAGGACGGCTTCGAGGGCGTCCAGGTGGCCGCGCTGCCCGACGGCCGGGCCGTCGCCGTGAAGGTCGCCGACGGGGCCGACCGCGCGCGTACGGCAGTGACGGCCGCCGCCCTCGCACGTGCGGGAGTCGAGCCCCGGCTGCTCGCCGGGTTCACGGGCGAGCCCGTCACCGGTGGCGGCCGGACCGTCGGCGGCATCCGGCCGGTAGCGGCCCTGAACCCGCCCGGCGCCCCCGTCACCGCAACCGCCTGACACCCGCCTGCCCCTCTCCCCACCTTTGATCCGCTCACCTCAGGAAGAGGATCCGTACACCCGTGACCGCCTTGACCGCCTTGACCGCCTCCAGCCGCACCGAACACGACCTGCTCGGAGACCGCGACGTCCCCGCCGACGCCTACTGGGGCGTCCACACCCTGCGCGCCACCGAGAACTTCCCCATCACCGGCACGCCCATCTCCACCTACCCGCACCTGATCGATGCCCTCGCCGCCGTCAAAGAGGCCGCGGCCCTCGCCAACGGGGAACTCGGCCTGCTGGAGCCCACGAAGGCGGCCGTCATCGTCGCCGCCTGCCAGGAGATCCGCGGCGGCGAGCTCCACGACCAGTTCGTCGTCGACGTGATCCAGGGCGGCGCCGGCACCTCGACCAACATGAACGCCAACGAGGTCATCGCCAACCGCGCGCTGGAGCTGCTGGGCCACTCCAGGGGGGAGTACGGACACCTGCACCCCAACGAGGACGTCAACCTCGGCCAGTCCACCAACGACGTCTACCCGACCGCCGTGCGGATCGCGACCGTCTTCGCGGTGCGCGGTCTCCTCGACGCCATGGCCGTCCTGCAGAACGCCTTCGCCCGCAAGGCCGCCGAGTTCCACGATGTCCTGAAGATGGGCCGCACCCAGCTCCAGGACGCCGTGCCGATGACGCTCGGGCAGGAGTTCTCCGCCTTCGCCGTCATGCTGGACGAGGACCGCAGCCGGCTCGCGGAGGCCCTCGGACTCATCCACGAGATCAACCTCGGCGCCACCGCCATCGGTACCGGTCTCAACGCCCCGGCCGGATACGCCGAGGCTGCCCGCCGCCACCTCGCCGGCATCACCGGCCTGCCCCTGGTCACCGCTCCCGACCTGGTCGAAGCCACCCAGGACTGCGGCGCCTTCGTCCAGATGTCCGGCGTCCTCAAGCGCGTCGCCGTCAAGCTGTCCAAAACCTGCAACGACCTGCGCCTGCTGTCCTCCGGGCCCCGCGCCGGACTCGGCGAGATCAACCTGCCCCCGGTCCAGGCCGGTTCCAGCATCATGCCGGGAAAGGTCAACCCGGTGATCCCCGAGGTCGTCAACCAGGTCGCCTTCGAGGTCATCGGCAACGACATCACCATCACCATGGCCGCCGAAGCCGGACAGCTACAGCTCAACGCCTTCGAGCCGGTCATCCTGCACTCGCTGTCCAAGTCCGTCACCCACCTGCGCGCGGCCTGCCTCACCCTCGCGGAACGCTGCGTGAGCGGCATCACCGCCAACACCGAGATGCTGCGAGCCACCGTCGAGAACTCCATCGGCCTGGTGACCGCCCTGAACCCGCACATCGGATACACCGCCGCCACCGACATCGCCAAGGAGGCCCTGGCCACCGGCCGGGGTGTGGCCGAGCTGGTCCTGGAACGGGGTCTGCTGCCGGCCGAGCGGCTCGCCTCCCTGCTGCGCCCCGAGGTGCTCGCGGGAACCGGCCCGGCCGGTCCCTGACCGGGACCGGACTGGGTCCGCCCGGTCGGAGCACGGGGTGCAGCGGGTGGACGTGGTCGTGCGGGGCGGATACGGCCCGAAGGTGGCGACGCCATCCGGTCCATAGCGGAGCCCAGGTCAGCGACCTGGTGCTCGTCTGTTCTCCTGGGTCCCCACTGGTGGTCAGGCGTGCTTGTCCGCGGGGTGGTGGGTGGGCTGGACCGACCAGGTCGGGGGTTCGTCGTTGCCCGACTCTTCATCGCTTTCCGCGTCGGCGAAGGTCGCGTGGATCTTGCCCGGGGCGTGGTGGACCGGGGCGTAGACGGCGTAGAGCTGGATGGGCTCGTCCCCGGTGTTGGTGACGTTGTGCCACGTGCCGGCGGGTACGAAGACCGCCCAGCCGTCCTCGACCTCCTGATCGAAGTCGAGGCGGTCCTTCGTGCTGCCCATCTGAACGCGGCCGCGACCCGCGTCGAGCCGGAGGAACTGGTCGGTCTCCGGGTGCGCCTCCAGGCCGATGTCCTCGCCCACCGGGATCGACATGAGGGTCAGCTGGAGGTACTTCCCGGACCAGGCGACCGAGCGGTAGTTGGTGTTCTCCAGCGTCGCCTGCTCGAGGTCGAAACTCTGAGGTTCGGGCCCGATGTCCTTGATGGTCATGCTTCTCTCCCGGTCGACGGAGGTGGTGCGCGTTCCGGCACAGGTTTTGCGCCGGGCCAAGCCTTCCAGACTGACCGGGGTGTTTTGGCCCGACGCCAGTGCCACTCGAGCCGGGCTGTCACGGGCCCCGGGCACACGCGGCAGCTCGGCGTCGAAGTGGAGCGGGAGCCTGTCGACGTTGATGACTTCGATGTCGGAGCCAAGTGAGACCGTCTGCCCGGGAGCTCGCCGAGATCACGTCGGACACCGAGGCGACGATCGAGTATCCCGACGCGGCTGACCTCCACGAGCGAACCGCCCGTCGTGAACGGGCTCCAGACCAGTCATGAGGTCTACGGCTACGTCCAGTCCGGCGAACAGCACCGCGGGCTGCCCGGCGGTCGGATACTGGGCACGGCTGGGAGGGGCGCCCCAGGGTGAGCGGGGCTTGTCGCGCAGGCGGCAACAGGTGAGCGGACTCAGGGCTCGATGACAAGGCGTTCGATGAGGTTGCCACGGAGTGCGAACTGGTAGCGCAGATCGATGGTGCCGCCGGGGAAGTTGCCTTCGAGGTGGTGGGTGGCGGTGTAGTGGGTCGCGTCGGTCTGCTGAGCGTTCGCGAGGTGGATGGTGTAGGTGAATTCGGTGGCGGATCGGCCGAGCCACCCCTCGATCGCCTTGGTGCCCTCGTAGGTGTTGCCGTCGTCGATCACCGTGGCTTCGCGGGTGAACGCCGCGATTGCGGTTGCGGTGTCGTGGGCGCGGTGCGCTGTGAGGTAGCGGGTGATCACCTCGGGCAGGGTGTCCGGGGTGATGGTTCGGGGCTGGTTGTCGTGCATGACGTTCCTCGGTGTGGTGGCGGGTTCAGACGGTGGGGGTGGTGCCGCCGTCGATGACGTGTTCGGCGCCGACGATGGCCGAGGCGCGGTCGGAGACGAGGAAGGCGACGAGTTCGGCGACCTCCTCGGGCCGGTTGGGGCGGCCGAGAGGGATGCCGCCCAGGGAGTCCATGAGCCGGCCCAGCGCGGCTTCCTGGGTGATGTCTGCCTCCTGTGCGATCCGGGCGATGAGGTTGTCGGCGGCGGAGGTCTGCACGAAGCCGGGCGAGACGGTGTTGACGCGGACGCCGTGCGGGGCGACCTCGTTCGACAGGCCCTTGCTGTAGGTGGTCAGGGCGGCCTTGGCTGCGGCGTAGGCCAGAGTTCCGTTCCACAGCGGCATGCGGCGCTGGATCGAGGTGACGTGCACGACTGCGCCCTTGCCCGTGGCGATCATGTGCGGCAGGAGCGCGCGGTCCAGACGAACGGCGGCCAGCAGGTTCGTGTTCAGCTCCCTCGCCCAGTCGTCCTCTCCGAGCGCCGCGAACCCGCCGGCCGGTGCTTCGGACCCGCCGAGGGTGTTGACCAGGATGTCGACGCCTCCCACGCGGGCCCCCACCTCGGCGGCTACGTCTGCGGCGCCCTGGGCGGTGGACAGGTCGGCGGTGATGAACGTCTTCTCCTCCACGCCGTCGGGGCGGCTGCGGGCGGTGACCAGTACGGTCGCGCCGGCCCGGGCGAGACGCCGGGCAATGGCGGCTCCAGTGCCCTTGGTGCCTCCGGTGACCAGAGCGCGCCGGCCTTCGAGAGATTCGCTGATGGATGCGGTCACGCTGTGCTCCGTTCCCGGGTGCGGGGCGCAGAGGGCGCCCCATCCCTTGTTACTGCTAAAATGGAAGCCACTAACTTCGACTTTAGCAGTAACTGAGGGGATGGTCGCCTTGGCAAGCCGGATCAGGCTGGAGGACCGGGAATGCCCGCTGTCCACGACGGTGGAACACGTCGGCGAGTGGTGGACGCTGCTGATCCTCCACGACGCCTTCGACGGCTACACCCGCTTCGACCAGTTCCAGGAGAGCCTGGGCATCTCCTCCAGCATGCTCACCACCCGGCTTAAAACCCTCGTCGCGGACGGACTACTGGAGCGCCGGCCCTACCAGACCAACCCGGTGCGCCACGAGTACGTCCTCACCGAACTCGGACACTCCCTGCGACCGGTGATCGTCGCCCTGGCCGCGTGGGGAAACTCCCGCCTCACACCGGCCGAACGCAGCATGATCCTCGTCAACGCGCACAGCGGCGAGGAAGTCGAGCCCGTCGTCGTCGACGCCAAGACCGGCCGCCGGCTCGACGACAGCGACACCTACGTCTTCACCGCAGGCCCCGCAGCCAGCGACGCCATGCGCCACCGTTACGCGACGCGGCCGGCCACACCCTTGGAGGCGTAGCGATGCCGCGGCCAAGCACCGAACGTTTCCAAGAACCGCGATCAGCGCCTCGGCCGATGTGGGCCGCGCCGCCCGGGTCTACGACCTGGTCGGTGACGTGTCCGCCAGCGGGCGCTGGAGCCCCAACGCGAGGGCGTCGGGCCCCAGGTCGGGGCCTGGGCTCCCCCACGACCACGATCCGGGCAAGATGCGGGCCAGGCCTCGTCAGCCGAGTCGGACGGTGCGGACGTGGAGATCGTCACCCCCGAGCGGCTCATGCACATGATCCGCAACAACCCCGGCGAGGCGCTGGCCGACGTCGGGCTAGTCGTCGTCGACGAGGCCCACCACCTGGGCCAGGGCAGGCGCGGCTTCGTACTGGAGAGCCTGCTCGCGCTGCTGCAGGCCCGCAGCGACGTCCGGCTGGTGCTGCTATCCGCGGCCGTCGGCAACAAGGGCGACATCGCCTCGTGGCTCGACCCGCAGCGCCCCGAGCGGGAGGTCTAATTCACCGACACCTCGCGAGGCCCGCGCCGAATGCACGGCCTCATGTACCCGAACCTGATGGCGGAGCAGGCCGAGCTGGCGGAGCGGCTGCCGACGGCGACGCATGCCTCGCCGGTGCTCGCCACCGTACCGGTCGAGACGCCGTCCGGCCGACCGCCTCCTCAACCATCGCCCGGCTGACCACCGGCGAGGTGGGAACGCGGCGCTTCGCCGGCGCCGCAGGGCGTGGACTGCCCGGACTCGCCTTCCGGGCGGGATCGCCGACCCGAGGCCATGGCCCTGACCGACTATGTCGCCGACACCCTCAGCGCGGAGCACCCGCTGGTGCGCTGCACCCGGCACGGCGTCGCCTACCACCGTGGCGCCCTGCCCGAGGACGTCCTGCATGCCATCGAGGGCGCCCTGCGCCGTGACGGTCTCCTGGCGATCGCCAGCACCATGGCGATCGGATCGCCCCAGCCGGGCGGGCGTGGCGGCTGCGGAGGCAGAAGATCCATGACGGGACTGTCCCTCATGTCGCTGGAACCGCCAAATGCCCCTGATGGCCGAAAATATCCATCACATGCCTGCGATGAGCCTGCCGCACCGAGCCTCTGGCGTCCGCGGAGCAGCCTCCCAGAGCAGGTCAGCCTTTCGAGCTCCATCACTCGTACGGAGACTTCGCCCCGACGCCCATCCGCGCACGGCTACGGTGACGGCGGGATGGCTGCCCTGACCAGTCGGGAGGGCATCGCCAGTGACGTGGAGGGCGGCCCGAACTGCCTCCACCCGCGTGGCCCCGGTGACAACCGGGGCTGCGCGGCCGCCCCGCCCGCCGTATGGTCGCTAGGGCCTGAGGACGATCTTGCCGTGGGTGTGGCGACGCTCCAGCTCGGTGTAGGCCTCGCGCACTTGCGCCAGGGGGTAGACGTGCGCGACCGGCACCTCCAGGTGTCCGGCTGCGATCAGGCCGGCAAGTTCGGTGAGGACCTTGGCTCCGGGGCCGGCCGCGAGCCCGCCGTCCGTCTTCACCCCGTGCTTCTCGGCGGCCGCGAAGTCCGCGATGGTGTCGATCCGGTCGGTCGCGACGCCGAGGGCGAGGGCCAGCTCGACGTACCCGTCGCCGAAGGTGTCAATGAAGGCGTCCACGCCGCTGGGCGCGGAGGCCCTGACGCGGTCCGCGACGCCCTCGCCGTACGCGATCGGGGTCACGTCGTGGCTCTTGAGCCACTCGTGGTTGCTCTCGCTCGCCAGGCCGATGACCGTGGCCCCGGTACGGCGCGCGAGCTGGACGGCGAGCGAGCCGACTCCCCCGGCGGCTCCGGAGATGACGACGGTCTCGCCCTCCTTCGGCTGAACGGACTGGACCGCCCCCCATGCGGTGACGCCGATGACGTACAGGCTGCCGGCCACCTCCCATGAGACCTGCTCCGGCTTGCGCGTGAGGTCACCGGCCTCGACCAAGGCCAGCTCGGCCTGGGAGGCCCGCTTCTCGTTGAATCCGATCACCTCGTCACCGGGCGAGAATCCGGCAACCCCGGCGCCGACCTCCTCGATGACTCCTGCGAGGTCGCTGCCCTGTCCGGACGGGAACGTCGACGGGAACAGGTCCGCGAGCGCCCCGGTGCGGATGACCGCCTCACTGATGTTGATGCCGGCCGCCTTCACCCGTACGAGGACCTGTCCGTCCCCGGGCTCCGGGCGTTCCACCTCGTCGACCCGCAGCACGTCGATCCCGCCGAACTCGTCGTACCTGACCGCCTTGGGCATGATCTCTCTCCATCCCGCTCGTTCGACTCGCTGAAGCCGAAAGGGGTGCGGACTACACCGGCCGGAGTTCGAGTACGGGAATGGTGCGGATTCCGGCGGTCTTGCGTTCGTACTCGGCGAAGCCGGGGTAACGCCGTGCCTGCTCGGCGTAGATGCGGTCGCGTTCGGCGCCGGTCAGTTCGCGGACGGTCACCTGGTACGTCGCGGTACCGCGTTCGATGGTGCCCTCACCGGCGGCGGTCAGGTTGCGGTACCAGTCCGGGTCGGTGGGTGCTCCGCCCTTGGACGCGAAGACATAGACGGTGTCCGGCTCGGTGTCGTGCGGGAGGTACATCATCGGGCTGACGTGCTCCTGCCCGCTCTTGCGGCCGCGGTGATGGACGAGGACCAGCGGGGCGCCCTCGAAGACCCCGCCGACCCGGCCCTCGTTATCTCTGAACTCCGCGATGACTTTTGCGTTCCGGTCGAGTGCTTCGCTCATGTCGAACTCCTCGTTCGAGGTCCGGGTGCTGTACTCGGGTGTCATGATGACGCACCCGTCGAACGCGGCGATCTTGGCGGCCCATGGCCTGGCGTGCTCGTCATGGATCGCATGCCGTACAGACGATCTGTGCAACAACGAATGGGCGCCTCTCATTCCTCTTCCGAGCGCCGGCTCGCGCCTGGCGATCCGCGCCGGCGCAACTCGTCGCAACTCGTCGCAACTGCCTGGGTGTAAGCGCCCTCCAGGACATGCAGCGGCAAGTGCGGGAAGTCGAAGACCGGCTCCCCGGGGCGCTCGATGAGAATGAGCGCCGATCGTTCCGGACCCCCGCTCGGCCGGCATCACGCCTCTCCCGGCGGAGCCGGGTTGAACGTCTCGCGGTACACGCGGGGCGGTACTCCGACGTGGGCTTTGAACAGGGTCCGGAAGTTGGCCGGCGTGCCCAGGCCGCAGCGTCGCGCGACGGCCTCCACGGTCAGGTCGCTCGTTTCCAGGAGTTCCCGTCCGAGGCCGAGCCTTGCGTCGAGCAGCCAACGCATGGGCGGGCGACCGGTGTCGGCATGGAAGCGGCGGATGAGCGTGCGGCGGGACATCCCGGCCTGGCGCGCCAACTGGTCGACGGTGAGCGGCTGGTGCAGGTTGCGCAGGGCCCACTCGTACACCGGCGCCGGTCTGTCATCCGGATCGGAGGGCACCGGCAGGTCCATGAACTGGGCCTGACCGCCCGTGCGGTGGGGCGCGGCGACCAGCAGACGTGCTCGCTGGTTCGCCAGTCGGTTGCCGTGATCGCGGCGGACGAGGTGCAGGCACAGGTCGAGGCCGGCGGTGACGCCGCCGGAGGTCAGCACCTGGCCTTCGTCGATGTACAGAGCCTCCGGCTGCACCGTCACCCGTGGGTACTGCTTCGCCAGTGCTCCTGCGTACTGCCAGTGCGTGGTGGCCCGTCGGCCGTCGAGCAGGCCCGCGGCGGCGAGGGCGAACGCACCCGAGCAGATGGACACCATGCGGCTGCCCCGAGCTGCCGCCTCCGCGAGGGCTGCGCTCACCGCAACCGATGGTGCGTCGGGTTCCAAGTACCCCGGGACTATCACGGTGTCCGCGGTGGCCAGGGCGTCCAAGCCCTCGGCGACCGACAACACGGGGCCGCCTCCGTGCATCGCGACGAGCCCGGGGCGTTCCGCACACACGGTCAGTGTGTAGGGCCCGTCCGGCCAGCTCCCGAAGACCTGCACGGGGATCCCGATGTCGAGTGCGAGGACGTTCTCGAGAGCCACCACGACCACCTGGTGCTTTCCGCCTGACATTCCCACCTCCCACACCGACGGCGACGGCGACGGCGACGCTGGTGGCACGATTCTATCGCTGGATGGCATGCATGCCACTGCTTCCTTCGCCCGGATCACACCTACGTTCGCCTCATGACGGACAAAGCACGTCCTCCGCTTCAGTCGCGCGGTCCGAACGAAGGAGCACACCATGTCCGCTGACGCACCCCTGCCCGTCTTCGAGCAGCTCCGCCTCCCCGATACGGGCGTCGCCCGGGACGCCTACGCGTACGCGGCCGGGGCCACGCCTGACTTCGTCCTCCATCACAGCGTGCGCAGCTACGTCTTCGCCCGAGCCCACGCCCAGAACCAGGGCTTGCACGCCAGTACCGACTACGACGACGAGCTGCTGTTCCTCAGCTGCGTCCTGCACGACATCGGGGTGAGCGAGGAGGGCAACGGCGACCAGCGTTTCGAAGTGGACGGCGCCGACACCGCAGCGGCCTTCCTCCGCGAACACGGCGTCGAGGAACGGCGCATCGCCATCGCCTGGGACGCCATCGCCCTGCACACCTCGGAGGGTATCGCCGCGCGTAAGGGCACAGTGGTGGCGCTGGCGCAGGCCGGCATCGGCACCGACATCCTCGGAGTCCGGCGTGAGGACCTGCCGCCGGGCCTCGCCGACGAGGTGCACGCCCTGCTCCCCCGTATGGACCTGGGCTACGCGCTCAGCGACGCGATCGTCGTCCAGGCCCTGGCCAAGCCCCACAAGGCGTCCCCACTGTCGTTCCCGGGCAGCCTGCTCCGACACCATCTGCCCTTTGGCGCCTTCCCCGACTGGTACGAACTGCTCGCTGCGGCCGGCTGGGGCGACAAGCCCGTCGGCGTCTCGGCCCGGCGCCGCGCCGAGACGCCCGAGCAGGTGGGGGCCATGTTCATGAAGTACCTGGAGGCGGGTGACATCGAGGGCATGCTGTCTCTGTACGAGCCGAACGCCCACTTCGCCCCCACCCCCGGAACCCATCTGGTAGGCACCGCGCCCATCCGGAAGGGCCTGCAAGAGCTGATCGACACGGGCGCCCGTCTTGAGCTCGAACTGCGCGACATCCGGCAGGTGGACGACATCGCCCTGGTGTCGAACACCGCCACCCTCACCGGCGTCGGCTCTGAGCCTGTCGTCTCCACCACCACGGAGATCCTCCGACGCCAGCCGGACGGCGGCTGGGCCCACGTGGTGGACGCCCCCTTCTTCGGGCACCGCCGCCCCGGCGGTGATGCTGCGTCAGCACCGCGCACGGTAGACGTTGAGGGGTTGGCGTAAGCGAGCGTCTCCTCGAAGACGTCGAGAGCCGGAAGTCCGGTCAGGTGAATGCTTGACATTGAAGTCAATCAGTCGCTTGAGTTCTATCGTGAGGCCAGAGAAGACGGACCTTCGCCGCGAGGCCGGTCAGCGAACCCGGGACGATCTGCTGGCGGCTGCCCTTGAGCTGCTGGCACAGCGGGGACAGGAAGGGGTGACCCTTCGCGAGATCACCCAGAACGCGGGAGCCAACGTCGCTGCGGTGAGTTACCACTTCGGCTCGCTGAAGGCGTTGTGTGACGTGGCGATCGAGCACGCGCTGGAGCGATACCTGGACGCGCAGATCCGGGAGCTCGACACTCTGGCGGGGAGCGGGTCACTGAGTGAGCTGGCCGGGGCGTTCGCGCGGCCGATGATGAGCGCAATGGCGGCCGGGGGACGGGATCTGGCCGTGATACGGACCGTGGCGCGGGTGGGCATCGATCCGCCCCAGGGGTGGGAGAGGCTGGCCGGGAAGTTCGAGCAGGCCCGGCGGAAGGCGGTGCGCGTCCTGGCGGCGAACCTCCCCGAGACCAGCGAGCAGGAGCTCGACTTCCGTGTCCGCTGTGCGGCCGGGATGCTGAACTGGCTCGCACTGGCACCCATCGGGGCCGAGTTGGCCGCCGAGCCCGCCGAGCGGGTGGAGGCGATGCTGATCCCGGTGGTGGCCGGGGCCTTTCAGGGAGCCCAGTAGGCGCCTGACCTGGGCGAATGGGCCGTTGCGGCCCGCGCCGGGATGAATTCAATCACTTGCTTGACAGTCCGGCCGCATACGGCCCACAATTTCAATCAAGGGTTTGAATGGATTCTCTCCCCACGGGAGGCATCATGAGCACCGACGCGGAGACAGTGGTCCGGGCGGCCTACCGAGCCGCTGAGGGCCGCGTCCTGGACGTGCAGGGCTTCATGGACCTGTTCGCCGAGGACGGCGTCTTCAACAACGTCGTCGCCGGCGAGACCTACCGCGGTGAGCACCTCGGCGACCCGGTCGCCTTCATGGGCGCGCTCGCCCCCGACATCCACCGCGAACTGCACCGATTCCACGTCATGGGCGACGTCGTCGCCGTCGAGCTGTCGATCCGGGGCACCTTCACCGGGCCCTTCGAGACACCCGCCGGCACCATCCCGCCGACCGGCGCCACGCTCGACATACCCACCGCCGACTTCTGGTACGTCGAGAACGGCAGGATCAAGGAGTTCAACTGCTACGTCGGCCTCAGCGTCATGCTCGCCCAGCTCGGCGTGCAGCCCGACTTCGCCTCAGCCGTCACGGCGTCGGCCGCCGCGCCAAGGTGACTCGAATCCCCTCCCTATGACCCCACAACGTGCTGCTGGGCAGCGCGCCCGCCCGATCACGCACCTTCCGGGCAGGGCTTGGCCCGCAGACGCCAGGCACCACGAAGAGGCAGGCCAACCATGCCCACCATCGGCATCATCCTTGGCAGCACCCGACCCCACCGCGTCGGAGACCAGGTGGCCCGCTGGGTTCTCGACCACGCCTCGCGCCGGACCGACGCCGGCTTCGAGCTGCTCGACCTTCGCGACCACCCCCTTCCCCACCTCGACGAGCCGATGCCGCCGTCCCTCGGCCAGTACCAGAACGACCACACCCGCCGCTGGGCCGACACGATCGCCGTGTACGACGGATTCGTCATCGTCACCCCCGAGTACAACCACGGCATCCCCGGCGTACTGAAGAACGCCCTCGACTACCTGTACGCCGAGTGGAACAACAAGGCCCTCGGCCTGGTCTCCTACGGCGCTGCGGGCGGTGTACGGTCCGCCGAGCACCTGCGCCTGGTCGCCGCCGAACTCCAGATGGCCGACGTACGCCAGCAGGTCACGCTCTCCCTCATCACCGAGTTCGAGAACTTCAGCGTCTTCAAGCCCGGCGACCACAGCCTCCACGCTCTGGACACCATGCTCGACCAGGTCATCGCCTGGACCACGGCCCTCGCCCCGCTACGCACAGCCCCGGTCACGGCGACCTGACCCACTCGGCCGCGTCGGCCGATGGGCCTCCACCCCAGCGACCGACCAGCCCACACGGACGGAGACACCATGCCCAGATCCCCCGCCGATCTGATGCGAGTCAACCTGCTCGAGGTGTTCAACGAGCCCGACCCGGACCGCCGGGCCGCAGTCATCGCCGAGAACTACGCCGAAGACGTGGTGTGGCACGAACCGGACCGCATCAACCATGGGCGTACGGACTTCGTACGCCGCGCGACAGAGTTTCTGGCCGAGAACCCGGACTGGGTCTTCCGACCCGCAGGCCCCGCGTCGGCCCTCGACGACATCGGCCACCTCGGTTTCCAGTACGGCCCGCCCGGCGGTCAGCCACCGATGGTCAGCGGCATGGACATCGCCCGAGCCAGGCACGGCGTCATCATCGAGCTCTACACGATCGTCACCGAGACCCGTCAGCCGTCGTAGGCGGAACGCAGCCGGGAACCGCTGCGAGCACGCGGCATGTCCCGCTCCTGCCTCCTGGTCCAGCGTCCGCAGGACGAACGGCCCGAGATCGCGCACGGCCCGGATCCGTGACCGACGGCCGAGGCGCACGCTGCGGTCACCCTCCGGGCGCAGCACCCAAGGCAACGTCCAGCAGCGTCTTGGCGGCCCGCCGGGCATCCGTGAACACCTGCGCGTCGTTGCACGAGGCTGCCAGAGCATTGGCTCCTTCGAAGATCACGGCCAGTTGCCTGCCGAGGCCCTCCGGGTCGGCCGCTCCGGCTTCCGCCGCGGTGGCCACGAGGCGATCACGGAATGCCTGCTTGTGCCGCTCCGCGAGGTGGGTGACCGCGGCAAGTTGTCCGGCGCTCTCGATGACGGCATTGTGGAAGGGGCACCCACGGAAGAGCGCCGGCGGGTCGCCTACAACGGGCGCGAAGATCGCCAACAGTCGCTGGGCCGGGGGCAGGTCGTCGCGGTCCAGCTCTGCTTCAGCGGCGATCGGCGTCTGCGAATCGAACCGGCGGAGGTACTCCTCCACCAGCGCGTTCTTGGTCAGGAAGTGCACGTAGAACGTGCGGGGCGAGACGTGGGCGGCCTCGATCAGCGCCGCCACGCCCGTGGCATGGATTCCGCGCGTGTAGAAGAGCTAGGCGTAGCGTCGACATGAGGTAAGGCGATCGCTATACCTTCCTGAGGTCAGTGGCCCGCTGCCGGTCCACGCCCGTCCGAGCGTCGACCGCGACGCCTGCAGTGCAGGCCTGACGGGAGGCTCCGATGAAACGCTCCTACGCGCAGGCGCCGATCACGACGGTGTCTGCCGCCAACGGCATCGAGTACGCGTTCCGCGAGGTCGGCGAGGGCGGTGTGCCGCTCGTCCTGCTCATGCACTTCCGGGGCAATCTCGACAACTGGGATCCCGCCCTGGTCGACACCCTGGCCCAGAGCCGGCGCGTCATCGCCTTCGACAACACGGGCGTCGGCCGGACCACCGGCAGGACACCCGGCACCATCGCTCAGATGGCGCTGGACGCCATCGCCTTCACCGACGCGCTGAACCTGCCCCACGTCGACTTGCTCGGCTTCTCCCTGGGCTCCTTCGTCGCCCAGGAGATCGCCCTGATCCGGCCTGCGCTCGTACGGCGCACTGTGCTCGCCTCGTCGGCACCGCAGGGTGCACCCGGTATGCACGGGTGGGCGCAATGGGTCATCGACGCGGTGGGCGCGCCGGAGATCGGCCCCTCATCGGTTCTGGACGTCTTCTACACCCGATCGCCGGAGAGCCGGTCGGCAGGCGAGAAGGCCATGGGACGGATGTTCACCCGCGCCGAGCTGGACGCGCCGACGACGTGGCAGACGCGCCAGGCGCAGTACGACGCGATCTGCGCCTGGGGCATCCCCAACCTCTCGCTCCTGGAGCGGGTGACCGCGATCCATGCACCGGTGTTCGTCGCCAACGGCGACAACGACCCCATGATCCTCCCGCGCTACTCCCACCTGCTCGCCGGTCTCATCCCGCAGGCACGGCTCAAGATCTACCCCGACTCGGCCCACGGGTTCCTGTTCCAGCACCACGCCGAGTTCGCCGCCGACATCGAAGCGTTCCTCACCGCTCCGCAGTAGCCGACTCGGCGAGCCGAGCCATCTCGCCACGCTCGACAGCCTCCGGACCGTCTACGTCGACGACGACAGCCCCTCCACCCGAACCGCACCGTCCATCCGTCAGAAGGGCGGCCCCCATGGCCACGCAATCTCTCGGCTACACCGTGCACGTCTCCGACCCGCTCCCCATCAGCGTCGCCGAACCCCTGCCCAACGGTGAAGGCCGCACTTTCCAGCCGATCTCGACCACGCTCGTCCACGGCGAGCGGGACGCCGTGCTCGTCGACCCGCCGTTCACCGCGGACCAGATCGAGGAGGTCGCCGCATGGGTGGCTGCCGGCGGGAAGAACATCATCGCCATCGTCGCCACCCACGGCCACGGCGATCACTGGTTCGGCGACAACGAGTTCGCCAAGCGGTTCGAGGCGCCCGTCGTGGCCACCGCCGGAACCATCGCCGTCATGCACGGCAACGTGGAAGCCCGGCCCTTCGCCTGGGACAAGCTCTGGCCGGGGCAGATCCCCGACGCCCCGGTCACCGCCGTCACGGTCCCCCACAACACCCTCACGCTCGAAGGGCACGAACTGCACCTCGTCGAGGTCGGCCACACCGACACCGAGCAGACCAGCGTCCTGCACGTCCCCGACCTCGGCCTCGTGGTCGCCGGCGACGCGCTCTACAACGGCGCCCACATGTACATCGGTGAGTCCGCCGGAGGCGGCCTGGACGCCTGGCGGGGCGCCATCAGCACCGTGGAGGCTCTCGCGCCCCGGCACATCGTCGCCGGCCACAAGAACAAGGACCTCGACGACGACGCCACCCGCGTCATCGCCGAGACCCGCCGGTACCTCGACGACGCCGAAGCAGCGCTGAAGGAGTGCTCCTCCGCGACCGAGTTCTTCCACACGATGGTCGACCGCCACCCCGACCTCCCCTACGGCAGGACACTCCTGTGGGTCGGCGCGAAGACCCTCTACGCCCTGGGCGAGCCGGGCGCCGACCCCGTCGCCGCCGCCGTGGGCGCCTGGTTCTAGGAGCAGCCACGTGCACCCCGCGAAGACACATCTGATCGTCCTGCCGGGCGGAGGCTATGCCTCGCACGCCCCACATGAGGCGGAGCCGATAGTTGCGTGGCTCTCCGCATTGGGCCTGTCGGCAAGCGTCTTCCGCTACCCGCTCCACGCACGGCATCCCGAACCCCTCCTGGCCCTGCGGGCCGAGATCCGCCGCAGGCGCGAAGAGGGGGCGGAGCGCATAGGCGTGGTCGGCTTCTCGGCCGGCGGGCATCTCGCGGGGCTGGCCGCACTCGCACCCGGCGACGACCCACGCGAGTCCGTCCAGTTCGCCGTCCTCGGCTACGCGATCACATCGATGGAGACCGAGACCTACCGACCCGCACGGTTGATCCTGCTCGGGGAGGACGCCTCACCGCACCTGCGCCGCCAGACGACCCTCGACGCGCTGGTGACCCCGGCCTCTCCACCCTTCTTCCTCTGGCACACCGCCGAGGACATCTACGTCGCGCCGGAGCACACCTACCGGCTGGCCTCGGCACTGGCCGCCCACGAGGTACCGCACACGGTGCACGTCTTCGCCCACGGTCCGCACAGTCTCGGTCTTGCCCAGGGCGCTGGGGACACCGCCACCTGGACGAGGTTCGCGGAATCCTGGATCGCCGAACAGGTCCGTATTCCTCACCAGAGCACGTCCTGACAGATCCGCCACGCATGGTTCGGCACCGCCCGAAAAAGACCGAACCGGCAAAGCCGTGCGTGGGACCGGCGCAATGCCGCAATGGTCCCAGGCACGCCGTGCGGAGATCGTCAGCAGGCTGGGCCGGCTGGCGTCGGGGTCAGCTGCGGGCTGCCTGCCGGATCAGGTCGGCAACGGCGTCGGGCTGTGAGACGTATACCGAGTGACTGGCGGCCACCTCGACGGTCTGCGCACCAATACGCTCGGACATCGCGTGCTGGGCCGGGGGTGGGATCATCCGGTCGTCGGTGGCGATCAGGTACCAGGAACGCTTGGTGCGCCAGGCGGGCTGGGAGACGGTGCCGCCGAGGGCGTCGACGCCCCAGGGAACCTGCGAGTCGGCCATGAACGCGGCCTGGGCGTCGGGCAGGTCGGCGGCGAAGGAACCGGCGAACTTCTCGCGGTCCAGGAAGAGGAAGCCCTGATCGGGCGGCAGGATGGGCGGGACCGGAGCCCCGGGGGGCGGGTCTGCGATCAAGGTGTTCACCGACTCGCCCTTGTCGGGGGCGAAGGCGGCGATGTAGACGAGCGCGTTCACCTTCGGGTGGTTGCCGGCCTCGGTGATCACGACGCCGCCGTAGGAGTGGCCGACCAGGGTCACCGGTCCCGGAAGACGGTCGATCACCTGCTGGGTGGCGGCCACGTCGCCTTCGAGGGAGAGCGTGGGGTTCTGCACGACGGACACGGCGTACCCGTCGGCCGTCAGGGCGTCGTACACGCCCTGCCAGCCGGAGCCGTCCACGAACCCTCCGTGGACGAGCACGACATTCCCGCGGCCTGCGGCGTCGGTCATCTTTCCTCCAGTTCTCTGCGGGCCCAGTCCGCTCGGGCCGTGCGGCGAAAATCCGAATGCGGCCGATCTCGCCGCTTCCGTCATCTGACGTGGTTCCGGGCCCCGGACGACCGGGGCGCTACTGCTGCTCCGGGCGCATCAGCGCGTCGCTCAGTCCGACGCGGGAGCTCACTCCGACTTTCGGGAGGAGCTGGTAGAGGTAGAGGTGGGTGGAGGCCGTTCTCGGCGATCCGCTGGTCGGTCAGGCCGACGGCAGCGAGAGTCCCGATCCCCCGCTGCGTCGTCGGGCCCTAGTCTCGCCGTGGGGAGTCGTACGGGCGGGGCTGCCGCAGGCGCGTAGTTCCTGGTTCACCCGATCGGCTCACCGCGCAAAGCCGTTCAAAGCGCTGGGTCGCTGAGCACGCGTGGAGGCGCTTCTGCACCGCAGCCGACCAGCATCCCGCCCGCTCTTCAAGGCCCTCGGTCAGCAGGGGCGGTAGGACGAGATCTTGTTGTCGATCCAGGAGGGGATCGTGGCCCACCACTCGCCGGGGCCGATCCTGAACTCGAGACCGCCGTAGTTCTTGTGCTCGTAGAAGCACATGGAGAGGTTCGTGCTGTTGCCGATGGAGGAGGTGGAGTCCTTCCCCGACCCCGTGAGCTCGGCGACCTGCACGGGAGCACCGCTGGGGTAGACCGGGATGGAGTAGTTGGGGTTGGCGTAGATGAAGACGCCGGCGAACGCGGCGGCCGGGGTGGCGGTCGCCACGACGCCCGTCGATGCGGCCAGGGCGCCGAAGACGCCCACCGCTGCCAGGCGCTGCTTGGTCTTGCGCAAGAACGACGTGGACTCTTCCTTCTCTTCAGGGGAGGAACCCGACCGTGGAGCGACTCGAACCGGGCGGGATGGAAGCCGTGCCGTGACGTTAAGAACTTGCTGCAAACACTGAAAGGGTTTCACGGGAAGGGCGGGGAGACAACTCCCCTGCACTGAAAACAGTGCTTCACTCACACGAGCCTTGGGCCACCGCAAACTGGTGGGCCTCAGCCAGGATCCCGACAAGGGCAACCAGTTGACCGGCAGCGAGACGGTGCATGCGCTCAAGTACTTGGGCATCGTCCAAGGAAGCGATCCAGGCGTGGAGGACACCGCGCCCCGGGCTGTCCGGTAGCGGCAGCAGCGCTGATTCTGGCGGTCGCACGGTCGGCTGCTGGGATGCTTCCCGCGCGAGCAGGGCCTGGCGGGCGTCGTTGTGGCCAGTGGTGATGTCCAGCTGTGGAGGCAAGTTCGACACATCAGCCGCCCCTGTGACCAGGGTCGGAATGGCTACGGTGCGTACCCACTTCTCCAGAGCTCCCAGCTCAGCTGCGGCAACGATCCAGGCATCAGTGTGCGGGCGCTACAGCGCAACCGTGGGGAACACGTTCAGGAAGATCCGCTCTCCCCGAGGAACGGTGGCCAGGACGCTGCCCTGTGTCAATGCGATGCTGCGGCCAGCACCCGGATCCGGCGCAATCGCCACTTCGACGCCTCGGTCCGGGGTGTCGGAGTAGACGGCCCCGACACGCGTGGCGGCGAGGGCTGGCATGCGGTGCTTGGCCAAGTTGGTGTGCGTCGCTGGACATCTCCGCAGGCTACGTTAGGGTTCCGCCCACGCCGCCGATACCGGCCCCGACGCTAGAGGGATTCGAGGAATACCCATGACCTTCGCCTCACCGAGGACTTGCGCTGCTGGCACATCGCACCGGCAGGCCGCCCGGGATCCGTCGCACTCACAGGACGCTCGTACTTCGCTGACGGAGACGGCCTGACCGTCCTTCTCCGAGTGTCCGGAGACGACGCCTTGGCCAGCGAGGCGGCACCATGGTTTCTCGCTTGGCCGATGCCGGAGTCGACGTCCGGGGCCCAACCCGAGCAGCGACCGCCTGGACCGAGACACTCAGCGCATTCCGCCTCAGCGAAGTGGACGCACGAATCGTTGGCCGCCGGCCCCTGCAACAGGCGGCGACGCTCGTATCGGACATCAGTAGTGCGATGCTGACCACCGACGGGCTGCGATGGCTCGCAGCCCGTGACCGGGACAGCAAGCTCGTGCGTCAGCTCTACGCTTACCTCGACGATGCCCCGCATCGCCTACGACCGGCGCCCCACCGTGGAGCTCCCCCGCGGCGCCAAGGTACGCCCCACCGCGCGCATCAACCTGCCCAAGCGAACAGTCCTGGTGCAGGCCGTCGGCGGCTCTGGGCAGGGCCTGGACCATGCTCTGTCGCTCGTGCAGCGCATCGAGCGCGCGGACTACGCCTTCGACCAGCGCCTCGTGCTGCTGAAGGGCAACCCCCAAGCCTGGCCAGCCGATCACCTCGACCTCTTGGCGGACTACACACCAGTCGGATTCTCCGACCGCATGGACGCGGTCACCCGATTCCTCAAAGAGGGCACTCCACTGGAACGCCCCGTCACATCGGAGCCGTAGGCTTCCCGCTCTCACACGACGTTTCCTGCTCCGCCCGGCGAAGAGGACCGGCCGAGCAATGTCTTCAAAAGGTCAGCATTCGTCCGACCAAACCTGGTTACAGCCTGCGACACATGAGACTCGACCGTCGGCTCCGAAGGCTCTCGCCCCGCATTCGACAGCCTCCCCTGCGAAACCAAAACCGGAGGGCCGGGCGCGATTACCACACCCAGCCCTCGCGCGCACAAACCAGCAGGTCAACGCACCCTTCCTCGTGCCTTCAGGTGGGTTGGGGGAAGCTCTGGGGCCGGAATCGGAGGGCCGTCGTAGCCCTTGACCTCGCCGAAGCGGGTGCCGCTCATCCAGTCTTCGCGGGCCTGCGCGATGTCATCGTGTGACCGTCCGATCCAGTTCCAGAACGTAACACGCGATATCCGTCTTCGTGCAGGTCAGGAACGTGATGGACCCTCCGGCGTCAGCAAAAAGTCAGCATTGGCGCCCGAGGAGTCCCGCACCACATGGCAACCAAGTCACTCGCCCACGGCATGGGCACCTTCTACAAGGACTGCGAGCACGCCCCGTCCCGCTGGTCGAAGTGTCCTCACGAGTACAAGATCCGCTACCGCAGTGCGGCCGGGAAGCAGACGGAGGAGGCCGGCTTCTCCACCCAGGAGAAGGCCATCGACCGCCTCACGACGGTCTACCAGGAGAAGAAGGCAGCTCCCCGGAGCCAGAGCAAGGCCGAGCGCATCCAGAAGTACGGCGCGATGCAGTTCCGCGAGTACACCGCGGAGTGGAAGGCGGGCCAGCGCGACCTCGCCGAGTCCTCGCTCCGCACCCTGGAGTCCCTGCTCGAGCACCACATCCTCCCCACCCTCGGCAGTCGCCGGATGAGCACCTTCGACCACAAGGTCGTCGACGGCTTCATCCGCACCATGGAGCGCAACGGCGCTGGCCTCGCCACCCAGTCCAACGCCTTCGACAAGGTCAAGTCGGTCCTCCTCGACGCCTACCACCTCGGCATCTACACCGAAAACCCCGTCCTGGGCGTCAAGCCCCCGCAGTACGACCCGGAACGCGCGGTCATCCCCTCCCCCGCCCAGCTCCGCGACATACGCACCGCCGGCGACGACCGGTTCCTACTCATCGCCGACCTCATGAGCGGCTGCGGCATGCGCAACGGCGAGGCCTTCGCCGTCAACCTCAACAACCTCGTCGCGAGCGACGTCTACCGCATCACCGAACAGGTCAACCAGACCACCAAGACGTACGGCCGCCTCAAGCACCGCAAGCCCACCGACTACCGCGACGTCCCCCTCCCAGCCCGCATCCGCGAAACCATCGAGTGGTACGCCGACAAACACGGCACAGTCGACGGCTACCTCCTCCGCCACCCCATGGACCCCACGAGGCCGTTCCTGGCCTACTACCTCCAGAACCAGTGGCAGCGCATCAAGCGCGCCGGCGAAGTCGACGTCCCCGACGGCATGGTGATCTACAGCCTCCGCCACTTCTTCGCCTCGAACTGCCTCACCAACGGCATACCCATCACGGACGTCGCCGAGTGGATGGGCCACAAGAGCCTCGACATCACCTTCAAGATCTACCGCCACCTCATGCCCGGCTCCATCGGCAAGGCGGCCAAGATCCTCGATGTGGGCCTGGCCGCCTGAACACGCTTACAGGATGGGGGCTTTCCGCGCCTACGGGATGTACCGGGCTCCCCCTGAGGCAGGCAGACGAACCCAAGGCGTTCGCCCGCAGCGCTCGGCCATTCCGCTCCGGGCAGACATCAATGGGTCAAGACTCACTCGGTTTGGTCGATCCAGGCTGGCGGGATGAGAGCATCGCGCCCACCACGCCAGCGTTCCACCACCGCAGTGCGGAAGACATCGTCCTCCAGATCCGCGTGCTCCATGACGATCACCTGGAAGTCTGCCCCTAGGAGGTTCACGGTGTCGTTGATGGCTTGGTAGACCCGCAGAAGGGAAGTTCGATCTTCGCCCACAAGGTCCACTTGTGGCCCGTCGTAGTCGGAGGGAAAGTACACCTGGGAGGGCTGGTCTAGGACCAGGATCCGTGGCAGGGGACGTCCCTGTTCAGCAAACCACTCGTGCAAGCTCAGCAGAGCCGCAATGTGGTAGCCCAGCCAGTTCTCGCCGCTGCCCATGTCACTCAGTGGCACCGGCCCTCGTGGAGTGTCGGCGACGATGCTGAGTCGGCGGAGGTCCAGCCGTACGGGGTGTTCGGAGTGTTCCAGGCCCAGCGTGCGAGCCTTTGCTGCAATCTTCTGGTTGATCAAGGAGAGACAGCTGGCAAGCCGGTCAGCTTGCGTATCTGAGCCAAGCACCTCCTCAAGGTCTGCGATTTCGCGGTTCAGCTCCTCACGAGTGTCGGCAACGGGCGGCGCGTGCTCGGCGCGGGCTGCATTCTCGAGGAAAAGACTGATCCGGCCTTGGACGGAAGCCGCGCGTAGGGCCTGGCTGCGGTAGCGAGCTGCGTCTCGTACGCCGGCGTCGAGCGCTTGGCGCTGCTCACGGTTCCGGACCACTTCGGTACGCAGTTGCTGAAGTCGCTCCTCTTCAACGGCGATCATGCCTTGGATTAGAGGCCCATCGTCGCTGACGAAGGCGACGTCGGAGTCTAGGCGCTGCAGGTCCTCACGAATCGCCTGGACGGTCTGCTGCGCTGGAGAGACCACGCTGTCGCATACAGGACAGTGCTGGCCGCCGCCATCGACTTCGGTCCGTAGAAGCCCCAACGAGGCGAGCCGTTCTCGCTGGTCCCTGGCCTGGACGAGATAGTTGCTCTCTTCGGCCAGGGTTTGGCGCAGCTCAGTGATTCGAGCCCTGATCTGCTGATGGCGAGCGCGCAAATCCTGACGTTCGCGGTCCAGCAGGGCACCGTGGTCGGTGGAGTCGGGGTACTCAAGCTCGCCGGGGGCGTGGGTGAGAACGGAGGCGAGAACGCTCAGGGCCTCGTCGACATTGACGGTCTCATGAGCCGCTTCAGGCAGGAGGCCTGCGCCCTCCGCCTCAGCTATGAGAGCGCGGGCCTGCCCGGGCGCGGGGGCAGCCTGGGCCCCCTGCGTGATCTGTCGCTCGACACTTTTCAGTTCTGTGCGCAGCTGCTTGAGGCGCGCGTGACGTACAGCCTGTTCGGGATCAACTGCGCCGAGGAAATAGGGCAGCGTGTCTCGGATGGCCTGTGGCCGCCACTCATGCCCCTGGGAGTGGAAGAGATGGTCAGGGTTGGCGATTTCATTCTGCGCCTGGAGACAGAAAAAGAGAGCGTGACGAATAGACGGCGACATCGTCGTGCCGCGTGCTGCGGGGATTCGGACAGTCCGGTCGATGCCGCAGAACTCACTGAGTAGGCGGCGAGCGGCATCCAGCGGGAAGGTAAAAGCAATGTCGTCTCGAGGCAGAGGGGGCGCGCTCGCACTCTGGAATTGTAGGCAGAGCCGGGGAGCAGGACTGGTGCTGCTCTCGGGAGCAGGACGAGCGATGAACAGCTGCTGGTCACCACGCACCAGCTGCAGAGCGAAGATGCTGGTGTAGTCGCGGACCTTGCCAGCACGAACGGGGTAGTCGCTGCTCCCCATGCAGTAGTCGGTGATGGTCCAGATCGAGGTCTTACCTGTGCGGGAGTCACCGGTGATGATGTTGAGCCGACCCGGGTTGAGTGCCAGGACTCGCATCTGCTCGGGACGGTGCCCGTACAGGGCCAGCGATTTGATCTGGTAAGTCACGGGCGCACTCCGAGCAGGGTCAAGGTCGTGGCGGTGCTTCCGCCAGTGGGCAGCCAGCGGCCTAGCATGTATGCCGACTTCTGGATAGCGACGTAGCTATCTGACGTGCCGGTAATCGTTGCCGGTATGGCGCGATGGCGCATCGTCAAGCGTGTCCCCTCATCGAGGCTGAGCAAATCGGTCTGCAAGGCGAGGAGGATGCCGCGCCGAACCATGCCGGCAAGACCTGGTGCGTTTGCTGCCATGAGCACTCGGACGGTTTGGTTGTCCTCAGCCCACTTGGGCAGGCTCGCCTTGATCGATCCTGGCAGCATTGACCGGATCGCCGGCTGAAGAGCCATCACCGCGGCGGTGATCGCAATGGGCAGCGGGCAAGGTCCCGCATCGCGCTGGTGTCCCTGTACGGCGCGACAGCTGATAAGAGCCATGAAGGCCGGGTTGAAGAGGGCTCGCTCCTCCCGACTGAGTTCGACCGCGTTGGTCATCGGCTCACCGCGGGCTCCAGAAGGGCCAGCAGCCGGGCCTCAAAGTCAGGGTGCCAGCCGACGCGTTGTTCGTCGGCCAGCATTTGATACGAGCCCGTCGTCACGAACGCCTCGTCGCAGCCCTCCCTGATTTTAGTCCGGGCGTCCTGCTCGACCCAGGCATAGATCTTCTTCGCCTGTGCGCGCATCTCCGTTTCAGCCCCGTCTTCGCCGAGGTCGTCGACCATGACGTTGAAGCGCCTCTCCCACTCTTCGACCAGGCGTCGCTCGTAAGTGCCTAGTTCACCGGGCCTGAGAAGGTTCTCGTTGGACCAACGAGACCGCTGTTCATATGCCCGGACGTAGTCCCTGACCGCCATCCGAATGCGCCGGTTGCCGATACCGGCGAGCGTCAGCTGGCGCACGAAAGTCTTCTCAGTGTGCTCGGTCACCTCGCCGGCGAGTTCGACGACGTCGGCATCGATGGGGAGGTTGTCGGGCCGGAACTGGTTACGTCGCTGATCAAATACGTCATCAAACTCGACCCCGGTGACAGGGCCTGGGCCCGTGCCCGCCAGGTGAGTGATACAGCGCTGGAAGAACCAGCCCTCGATCCGCTGTAGGAAGGCTTGTGCATGAGCATGGCCGACAGCCAGGGCGGCCCGGCCGTGCAGCTGCTCACCAGCCTTCATGATGTTGTCGGCTTCATCGAGGACCTGGATGCGTTTGAGCAGGTTCAACCTCTGATCCGAGTCAAGAGCGTCCCAAGCCGCAAAGTTAGCCTTGGCCGCCGGGCTCTTAGCGGAAGACTTGGCGCGGGCTGCAGTCAGCAGCTTCAGCGCCTTTGCTTCATCCCGTGGCCCACCTGGCCGGCTGGGCACCAGGTAGGCCCCTACAGTTCCCTCAGGTGCAAGCCCTGTTGTCAGCAGGAAAAGGTTCGTCCGATCCAGATCGATCTGGTGGTCAGAAACCGCCGTGGCCCAAATCCGCAACGTCTTCCACAAGTCGCTACTGGCATCCGTCATCCGCGTGCCAGGGGCACGGTGCTTGAGCTGCCACCAGTCTGTGGAGGCATCGCGCACGGTCTCGATGTCGTCTCCGGCCTCGATGGCCACCGTCCAGTCGAACCCTGTCTGCAGGTGCTCCACACACACCAGTAGAGCCATGCGCAACTGGTACAGGTAGCCGAGCGCCGCCGCAGACGCCTCGAAAGGATCAGACTTGCCGCTCATAGCATCCCGCCTCCGCCTGCCTCGTCGTGCCGCCTGAAGATCGTAGCGACCGACGTGCGCCCGTTTGATGGATTCGGGAAGGCCGAAGCCAGTTGCCCTGCCCCCTCGCTGTGCCGCAGGACACGTACCGCCCATCTCAAGGGAGGCGCTCTGAGTAGTCACTGCGTGGCTGCCACGTCCCGCATAGACCGCTCTTGGCCGGCGAGAGCATCGATACAGAGCACTGCATGTTGCCGCAGGATCGCGAAAGCCAGCAGATAAGTGGGCCGCGTGGCCCCGATAAAGATCAGTTGCATGGGCGGGTTGACTTCTACTTCGCGCGCGCTGCTCCTGCACCCGCGCGTGCCCTATGCCGATTCCTGCGGATCATCTCGCTGACCAGATGAAGATGCCGGCCAGGGCGGCAGCCGACCGCCAGAGGTCGCCGCCCGCATCCCGCCGTCACTTGAGGGCCTGCGCCGAGATCGGCGGCGGCCGCGTAGGACTGGCAGTGGCGTCCTGGTCCTGGTCGTACTCTCCCGAGCCTCCCGCCGTCCCGAGCCTCCCGCCGTCCCGAGGGCACGTTTCTCCAACTGCTGCCCTGCTCGCCGTACAGCACCGGAGCCCTTCGTCTGCTTCCTGGAACGGTGTCGACGATCGACGAATATCACGAGCGCGTCTCCCGGCAGATCCGTAGGCTGAGCCGGTGGCAAAAGGCAACTACGCTGATGGCGTTCCAGGTTGGGTCGACCTCGGCCCCTTGATCAAGAACCCACGTAAGCATTTCGTCCGGCGCGTCAAGCGGCCAGCGACCGGCGAAGAAGCAGTCCTAAAGCACCGGTCGACAGCACCCGACAAACCCCGCGGCGCGCGCTTCCACGACGAAGCCATCATGATGCGCAGGCTCACGAACGAAGGGATCGCCGGAGTCCTTCCGGTACTCGACATCGACGCCGGACACGAACCTGCCTGGTACGTGATGCCGCAGGCCCGCCTGCTGCACTCGGGCTTCGTCGAGGCGACCACGCTGCAGGAGATCGTCGGCTACATCCATGCGCTGGCACAGACCCTGGGCGAGCTCGCCGGGAGGGACTTCTACCACCGGGACATTAAGCCCGACAACCTCTTCTGGCATGACGGCCGGCCCGTGCTCGCGGACTTTGGCATCGCCTACTTCGGCAAAACGAGCGTAACCGTCGAGGGCGAGAGGTTAGGGCCTCTATGGTTCATGGCCCCCGAGATGCGCAGCAAGACCAGCCGAGAGACGGGCAGTATGGCCGACGTCTACTCCCTGGCGCAGACCCTCTCGGCGTTCATCCACCCTCTCGGGGAGCTGCCCCTACCGGGGACCTTCCGAGCCGGGGCCATGGACTATGACCTCAACAAGGGCTGGACGGGAGATCACGGCGCCCTGGAGGCCTTGGAACATGTACTCGAAGCCGCCACACGAAACGACCCCTACGAGCGTCTGAGGATCGATGCCCTGGAGGAAGAGCTGCGACTGTGGCTCGACTCCACCAAGCGGCCCGTGGTCAGGAACATCGGGTTTCGCACCGGCTGGGGACCGCAGGACGACCATGTCCGCGACGAGGAGGCAGTCCGCCGCATCATGCGGCGGACTATGCACAGGATCGGCCGCCACTTCGACCATGCCTTCGAGCATCAAGAGCACGGCCGTCAGGACGGAGGCCATCCGCGCTGGCTTGGAACGTACGGATGGCCACCCAGCTCGGACCACGGCTTCGAACCCGATGGCGCCCTGACGTTCTCCATCAAATACCCCGACGGCGCTCGCAGAGTCGTGATGGGATCCGTGTTCTATGGCCGCGAGGTCGCGTTCGTTGCCGAGATCCAGCGCGCGGAAGCAGATGACTGGCACCTGGAGCACAGCTGGCCCGAGACGGGCTGGGGCCGCGCAAGACTTCCCTCCGCTTCACAAGCGCTGCAGGCACTTGAGGAGCAGGTGTTCCACCGCCTCGTTTAAGGCGGAGCCGCTGGTCCCGGCCCTGGGCCTTGCGGCTGCCGAAGGCAGAGTCGCTCCGGCACCGGACCTGGCCCGTGGCTCCTCTATGCCTGGCACCGGCCGGGCTTCACCCCCGGAGCGGCGTCAAGCGAGCCCTGGAATGAGTCAAGCGCGATCCTGTAGGCGTTGATCACCGGGGCGTTGTCGCTGTCGACATCCTGAGTGATCCACTCCGTCCAGGCGGACGAGATCGCCGGCGCATAGTGCCCGGTCAGCTGCCCGTCGACCGGGTAACGGTGGAAGGTGACGCGGCGGGCCTGAACGCCGTTCTCCTTCTCCCGCTCCGGGCACCACGTAAACGGCTCCACCGGCCCGATCCCGCCCTTGGCCGTCCAGCGGTGTGGACTGATCTCCATCCACATCCAGTCGGTTCCAGGATCCGGCACTCTCATGGAGGGGGACATCATGTCCCCGAGGAGCAGCATGGGCTTGCCCGTATCCCAAGCCGTACGGTACGGGTAGCTTCGCCGGTGGTGGTCATCGTTCCTTTCGAACAGCTGGGCATCAGTGGCCTTGACTTCCACCCATGTGCCGAGGTCGGGCAGGTAGAAATCAGGGCGGTAGCTGTCTGCCACGAAGACGCTGCGCTGTCCGTTTGGTGCCAAGCCTCCCTTGCAGTCCTTCAGCTGGACTCTAGGTTGCGGTTTCCAGCTGACTCCGAGGACATCGAAGAACACCGCCCACCGCGCTTCGGTCTTGGAGTCGAAGATCCGGTTGGAATACGGAGTCTTTGTGCCTCGTATGACGTGGGATTCCATGGGCGTCATCGTGCCGCAGGCAGTCCGGAACGGGAAAGGACACAAAACCGGCTGCCGTGGCGCAGTGCGGTGTAGTTCTGGGCGATGTAGCCGAGCAGAGGCGGTCACACGTACGCGACGGCTGTGTCGTGCGCACTCGCGGCCGTCCGGACGGGCCCCATGTAATGCCAACCTGCCAACTAGGCCGTCTCTCCGCGACGACCTGTACTCGCGCTCGACGGCCCTCCCGGCCTAGAGCACAACCGTTCGACGGGCCTCCATCGGAATGTGCCGCCACTCCGACACAAACCTGATGACGACGGAGCCGCCTCCGGTATCCCCCTGGGGAAGATCGTGAACTTCGAACCGGGGAATATCGCGAACGTCCACAATCGACATCGATGGAGTCCACATCGCAGGCGCGGTCTGCCGCGTACGTGTCCAGGTCGCCATCGCACATGTCCTATTAGGCTGGAAATAGGACTCACATGTTCCCTTCCATATCGCCTTGGTCTGCGTCGTCAGTTCTCCACGGCACGTACAAACCTCACCGTCGGCGTGACTTCTACGGGCACTATCATTCCAGTGCGGGCAACCAGGCCCCGGGCGTTCAAGAGATTGACCATGGTCTTATAGGCGGGCAGGAATTGGTCACGGGCGGCGCACGCTCGCCTGTTCAGCTCATTGCGTTCGTCTTCCGTACCAGGGTGTGAGATCTCCAGCGCTTGGGGCCCTCCATCGGATATGTCCGTCATGCCGTTCAGCTCCCAACAAAGGGTCTGCAACCCGCCTAGTAGCTCGTCGTACGCGGACTGCAGAGCCGGGTCGGCGTAGCCGACCGGGTCATCCTCCAACGCCTCCAGCGCATCGCACACCGGGTGGCTGACGGACAAGGGAACGCGGAACATCGTCTCGGCCTTACGGAGCACCTTGTACCAGTCGCCGCCAGGCGGCAGGAGCTTCAGCAGTACGCCCGCCGTTCCCGCATCGGCCCCGTCAGGCGCTGATGTGCGACCCTCCGGCGGCTGACTGTCTTCAGCCTCCCTGGACGAGGGGGTGGTTGTGGCGGCGATGCCTCGTTCCATCTGATCTGCCGTGGCAGAAACAGCAAGGCGGATCCGGTGGTCGACGCGGGGTTCCTTAGCCAGGGAGGAAAAGTGAAGTGCGCAGTCGGGGTGGTCGCGCAGCGCTCCCGCGACCGATCCAGCGGCGTCGCCTGTCAGGGTGCGCAGCCAGGGCCTGATCTTGTCCTGAGGGGCCCATTGGTCCCAGAGGGCGTCCCAGGCGAACGCACCGTTGCAGCTTTCCTCCAGCAGGTGCAGTTGGCCGGCGTCGGCAGCGTGGCGTGCGATGGTGAACAGCCACAGGATGACGGCGTCTACTTCGCCGCGCTCCGTTGGCCGGTGTGCGCCCAGGAGGTCGGGCATCGCCCGGACGATCTCCAGTGCTCGCGGGGGGTCTGCCATGAGCCCCCGCACGAGCAGCTCCGGGTCGATTTTGAGGAGCACGTCGCAGTACAGGGCGACGTCGTCAAGGTGAGCGGCGGCCAGAGCCACCAATTCCTCTGGCGCATTTGGTGCTCCAGCATCCAGGGAGTCTCGGAGTGTCTCGCCCTGGACCACGGGTGGCACCGAGGGTGGGTCGATCTCCCGGGCGACCAGTTCGAGAAATCCCCGTACCGTCGCCAGCCGCCGCCCGGTGTCCGCGAGCGTCGCCGCCCGAACAACCGCGCGCCACGGGCCGGAGTCCGGAATCAGGGGAATGTTCTGCTGCGGGGTCCTGCCGGTGACCGCCCAGCCGATCAGCTGCCCCAGGCTGTAAATGTCAGCGGACGGCCCCGCGCTATGAGCGTCACTACTCAGCTCGGGAGCGGCGAAGCCCTCAGAGCCCATGCTCGCCCCCACGCGGGTACGTGACGAGGTGGTCTGACCGGCGGGGCGACGTGCGATGCCCCAGTCGGCCAGCACCCATCGCCCATCGAGCCGGAGCACGTTGGACGGTTTGACGTCCCGGTGAACCCACCCGTGTGCTGCATTCTCTTTGTGCGCGTCGTGGGCGGCGGACAGGACGGAGCACAAGCTCTCCACCAGATCCCGCAGAGTGGCCGGGTCTTTGAGTTCGTCGGGGCATTCGGTGGCGATCGCCTGCGCAACCGGCATAACGAACCATCTGTTGTCCGCCCCGGCGTCCCAGACCGGCATCGAATTCGGGTGACCACTGAGGAAACGGCCGACCATGATCTCGCGCGCCATCCGAGCCGTCTTGCGCTCGGGTGGGTACTTGCCGTGCAGCTGCTTGAGGACAACGGGCGTGCCAGTCGCCTTATGAGTCGCGTAGAAGACGTCGGCCATGCCCTCCTCGTGGGAATGGAAGGGCAGCGTCGTCGCGCAGGCGTAGTCCTTGCGCTGCCCCCTCGCCTCGTACGGCACCATGCCAACGCGAGCGCCTCCCCCAGCCTGGGCGGCCTCAGCCCTGTCCACGCACACTCCCCACCCCGCCGCCCCTTTTCGGGGTCACTCTCGTTCATCCAGATCATGCCATCCAGACGGCCGACTACCCCGCCCTCCGCACAACTCGGCCGTCCCACGGCGCCACCCCTTGCCTCTGTGCCGTGTCAGCTTTGGCGCAGCGCTGCAGCATCCCACCGTTCCTACCAGGACGCAGCCGCTCGATGCAGTGGCACCGCCCGCCCGCTGCCCTGCGGAGCAACTCACGAGGATCGGTGGAGGCGCGGGCCCGACTGACCTGCCGTGTGGCGCCTCCCGAAGGAGTGGGGTGGTGCCGGGCCCTGCTCCGTGCTGCGGCCTATCCGGCCCGCTGCTCGATGGCGGGCTGGCCAGCCTTGACTTCGCCTCCGACCTGCTGTCGTAGGACTTGTCGAGTTCCCTGCCTACTCCCGCTCGGCCCAGGCGGCTGGCGCCCTGTCGGGCGAGATCAGCACGGTCTGGGCGAGGCCGTTGTCGGAGGGGGCTGCTATGCCTGGGTGGTCTGTTTGTGCGGGAGGGGAGGGGCTCGTGCCGTACACGGCTGTGCATGCCGTCTTGGGGCGGCTGTATGCGGGGCTGCCGGATCTGGGGTGCGGGATCGTCTGGGAGGACGTCCACCGGGTACGGCCCCGAGCACCACTGTCCTGTCCGGACTGTGAGGGCGCGATGAGTGCGGTGCTGCGGGGCGGGACCCGGTTCTTCGCGCATCACGGGAAGCGGCCAGACGACTGCCCACTGGAGAACGAGAGCTTCGAGCATCACATGACGAAGCTGGTGCTGCTCGGGTCGATCCGCGATGCGGGCTGGCACGCCGAGCTGGAAGTGAGCGCGCCGGACAAGTCCTGGCGGGCCGACGTGATGGCCACCTCCCCGGACGGCGGCCAGCGGATGGCGTGGGAGGCGCAGTTGTCGCCGATCACCGTTCCTGACATCCAGGCGCGCACAGACCGGTACTCGGAGGCGGGGATCCGAGTGTGCTGGGTGTCGCCGCACGAGAAGTCCCCAAAGTGGATCGACGAGGTGCCCGCAGTGCGGGCCCAGCCTCCGGAGGCTGGCGGGGCGTGGACAGTGGATGATGGTGTCGCCGCGTTCGACTGGAGTTTCGGTGCGTGGGGTGTGCGGACGACGCCGCTGCCGGTATTCGTTCGGTGGGCTCTGGAGGGTCAGGTCGAGCCGGTGGTAAGTCTGCGCCGGTATCACCGGGTGAAGCGGCGGGTGGGTGGGCGGCTGTGGGTGCTGCGACGTGGGATGTGGTGGACGTCGGCAAAGTCGGCCCGCTTACAGGCCGAGCACGACGTGATGCGCCAGCGCCAGGAGGAGAGGAAGCGGGTCGCGGAAGAGGCGCGGCTGGCGGCGGAAGCGGAAGCCGAGCAGGTCCGCTTGGAGGAAGCCGCACGGGAGGAGGCGCGTCGCCTGGAGAAGCTGGAGGAGACTAACCGCAAGGCGCGGGAGTTGGCGGATGCACGGCACGCCCGGTGGCTGGAAGAACGGGCGGAGCAGGTGGCTCGGCGAAACCGGGAGCTGGCTGAGGCAGAGGAGCGGCGGCTGCGCGAGGAAGCCGAGGAAGCGGAGCGCGTCTTGCGCGCGGAGGAGGCCAGCAGGGCGTGGTGGTCGTTGCTCTCCGGCGCTCAGGTGCGGGAGTTATTCGAGGCGGTCGCTGCCTGGGCCCGCCAGGCGCACAAGGTGCAGCTACGGATCCCAGATGAGCTCTACACGGATCTCCGCTATGGCCACGGCGCTCCCCTAGTCAGGGTGGACGGGTACGTGTACGGGGTGGCCCGACCATGCCCTGGCGTGCTCGTGCCGTCGAACGGGGTCGGCCAGCTTACGGTGTTCGTCCGGAACAAGGCCGAAGCCAAGCTGCTGGCAGACGTGAAGTGTAAGGAGGTCGTGGTCCTTGATCTGCCGGAACACGAGCAGCTCTTCTTCGGGTGAGCCGGCCGCCCCGCGGCCGGCGAGGCGCCGGGGAGGTCGACGTTCGGTCTCCCCAGAGCGCGGCCAGGGCTGCGACCATGAGGAGGGCAAAGCCCTGGAGCTCAGCGGCACTGCGGCGCGCACGATCCGATACTTCTCCTTCGCGCGATGGGAGAGGCTGATGACGGCTTCGGCTCGTCGGTCGGGGGCGAGGTCGGCGGCGAGCTGTACGGGGTGGGCGCAGTCAGCCCAGTGGAGCCAGCCGGTCACGTAGGAGCCGGATATGCCGTATGGCTCGCCGATGCGGCCGATGCCTGGAGGCAGTCCCTCCACGAGCACATCATGTAGCTCGGCGGAGTCCGGGCGCGGCTGCTCAATCCAGCACTGAGCCTTTTCCATCTTGATCAGGTGGCGAGTTCGAGGGCGACGACGGCACGGACGGCGGCTGCGATCCGGGTGGTGCTGCAGCGGAGCTTCCGCAGGAGCCGCCAGGACTTGAGTATGGCCATGGCGCGTTCGCCGTGGCTGCGAATCTTGGCGTGATCGCGGTTGTGGTGTCGGCGCCCGCCGCGGAGGTGCTTGCCACGGATCGGGACACGGATCGCAGGGCCGGCGCCCTGGTACGCCTTGTCGGCCCAGCACTTGATGTCGTCTGCGGCGAGGGCGGCGGGTATGCCGTGGTTCCGGGCCGCGGTCAGGTCGTGTGTGGCTCGCGGCAGTGCGTCCGAGGCCCAGATCAGGCGCCCGGCGGGATCGGCGAGGACTTGCACGTTCATCTCGTGGCGCTTCTTCTTCCCGGAGTAGTACGGCTGGTCGGCGGCGATACGGTCGATGGGTAGCACGGTGCCGTCGCGGATCACGTACGCCTTCTTCCGGACGGTCGTCATGGCCTGTTGCAGCGTGGGCGCGAGGGCGGCCAGTAGGTCGACGGCCTCGCGTATGTAGCGGTAGGCCGTGGCGATCCCGATGCGGAAGCCCGCGGCAAGGCCGGCGTCGGTGTCGCCGCAGCGTAGGTGGGCCAGGACGAGCAGGGCCTGCCGACCGCAGGTCAGGCGACGCCAGCGCGAACCGATCCGACGACGGTGACCTGCGAGAAGACCGGAAAGATGCCGCAGAGTGCGGCTGGACAGATCGATGCCGGACGGGTAGACAAGCACGCAAAAGCTCCTGGCGGACTGGTGATCTTGGTCGTGAACCCGTCTACCAGGAGCTTTCTTCATGCCCGCCGCCGGGGCTGCCAGCCCAACCACCCGTCAGGTTGGAAAGACTCACTGCCCAAGATCCACTTTCGATACACGGCCTAGCAGGCCGCGCCGGTTCGGTGGACCTCGGCAATCCACTGGCGCGAGGGCGCTGCCGGGTCATATCCTGATCCGTTCTTCGATGATCAACTACCACACGGAGGCTGCGAGTTGATGGAATTAGCGAGGATGATGGCTCAGCTTGATGAGCTGATTGCTGAGTACCGAGAAATGATCAGCACCCGTACCGAAGGAGTACTGGCCTCTGATCGAGCCAAGCTCCTTGTGAGCCGTCTCGAAGCCGCTATCGATCGCTTGGCACCTCCTGGTAGTAGCTACGTAAGGCAGCTAGATGTCTATCGGGAACAAAAGCGAACCTCGCTGAAGATTCGCGAGGTCTTTAGCATTGCTCTTGGCCTCCATCACGATCTGGCATCCGGATGGGTGGAGACAGTTGTTGAGATGGTGCACGCCGACACCCATAGCGATTACCTGGATATGGCAGAGACGTTGTTGCAATCGGGGTACAAGGACGCCGCAGCTGTCATCACAGGTACGTCATTGGAAGTTCATGTGCGAACACTCTGTGTTAAATATGGCGTAGACACCGAACTGGCCAGCGGTGCACCGAAGAAGGCCGACGTCATGAACGCCGACCTGAAGAAGGCTGACGCCTATGACAGACTACGGCAAAAGCAGATTACGGCCTGGATGGACCTGCGCAACAAGGCGGCTCACGGTAACTACCAAAGCTACGACGAACACCAGGTACGTATGTTCATTGATGGCGTGCGGGACTTCATGCTGAAGTACTCGGCATAGCGCAGACAAGGGGACTAGACGATGGCCAACATCGACAAGGTAGTCGAGCAGCTCAACTTTCTGATCAAGGCTTCCGAAAACTACGCACGGAACGATGATCGAAAGAAGAGGGAATAATGCCAGTTCAAGATGATGTGGTGGCGCTCGGCATAAGAAGTGATGCTGCATATGTCGGCCGGTTCAGTCGCGATTTGGGTGCATCGAGAGCCTCCGGACACAGCGGTACCATCATGTTCTGCTTTGCGCCGTACCTGTCACTGTTTGTACATGAGTCGTATAGAAAGCTCAAGCGCATTGATCCCGCATTGCCCGCCTTGTTGTCGGCTGACGCCGAAGCAATCGTGGCGCGTTCACGCCACAGTTTGAAGCTTTTCGAGGACAACCGGCGCGGCGTTGAAGGGCAGCTTGCGTACTTCCGTGACGAGATCTCGCCTGCACACGCGGATAGGTTCCTGAACAACACGTGGCTTAAGGCCGCCCGCTTTCTAGAGACAGACTTGGGTCTCTATAGCTACGACGGAAGGATTGTCTCGACAACGCATGCCGCCACGTTCCATCTGGGATTTGATCCTGTCGCACTACTGGAGAAGGGGTCGGGTCCGAATCTGCAATCCGTCTACGAAGAGTACGGCCGTTACTTCCGCGGGCTGGGCGCGAGGACCGATTCAGGCGCGAAGACTTTTGTGAGCCATCTCGATCCGATGCGCTTTGATCAGCGGGACAACGACGTTCGATCGACTAAGTACTACGGTCAGGTATTTAATGGCAAGGGTACGCCAGACATCAACCGGCTACTGATGGTGTTCCGGGGTTTGATGAATTTCGTCGACTCGATGGTCGGGATGGGCTCAGATGCGAATGAGGTCGAGTACACCGTATTCAAGATGCGCTTTCTGACCCTGTACCAGGTTCTTGGCAGCTTGCAGATGCTTCATGACGAACACCCCGGTGACCTCACCACGCAATCCACGAGGCTTATCGAGAAGATCACGGGCACGTGGTCGGCAAGCCTGATTATGGATCGCTCAGCAAAGCCGTTCCGCAACACCCTGATGCACTACAACCTAGACTCTCGCGTCGACCTGGCGAGGGTGGATGCAACTCAGCCACTCTTTGGACTCGTGCCGATCTATTTTCCGTCGCACGACGCTGCATCGTTCGTCGAGGCCGTTGACAGCTGTATCGAGGAAACCGCATCGGTCATAGAGGAGTGGGCTACTGCCTGAGCAGTGAGCGCGGAGTTGGTTCGGCGGGCACGGGACTCGACCGTCTGCACATAGAACAGCCCTGCGGCACTGGTCGCGGGGTGCTTGGCTTGCGCGGCTTGTTCAGGCGGACCTGGCAAGCGTGGCCGGCGCAGGGTTGGTCGGCTCGATCTGTGCGGCCGTCTCCGGCTTCCCGCTCCTGGTGTCTTTGACGGCAACGCTGACGGCTACGACACCGATCAACCACCGTCTACGGCTGTCCTGCAAGAGGCCGTTGGCAGCGCCGGCACAACAGCACACACGCCAAGATCCGCTGCCTCGGCGAGCAGGCCATGGCCACCCTGAAGGGCTGGCGCCTCCTACGAAAGCTCCGTTGCAGCACCAACCGCATCACCGCGATCGGCCAAGCCGTCCTCATCCTTCAACACGCCTCCGCGTGAGGTTGGAAAGGGCTCACTGTCCCCTCTATGCCACGTCCACCTTTTGCTGTTTGACCCAGGCAAGGACCTCGGACACCTTGAACTGAATCTTGGCGTTCCGACCGGCACCGAACCGGTAGACGGCGAGCCCCGCCCGAGGTGCTTCCCTATACACCCACTGCACCGACATGTTCAGGTACTGAGCGGTCTCTCTCACATCCATGAACTGCGGCACCATCGGAACTCCCCTGGAGCTTGGCAACCGGAAGGCGAATCCATCCCGGCACTGGTCTTGCTCCATGACTCTCACGACGGAACAGGCTTGGCCCTGCCGTGACTCGGCGCTATGATCCGGCTGCCTCGCGACTTCCGCAGGTTGCAGGCGAGTTTTGGGAATAACTGTGGCTGCCGGGTGATTCTCGGTTCCCTGGATCTGAATCAGGAGAACAGGGGCATGCCGGTGAGTGATCTGAGAGCCTTTCGTGTTCACGACGGGACGGCTACTGAGATACAGGGGTCGGCCGTTGCCCTGGAAAGGCAGCTGCAGACTCTGATCGAAGCCAACATGGAGGCGATGCTGGGAATCCGGTTCCTGGCCAGCGAGTACCCCACCGGCCGTCACCGAGGCCGCATCGACTCCCTTGGCCTGGACGAGAACGGGACGCCCGTGATCATCGAGTACAAGCGGACCCGGGACAAGGAGCTGCTCCCGCAGGCCCTGTCGTACCTGGCGTGGCTGGAGGACAACCACCACGAGTTCGAGCGCCTCGTCGCAGACCGGCTCGGCTACGAGGCCGCCGGGGCAGTCGACTGGAGCAACCCCCGGGTCGTCTGCATCGCAGGGCACTTCACGCCTCACAGCGCCGTCGCGCTGGAGGTCATCGGCCGACGGATCGATCTCGTCGCCTACCGCGCATTCGAGGACGTACTGACTCTCCGGCTGGTCGCCTCCGTAGCCGGGACAGCAGCCCTTGCCCAGCGGCGGCCTTCTTTCGCCGCCTCCGCCTCGAACGGCGTACGTACGACCGTGAAGTCGGTGGAGCAGTTTCTGGCCGAGTCTCCGTCAGGGCTGAAGTCCCTGTTCGCAGACCTGGACGCCGTGCTGCTCGCCCATGGCGACGTACGGAGGGAAGCGCAGCTCCACTACTTCTCGTACCGCCGGATCAAGAGCGTGGCGACCGTCCGGGTGCAGCCCAGAAATCGAGCGCTCGTGGTCAACCTGCGTGTGGCACCGGACGAGATCGAGTTGGAGGGCGGGTTCACTCGGGACGTAAGCGGAGTGGGCTGCCTGGGGCTCCGGGGTGGGATCGAGGTGCGGATCAGATCCCGGGATGACCTGGAACGAGCGGGCGCTCTCATACAGCGGAGCGTCGCGGCCGGGTGAGGGCTCGATGCAAGAAGGGCGGTCGCCGTATCCGGGGTTCCGGTACGGCGACCGCCCTTCGTCAGTCAGCCTGTCTCTGCATGTTCAGCCCGAGCCTGTCATCTCAGAGCTCCGGCCCTGCCAGCTCGAAGGCCTCTTGGTCGAGGGCCGTACGGAGGCGCTGTTCGGCGAGGCCGGCGTAGTGGTCGGAGAGCTCGACGCCGATGAAGTGGCGGCCTTCCTTCAACGCGGCAACGCCAGTGGAGCCTGAGCCGGTGAAGGGGTCGAGGACGGTGCCTCCCGGTGGGCAGACCTGGACGAGCTGCTGCATGACCTCGACCGGCTTCTGAGTGATGTGTACACGGTCCTTGCGGGGCTGGGACGCGATGTAGTGGCCGGGCAGGTAGAGATCGCGGGTGTTGTCGAGGCTTCCCTTGACGCCCCAGACGATGAACTCCGAGTCCTGCTTCGGACCGCCCTTGCGGGGCCGGGAGGCCGGCTTGATCCAGGGGATGGTGCCGGACCAGGTCCAGCCGGCCATCTGGAGGGCATCGGTGGTGGTCGGTTCCTGCCTCCAGTCGGTGAAGACCATCGCCACCGCGTGTTCGCGGGAGGCCCGGTACGACTCGGTGAGCAGGTCGGTCAGCCAGGCGCGGTACGAGCGCTGGTCGCGGTTCTCACCGGGGAAGTTCTGCAGGTCGTGCTTGGCGTCGCCGCTGGTGTACTTCGCGCGGGCAGTCCGCCCGGTTCGATCCGAGCTGGTGCGGCCGCCAGAGTTGTAGGGCGGATCGGTGATCACTGCGTCCACGCTTGCGTCCGGCAGGGATTTGAGGACGGTGAGCGCATCTCCTCGGTGCAGCGTGTACGACACAGGCGCGGCCTTTCATTCGTCTTGCGGTCGGTCGCGATCCCAGATCTGTTTTGGAATCCGGGAGTACGCACCGGGGATTGCCCCTCCGTAGAGCCTCAGGCGGCGCTCTCGTGGGTTTGGTGCGGTGGAGGTTAACCGACTTCCCCAGCCGTGCCGAATGAGCCCGCACTCCCTTCTAAGGCGGACCTTCACGTATTCCCAGCCTGCTTGGTGCGGCCGGATTCCGTCTCTACAGTCTGGCCGAGTTCAAGCCGTGGAGCTGCTGGAGATTCGGAAGGACGTACCTCTCGTGTGCCGAATGAGATTACGAGCGCGGCTGGCTGCCGCGCGTCAACACCAGCGACGTGGATGCGAGTTAGCCGCTCCCCTGCGTCATCACTGCCTCTTGGCCCGCTGAGGCCGGGCATTCACGACCAGTGCGGCACCGGTGGCCTTCGACAAGAACTCCGGTGCTGCCCTGTCTACGAGTAAGGAGCTGCGAATGCGGCTTGCCCGGGCACATCCAACTCCCCGGCCCAGGCTCCGGCGTCAGCAAGCATCCGGCGGTCACCCATGATCAAGGTTGCCGCGATAGCCGGCGCGGTGGCGGTCGCTCCATTGATCCTGATCGCGCCGCTCACTGTTGCTCTGATCGGCTCCTCGAACGCACAGGCTGCGTGCGGTGACCAGCAGGGTGTCGATACAGCCGCGGTGGCCGGGCAGGTGGAGTCGGTGCTCAAGGGCAGCAGCAGCTCAGTGTCCGTGCCGGGCCTGGACGACCCCAAGGAGCAGATCCCGAACGCCAAGGCGATCCAGGCGACCGGCGTGGCGATGAAGGTGCCCGTTCGCGGGCAGATCGTCGCGCTGGCCACCGCCCTGCAGGAGTCAGGGCTCCGGAACCTCGACTACGGGGACAGGGACTCTCTGGGGCTGTTCCAGCAGCGCCCATCGCAGGGCTGGGGGACGCCGGAGCAGGTGCGCGATCCCGTGTACGCCTCGACGAAGTTCTACGAGGGACTGCTCGAGGTGTCGGGGTGGGAGTCGATGACCGTCACCCAGGCTGCTCAGGCAGTACAGGCGAGCGGTTTCCCCGACGCGTACGCGAAGTGGGAACCGTTGGCGACAGCCCTGCAGAAGGCCATCAGCACCGTCCTTCCCCAAGGCCGTGTCGACACCAGCCCTGCGGGCGCCACTCCAGCCCCGACAGCCCTTGGCGGTAGGTGCGCCGACGGTACGGCCTTCGGGCCGATTCCGCCCGGCTCGCTCCCGGACGGGTACCAGATTCCGGCGGATGCCCCGAAGGCCGTGCAGACGGCTATTCGCTGGGGTCTGGGACAGCTCGGTACCCCGTACCAGTGGGGCGGCGCCTGCACCGAGCCGCGGGGCCCGGACCCGATGGGTCGGTGTGACTGCTCCTCGCTGATGCAGATGTCCTTCAAGGCCGGCGGGGTCTCGCTGACGCGGACCACGTACACGCAGGTCAACGAAGGCCGCGCGGTGAGCGTCGACACCCTTCAACCCGGCGATCTGCTGTTCACGCGCGGCACGGCCGCCGTGCCCGAACACGTCGGGATGTTCATCGGCTCGGGGCTGATTCTGCACGCGCCCCGGACCGGTGACGTGGTCAAGATCTCGACCCTCGCGGAGTGGAAGCCGGACGTGCTCGCAGCCCGTCGCGTCGTCTGACCGATCTCTCGCCCCCTCTCCCCCATCGCACTCTCGGGCCTCCCCATGCCCATTTTCGAACTGGAGTTCCCCATGAAGTTCGTTGAGAAGGTCCAGTTCCTCGCGTACGACCCTGGCGTCACGCCCCGCGAGGGTGGCCTTCCCGGACTCGACGTCCTCAAGAACGTTGCGGCGGGCGCGGTGGCGATCGGCGGGTAGGGTCGCCCTACACACGCTCGGCGGCGGCCGAGGTGTTCGCGGCCGTGATGACCGACCGGCTCTTCCGCATCCCCAGCTACCGCGTCGCCGACAACCGGCAGGACGCCCCCACCCCGACCTACGTCTACGAACTCGGCTGGCGCACACCGGCCGCAATCGGCTCCACCCTCCCGATCGGCGCCGGCCACATCGTCGACCTCCCGTTCGTCTGGGACACCCTCGCCGCCCCCGGGGCCGACCAGCTCCTCGGCTCCAAGCCCCCCGCCGCACTCGCACAGAAGATCCACGCCCGCTGGATCGAGTTCGCACGCACCGGCGAGCTGGCCGACTGGCCCGCCTACGACTCCGTCCGCCCGGTCATGACCTTCGCCAAGGACAACACCGCCACCAGCACCATCGACAACGACCCCCGCTCCAAGGAACGACAGCTCTGGGACGGAACTGAGTTCAGCACAGGCGGCTGAACCACCGCCCGCACCACCTCCTACGCGGCCTGGCCCGACCCGGTGAAACCGGGCCGAGCCAGGCCCAGGCCTGTAAGCGACGCGAGCGGCACTACTCGTACGTGTTCTTGCGCAGGGCGCGGTGTCGGCGGTCGCCCTGGCCGGCTCCGTTCACCGCTGTGAGCGACGGGAGCGCCGCTCCGTTGTTCCACAGACCCAGGTGATCACGGTGGACGGCTAGGACTCCGTTCTGCACGGCACAGCGTTCGGCGGGCCCGCTGAAGTACGTGTTGGTGACGAAGAGGGCGACGTCGGCCTTGAAGTGGACCTGCGACCCGAGGAGGTCGCGGACCTCTCCGCTTGAGATCTTCCGCTTCGGGTTGTACCGCTTGCACTGGATCACCATCGTCCGACCGTCGGGCAGCCGGCCGCGCACGTCGGCTCCATCGTCGCCCGTGCGGCCGACGCGGCGGACATCCGCACATCCGTCCCGCCTGCAGAGGTCGGCCACAAAGTCCTCGAACTGCGTGCCGTCCATCACGTCCACCTCGGCAAGCGTTCGGTGGCCGACGCTTACCGCTTCGTCGTGACGCCACCGCTGGTCGCTACTCCTGATGAGACGGTCCGTCTTCCACAGCCACCACGTGCTGCCGCCAACAACCGCGAGGAGCAACACTCCCACCAGGTAAGGCCAGATCACCGACCAGAAGGTAAGGAGCAACGCCAGGACGACGACGCCACCCCACGCGCCCGCCTTGAGCCGGGTCTCCCGGCGCTTCTGTGATGCCGATCGGCGCCTTTTGCGTACTGCCACCCAGCACCTCCCCGTCTCCCATCAGCAGTCTGGACACGGCTACGCCTGTCAGTAAGGGCGCCCGTCAGCCATAGCTCGATCGCTGCGGCCCGGTGTCTACCACCAGCAAGGTATCCAACGGCGGCTTGGACGTCCTCGTGGCCGCAGCCGGCTCCGGCTGCGCCGCGGCCCTCGATGCCGAGCGCTACCTCGCCGGCCTGAGCGACAACAGAGCCAACGTCGACATGGCGCAGGTCAACGCCTGACTGGTCGGCCCCCACCCAACGGTGGGGGCCCACGTCGGTGATGTGCGCGCTTACGCCCTTCATGCGCCCCTACTCCCCCACGTAGCTTGCGACGTTGGCCTGTATCACCCGTACGAACGTAGGGGGAAAGCAGCTTGAAGCAAGCAGACGTGCTGAGGGATCTCGCGCAGCCGTGGAACGTGGCCGTTCACTCGACAGCGGAACTCGCGGGCAGCGTGGCGAAAGCTGCGACCGCGGACGACAAGGCCAAGCGGGAGAAGGGCCAGGCTCCTCTCCGCCGCAAACCAGAACTCCGGCCCCTACCCATCAAGCCACTCGGCATATCGCTCCAGCTCACCCCCTGGGACGTCCTGCACTCCCTCGGCCGGGCCAACGTCCTCGCCCGCCAAGGCGCGGGGCGAGGGCTCGCCGAGCACTGGGCCAGCCTGAAGTACTGCCAGGCCCTCACCGGCAACGACGGCCGCTACATGGCGCTGTCCACAGAGGGCCGCAACCCCAGGCGCCACTACGCCGCCACCCAGTCTGGCGAGCTCGGCATCGGCTTCGCGCTGGCACTCGCCCGACGCGTACTCGCGGCGCAGTACCCGGACCACTCGGTCTCGGTCATCGACGCCGAGATAGCCATGCGTGCCGGCTGGACGCTGACGGGCAAGGAGGCCGGGCGCAGCAGCGCCCCGCGCCGGCCGGCCTTCTTCCTGGAGGTGTGGCAGCCGGGTGAGCCGTCCCGGGTCATCCCGGTCACGTGCAAGGGCACCCACGGCCATGCCACCCAGGCGCACAAGCAGCTCGCTACCGCCTCCGCCGACGTGGAGGGCATCCACATCGGCCCGTACAACGAGACGCCGGCCTTCGTGTTCGGCACCACGCTCCCCAAGAAGAGCGAGAGCATCACGCTCTACCTGCTCCACGCCCCGGGCGACGGAACCCTGCACGATGCGAAGGCTCTGCACCTCGACCCACCGGTCGAGGACCGGAGCATCGCCCCCGGCATCGACGCGCCGACCGGTCCGAACGAGGAGCCGCCGGTCGGCTACCACGTGCGCCCCGAGGAGTGCGGCTGGTTCGGCCGGGTGCTCGCCCAAGCCGACGCCGCCGGCTTGATGGCCTTCACCGGAGGCGGCGAACCCACAGCCCAGTACCTCACCAAGCGCCAGGGCAAGGGCCACTTCGAGACCTTCACCCACGCCGGCACCGGCATCGTCCAGGACGTCACCCACACCATCCACGGCAAGAAGTTCGTGGGCACCGACCACGTCTTCCGCCTCAACGGCATCCGTGTCGAAGCCTTCTCCGGCCTCGCAGAGAACCTCTTCGGCCACCTCCGCGACGGCAGGGTCGAGCACTACCGCCACGAGGCACACGTCCTCCGCGACTCCTGGGACGCCGACCCCTGGGATGCCAAGTGGCGAGGCCCCGTCTCCCTCCACCCCGACGGCACCGTCATGGCGCTGCGCCGCCTCCGCCTCAGCTGACCGCAACCACCGTCCAGTCTTCGGGGAACGGAACAGCTCCCCGAAGGCCTCGGACGGTCAACCTGTGACCAGCACCGGGGCTCCGGGCCCCCTGTCAGTCGCCAACGACACCGCGGAGCGAAGTAGGGCCAGGTGTGGATGACTTCCGGCCATTGTTGTCCGAACACAGTGAGACACAGCTGGACTCAGGCGGACACAGCTGGACGCAGTGAGACAGGTTCTGCGTGGTTCCGCCTGGCCGGTCTGCATCCGCCGCTCGTTTGGGTCGGAGCGGGCTGCGCAACACTTCACGTCATGCCGAGCTTTCAGCAGAGGAAGGCCGTGGGGGACGCCCACGAGCAGCGCATCGCCGAGGAACTGACCGCGCGCGGATGGGCGGTCAACCCGTGGGGGCAGGGAGTCCTCACCCACCCTGTTCAAGCCGCACTCCGAACGACCGACAGCTCCCTCCGCTGGACTCCCGACCTCCTTGCCGCCAAGGAGGGCCACGTCGCAATGATCGACTGCAAGAGCAGCATGACCAGTCAGGCGACGCACCGCCACGCCATCGAAAGCGCCGCGGTCCGCGCACACCTCCAGCTCGTCGCGTGGACCGTGCTGTCCCTCTACTACGTGTTCGACAGCCTCGACGTCCTCACCCCGTACGACGCCCTCACGGCGGGACAGACCGGCCCCCACTCGGTCGCAGGTTCAGGGGCCCCGTATCTGCTCGTGCCCACGACACGCTGTCGCACCTTCGACTCGACGTTCGGCTCGCGGAGGCGGCCGCCCGTAGCGAGCGACGCGGCCTGAGCCCAGCGCCCGCCAGTCCCGCTGCTCGGTACAACACGTTGCACCGAGCAGCGTCGCGCTTCGAACGCCACCGAGAGCCTCGTGGCGGGACACCAGCGGACCTGACGAACTGTCACCAAAGTCAGCATTGGGTCAGCATTGGTCCTGGCAAAGCTGACCCCAGCTGGTCATACCTGGGAAACGTCGAAGGCCCGGAGAGGGCCTTCCGGAGCCCCCGTCACTTCCCCCGCCGGAACGATCTTCGCACGGGATGCGGCCTCTCGTCGGCCGATGCCGGCTGGTCGACCTACTACATAAAAGCGCAGGTCAACGCACCCGTCCGCGCGCTTTCAGGGGCCCCGGCGGGAGAGCCGGAGCGGGGATCGGAGGGCCGTCGTAGCCCTTCACTTCGCCGTAGCGGGTGCCTTCCATCCAGTCCTCGCGGGCCTGCGCGATGTCATCGTGTGACCGGCCGATCCAGTTCCAGAACATCACGATCTCCTCCTCGAACGGTTCGCCCCCCAGCAGCATCAGGCCCGCGTCCGACAGTGCGTGCAAGGGGAGTTCGGTGCGGCCGCAGCCGAGGTAGAGCATCGAGCCCGGGAGGACCGGGACGTCGTCCACGCGGGCTTCGCCCGACATCGACAGGACCGCGTACTCGAAGTCCGGGTTCAGCGGGAGGCGGGTTTCGGTGCCGGCCGCCAGCGTGAGGTCGGCGCCGACGATGGGGGTGTACGCCGTCCCGGGCGAGGTGGCCGTGTCCAGGGTGCCCAGGATGACGGTGGCCGTCAGGCCGGGGGCCGTGACCTGCGGGAGTTCCGCGTGGTGCTGGAAGTGCGGGGCCACGTCGCGGTGCGCGTCGGGCAGGGCCACCCAGAGCTGGGCGCCGTGCAGGAGGCGGGCGTGGGGGCGCGGGCTCTCCTCGGAGTGGCTGATGCCCCGGCCGGAGGTCATCAGGCCCAGCTCGCGCGGGCGGATCGTGGCGAGGCTGCCGACGCTGTCGCGGTGCAGCACCTCGCCCTCGTGCAGCCAGCTGACCGTCTGGAGGCCGGAGTGCGGGTGCGGGGCGACCTGCATGCCGGGCTCGTCCGCGATGTCGTCGGGGCCGTAGTGGTCGACGAAGCACCAGGCCCCCACCATGCGCCGGCCCAGGTTGGGCAGCAGCCGGCGGACCTCGGTGGACTCCCCCAGCTTGACGGTGCGCGGGCTGAGGAGCTCGCGCACCGGTTCGGCGACGACGAAACCGCGGCCGCCGCACGTGGCGAGCGCGGGCTGGCGATCGAGATTGCTCATACCGCACAACTTAGTGCGACCGGGCCCGGACGCTCCCATTCCGGTCGGGGAGCGCGTCCGGAATGTGCGGGGGCGGTCCGGTGTTGCAGCCACCGACGAAGACGGCACCGAGCGGAAGGGCGGCCATGGACGCGCGCCAGGACGGTTACTACGAGCACGGGACCACCGCGGAGCGCTGGGCGCGCGGGCAGCTCTTCTTCGAGGCCAAGGAGTACGCGAAGGCCGCCCGCGTCCTGGTCACGGTGGCCGGGGAGGCCCCCGAGCAGCTCGCGCCCCGGCTGCTGCTGGCCCGCGCCTACTACCACTCCGCCCAGCTCTCCCGCGCCGAGCACGAGCTGCGCGCCATCCTGGAGCGGTGGCCGGTGGAGGACTACGCGCGGCTCATGCTCGGGCGCACCCTGGAGCGGCGCGGCCGGGCCGAGGAGGCCCGCCCGCACCTGCGGATGGCGGCCGCCATGGCGGGCGAGTTCCCGCAGTAGGGGACGGTCCGGCCCCGCGTGTGCGGGGCCGGGGGGCCGCCTCGGCTAGCCTGGGTTCCATATGAATCGCCTGACCACGCCTTTCGGCTCCTACGAACTCACCCGTTACCCCATCGACCCGCGCGACCGGCTCCGCGCCTGGGACGCCGCCGACGAGTACCTGCTGCGTCATCTCGACGCCGGTACCGGCGAGCGCGGCCCGGTGGACCTCGCCGGCGCCGGGCAGATCACCGTGATCGGCGACCGCTGGGGGGCGCTGACGACGGCCCTGGCCGCCCACCACCCCACGCAGATCACCGATTCCTCGCTGACCCGCGCCGCCACCGAGGCGAACCTGGACCGGGCCGGCATCGGCACCTCGAAGTCCACGGTGACCCTGCTGACCACGCAGGACGCGCCGCCCGCGCGGATCGACGTGCTGCTGGTCCGGGTGCCGAAGAGCCTGGCGCTGCTGGAGGACCAGCTGTACCGGCTGGCCCCGCACGTGCACGCGGACACGGTGGTCGTGGGCACCGGCATGGTCAAGGAGATCCACACCTCGACCCTGCGCCTCTTCGAGAAGATCCTGGGGCCGACGAAGACGTCCCTGGCCGAGAAGAAGGCCCGGCTGATCTTCTGCACCCCGGGGAATCCGGGCGCCGCCCGTCCGGAGAGCGCCGGGCCGTGGCCGGTCACGTACACGGTGGACGAGGACGGCGGCTCGGGCGCCGGACTGACCGTGGTCAACCACGCGGGGATCTTCTGCGCGGACCGCCTGGACGTCGGCACCCGCTTCTTCCTCCAGAACATCCCGACCAACACCGACGGCGCCCGGGTCGTGGACCTGGGCTGCGGCAACGGCATCGTGGGTGCGGCGGTCGCGGTCGCCGACCCGGACGCGGCGGTCGTCTTCACCGACGAGTCGTACCAGGCGGTCGCCTCGGCGCGGGCCACCTACGAGGCCAATGTCCGCCCGGGCCGGCGGACGGCGGAGTTCCACGTCGGTGACGGCGTGGCGATGCTGGAGCCGGGTTCGGTGGACCTGGTGCTGAACAACCCGCCGTTCCACTCCCACCAGGCGACCACCGACGCGACGGCGCTGCGCATGTTCGCGCAGTCCCGCAAGGTGCTGCGCACGGGCGGGGAGCTGTGGGTGGTGGCCAACCGGCACATGGGGTACCACACGCATCTGCGGCGGCTCTTCGGCAACAGCGAAGTCGTCGCGAGCGAGCCGAAGTTCGTGGTCCTGCGGGCGGTCAAGCGCGAGGCCCGGGAGCGGTCCGTCTGACCCATGTGACCAGCCAGTACGTCCTACACTCGGCCGCGTGAGCACCGGGGCACAGAAGGACCGCGCGAGCGGCGGGCGGCGCTACCGCCGTGAGGACGTGGCCGAGGCGGCGGGCGTCAGGGTGCGCAACCTGCGCTACTACCAGGAGCGCGGCCTGCTCCCCCCGCCGCGGCGCGAGGGGCGGATCGCCTGGTACTCCGACGACCACCTGACCCGGCTGCGGCTGATCAGCGACCTGCTGGGCCGGGGCTACACGGTCAACGGCATCGCGGAGCTGCTGGCGGCCTGGGAGCAGGGCGGCGGTCTGTCCCAGCTGCTGGGCCTGGAGCGGGAGATGACCCGGGACTGGGTCCAGGAGGAGCCGGTCTCGATGACCCGGGCCGAGCTGCGCGAGCTGTTCGGCCCGGCGGCTTCGGCCGAGGACACCCGGCGGGCGGTCGAGCTGGGATACGTACACGTGGACGGGGACGTGGTCACGTATCCGAGCCGGCGGCTGCTGGAGGCCACGGTGGCGCTGGTGCGGCAGGGGGTGCCGCTGGCGGAGATCCTGGACGCGGGCGACTTCCTCCAGGTGCAGGCGGCCGCGCTCGCGGACCGGTTCGTCGCGCTGTTCCGGCGGCACGTGATCGGCCCCGGGGGGCTTGAGCCACTTTCGGCCACGCAGCTGGATCACGTCCGGGAGGCGGTGACGGCACTGCGCCCGGTGGCCGGCGAGGTCGTGGCCGCCGAGTTCGCGCGGGCGATGGCCCGGCGGGTGGAGGCGGAGGTCGCCGAACTGCTGCGTACGGAGCAGTAGGAGTCGGCCGAAAGGGTGCGGTCGCGCAACCTTGCCAACCACCATTGGCACTCTTACATTCAACTCGTCGGTAACAAAGGTGCACAGCCGAGATAAGGGACGATCTCATGGCGGATTCACCGAACTTATCCGAACCGCCCGGCGGGGAAGGCGCTCCCGCGGACGCCGCCGGCAGAGACGAGGGCCGGGTCCGCTGGCGCCGGTTCGCCCTGCTGACGGTGCCCGCGGTGGCGGTGACCGCGGGGCTCGGAATCGCCCTCGCACAGGGCGCGCTCGCCGCCTCCTTCGCGGTGTCGGGACAGCAGTTCAAGGTGTCGGCGAAGAGCCTGGAGGGCGAGGGCTTCGCCCAGTACGGCAGCGTCGACGTCAACGCCCGCGACCAGCTCATACCGGTGGCGGTCACGGCCATCAAGGAGGCCAAGCTGCACAGCCTCTGCCAGTCGGTGGTCACGACCCTCCCCGTCATCGGGGACATCTCGCTCAACCTGACGGCGGGCGACAAGGACCCCGTCGAGGCCAGCAACCTCTTCGTGGACGCGACCCAGCTCGGCGGTGACGCGGTCTTCACCAACATCGAGATCGGCCGCGACGCCTCCACCCTCGACAAGGGGCCGGCCGAGGCCGTGGGCATGCAGGACCTCTTCGCCCAGCAGGCGGACACGGTCAACATCACCAAGCTCCAGCAGACGGCATGGGCGACCAACGCCGGCACCTTCAAGCTCTCCGGGCTGAACATGAACATCAGCAAGGGCAAGAAGGAATGCTTCTGAGCCGCTGGCGGCGGTGGCGGCGCGCCCGGCCCTTCTGGGGCGGGCTCTTCGCGGTCCTGGCCGGGGCCTGGATCTGCGTACTGCCGCTCGCACCGCTGAAGATCATGCTCCAGCAGGGGGTGGCGGGCATCCCGTCGGTCCTGATGGGGATCATCATGATCGTCCTCGGTCTCACCGCCTGGTTCTCCCCCCGGCAGCGCTCCCTCGCCGGGGTCCTCACCACGCTGATCGCCACCGCCTCGCTGGTCCTCTCGAACCTCGGCGGGTTCCTGATCGGCACCCTGCTCGGCATCCTCGGCGGCGGACTCATGTTCGCCTGGCAGCCCGGTCCGCCCCGGCGCCGGCGCCGCTCCGGGAAGACCCCGGAGAGCGGCCCCGAGGAGAACGGCACACAGGACAGCACACAGGACAGCACGCACGACAGCACAGAGGACAGCACAGAGGACATCACCGCCCCCACCCCGCACCACGATCCCCAAGGAGCACAGCCATGAGCCGTACGCGTACCGCTCTCGCGCTCGGGATGGCGGCCGCGGCCGCCCTGACGGTGGCCTCGGCCTCCGCCACCGCCGCACCGTTACCGCTGGCCGGGTCGACGACCGTCACACCGGCCGGACACGCCTTCAAGGCCACCCTCAGCGGGAAGGCCACCCTCAAGGCCGGTTCGGTCACGGTGACCTGCACGGTCTCCGTCTCCACCGGCACGGTGCCGGCCGCCCCCGGCAACCACAACGCGGCCGGGCCCGTCTCCTCGCCCATCTCGCCGCCGACGTACAGCTCTTGTACGTCGAGCATGCCGGGAGTCACCCCGACCGTGACCACCAGCGGCGCCTGGGCCGTGTCGATGCAGAACGGCTCGCCGATCACCGCCACCATGACGGTGCCGACCGGCGGCCTCGTCGTGCACACCACCGGCCTCGCCACCTGCACGGTCACCGCGGCGCCGAGCGGCCCCGCGGCGGTCGGCGGCACCTGGGCCAACGGCGCGCCGTCGAGCCTGACCTTCACCAACGCCTCGGTCCCGGTCACGGTCACCGGTGGCTTCGGCTGCCCCACGAGCGCGACCTCCTCCACCTTCAACGCCGTGTACAAGGTGTCCGACACCACCGACGCGGCCCAGCAGATCACCGTCGCCCCCTGACCCCGGCCACGGCAACGGCACCCGCGCCCCACCGGCCCGGACCTCCCGGGGCGGTGGGGCGCGGGCGCGCGCCCGGGCGGAAAATGCGTTGCCGGGCGCCGCGCGGGCGGGCGAAGCTCGACGGCATGTCACACGTCCAGGACCTCTTCTCCGGCGGCCGGCTGCTCGCGATCCCGCGCAAGAGCGCGCGGCGCGAGCAACTCCTCGCCCACCTCGCCGAGTCGCTCTTCGCGCCGGACCGCGCCTACACCGAGCCCGAGGTCAACGAGGCCTTGCTCACCGTGCACGAGGACTGCTCCGCGCTCCGCCGCTATCTGATCACCTCGGGCCTGCTCACCCGGACCCGGGACGGCAGCAGCTACCGCCGGGCCACGACCACCCTGTAGTGCGTGGTGAGCCGTCCGTCGTCGCCGATCACATGGAAGGCGACGGCGGGCGGCTCGTCGAGGTGGAGGTGGTGCCCGGGGTCCGTCTGCGTCTCCCAGGGGAGCCGGATGCTGGAGACCACGCCGGGCGCCACCAGCAGCGGACGGCCCGCGAAGGTGGTCACGGCCGCCGTGTGGGCGTGCCCGCACAGGAACGCCAGCAGGTGGGGGTGGCGGTCCGCGAGAGCGGCGAGCCGCTCCTGACCGAACTGCCTGATCTCGTCGACGTACGGGGTGTGCAGCTCCACCGGAGGATGGTGGAAGGCCACCAGCACCGGGACCTCGTGCGGGGTCCCGGAGAGGATGCCGTCGAGCCAGGCGAGGGTGGAGTCCGCCAGGTACCCGTGGTGTTCGCCTGGTATGGAGGAGTCGCACACCGCCAGGACGAAGCCCTCCCCGCGCAGCACCTGGTCGACGGGCTCCGCCGAGGGCTCCGTCTCGCCCAGCAGCACCCGGCGGAACGCGCCGCGCTCGTCGTGGTTGCCGGGGCAGATGACCACCGGATGCCGGGTGGTGAGCGCCTTGCGCGCCTCCTCGTACTCGGCCGCGGTCCCCCGGTCGGCTATGTCCCCGCTGACGAGCACCGCGTCGAGGTCGTACGGGAGGCCGTCCAGGTACTCCACCACGGCGCGGGTGCGTTCCGCGGCGCGGTGTCCGCCGTCGAGGTGGACGTCGCTGAGCTGCGCGATCACGATCACGGACAAGGGCTCCTTCGCTCGGATGCGGCCCGCGCCGACGGACGGTGACGGTGCGTCACGTCCCATCGGCGCGGGCGGGCCACCCATTCAACAGGGTGCCCGCCGGGCGCCGGCGGCCCCCCGGAGCCCGCCGCGCCCCTCAACCCCGGTAGGTCTCCAGCAACCTCAGCCATACCTCGCTGACCGTGGGGAACGCCGGAACCGCGTGCCACAGCCGCGCGATCGGCACCTCCCCCACGACCGCGACGGTCGCCGCGTGCACCAGCTCGGCGGCGCCCGGACCCACGAAGGTGGCGCCCAGGATCACCTCCCGGTCGAGGTCGACGACCATCCTGGCCCGCCCCCGGTACCCCTCGGCGTACAGCCCGGCGCCGGAGACCTTGCCGAGGTCGTAGTCGACGGCGCGCACCCGGTGCCCGGCCCGTTCGGCCTCGTCCAGGGTGAGGCCGACGGCGGCGGCCTCCGGATCGGTGAACACCGCCTGGGGCAGCGCCTCGGTGTCGGCGGTGGCCGCGTGCGCGCCCCAGCGGCCGGTGTCCGGCTCGGTGCCGGCCGCACGGGCGGCGATGGCGGCGCCCGCGATCCGGGCCTGGTACTTGCCCTGGTGGGTCAGGAGCGCGCGGTGGTTGACGTCCCCGACCGCGTACAGCCAGTCGTGGCCGGGAACCCGGCAGCCGTCGTCGACGCCGATCCAGTCGCCGGGGGTGAGTCCCACGGTGTCGAGGCCGATGTCGTCCGTGCGCGGCGCCCGGCCGGTCGCCATCAGCAGCTCGTCGCCCTCCAGGGTCTCGCCGCCCTCCAGCACCACGGCCACCGGGCCGGTCGAGCCGTCCCGTACGACCGCCTCCACCGCCACACCGGTGCGCACCACGGCCCCGGCCGCGGTCAGCGCCTCGGCGACCAGCTCGCCCGCGAAGGGCTCCATCCGCGGCAGCAGCCGGGAACCCCGTACGAGGACGGTCACGCTGCTGCCGAGGGCCTGCCAGGCGGTGGCCATCTCGGCGGCCACCACCGAGCCGCCCACGATCAGCAGCCGTTCCGGCACCCGGCTCGCGGAGGTGGCCTCGCGGCTGGTCCACGGCCGGGCTCCGGCGATCCCGGGCAGGTCGGGGACCACCGCGCGCGTGCCGGTCGCGACGACCACGGCGTGCCGGGCGGAGAGGACGTGGTGCTCCCCCTCGGGGCTGGTCACGGCGACCTTGCGGATCCCGTAGAGGCGCCCGTGGCCCCGGTAGACATGGGCGCCGATGGAGTCGAGCCAGCCGATCTGGCCGTCGTCCTTCCAGTGCCCCGTCCACTCGTCCCGGTGCGCGAACACCGCCTCCGCGTCGAGCGGGCCCTGAACGGCGCCCGCCAGCCCCGGCACCCGGCGCGCCTCCGAGCGGGCCAGCGCCGGGCGCAGCAGCGCCTTGCTGGGGATGCAGGCCCAGTACGAGCACTCCCCGCCGACGAGCTCGCTCTCCACCACCGCCGTACGGAGCCCGGCGGCGCGGGTCCGGTCGGCGATGTTCTCGCCCGCCGGTCCCCCGCCGAGCACCACGACGTCGTACTCCACCGCTTCGGTCATGCGGTCCAGTGTCACAGGCCGGGCGCGGTGTCCCGCAATCTCAGGCTTCCGGCGTGCCGGACGTCCCCGGGCCCTCTTCCGGCGCGGACGGGGTGGACGGCGAGGACGGCGGGGAGGCCGGCGGCTCGGACTGCGCCGCCTCGGCCGCGATCTTCGCGCGGACCTCGTCCATGTCCAGCGCCCGGGCCTGCCCGATCAGGTCGGTCAGCGCCGCCTCCGGCAGGGCTCCGGCCTGGGCGAAGACCGCCACCTGGTCCCGGACGATCATCAGGGTCGGGATCGAGGTGATGCTGAAGGCCGCGGCCAGCTCCTGCTGGGCCTCGGTGTCCACCTTGGCGAAGACCAGGTCCGGGTTGGCCTCGGCGGCCTTCTCGTAGACCGGGGCGAACTGGAGGCAGGGGCGGCACCAACCCGCCCAGAAGTCGATCAGCATGAAGGGGTTCTCGCTGACCGTCCGGTCGAAATTCTCTTTGGTGAGCTCCACTGTGGCCACGGTGTCCAGACCTCCTGATTGCTGCGTGTTCCTCGTGAACGATCGACCGGTCCGTGGCATTCCGCCCGTCCCCTCCCGGCCGGTTTCCCCGGGAGGGGGCCGCGCCCCTAGAACGGGTGGGCGGGCGCCGTGGTGCGGGCCGTGGTCCAGCGCAGCTCGGTGAAGGCGTCGAGGTTGGCCTCGCCGCCGAAGCGGGCGCCCGTACCGGAGGCGCCGACCCCGCCGAAGGGGGCCACCGCCTCGTCGTTCACGGTCTGGTCGTTGATGTGGGCGATGCCGGTCGGGATGCGTTCGGCCAGCTCCAGGCCGTGCGCCGCGTCGCCGGTGACGATGCCCAGGGAGAGCCCGTAGGGGCCGGCGGAGGCCAGCTCGACCGCCTCGTCCTCCGTCGCGAAGGACCGTACGGGTGCCACCGGACCGAAGACCTCCTCGCAGTAGGCGGGGGTGTCGTCGGCGACGCCCGCGAGCACGGTCGGACGGTAGAAGAGGTCCCGGTGGGTGCCGCCCGCGAGGAGCTTGGCGCCCTGTTCGAGGCTGGCCTCGACCAGGCCGTGGACCCGCTCCAGCTGGGTCCGGTCGAGCAGCGGGCCGAGGTGCACGCGCTCGCGGTACGGGTCCCCGACGGTCAGCGCCTCGGCGCGGGCGGCGAGGCGCTCGACGTACTCGTCGTAGAGGGAGGCGTGCACGAGGTGGCGTCCTGCGGTCATGCAGATCTGGCCCTGGTGGAAGAAGGAACCCCAGGAGGCCTGGGCGACGGCGGCCTCGACGTCCGCGTCGGCGAGCACGACGAGCGCCGAGTTGCCGCCCAACTCCAGGTGCGCACGCGTGAGGTGACGGCCCGCCAGCTCGGCGACCGTACGGCCCGCGGCGGTGGATCCGGTGAAGGAGACCACGCGCACGCGCGGGTCGGCCACCACCGCGGCGCCGGTGGCGGCCCCGCCGGGCAGCACGTGCAGCAGCCCCGCGGGCAGTCCGGCGGCCGCGAACACGGCGGCCAGGGCGAGGCCCCCGCAGACCGCCGTGCGGCGGTCCGGCTTCAGCAGGACGGCGTTGCCGAGGGCGAGCGCGGGCGCGACGGAGCGGATCGAGAGGATGAGCGGGGCGTTGAAGGGGGCGATCACCCCGACCACCCCCGCCGGGACGCGCCGGGTGAAGGAGAGCCGGGGCGCCTCGCTGGGCAGCACCTGCCCGGCCGGACGGGAGGCCAGCGCGGCGGCCTCGTAGCACTCCTGGGCGGCGACGTGCAGCTCGAAGTCCGCCTTTCCGGGTATCGAGCCCGACTCCCGGACCAGCCAGTCCCGCAGTTCACCGGCGTGCGCGGCGAACAGGTCCCCGGCACGGCGCAGCACGGCCGCCCGCTCCAGGTGTCCGGCCCGCGCCCAGTCGCGCTGCGCGGCCCGGGCCCGTACGGCGGCCTCGGCCACGTCGGCGGGCGCGGCCAGGTCGAGGGTGGCGAGGGTACGGCCGGTCGCGGGTTCGAGGACCGGGGCCGTACCGCCGGTGAGGGTGGGTCCGTCCTGCCAGAGTGTGGGATCGAGCAGCGGCATGACGCGGGGCCTCCGGAAGGGGTGGGCGGGGCGGGGGGCGGCAGCACGCGCCATCGTGCCAGACCGGGGGCACCACTTCTGTTCAGTTATTGGGCAGTTGACGCGATCCGGTGACTGGAAACGATCGACGCCGGGGTGAGGGCCCCGGGCGGCCGGACCGGCGCCCGCCGTGGGCCTGCCCGCCCCGGGGGGACCTGCCCGCCGCCCCGGGGCGGCGGGCAGGCCCACGGCGGCGCGGCTCAGCGCTCCAGGACCAGCGCGATGCCCTGCCCGACGCCGATGCACAGCGCCGCCATGCCGGTGCCCGAGCCGGCCGCCGCCAGCTGGTGGGCGACCGAGCCCGCGAGCCGGGCACCCGAGGCCCCGAGCGGGTGGCCGATGGCGAGGGCCCCGCCGCGCGGGTTGACGACGGCCGGGTCCAGCTCGGGCCAGGCTTCGAGGCAGCCCAACGCCTGGGCGGCGAAAGCCTCGTTGAGCTCCATGACGGAGAGGTCGGGCAGGCGGCGTCCGGCCCGGGACAGCGCCCGCGCGACGGCGTCGACCGGGCCGAGGCCGAACAGCTGGGGTTCGATGCCGGTGACGGCGCAGACACCGATCCGGGCCAGCGGCTCCCGGCCGGTGCCGGCCAGCCCCGCCTCGTCGGTGAGCAGCAGGGCCGCGGCGCCGTCGTTGAGGGGAGAGGAGTTCCCGGCGGTGACCGTGCCCGAACCGTCCCTGCGGAAGGCGGGCTTGAGGCGGGCCAGGGACTCGGGGGTGGAGCCCTCGCGGATGGACTCGTCGCGTACGAGGTCCGTACCGGGGTACGCCACGACCTCACCGTCGTACCGTCCGGCGGCCCACGCCTCGGCGGCCTTGCGGTGGCTCTCCAGCGCGAACAGGTCCTGCGCCTCACGGGTGATGCCGTGCTTCTCGGCGATCAGCTCGGCGCCCTCGCCGAGGGAGCCGGTCCACTCGGCGGGCATCCGGGGGTTGGTCATCCGCCAGCCGAGGGTGGTCGACCACATCTGCTGGTGCCCGGCGGGGAAGGCCCGTTCGGGCTTCTGCACCACCCAGGGGGCGCGGGTCATCGACTCGACGCCGCCCGCGATGGCGACGGAGGCGTCGCCCAGGGCGATGGCGCGGGCCGCCTGCACCACGGCTTCGAGCCCCGAGCCGCACAGCCGGTTGACGGTCACGCCGGGCACCGTCACCGGCAGCCCGGCCAGCAGCACCGCCATGCGCGCCACGTCGCGGTTGTCCTCGCCGGCGCCGTTGGCGTCTCCGAAGACGACGTCGTCGATGCGGGCCGGGTCGAGGTCGGGCGTACGGTCCACCAGGGCGCGCACCACGTGGGCGGCCAGGTCGTCCGGCCGGACCCCGGCGTAGGCCCCGCCGAACTTGCCGATGGGGGTGCGGACGGCGTCGACGACGTACACGTCGCGGACGGTGCGGATGCTCATGGGGTCTCTCCTGGGCGGATCCGTACGGGTGGAGGCGCGGCCGGTGCCGGTGGGACGGCCGGTGCCGCAGCCGGTGTCGCGGCTGCGGTGGTGGCCCGCGGTGGTGGCCCGCGGTGGTGGCCCGCCGTGGTGGCCGGGTACGTGGTGCGGACACCGGGGGCGGGCCGCCGGGGTGCGCCCGGTGGGGCGCGCCCGCAGTCTCCGCCGCCGCGTCGCCGCCTGTCAACGGCCCGCCGTGGCGGGCGGGGCGGACCGCGGCCGTCCCGTCAGGTGGTTTCGCGGCGGAGCGCCACCGCCGCCATCAGGTCGTGCCGGCGCGTGATCTCCGACGGCTCGCGCACCGCCCGGTCCACGAGCGAGGCCAGATGGTCGCCCGAGGGCAGTTCGATCTGGACCGTGCTCAGCCGGGGCCGCAGCAGCCGTCCGAGGAGCAGGTCGTCGGCGCCGACCACGGCCACGTCCTCGGGGATCCGCAGGCCCTCGTCCTGGAGGGCGCGCATCAGCAGCATCGCGTACTCGTCGTTGTACGCGAACACCCCGTCCAGCTCCAGCGTGCGCCACCGGGCCGCCAGCGCGGCCGCGGACTCCTCCGTGTAGGCCATCGCCAGCGGCTGGATCCGCGCGCCCTCCACGGCCTCGGCCCCGGCCAGGCGGGGCGCGGAGAACAGCTCCAGGCCGTCCTCCTCCGGGACGATCACGCCGATCCGGCGCCGGCCCCGTTCGACGAGGTGGGCGGCGGCCCGCGCCCCGACCTCCGCCTGGTCCATCACGAGGGCGTGCGCCCCCGGCACGGCGACGGGGCCCAGGGTGATCACCGCGCGGGCACCGGCCCGCTTGAGGGTGGCGACGTTGTGCGCGGACAGGGCGATCTCCCCCAGAGAGATCACCGCCACCGGACGCAGCTCGGCCCAGGCCCGCGCGGCCTGGTCGCCGCTGAGGCCGAGGCTGCCGTACTGCACCACCGTGTAGTCGAGGCGGCGCAGGGCCCACTGCAGTTCGTTGAGGAAGGCGCTGTAGAGCGGGCCCGCCGGCACGGGCGAGGTGGGCAGCAGGACGATCCGGGTGTGCCCGGCGCGCAGGCTGCGGGCGGCCGCGTGCGGGACGTAGCCCAGCTCCTCGGCGGCCTGGTGGACCTTGCGGCGCGTGGGCTCGCTGATACGTACGGCTTCGGCGTTGTTCAGCACGTACGAGACCGTCGCGCGCGATACGCCCGCCAGGCGGGCGACGTCGGCGCTGGTCGGCGGGTTCGTTGACTCAGACATTGCCGTCGCATCTTTCCAGACCGGTCCGTGCCGGGGTCTGGCGGATGGCCGGAAACGGGTGCTACACAGTGCTTACACGATTCATTGACACGTGTAAGCACCGTCAATGCCGCGGTCACCGCGGCGTCACCTTCCCCTGCGCACGGGGTGCCGCCGCCCCGCCGCGCCCCGCCGCGCCCCGCCGCGCTCCGTCGCACCCCCGCCGTCGCGACGGGGTGGCGCGCACCCCCTCACCCGCTCGCACTCGCTGCCCAGGAGGGCACCGTGGCCCCTTCCACCCCCGGCACCGGCACCGCCGCCGCCACCTCCGACGCCCCGGTCGCGCCGGCCCCCACGCGCGGACTGCTGCCCCTGCTGCTCGTCGGCAATTCCGCGATGTACGCGCTGTACATCGGAGTCGCCGGCGTCCTGCTCGCGCTCCAGGTCGAGGACGCCGATCCGGCGCACAAGGTCGCCAACTTCGGCCTGATCGCGGGGGTCTCGGCGATCTTCGCGACCGTCTTCAACCCGGCCGCCGGCGCGCTGTCCGACCGCAGCGGCCGGCGCAACCCGTGGATCCTCGGCGGCGGCCTCGCGGCGGTACCCGCGATGTTCCTGCTCGGACTCGCCGACACCATCCTGCTCATCACGCTCGCCTGGTGCCTCGGCCAGGCCGTGATGAACGTCTACCAGGCCGCCCTCACCTCCGTCGTCCCCGACCGCGTACCGATGACCGCCCGGGGCAGGGCCTCGGCCGCCGTCGGCCTCGGACTGCCCGTCGGATCCGCCGTCGGCGCGCTCGTGGGCGCCGCCTTCTCGGACGACTACCGCACCGGCTACCTCGTCTTCGGCGCGCTGGTGGCGGCCGGTGCGGTGCTGTTCACCACGTGCGCCCGGGAGCGGCGACTGCCGCCCCGCGCGCCCCTGCCCGTACGGGCCCAGCTGGCGGCCTTCACCGGCGCCCTGCGGGACCACGACTTCCGCTGGGCGTTCATCGGGCGGGCGCTGCTCGTCCTCGGCTACTTCGCGGTGAGCGGCTACCAGCTCTACATCCTCCAGGACCACACGGTGCTGCCGGACGGGATGGAGCCGGAGTCGGCGGTGGCCCTGCTGATGCCGCTGACCAGTGTGGCGATGGTGGTCTCCACCGTCGTGGGCGGCTACCTGTCCGACCGGTTCGAGCGCCGCAAGCTGTTCGTCGGCGCCTCGGCCCTGCTGTCGGCGGTCGCGCTCGCGATCCCGGCCGTGTCGGCGAGCTGGGCGGCGATGCTGGCCTTCTCCGTGGTCAACGGGCTCGCCTTCGGGTCCTACATGGCGGTGGACACCGCGCTGGTGACGATGGTGCTCCCCAAGGCCGAGGACGCGGCCCGGGACATGGGCGTGCTCAACATCGCGAACGCCGGACCCCAGATCGTCGCGCCCTTCATCGCCTCGCTCGTCGTCTCGGTGAGCGGCGGGTACACCGCGCTGTTCGTCATCGCCGCCGTGCTGGCCGTGGCGGGCGCGCTGGCCGTCCGCCCGATCCGCGGGGTCCGCTGAGGGCCCGGCTCCCCTTCCTCCCTCCCCCCTGTTCCTTCGTTCCCTTCGTGCCCTTCGTGTCCTTCGTACGCTTCATACCCTTCTTCCGGAAAGGCTCCACCGTGCAGTTGCACACGCAGACCTGGGGCGCGGGCGACCGCATCGCCCTGCTCATCCACGGCATGATGGCCGACCACCGCACCTGGCGCCGGGTCGGTCCCGCCCTCGCCGGGCTCGGTTACCGGGTGATCGCCGTCGACCTGCGCGGCCATGGTGCGAGCGGGCGCGGCGCGTACCGCCCCGAACTCTTCGCGGACGACGTCGTGGAGAGCCTGCCCGCGGGCGCCGAGCTGGCCATCGGCCACTCCCTGGGCGGGCTGACCCTGTCCCTGGCCGTGGACCGGCTGAAACCGGCGCGGGCGGTCTACTCCGACCCGGCCTGGCACCTCGCCTCCCCCGAAACCGGCTTCGGCCCGGAGCTGTTCGCCGCCTTCAAGACCGCCGGCCGGGAGCGGATCCGGGCGATGAACCCGCGCTGGGAGGCGGCGGACGTGGAGGTGGAGGAGCTGACTCTGGCCCTGTGGGACGAGGCCACCGCGCTGAGCCTGGCTCCGCTGGCCGGCCGGGACCTGATGCCGGCCGCGCCGGTGGTCCCCTCGCTCGTCCAGCTGGCCGATCCGAGTTTCCTGATCTCCCCCGAGCGCGCGGGGGTGCTCCGGGAGCGCGGGTTCGAGGTCCGCTCGGTGCCGGGCGCGGGGCACACGATCCACCGGGACGACTTCGACGGGTTCATGGCCTCGCTGGAGGGCTGGATCTAGCACCCCGCGGCCGGGGTCCCTGGGCCCTTCCGCATCACCGACTCCCGCCCTACCGTCGGTACTTACCGATCGGTAGGGGGGAAGTCCGATGGCGGGCTCATCGCGTGCGTACGGTTCCACGGAGGCGCCGGGGGTCCGGCCCCGCTCCGGCCCACAGGGCCCCTCCGGCTTGCGGGAGATGGCGGCCGCGCTGTCCGAAGGCAGCGTGACGGCGCGGCAGTTGACGGAGCGTTCGCTCGCCCGCATCGACGCCACCCGGAGCTCCCTCAACGCCTTCCGGATCGTCCGCGCCGAAGCGGCCCTGGCCGAGGCGGACGCGGCCGACGGGCGGCTGGCGCGCGGCGAACGGCTGCCGCTGCTGGGCGTACCGGTGGCCGTCAAGGACGACATGGACGTGGCCGGGGAGCCCACGGCCTTCGGCTGCGCCGGGGACTTCCCGCCGAAGCGGGCCGACAGCGAGGCGGTACGCCGGCTGCGCGCGGCCGGGGCGGTGATCGTCGGCAAGACCCACACCCCCGAGCTGGGTCAGTGGCCCTTCACGGAGGGGCCCGCCTTCGGAGCGACCCGCAATCCCTGGAACCCGGCCCACACGCCCGGCGGTTCCTCCGGCGGCTCGGCCGCCGCCGTGGCGGCCGGGCTGGTCCCGGCGGCCCTCGGCTCCGACGGGGCGGGCTCGGTACGGATCCCCGCCGCCTGGACCCACCTGGTGGGGGTGAAACCGCAGCGCGGGCGCATCTCGACGTGGCCGGAGCCGGAGGCCTTCCACGGGCTCACGGTCAACGGCGTGCTGGCCCGTACGGTGGCGGACGCCGCGCTGCTCCTGGACGCGGTGAGCGGTCCGGCCCCGGGCGACCGGTACCGCCCGGCCCCCGTCTCCGCCGTCGCGGCGGCCGCCCGCCCGCCGGGCCGGCTGCGGATCGCGCTGTCCTTCGGCAGGGCCTTCACCGCCTCCGCCACGCCCCCGGACCCGGTGGTGAGGGCGGCGGTGGAGCGGCTGGCCGGGCGGCTGGAGTCGCTGGGGCACGAGGTGGTCCCCGAAGACCCGCGCTACGGCCCGATCGGGCCGCTCTTCGTACCGCGCGCGACGGCCGGGGTGCGCGAGCTGGCGTCCCGGGTCCCGGACCCGGCTCTGCTGGATCCCCGGACGCACGGGGCGGCCCGTACGGGGCGTCTGCTGGGCGGGGCGGCGCTGCGGCTCTCGCGGCGGGCCGAGGGGCTGCTGCGTCGCCGGGTCGGGGAGCTGTTCGGCCGCTTCGACGTGGTGCTCACCCCGACGACGGCGACCCCGCCGCTGCGCATCGGCGCCCTGGCGGGGCTGGGGGCGCTGGCCACGGACCGGGCGATGATCGCGGCGTGCCCGTACGCCTGGACGTGGAACGTGCTGGGCTGGCCGGGCGTGGGCGTCCCGGCGGGGTTCACCCCCGACGGGCTGCCGCTGGGGGCGCAGTTGCTGGGTCCGGAGAACGCCGAGCCGAGGCTGCTGGCCCTGGCGGCGCAGCTGGAGGCGGCCGAGGGCTGGGCGGAGCACTGGCCGCCGGGAGCGGCGGACTAGGACCCCGGGGGGGCGAGGACGCCGGCGGACGAGGCCGTCGGCGCGGACGGCCGGATCTGCCCCTCCGGGGTGGGCCTCGCTCTATGTAATGTCACATCGCATGACACTTCTCAGGGACAGGCCCTTGCGCGACACGCTGGCCCAACGCACGTTCAGGCGCGGGCCGCTCGCCCGCCGCGCGTTCAAGCGCGCCACGTTCACACGCGGCACCTTCTTACGCCGCGTGGCCCTCACCGCCGCCCTCCTCGGCGTCACCGCCGTCCTCCCGCCCGCCGCCGCCCACGCGGAGGACGCCGGACCCGGCTGCCGGGGCGCCGTCGCCGTGGACCCCGTACCCGCGCCGGATCCGGAACAGCGCCGCCTCGCGGATCCCCGTACCGCGGCGTTCCCCGAACGGGCCGGACTCGACGGCTTCGTACGCCGCTTCCCGGCCGCCCTGTGCACCGTGCGCGATGCCGCCGGGGCGGAGCGGCTCCTCGACGCGTGGGGCGAGGCGCTCTGGCAGGCCGCCGTGGACCGGGCTCAGGGCCGGCGCCCCGGCGGGGACCTGGCCTCCGGTGACGACCGGCCGCTGTACTGGGCCCGGCTGGCGATGACGGTCCGGCTCGCCGGCTGGCAGCCGGCGTTCCCCGTCGACCGGGCGGCCCTGACGTCCCGGTTCGAGGACGCCTCGCGCGGCCTGACCGCCAACGAGTTCCGCGCCGCCCCGGGCGTTCGGCGGATCTTCGTCAGCGGCTTCGACCCCTTCGGACTGGACGCCGAACTGCGCCGGGCCAACCCGTCGGGCTCGGCCGCCCTCCAGCTCAACGGCCGTCGCACGACCCTCGCCGACGGAACGGTCGCCGAGTTCCGGGCGGTCGTCCTGCCCGTCCGCTACGCCGACTTCGACGCCGGGATCGTCGAGCGCGCCTACGGCCCCCGGCTGGCGGTTGGCCCCCGCTCCGCCGACATGATCACCAGCATCAGCCAGGGCTACCCCGGACTGTTCACCCTGGAGGCCTGGGCGGGCCGGGCGCGCTCGGCGGACCCGTACCCGGACAACGCGAACGCCCTCTCGGGCGGCACGTACGACCACCCCGTCACGGCGCCGGGGATGGGCCCGGGCGCGGAGTTCCTGCGGACCAGCCTGCCGACCGACGCCATGACCGCCGTCCAGGCGCCCTACCCCGTACGCCTGAACACCGCCGTCAGCGAGATCCCGGCCGGCGGGACGGGCCCGGTCGACCGCGAGGACGGTCCGACCCCGGGCTCGCGCGCCGTGGCGGGCGGGGGCGGCGGCTACCTTTCCAACGAGGTCGCCTACCGCTCCAACCGCCTGCGCCTGGAACTGCGTCCGGACCTGCCGGGCGGCCACCTGCACACCCCGGTGCTGACCGGTCTGCCGGCCGACCCCGCATTGCTCACGGGGACCGAATTCGACCGCAACGAGGCCGGCATCACGGGGCAGGTCCTGGCCGTCCTGCGGTCCTCTAACGCAGGGCGCTGAAGGCCTTCGTGAAGGCCAGCGGCTGCTGGAGGACGGAACTGCACGTGGGGTCGGCGTGGTCGAGGGCTCCGGCGGCGCACTGCTTGTCGCGGGCCCCGGACCACATGGCCAGCCGGCCGATCCCCTTGGCCGCGGCGAACTCCACCAGCCGGGTGGCGTCGGCGACCGTGAAGACCTCCGTCGAGACGTCGTTGACTCCGATCATCGGGGTCACGGCGACGGCCTTCCAGGCGGCCTGGTCGGAGAGTCCGAGCACCCCCTTGATCTGCGCCTGGGTCGCGGTCGCCGCCTGCACGGCGTACTCCCCCATGTTCCCGGCGTACGCGGGGCCGTAGTCCATCGCCATGATGTTGACCGCGTCGATCCGTACGCCGTTCTTGCGGGCGTCGGCCAGCAGGGCCACGCCCGGCTGGGTCAGCCCTTCGGGCATCACCGGCAGGGTGAACGCGACGTCCAGGCCGGGGTGGGACTTCTGCAGCCGGGCCACGGCCTGCGCGCGACGGGTGTTGGCGGCGGTGTCCGGCAGCGCGGCGCCCTCGATGTCGAAGTCGACCTTGGTGAGCCGGTACTGGTCGATGACCTTCCCGTACGCCGCCGCGAGGTCGTCGGCGCTCGCGCAGTTCAGGGCCAGCTCGCGGCCGGAGGCCCCGCCGAACGAAACGCGGACGTCGCCGCCCTTGGCGCGCAGTGCGCCGATCTGCGCGGCCACCTTGTCGCTCGCCAGGTCGGTGACGCCGCCCCACAGCGGGGAGCAGCCGCCGCCCGAGGTGACGAAGGCGAGGTGGAACTCCTTCACGCCGGTGCGGGTGGCGGTGTCGAGGAGGTCGTAGGCGGGGTAGAGCGAGGTGTCGACGTACGGGGCGAACCGCGCGCCGGCGCCCGGGGCGGGCGCGGGGGCCGTGGCGGTGGCGGTGGCGGTGGCCGTCGGGGCGGGGGACGCGCTCGCGGTCGGGGTCCCCGAGGGAGCGGGGCTCGGGGCGTCGGTCGGCCGTCCGCTGGGGGCCGGGGTCGCGCCCTGGTCCACGGAGCACTTGACGCCGTCTATCAGGCACCCGGTGGGACCACCGGGTGCGCCCGTGCCGCTCGCACCGCTCGCGACGAACCCGACGGTGACGGAGGCGCCGGGCGCCAGCGTGCGGTTCCAGCTCGCGGGCCGGACGGTGACGTGCTGCCCGTCGACGGTGTGGGTCCCGTTCCACAGGGAGTCGATCTTCGTACCGGCGGGCAGGTCGAACCGGAGGGTCCAGTCGGTCTGCGCTTCGGCGGTGTTGTTGGTGACGACGTACTGGCCCGTGTAACCGCCGCTCCAGGAGCTGGAGGTGGTGTAGACGGCGCCGACCGAGGTCGCCTGGGCGGTCCCGGTGAACGCGAAGGCGGCGCCCCCGATCACCGCCGCCGCCACGATCGCTCCCGTGACCTTCGTCCTGCCGCTGGTCCTGCGGCGGTGACCGACTGTGCTGCCCATGGCGTGCCTGCCTCTGCTGTTCTACCGGGGAGTTGGGGTGCGGCAGCACGCTAGCCGCACCGAATCGGACATTCGTCCGTTCCCGGCCCGCCCCGGCGAACCTTAGGTTCCGTTTAAGGAAGCGATCGGACGGCGTTAAGCCTCAGCGCAGGGCGCCGAAGACCGCCCCCGCGACCGCCGCGCCCAGGCCCGCGCCGGCGACCGCCTGGGCGGTGGTGTGGTCCCGCAGCCGGACCCGGGACCAGCCGACGAGGGCGACCAGGACGTACGCGGCCAGCGGCCGGGGCCCGTAGGCGAGGGCCAGGACGGCGACGGCCCCGCCGGCGACCGCCGTGTGCACGCTGATCTTCCACCGGGTGGTGACCGCCAGGATCGCCACGACCGTCGCGAGCATCGCCACGACGAGCGCCGTCACCTCGCGGGGCCCGCCCAGCAGCGCGAGGCCGCCGAGGCACACGACGACGGAGACGATCACGCCGGGCAGCACGATCAGCCGGTCCTCGCGGCGCCGGACGTGCCGGTCACCCCAGTACCCGCGCCGCTGCCCCCACCGGATCCACAGCATCGGAACGACCCCGCAGAAGAACGCCGCGAACGCCCCCCACCCGACCCCCGCCACTCCGGCGGCGTGCCACCCGGTCAGCACCGTGACGGCAAGGATCCACGTCCGGGGCTCAAGCCCATCGGTAACCCCCCGCGCCACCCTCCCCCGCGCTCCCCAAACCACCGCAGCCCCACGCATAAATCCCCCCAATTCCACCCCCCGATCATGCCAGCCCCCACCCCCTCCCACCCCCACGACCAGCCGTCCCGCCCCGCCGCGTCGGCGTTCCCCTGCGCGTCTCGAAGCATCCGCTCGAACGTTCCGTCACCCGCAACGACGGCACCCTCCACCTCTACAACGGAGGCCGCACCGCCATCGGCCCGCGAGTGCGAGGAGTACGGCGTCTTCCACCGAGCCGGGGCCGGCCGCGCCGAACCCTGCCGGGCGAATGCACACCGCAGTCTCAGGTGAGCCCGCGCGGTTGGATCTGGGCGGCGGGGCTCCCGCCCTCCGGTGCGCGCGGAGTCTTCGGCGGCGGATGCGGAGCGTGACCCCGGGGGGTGTGTTGTCGAGGGCGGAAAGCCGGTAATCTCCGGGCGATGACGGCACTTTCGCATCACAGCAGTGGTTACGCCGAGCAACCGGGGCGCGACGGGCTCACCGCCACCACCGAGGCCGATCCGCGCGCCATCGGGCCCGTGCGCACCGAGTACGCGCCGGATCCGGACGGGGATCCCGATCCCGGGGAGATCGTGTGGACCTGGGTTCCCTTCGAGGAGAACGACGGGCGCGGCAAGGACCGGCCGGTGCTCGTCGTGGCGCGGGAGGCGGGCGGGCGGACCCTGCTCGCCGTGCAGCTCTCCAGCAAGCGGCACGACGCCGAACGGGAGTGGGTGCCGATCGGCTCCGGGCCGTGGGACGGCGCCGGGCGGGAGTCCTGGGTGGATCTGGACCGGGTGCTGCGCGTCCACGAGTCGGGCATGCGCCGCGAGGCCTGTGCGCTGGATCCCGTACGGTTCCGCCTGGTGACGGACCGGCTGCGCGAGCGCTACGGCTGGCAGTAGCCCGGCGGCCGCTCCCTCAGGCCGGGAAGGCCCGTTCGAAGGCCTCGCGGGGTGCGGGGGCGCGGTCCAGGATGCCGAACGCGACCTCCTCGAAGGTGCCCGCGAAGCGGCCGGTCAGCAGGGCGCGGAAGGCCTCCGCCACCTGCGCCGGGTCGTTGCGGAAGACCCCGCACCCCCACGCCCCCAGGACGAGCCGCCCGTAGCCGTGCAGGGCGGCGACCTCCAGGACCCGTTCGGCACGCCGGGCCAGCGCGGCGGGGATCTCGTGGGCCCGCTCGGGTTCCTGGCGGCGGATCGTGCCCGCGTTCGGGGCCGGGGAGGTGAGGAAGCCGGCCCGGAACGGGGTCTCCATCAGGTCGCCCCGGTCGTCGCGGAAGACCGGCACCCCGGGTGAGTGAATCACCCGGTCGGTGTAGAAGGTGCTCTTCCCCGCGCGGTGGGTCTCGTAGTACTCCGGGGCCTCCAGGAGGGTCTCGTAGAGCGCCGAGGCGCGGCACAGCGCCTCCTCCTGGGCCTTGGCCCCGCGCACGTACCCGCCCCCGGGATTGCGGGCCGAGGCGTAGTTCAGGACGGCGACCGGGCCCCGCGCCGCGAGGCGACGCGCGGCGACCGTACTGCTCTCCCCGTGACCTGGAACGCCGTGCGGTGGGTCCCACCGACGGCCTCTCCGTCTGGAATGACCCGGTTCGGCCCATATATTCTGGTTCCGGCCTTGGCTTCCGCCAGGTCGGCGGCGAGGGAGATCCGCCGCCCCGTCCGCGTCCGGTACCCGCCGGCCGCCAGGATCACCGCGTTCTCCCGCGCGATCTCACGCAATCTGCTGCTCACCGCGCCATCCTCGGGTGCGAGCAGCCTCGGCGGCAAAGGCATTTGTGCTCCGGGCACGGGTAGGCACGGGTGACATCACGGCCGACGACAGGAGACGAGGTTCCGGTCATGACCGAGGACGTACCCGCTCCACCCGCACGCGACCGGGCCCACGAGGCCCTCACCGAGGCGGGCGCCGAGGACCTGGTCCACGGCATCTGTTTCAAGACCGGCCCGCCCCGGCTCCTCGGCGCGGAGCTGGAATGGCTCGTGCTCGACGCGGAGCGGCCCTGGCTGCCGCTCGCGCCCGAGCGGCTGGCCGCGGGCCACGAGGCGGCCCGGGCGCTGTCCCTGCGCTCCTGCCTCACCGTGGAACCGGGCGGCCAGCTGGAGCTCAGCTCCGCCCCGGCCGGCTCCCTCACGGACTGCGTGGACGGCCTCCAGGCCGACCTGGACGCGGTCCGCGCCGCACTGGGCGAGCACGGGCTCGTCCTGCGCGGCCTCGGCCGGGATCCGCGCCGGCCGCTGCGCCGGCTGCTCGCCAGCCCCCGCTACGACGCCATGGAGACGTACTTCGACCGCACCGGGCCCGCCGGACGCGCCATGATGTGCTCCTCCGCCTCCGTGCAGGTCTGCGTGGACGCCGGCCAGGAGGAGCCCGGCCCGCTCGGCTACGGGCGGCGCTGGCGGCTGGCGCACCTGCTGGGCGCGGTCCTGGTGGCCGCCTTCGCCAACTCCCCCGCGCACGAGGGCCCGTACCGGGGCTGGCGGTGTGCGCGGCAGGGCATCTGGAACGACATCGACACGCGCCGCTCCCTCGCCCCGCCGCTGGACGGCGAACCGCGCGCGGCCTGGACCCGGCACGCGCTGGACACCGAGGTGATGTGCGTACGGGATTCCGCGGACGGGCCCTGGGCGGTGCCGCGCGGGCTGACCTTCCGCGACTGGGTGCGCACCGGCGGTGCCCGCCACGGCCTGCGCCCGCCCACCGCCGAGGACCTGGACTACCACCTGACCACCCTCTTCCCGCCGGTCCGGCCGCGCGGCCACCTGGAGCTGCGGATGATCGACGCGCAGCCCGGCGAGGACGGCTGGCTGGTCCCGACGGCCGTCACGCACGCGCTCTTCGACGACCCCGAGGCCGCCGAGACCGCCTACCGCTCGGTGAAGGCCCTGACGGACGGCTACGGGTCCGCGCGCGCCCCGCGCAACGCCCTGTGGCACACGGCCGCCCGGGCCGGACTGGCCGATCCGGAGCTGCGTACGGCCGCCACCGCCTGTTTCCGGGCGGCGGGCGAGGCCCTGCCCCGGCTCGGCGCGAGCAGGCGCGTACAGGAGGCCGTGGAGGCATTCGCCGATCGCTACGTGCGGCGCGGCCGCTGCCCGGCCGATGACGCCGGGGAACTCGAAGCACTCCTGCACCCCGCCGGGAAGGGACAGCGCCCGTGACCACCGAGACCCACCCCGAGACCCATCCCGAGACCGGCACCGAACGGCTGCGCGAGCGTGCCGTCGCCGCCCTGACCGCGGCCCGCGCCCGCACGGCCGCGCTGACCGACGCCGTGGACGACCGGGACCTGACCGCGCAGCACTCCCCGCTGATGTCGCCGCTGGTCTGGGACCTGGCGCACATCGGCAACATGGAAGAGCTCTGGCTGCTGCGCAACGTCGCCGGCCGCGCGTCCATGCGTCCCGAGATCGACCCGCTGTACGACGCCTTCGAGCATCCGCGTGCGGAGCGCCCGAAACTGCCCCTGCTGGGACCCGCTGAGGCCCGCGGCTACGCGGCCGAGGTCCGCGGACGCGTCTTCGACCTGCTGGAGCGCACCCCGCTGGAGGGCACGTCCCTGCTCGACGGGGGCTACGTCTTCGGCATGATCGCCCAGCACGAACAGCAGCACGACGAAACGATGCTGATCACCCATCAGCTGCGCGCCGGAGGTCCGGTACTGACCGCGCCCGACCCCGGCCCGCCGCAGGGGCCGCCCCCGGAGGCGCCCGAGGTCCTGGTGCCGGGCGGGCCGTTCACCATGGGCACCTCCGCCGAGCCCTGGTCGCTGGACAACGAGCGGCCCGCGCACGTACGGGAGGTCCCGGCCTTCTGGATCGACACGGCGCCGGTGACCAACGCCGCGTTCCAGGCATTCATGGCCGACGGCGGCTACCGCGAGCGCCGCTGGTGGGCCGCCGAGGGCTGGGAGCAGATCCGCGCCCACGACATCGGCGCCCCGCTGTTCTGGCACTCCGAGGGCGGGCAGTGGCTGCGCCGCCGCTTCGGGGTGACCGAGCCGGTGCCCGCCGACGAGCCGGTGCTCCACGTCAGCTGGTACGAGGCGGACGCGTACGCCCGCTGGGCGGGCCGGCGCCTGCCCAGCGAGGCGGAGTGGGAGAAGGCCGCCCGCCACGACCCGGCCTCCGGCCGCTCCCGCCGCTACCCCTGGGGCGACGCCGACCCCACTCCCGCCCACGCCAACCTGGGCCAGCGCCACCTGCGCCCCGCCCCCGCGGGCGGGTACCCGGCCGGTGCCTCCCCGCTCGGGGTGCGCCAGCTGATCGGCGACGTGTGGGAGTGGACGTCCTCGGACTTCCTGCCGTACCCGGGCTTCCGCGCCTTCCCGTACCGCGAGTACTCGGAGGTGTTCTTCGGGCCGGAGCACAAGGTTCTGCGCGGCGGCTCCTTCGCCGTGGACCAGGTCGCCTGCCGGGGCACCTTCCGCAACTGGGACCTGCCCGTGCGGCGGCAGATCTTCTCCGGCTTCCGTACCGCGAGGGACGTCTGATGTGCCGTCACCTCGCCTACGTGGGACCGCCGATACCGCTGGGGCGGCTGCTCAGCGAGCCCGAGCACGCCCTGGTGCGGCAGTCCTGGGCGCCGCGCCGGCAGCGGCACGGCACCGTCAACGCGGACGGCTTCGGCGTCGGCTGGTACGCCGAGGGCGATCCGGTCCCGGCGCGCTACCGGCGCGACCGGCCGCTCTGGGGGGATCCGGGCTTCGCCGACCTCGCCCGCGTGGTGCGCAGCGGGGCCTTCCTGGCCGCCGTGCGCGACGCCACCTTCGCCGGGTCGGACGGGGAGGCGGCCGCGGCGCCCTTCGCCTCGGGGCCCTGGCTGTTCAGCCACAACGGGAGCCTGCGGGACTGGCCGGACGCGATGGCGGAGGCCGCCGCCGTTCTGCCGCCGCAGGAGCTGCTCCAGCTGGCCGCGCGCACCGATTCGGCGTTCGTGTGGGCGCTGGTGCTGCACCGCCTGCGGCAGGGCGACGACCTGGGCACGGCCCTGGCGGAACCGGTGCGCGAACTGGCCGGCGCCGCTCCCGGATCCCGGCTGAACCTGCTCCTGACCGACGGCACGTCCATCGCCGCGACCGCCTGGGGGGATTCCCTGTGGTACCTCGCCGACCCGGCCGCCCGGCGGGTGGTGGTGGCGTCGGAGCCGTACGACGACGATCCGCGCTGGTGCGAAGTGCCCGACCGGACCCTGCTGACGGCCACCCCCGCCCGGGTCGCCCTGACCCCGCTCAAGGAGACCACTCCGTGAACGACTTCCAGTTGACCCGGACCCTCGACGAGCACGCCGCCGAGGCGGCGTTGCGCACCGACGTGCTGAGCGGGCTGACCCGCTCCCCGAAGGAGCTTCCGCCGAAGTGGTTCTACGACGCCCGGGGGAGTGAACTCTTCGAGGAGATCACGCGGTTGCCCGAGTACTATCCGACGCGCGCCGAGCGGGAGATCCTGCTGGAACGCGCCCAGGAGATCGCGGCGGTGACCGGGGCGCGCACGCTGGTGGAACTGGGTTCCGGCTCCTCGGAGAAGACCCGGCACCTGATCGAGGCGCTGCCCGCGCTGGAGACGTACGTACCGGTGGACGTGAGCGAGAGCGCGCTGACCGGTGCGGCCGAATCCCTGCTGGCCGAGCACCCGGGCCTGCGGGTGCACGCCCTGCTGGCCGACTTCACGAAGCCGCTGCGGCTGCCGGAGTCGGCGGGTCCGCGGCTGGTGGTGTTCCTGGGCGGCACGATCGGCAACCTGCTGCCGCCCGAGCGGGCCGTGTTCCTGGCGTCCGTACGGGCCATGCTCTCGCCGGGGGACGCCCTGCTGATGGGCACGGACCTGGTCAAGGAGGAGGCCGTGCTGGTGGCGGCGTACGACGACGCCCGGGGGGTGACGGCGGAGTTCAACAAGAACGTGCTCGCGGTGATCGACCGGGAGCTGGGGGCGGACTTCCACACCGCCGACTTCACGCACGTGGCGGTGTGGAACCGGGAGCACGAGTGGATCGAGATGCGGCTGCGGGCCCGGCGGGCGGTGACGGTGAAGGTCAGGGCGCTGGACCTCGCCGTGCCGTTCGAGGAGGACGAGGAGATCCTGACGGAGGTCTCGGCGAAGTTCCGTCAGGAGGGAGTCCGCAGGGAACTGGCCGGGGCCGGGCTGGAGTTGTCCCACTGGTGGACGGACGCGGCGCAGCGTTTCGCAGTGTCCCTGTCGGTGGCCGACGGCGTGACGGGCCCCGTGACCGGCTGACGCACCGGCTGACGCACCAGCGCTGAGGGACGCGGCTGGGCGGGGACGCCCGCCAGCGGGTGCCGGTCGCGCCCTTCGCGTTCCCCGCCGAGGACGGCCCGCCGGGCCGCCTCAGCGAGGTCCCGCCGGTCCGGGTGACGGCCCGGCGGGATCCGGGGCAGCAGCCACACCTCGGCGTGCACCCCGCGGGCCCGGGCGATCCGCCACAGGGAGGCGGTCAGCGGATCGTCCCCGACGAAGGCGGGCGCCCCGGCGGCCTCCCCGTCCGCCAGCCGGTAGCGCAGCCGCACCGGCTGTACGGGGACCCGTGCGTCCAGCGCCGACTGGAAGGCGGCCCGCCGGAAGGGCCCCTGGGCCCGCCCGCACCAGGTGGAGCCCTCGGGGAAGACGGTGACCCGGTCCCCGGCCAGCAGCGCCCGGGTGATGGTGGCGACGGTGTCGGGCAGGGCCCGGATCCGGTCGCGTTCGATGAACAGGGTGCCGGCGCGGGCGGCGAGCCGGCCGAGCACCGGCCAGGCGCCGATCTCGCTCTTGGCCAGCATCCGGCAGGGCAGCACGGCGGTGACGAGGGGGATGTCCAGCCACGAGATGTGGTTGGCGACGATCAGGCGGCCCCCGTCGCCGCCGGGGGCCCCGTGCACGGTGATCCGTATCCCGAGCGCCCGCAGCAGCGCCGCCGACCAGGCCCTGACCAGGGCGCGGCGGGGGCCCGCCGGGAGCAGCCGGACCGGTGCGGCGGCCGGGACGGCGAGCAGGAACAGGGCGAGGGCGGTGGCGAGCCGGAGCACCGCGCGCGGGACGCCCGCGGTCCGCCCGGGGTGGGCGGCGCACTGCTGCGGGGTGCAGGGCGCCGTGGGCAGCCAGACGCTCATGCGCCCGGGGCGAGCGAGAGGAAGTGGTTCAGGTAGCGGGGGTTGGTCCGGCGCAGGGAGAGCAGCACGTACAGGTCGGCGCAGCCGAACCCGGCGTCGAGGGCGGGCTCCCCGCAGACCCAGGCGCCCAGGCGCAGGTACCCGCGCAGCAGGGGCGGCAGCTCCATGCGTCCGGGGACGGTGATGCCCTCGGGGCTCCACGGGAGGTGCGGGGTGACGCGGTACTCCTGCGGGGCGAGGTTGCGGGCCAGGACGGTCTCCCGGGTGGCGGCGGCCAGCACCCCGCCGTCGGCCAGGGGGACCGAGCAGCATCCGGCGAGCCAGTTGTGGCCGGAGCGCTCCATGTAGCGGGCGAGCCCGGCCCAGATCAGGGCGATGACGGCGCCGTTGCGGTGGTCGGGGTGCACGCACGAGCGGCCGACCTCGACCAGGTCCGGGCGGATCGGGTCGAGGGCGGACAGGTCGAACTCGCCCTCGGAGTAGAGGCGCCCGGCGACGGCGGCGCGCTCGGGGGGCAGCAGCCGGTAGGTGCCGACGACCTGCCCGGTCTCCTCTTCGAGGACGAGGAGGTGGTCGCAGTAGGCGTCGAAGGAGTCGGTGTCCAGGCCAGGCTCGGGGCCGTCGAGGCGGGCGCCGAGTTCGCCGGCGAAGACCTGGTGGCGCAGGCGCTGGGCGGCCCGCACCTCGTCCTCGTCACGGGCGAGGCGGACGGCGTACCGGGGGGCGTAGGGGGTGGCCGGGGCCGAGGGGACAGCCGGGGCCACGGGGGCGGCCGGGGCGGGGGGTGCGAGGGGGGACGGGGACAGGGGTGCGATGGTCATGGCTGCTCCTGATCCGGGCACGTGGGCCGGGCCGCAGGTGGGCGGGCCCGGCTCCTTTACTTCTTCCGTGACCGGCTGGATTCGACATGACCGCTCAGCGGCCCCTGGATGTGCGGACGCTGAACTCGGCGGACGGGGTGCTCAGCGGTCGGAGCTGAGCACCTTGCTCACCGTGTCCGAGGCCGTCTTCGCGGCCTGCCTGGCGTCCTGCCCGTTCAGGACCGCCGTCATGTAGGGCTTGATCGGGTTCTTGGCCTCGACCTCGGCCCAGCGCGCGGACTTCGGGGTGGCCCGGCCCTGGGCGGCGCCGGGCGCCATGGCGGCGGCGCCGTCGTTGCCGTCGACCACATGGGCGAGGGTGGTCTTGTTGGGGACGTAGCTCATGGTGCGGGCGAGCTCCGTCTGCCACTTCTCGCTGACCAGGGCGGTGATCAGGTCGACGGCGTGGGCGCGCTGCTTCGACTTCTCCGGGATGATCAGGTCGGAGCCGCCGGTGAAGACGGCCCCGGCCTTCTCGGCGGTCTTGCCGGGGATGGGGAAGAAGCCGAGCTTGCCCTTGAGCGCGGGGTTGGCCGCCTCGATCTGCGCGGCCTGGCCGGGCGGGGCGATGATCTGGGCGACCTGGCCGCGGGCGAAGACCTCCGACTGCGGGGGCGTCTCCTCGTCGGCGCCCTTGGGGCCGTCGCCGAGTGCCTGGAGCTGCTTGTAGAAGTCCATGCCGGCCAGGGACTTCTCGTCGTCGAGCGCGCCGACCCACTGGCCGCCCGTCTCGACGGCCAGCTCGCCGCCCTCGTCCCAGACGAACCCGGCGAGGACGTACCAGTTCTGGCCGGGCAGGTAGATGCCCTGCTGCTCCCCCTTGTCGAGCTTCTGGGTGTCGGCGATCCACTCCTGGCGGGTCTTGGGCGGCGTCTTGATCCCGGCGCCCGCGAAGAGCTCCTTGTTGTAGATGACCACCCGGTTGGCGGCGTACCACGGGACGCCGTACTGGGCCCCGTTGACGCTGCCCGGCTCGGAGAGCCCGCGCAGCCAGTCCTTGCTGCCCCATTCGCGCAGTCCTTCGAGGGTGAGCTCGGAGAGGCCGCCGGTCTCGACGTACTGGGCGACCTGGGTGTTGCCGACCTCGATGACGTCGGCGCCCTCCTTGGCCTTGCCGGACAGGACGGCGTTGACCTTGTCGCCGATCCCCTTCCACTCCTGGATCCGCACGTCCAGGTCGATGCCGGGGTGCTGCTTCTCGAAGTCGGCGGTGAACTTCGCCGTGAAGTCGTCGGAGGCGCTGCCCTTCATCAGCCAGAGAGTCACCTTCTCGGTGCCCCCGCCGGATCCGGCCGACTGGCTGCCACAAGCGGTGAGGGCGGCGGCCGCCGCGAGGGCCGTGCACACGGCGAGGAAGCGCATCTTCACGAGGGTCACCTTCTGGGGATGGATCTCAGATGGCTTGAAATTGGCATAGACCAATGAGTGGGTCAACCCCCTTTCTCCCGGGACTGTTCACACAAAGTTCGCGGACCCGGCCTTACTGGGGCACCGTGGAACAAGGCAACAGCGACGACTGGCGGGAGACCCCCATGTCCAACCACACCTACCGGGTGACCGAGATCGTCGGCACCTCTCCCGACGGCATCGATCAGGCCATCAGGAACGGGATCGCCCGCGCGGGGCAGACCCTCCGCGCGCTCGACTGGTTCGAGGTCACCCAGGTGCGCGGGCACATCGAGAACGGCGAGGTCGCGCACTACCAGGTGGGCCTGAAGGTGGGCTTCCGCCTCGACGGCGAGGACTGAGCGGCGGCACCCGCTCCCCAGTCGAATCCGTACGTCCCTGGGGCGCCGCGCCGTCCGCCCGGTACGGCGCGCCGTACGGCCGGGACGACGCCGGACGGCCAGGGAGGACACGCCGCAGCACGGTCCGGGACGGGCGCCGGGTACGCCCCCGGCGACCCCGCCCCGGGTGCGCTCCTCAGGTGCGGCCTTCGCCCTCCTGCGCGGACTTGAGCTCCGGCGCCTCGGCCGCCCAGTCCGCGAGGACCACGCGGAAGCCTGCGGCGCGGGCGTCCTGGCAGACGAGCGCGTCGTCGTCGACGAGCATCCGCACCTCCCGGCCGCGGGCGATGCGCCCCAGCACGTCGAGCTTGGTCAGCCGGGCCGGCCGCCGGTCCTGGTTCCCGCGCATCCACACCCGCCCCTCGGGCAGACCGTGCCGGGCCAGCCAGTCGGTGGTGTCCGCCCGGCAGCGCTCCGGTCGGCCGGTCAGGTACACGACCTCGCAGTCGGCCGCGCTCTCCACCGCCAGCGCGACGCCGCGGGCCAGCGGCGGATCGGCCGGGGCCGCACCGAAGAAGCCCTCCCAGTCCCGGGGCCGGACCTCCAGGAAGCGCTGCCGGTGGGTGGTGTCGGCGAGCGTGTTGTCGATGTCGAAGACGGCCAGGGGTCGGCGGGGTGCGCTCTCGGTCATGACGGCAGCGTAGGCGCTGCCCGCGACACCCGGCCAGACACGGCCGCCGGCGGGAATCACCAGCCCCCGTGCGCGTTGACAGCAGTGTGATGCAGAAGATCTCGATCCTCGACCGGTCCCGCACCCGCGAGGGCCACCCGGCCCCGCAGGCACTGCGCGACACGGTGGAGCTGGCCCGGGCCGCCGAGGAACTCGGCTACCACCGCTTCTGGGTGTCGGAGCACCACAGCGTGCCCGGCGTCGCCGGCTCCGCACCGACCGTCCTGGCCGCGGCCGTGGCCGGGGCCACCCGGCGGATCCGCGTCGGCACCGGCGGGGTGATGCTGCCCAACCACCAGCCGCTGGTGGTGGCGGAGCAGTTCGGGGTCCTGGAGGCGCTGTTCCCCGGCCGGATCGACATGGGCCTCGGCCGGTCGGTCGGCTTCACCGGCGGCATCCGCCGGGCCCTGGGCCGGGACACCGCCGACGCCGACCGCTTCGAGGAGCAGCTCGCCGAGCTGCTGGGCTGGCTCGACGGCACCCAGCGGGCCCACCCCGAGGTGCACGCCCGCCCGGCGGAGGGCCTGCGGATCCCGCCGTTCGTCCTGGCCACCGGCGAGGGGGCCGGGATCGCGGCCCGCGCCGGCCTGCCGGTGGTGGTGGGCGATCTGCGGGCGCGCACCCGGATGGCGGAGGTCATCGGCCGCTACCGCGAGGAGTTCCGGCCCTCCCCCTGGGGCGCGGAGCCCCACGTCGTGCTCTCCGGGACCGTGGCGGTCGCCGCCACCGAGGAGGCCGCCCGGCGGATCCTGGTCCCGGAGGCCTGGGCCCTGGCCCACTCGCGCACCCGGGGCAGCTTCCCGCCGCTGCGCCCGGCCGAGGAGATCGAGGCGCTGGCGATGACGCCGAAGGAGCGGGAGCTCTACGAGGACGGCCTGACCGGGCACGTCGCCGGCACCCCCGAGCAGGTCGCGGCGGAGCTCGGGCGGATCGCGCGGACCACCGGCGCGGACGAGCTGCTCGTCACCACCTCCACCTACGACCGCACGGCCCTGCTGGAGAGCTTCGCCGGGCTGGCCCGGATCGCCGGACTCTCGTAGGGTCCTAAACTGGGGCGAATGCGCCCCTCCGCCGATGAGCCCGCCCCCGGTCCCGCCCTCCTCCCCGTCCCGGGACGCGATGCCGTCGACTCCCACGTACGGGTGCGGGGTGCCCGGGAGCACAATCTGCGCGGGGTGGACGTGGACATCCCGCGCGACACCCTGACCGTCTTCACCGGGGTCTCCGGATCCGGTAAGAGCTCCCTGGCCTTCGGCACCCTCTACGCGGAGGCCCAGCGGCGCTACTTCGAGTCGGTCGCCCCCTACGCCCGGCGGCTCATCCACCAGATCGGCGCCCCGAAAGTGGACTCGGTGACCGGGCTGCCGCCCGCCGTCTCCCTGGAGCAGCGCCGCTCCTCCCCCGGCTCGCGCTCCTCCGTGGGCACGGTTACCCTGCTCTCCAACTCCCTGCGGATGCTGTACTCCCGGGCCGGCACCTATCCCCCGGGCGCGCCCCGCCTGGACTCGGACGCCTTCTCCCCCAACACCGCCGCCGGGGCCTGCCCCTCCTGCCACGGCCTCGGCCGCGTCCACCGCACCAGCGAGGAACTGCTGGTCCCCAACCCCTCGCTGTCGATCCGTCAGGGAGCCGTCGCCGCCTGGCCGGGGGCCTGGCAGGGCAAGAACCTGCGGGACGTCCTGGAGGCCCTCGGGCACGACGTGGACCGGCCCTGGCGGGAGCTGCCGGCGGCGGAGCGCGAGTGGATCCTGTTCACCGAGGAGCAGCCGGTGGTCACCGTGCACCCGGTGCGCGACGCCGACCGGATCCAACGCCCTTACCAGGGCACCTACATGAGCGCGCACCGCTATGTCATGCGGACCTTCTCGGACACCAAGAGCGCCACCCTGCGGGCGCGTGCCGAGAAGTTCCTCACCGATGCGCCGTGCCCGGTGTGCGGGGGCCGCAGGCTGCGCCCGGAGGCCCTCGCCGTGACCTTCGCGGGCCGCACCATCGCCGAGCTCGCGGGGGTGGCGCTGACCGAGCTGGACGACGTACTCGAACGGGCCCCGCACGGGAGCGAGGCCGGCCGGGTGCTCGCCGAGGACCTGCGCTCGCGCATCGGGCCGGTGGTGGAGCTCGGGCTCGGCTATCTGAGCCTGGACCGGACCGCCCCGACGCTCTCGGCGGGCGAGCTCCAGCGGCTGCGGCTGGCCACGCAGCTGCGGTCGGGGCTGTTCGGGGTGGTGTACGTGCTGGACGAGCCGTCGGCGGGGCTGCACCCGGCCGACACCGAGGCGCTGCTCGGCGTACTGGACCGGCTGAAGGCGGCCGGGAACACCGTGTTCGTGGTGGAGCACGACCTGGCCGTGGTGCGGCACGCGGACTGGCTGGTCGACGTCGGCCCACTGGCCGGGGAACACGGCGGTCTGGTGCTCTACAGCGGGCCGCCGCGCGGGCTGGCGGCCGTGGCGGAGTCGGCGACGGGCCGCCACCTGTTCGCGGAGCCCCGGGCGGGGGGTACGCGGCCGCTCCGGACGGCCACCGGATCGGTGCTGCTCTCGGGCGTGGACCGGCACAACCTGCGCGGCGTCACGGCGCGGTTCCCGCTCGGGGTGTTCACGGCGGTGACCGGGGTGTCGGGTTCGGGGAAGTCCACGCTGGTCGGCGAGGTGCTGGCCCGGGAGGTCGGCGGGCGGCTGGCGGAGCCGGACTTCCCGGTGCGGCGGCTGGTGGAGGTGGACCAGAAGCCGATCGGGCGCACGCCGCGCTCCAACCTGGCGACGTACACGGGGCTGTTCGACGTCGTGCGCAAGCTGTTCACCGCGCTGCCGGAGTCGAAGGCGCGCGGCTGGAAGGCGGGCCGGTTCTCCTTCAACGTGCCCGGCGGCCGCTGCGAGACCTGCCAGGGCGAGGGCTTCGTCTCGGTCGAGCTGCTCTTCCTGCCCAGTACGTACGCGCCGTGCCCCGCGTGCGGGGGCGCCCGGTACAACCCCGGGACGCTGGAGGTCCGTTACCGCGGACTGGACATCGCGCAGGTGCTCGGCCTGACGGTGGAGGCGGCCGCGGAGTTCTTCTCCGGGGTCCCGGCGGCGGAACGCAGCCTGCGGGCGCTGGCGGACATCGGCCTGGGGTACCTGCGGCTGGGGCAGCCCGCGACGGAGCTCTCGGGCGGCGAGGCGCAGCGCATCAAGCTGGCCACCGAACTGCAACGGCTGCGCCGGGACCACACCCTGTACCTGCTGGACGAGCCGACGACGGGTCTGCACCCGGCCGATGTACGGGTGCTGCTGGCGCAGTTGCACGGGCTGGTGGACGCGGGGCACTCGGTGGTGGTCGTGGAGCACGACATGGAGGTGGTGGCCGGCGCGGACTGGGTCATCGACATGGGCCCGGGCGGCGGTACGGAGGGCGGCCGCGTCACGGCCTGCGGCCCGCCCTCCGAGGTCGCCGCCTCCGCCGGCTCGCGCACGGCCCCGTACCTGGCCCGGGCGCTGGGCGGTTAGGGGGTGTCCGGCAGGTCAGGGCACGAGGACGATCTTGCCCTGGACCCGGCCGGTTTCGCTGAGCTCGTGGGCCTTGGCGGCCTCGGTGAGCGGGAGGGTTTCGGAGATCGTGGGGCGCACCCCGTGGGTGTCGACGAGCTCGGCGAAGGCGGTCAGCACGGCGGGAGTGGGTTCCAGGTAGAACTCCACGAACCGGACGCCGAGTTCGGCCGCCCGAGCGGTCACCTCGGTGCGGTCCACACCGACTCCGACGACGTCGACCAGGATGCCGCCCGGTTCGAGGGTGGGCAGGGAACGCGGGCCGTAGTCGTTGCTGATGGTGTCCAGCACCATGTCGATGCCGCGCAGCTCCGAGAAGTCCCGCACCGTGTAGTCGATCAGCTCGTCCGCGCCGAGTCCGCGGAGGTAGTCGTGCTTCGCGGCGCGGGCGGTGCCGATCACGTACGCGCCCCGGGCCTTGGCGATCTGGACGGCGAGGTGACCGACTCCGCCGGCGGCGCCGTGGATCAGCACCCGCTGACCGGGCTGCACGTCGGAGATCGTGACCAGGGCCTGGTAGGCGGTGAAGCCCGAGATCGGCAGGGCCGCGGCCCCCACGTGGTCCAGGGTGCGCGGCTTGGGCGCGATGCGGTCCTCGGCCACCACCACGTGGTCGGCGTGGCTGCCGTGCGGCGGGACGGTCCAGCCGTAGACCTCCTCGCCCGGCTCGAAGCGGGTCGCGCCGTCGCCGACGGCCTCGACCGTGCCGCTGAACTCGTGGCCCAGTACGAACGGCGGCGGCCCGAAGAAGTCCACCTTGCCGATGCGGACCTTCCAGTCCGCGGGGTTCATTCCGGTGGCCCGCACCCGGACCAGGACCTCACCGGGGCCGGGTGCGGGGAGCGGTACCTCGGCGAGTTCCAGTACGCCGGGGCCGCCGAGGGCCTGCTGTGTGATCACACGTGTCGTCGTCATGGGGCTCATTCTGGGCCCGATGATCATGAGAGGAAACCGGTTTCGCCCACGGCCCGTGTGACGTGGGCGTCCCTCGTCCCGCTCAGCCGCAGAGGGCGGTGTCCACGAGGGCCTCCAGGTGCTTCGTGGGCGGCCCGTCGGGCGGGACGCTGGTCACGGTGATGCTGACGGCGCGGTGGCCCGCCTCGGTGACCCCGCCGCGGGTCTCGAACCCGGCGATGTCGCCGCCGTGGCCCCAGTAGACGCCGCCGCACGACAGGGGCCTGCTCATGATCCCCAGTCCGTAGCCGGCGCCGGTCTTGCCGATGGGGACGGTGGTGCGCATCTGGGTGAGCTGGGGCTCCCTCAGGAGGCTGCCGTCCAGGACCGCGGTGAAGAACCGGTTGAGGTCGGCGTTGGTGGAGATCATCTGGCCGGCCGCCCAGGCCGCGGAGGGGTCGATCTCCGTGACGTCGCGCAGCGGCCCGCCCGGGGCCTCGCGCCGGTAGCCGTGCGGATGGGGTTCGCGGATGGTCCGCTCGCCGGGGGCGGGGAAGTAGGTGTGGCGCAGCCCGGCGGGCTTGATGACGCGCCGGTCGATCTCCTCGGCCAGGGGCCGCCCGGTGACCTTCTGGACGATCAGGCCGGCCACCACGTAGTTCGTGCTGCTGTACGCCCAGTCCGTCCCGGGGGCGAAGGCGGCCTCGCGCCGCAGCGCCCGGTCGAGGAGGTCGCGGGGGTCGAGGTAGCGGCCGCCCAGGATGTCCTCTTCGACGAGGTCCTCGTACTCGGGAAGTCCGCTGGTGTGCTGGAGCAGCTCGCGGACGGTGATGTCCCGCCCGTCGATGCCCTTGCCGCGGACCAGGTCCGGCAGGTAGGTGTCGACCTTGGCGTCGAGGCCGATCTTCCCTTCCCCGACGAGCTGGAGGACGACCACCGCGGTGAACGTCTTGGTGTTGCTGCCCATCCGCACCTGGCCGTCGGCCGGCACCTTCGAGCCGGTGGTGACGTCGCCGGTCCCCGCGGTGTAGCTGCGGGTGCGCCCCTTGCCGTCCGCGACGGCCGCCAGCGCGCCGGGCTGGCCGTCGGAGCGTACGAGGTCGTTGAGCCCCCGCTGGACGGCGTCCGGCCGGGCGTTCGCGGCGGCCCCGGGCCCGGCGGCGTACGCGACGGGCGGTGCCAGGACACCCAGCACGACGGCGCCCACGGCCACCGCGGCCGCGGCCCGCGCGGGGCGGCGGCGCGGCCCCGTACGCCGTCGTCCGGAAGATCGGAACCTCTGCCATGACTGCTCGCGCACGGGCCAACTCCTCGCGGGGATCATCGGGACGGCCACCGGTGGGTGGTGGGCCCAACGATTCCCCAGACGGCGGGGGCGGACGATCCCGCTACCGCCCGGGCCCCGGTGGGGCTAACCCCCGGCCCTCGGACGTCTCCTTCGGATCTTGTCGCCCCTGCCCGCGTTGTCCGGTGCCGTGCGTCGCAAGGCGGAGAGGCACCCGGGTACGTCCAGTACACGGGTGCCCCGACAACGCGGCGAGGTGCGGTGCCGGGCAGCGCGGGCCCCGGCAAGATCCGAAAGAGACGGTTCAGGCGTCGCCGGGCAGGAGGTGCTGCCCGAGTTCGCGGAAGGACCATTGGCCCTGGGTACGGGTGAAGGTCCAGACGAGGTCGTAGCGGTCGGGCCAGGCGGCGGGCAGGCCGAGGATCCGGTCCGCGCCGAGGGCGTGCAGCAGCCGGGGGACGCCGGTGTGCTCCCAGCAGACGAGGACGGGCATCCGGCCTTCCAGGATGGCGCGCGCCAGCTCCGCCTCGCCGCCGAGGGCGAATTCACCGCGTACGGGCATCCGCAGGGCGGTGGCCATCGGCTCCAGGGTCTGCTTGCAGCGGGCGGGGGCGCCCGCCGGTCCGCCGGTCGCGAAGAGCACGGCGGGACGGGGCAGCCGGGCGTGCTCGGCGGGGGCGAACAGCCGGTGCAGTTCCTCGGCGCGGCGGACGCCCCGGCCGGCGAGGGAGCCGGGGTGCGGGACGCCGTCCTCGTCCTCGGCGGTGTCCCCCGCGTACGGCTTCTCGGCGTGCCGGATCACCATGACGAGGGCGTCCTTCGCGGCCGGCTGCGGCCCGGGCGCCGGGCTGCGGGGGGCCTGCCCGGCGGTGCACCCGGCCGCCGCCAGGGGTACGAGGGCGGCGGCCAGCACGCTGCGTCGGCGCGGTCCGGACCCGGCGTGGGCTTGTGGCATGGGCCCACTGAACCGCACGGGCCGCACCCGGCCGGGGCGCGGCGCGGCGTACGGCCCGGACGAGCGCCCGGTCGGCCGATCGGATCGGCCGATCGGCCGACGCCACGGCGGGCGGGCGGGGGGCGGGCGGGGAAGGGCCAGGGGGCAGGAGCGGGCGGGTCAGCTCTTGCGGACCGCCCGCAGCCACTCCTTGTTCATCGCGGCGATCGACGGCAGCGGGATGCCCTTGGGGCAGGCCGTCGCGCACTCGCCGGTCAGCGTGCAGCCGCCGAAGCCCTCGTCGTCCATCCGGGACACCATGTCCAGCACCCGCGTCTCGCGCTCGGGCGAACCCTGCGGGAGCACGCCCAGGTGGTTGACCTTGGCGGAGGTGAACAGCATCGCGGAGCCGTTGGGGCAGGCCGCCACGCAGGCGCCGCAGCCGATGCACTCGGCGTGCTCGAAGGCGAAGTCGGCGTCGGGCTTGGGGACGGCGGTGGCGTGGGCCTCGGGCGCGGATCCGGTCGGGGCGGTGATGTAGCCGCCGGCCTGGATGATCCGGTCGAAGGCGCTGCGGTCCACGACGAGGTCCTTGACCACGGGGAAGGCCGAGGCCCGCCACGGTTCGACGTCGATGGTGTCGCCGTCGGCGAAGGAGCGCATGTGGAGCTGGCAGGTGGTGGTGCGCTCGGGGCCGTGGGCGTCGCCGTTGATGACGAGGCTGCACGCGCCGCAGATGCCCTCGCGGCAGTCGTGGTCGAAGGCGACCGGGTCCTCGCCGCGCAGGATGAGGTCCTCGTTGAGGGTGTCGAGCATCTCCAGGAAGGACATGTCCTTCGAGATGCCGTCGACCTCGTAGGAGGCCATGGCGCCGGGGGCGTCGGGGTTGCGCTGGCGCCAGACGCGCAGGGTGAGCTTCATGCGTAGCTCCGCTGGGTGGGGTGGACGTACTCGAAGACGAGGTCTTCCTTGTGCAGGACGGGTGCGGCTCCGGTGCCGCGGTACTCCCAGGCGGCCGCGTAGCCGAACTCCTCGTCGCGGCGGGCCGCTTCGCCGTCCGGGGTCTGGGACTCCTCGCGGAAGTGGCCGCCGCAGGACTCGGCGCGGTGGAGGGCGTCGAGGCACATCAGCTCGGCGAGTTCGAGGTAGTCGACGATGCGGTTGGCCTTCTCCAGCGACTGGTTGAACTCCTCGCCGCGGCCGGGGACCTTGATCCGCCGCCAGAACTCCTCGCGGATCTCGGGGATGCGGGCGAGGGCCTTGCGCAGGCCCTCTTCGGTGCGGGCCATCCCGCAGTACTCCCACATGAGTTCACCGATCTCGCGGTGGAAGGAGTCGGGGGTGCGGTCCCCGTCGACGGCGAGCAGCTTGGCGAGGCAGTCGCGGGTCTCGCGGACGGCGGCCGCGGCCTCGGGGTGGCTGTCGTCGACCTGCTCGTGGTGCGGGTGGCGGGCCAGGTAGTCGTTGATGGTGGAGGGGAGCACGAAGTAGCCGTCGCCGAGGCCCTGCATGAGCGCGGAGGCGCCGAGGCGGTTGGCCCCGTGGTCGGAGAAGTTGGCCTCGCCGATCGCGAACAGGCCGGGGACGGTGGTCTGGAGGTCGTAGTCGACCCACAGGCCGCCCATCGTGTAGTGCACGGCCGGGTAGATCCGCATGGGGACCTCGTACGGGTTCTCCGCGGTGATCCGCTCGTACATCTCGAAGAGGTTGCCGTACTTCTCGGCGACCTTTTCCCGGCCCATGCGGCGGATGGCGTCGGCGAAGTCGAGGTAGACGCCCTGGCCGCCGGGGCCCACTCCGCGGCCCTCGTCGCAGACGTTCTTCGCGGCGCGGGAGGCGATGTCGCGCGGGACGAGGTTGCCGAAGGAGGGGTAGATCCGCTCCAGGTAGTAGTCGCGCTCCGCTTCCGGGATCTCGGCGGCGGGACGGGTGTCGCCCTGGGCCTTGGGGACCCAGATGCGGCCGTCGTTGCGCAGCGACTCGCTCATCAGGGTGAGCTTGGACTGGTGGTCGCCGGTGCGCGGGATGCAGGTGGGGTGGATCTGGGTGAAACAGGGGTTGGCGAAGTGGGCGCCGCGCCGGTGCGCCCGCCAGATGGCGGTCGCGTTGGAGTTCATGGCGTTGGTGGAGAGGTAGAAGACGTTTCCGTAGCCACCGCTGGCCAGGACGACGGCGTCGGCGTAGTGGGTGGCGATCTCGCCGGTGACCAGATCCCGGGCGACGATGCCACGGGCCACGCCGTCGACCGTGATCAGGTCGAGCATCTCGGTGCGGGCGTGCATCTCGACGTTGCCGGCGGCGATCTGCCGGGACAGCGCCTGGTAGGCGCCGAGCAGCAGCTGCTGGCCGGTCTGGCCGCGGGCGTAGAAGGTGCGGGAGACCTGGACGCCGCCGAAGGAGCGGGTGTCGAGGAGGCCGCCGTACTCGCGGGCGAAGGGGACGCCCTGGGCGACGCACTGGTCGATGATCTCGACGGAGATCTGGGCGAGCCGGTGGACGTTGGACTCGCGGGCGCGGAAGTCGCCGCCCTTGACGGTGTCGTAGAAGAGGCGGTGGACGGAGTCCCCGTCGTTGCGGTAGTTCTTCGCGGCGTTGATGCCGCCCTGCGCCGCGATGGAGTGCGCGCGGCGCGGGGAGTCGGAGAAGCAGAACTGGACGACGTGGTAACCCTGCTCGGCGAGGGTGGCCCCGGCCGCGCCGCCCGCCAGGCCGGTCCCGACGACGATGATGCGGTGCTTGCGGCGGTTGGCGGGGTTGACCAGCTTGGCCTCGAAGCGGCGGCGGTCCCAGCGCTCGGCGATCGGGCCGCCGGGGGCCTTGGTGTCGGCGATCGGGTCGCCGGTGGTGTAGTGGGCGTACTCGGTCATGGTCAGTTCACCACTCCGGTCATGACGGCGACGGGGACGGACACGAAGCCCGCGAAGAGGACGAGGGCCAGGGCGTTGGCCAGGAACTTCAGCGTCCGCTCGCGCCGGGCGCGGCCCGCGCCGAGGGTCTGGGCGGCGCTCCAGAAGCCGTGGCGGACGTGCAGGCCGAGGGCGGCCATCGCCACGATGTAGACCGTGTTCCCGTACCAGGTGGAGAAGGTGGCCAGGACGTTCTCGTACGGGTGCCCGGCCCAGGCGCGCTCGTTGACGGTGAGGGTGGTCAGGTCGAGGAGGTGCCAGACGATGAAGAGGGCGAGGATGATCCCGCCCCAGCGCATGGTGCGGGTGGCGTAGCTCGCGCGGCGGCGCTTGTGGACGTACTTCACCGGGCGCGCCTTGATGTCGCGGCGGCTGAGCTGGTAGGCGCACACCGCGTGGCCGACGACGGCGGCGACCAGGACGACGCGGACGATCCACAGGGCCCACTCGTGGTGCAGGAAGGGGGAACCGAGGGTGCGCAGCCAGTGGGCGTAGCCGTTGAACTCCTCGGGACCGAAGAAGATCTTGAGGTTGCCGAGCATGTGCACGACGAGGTAGCCGAGCATGATCAGGCCGGAGACGGCCATCACCGACTTCTTGCCGACGGTGGAGTCCCACACGGTGCGCGAGGTGGACGGCCGTCGATCCGTCCGGGTTGCCAGAGCCATGCCCTGACCGTAAGGACCAAAGTCCCGAAAGGTCCAAGACATGGAAGAGCTGATCGCGATAGGCACTACCTATCGAGGGCCTAGTCTGGGGGCATGCAGTTCCAGCAGCTCGTCTATTTCGTGGCCGTCGCCGAGACCCGGCACTTCACCCGCGCCGCCGAGCGCGAGCACGTGGCGCAGCCCTCGCTGTCGCAGCAGATCAAGGCCCTGGAGCGGGAGCTGGGGGCCGAGCTGTTCAGCCGCGTCCGGGGGAACATCACGCTCACCGACGCGGGCGAGGCGCTGCTCCCGCTGGCCCGCCGGATCCTGGCCGACGCGGACACGGCGCGGCTGGAGGTCCAGGAGCTGGCGCAGCTGCGGCGGGGGCGGGTGCGGCTGGGCGCGACACCGAGCGTGTGCACCGGCCTGCTGCCCGCGGTCCTGAAGGCCTTCCACACGGCGCACCCGGGGATCGAGCTGCTGATCGAGGAGAGCGGTTCGCTCGACCTGGTACGGGAACTCGCGCGCGGGGCCCTGGACCTGGCGCTGATCGCCTTGCCGCTGCCGCCCTCGGCGCCCGCCCTGACGACGGTGGAGCTGCTGACGGAGGAACTGGTCGTGGTCTCGTCGGCCGCGCTCCCGGCGCCGGCGGGGGGCCGGGAGCCGGCCATCGCGGATCTGCGCGACGAGCCCATGGTGATGTTCCGGCACGGCTACGACCTGCGGGACCTCACCGTGACGGCCTGCCGGGCGGCGGGCTTCGAGCCGGTGTTCACGGTGGAGGGCGGCGAGATGGACGCGGTACTGGGCTTCGTGCGGGCGGGGCTGGGCATCGCGGTGGTCCCGGCCATGGTCGTCGACCACGCCGATCCGGGCCTGCGCGCCACCCGCCTCGCGGGCTCCCCGCTGCGCCGCACGATCGCCCTGGCGCACCGCACCGACGTGGCGCCGCCCCGCGCGGCCCGCGAGCTCAAGCGGATGCTCGTCGGCTGACCGCACCGCATCCGGCGCCCCGCGGGACCGGGACCGGGACCGGGGGCTCAGCCGTCGGCGCCGATCACCTCGTCGCGCCGGGCGTACCAGCGCAGCGAATCGCGGATACCGTCCTCCAGCGAGTACTCGGCCTTCCAGCCGAGGAGTTCGCCGGCGAGGTCGGCGCGGGCGTAGGCGCCGGCGGAGTCCCCGGGCCGGCGGACGGTCTCGACGACGGGGAGCGGCACCCCGGTGACCGACTCGAACGCGGCGAGGAGTTCGCGGACGGTGGTGCCCCGGCCGGTGCCGAGGTTGACGACCCGGTAGGGCTCCTCGCGCGTGATGGCCTCGAACCGCTCGATGGCCCGGACGTGGGCGGTGGCCAGGTCCCAGACGTGGACGTAGTCGCGGATCCCCGAGCCGTCGCGCGTGGGGTAGTCGGTGCCGGTGAGGGAGAACGGCTCCCGGGCGTGATGGACGTCGATCATCTTGCCCAGGGCGTGGGTGGGGGTTCTGATCTGGAGTCCGCTGCGCAGTGCGGGATCGGCGCCGATGGGGTTGAAGTAGCGCAGGGAGACGACCTCCAGGGCGCCGGAGGCGGCGACGTCGCGCAGGATCGTCTCGAAGAGCGCCTTGGTGCGGGCGTACGGGCTGAGGGTCTCGACCGGGGAGTCCTCGTCCACGGAGAAGTCTTCGGGGTCGGCCTGGTAGATGGAGGCCGAGCTGCTGAAGAGCAGGTTGCGGCAGCCGCTTCGGACGAGGTGCTCCAGGAACTGGATGCCCTTGGAGACGTTCTCGCGGTAGTAGGCCAGGGGGTTCGCGACGGAGTCGGGGACGACGATGAGGGCGGCGCAGTCGATGGCCGTCCGGATGTCGGGGTGCTCGGCGAAGATCCGGTCGAGCAGGGCGCCGTCGCAGATGTCACCCTCGTAGAAGATCCGTCCTTCGGTGAACTCCCGCCGGCCGGTGGCGAGGTTGTCGAGGATGACGGGGGTGATGCCGCTGTCGGCGCACGCCGAAGCGACGGTGCTGCCGATGAAGCCGGCGCCGCCCGCGATCAGTACTTTCAAGGCTGGTCCTCTCGTCTGCCGCTCTGTGCTCCCGCCGGGGCGGGACCTTCCCATCCAACACCACGGCTGGAGAAGGGCTGGTCGGGGCCGGAGTGCGGACCGGTGGCCGCCGCCGGCTGGGAGCGGGGTGGCAGCGCGCTGTCCAGGCCGTCCGCCAGGAGGGCGAAGGCGGCGTCGGCGTCGGTGAGGGCGGTGGGGTAGGCCTCGTCGGCGCTCTGTCCGGCGGAGATCCGCCGCCAGTTCTCGCGGCCCAGTTCCTGACGGACGGTCACCAGGCTCAGCGAGGCGAGACGGGCGGTGAGCGGGGCGACCGACTCCGCCTCCAGGACGGCTGCGAGCAGTTCGACCTCGCGCGCGGTGTAGTGCGCCATGCGGGACTCCAGACTGGGCGTGGAGTACAGCAGCCGCTGGAAGGCGAGCACGTCGGGATGGTCGCAGAGCCCGGTGATGGGGTCGCGCTCGGCGAGGGCCGCCACGAAGTGTTCGCGCACCGCCCGCAGAGGCGTCCGGCCGGGCTCCCGGTCGCGCACGATGCGCGCCGCCTCGTCCTGGTGGTCGGCGAACCGGTCCAGCAGCAGGTCCTCCTTGCTCGGGAAGTACCGGAACAGGGTGGGTTTGGAGACCTCGGCCGCCGCGGCCACATCGGCCACCGACACGGCATCGAAGCCCCTCTCCAGAAACAGTTCGAGCGCCGTCGCCGCCAGCAGGCGGCGCGTGCGCAGCTTCTTGCTCTCGCGCAGACCGGTCGTCTTGTCCATGCTTCGCAGCGTAGCACAGGATCATTACCGAGTTAATTTCATGACTCGGTTGCTTTTTCCTCCGTGAGGCGCTTTCCTTGAGTCATCGACGACGAGAGGACCTCCGATGACAGCCGTACTGATCGCGGGCTCCGGCCCCACCGGGCTGACCCTGGCCTGTGACCTCGCCCTCAGGGGCCTGGCCGTCCGCGTCCTGGACAAGCGGCCGGGCCCGCACCGCGAATCCCGCGGCAAGGGCCTGACCCCGGACGGCCTGGAGGCCCTCGGCCGCCTCGGCGTCGCCGAGCAGCTCTCCGCCCTCGGCACGCGGGGCCTGGTGCTGCGCAAGTACTTCGACGGTGCCCACATCGGGGACACGCCGAGCGGTGACGGGCTCCTCATCGGCCAGTGGCGGGTCGAAGAGGTGCTGCGGGACCGCCTCGCCGGCCTCGGCGTGCGCGTCGAGTACGGGGCCCGGGTCGTCGGGATCACCCAGGACCCGAGCGGGGTGACCGCGAGGCTGTCCGATGGCCGCTCGGCCCGGGCGGACTATCTCGCCGGGTGCGACGGCGGCCACAGCACGACCCGGGAGCTGCTCGGAATCCCCTTCGACGGGTACACCGAGGACGTGCCGACGATGGTGCTCGGCGATGTGCGGGCCCCGGCCCTGAGCCGGGCGTACTGGCACCAGTGGTTCAGCTCGGACGGCGGCGGCCTGATGCTCTGTCCGATGCCCGGGACGGACTCCTTCCAGCTCCAGGCCTCGCCGGAGCCCGACGAGCACGGACGGCCCCTGCCGCCGACGCTGGAGGGCTTCCAGCGGCTCTTCGACCGGCACGCCCGGATGGCCGGGATACGGCTGGTGGAGGCCACCTGGACAGCGGACTGGCGGGTCAACGTCCGGATGGCCGCCCGGATGCGCGCGGGCCGGGTGTTCCTCGCCGGGGACGCGGCCCATGTCCACCCGATAGCCGGGGGGCTGGGGATGAACACCGGCATCCAGGACGCCGTGGCCCTCGGGCGGGCCCTCGCGACCGCCCCGTCGGGGCCGGGCGCGCAGGAAGCACTCGACGCCTACGAGGCCGCGCGGCTGTCGGCGGCGGCGGAGCTCCTGGCCGACACCACGGCCCGGCACCACCGCGTACTGGCCGCCGTCCGGGAGCCCGGCCGGGGGACCGAAGCCGGGCTGGACTGACCCCGGAGCCGCCCGGGGCCGCCGGGCAGGCCCCGCCCGCCCCCGCCCCGCCCCATCCCGCCCCGCCGGGTGGCGGCGGGGCGGGATGGGGCGGGCGGGGCCCGGGTCAGGGGGTGGTGACGGCGTCCGAGAGGGAGAGCGTGTGGATGCGGTCCGGGGCGCCCGGGCGGGCGTAGTACCAGCCCTGGGCGGTGTCACAGCCCAGGGCGCGGAGCTGGGCCGCCTGGACGCCGGTCTCCACTCCCTCGACCGTCACCGCGAGTTCGAGACTGTGGGCCAGGGCGACGATGCCTTCCACGATCTTGACGTCGACGGGGTTGGCCGGCTGCTGCTGCATCCCCTGGGTGAAGGAGCGGTCCAGCTTGAGCACGCTCACGGGGAGGCGGCGCAGGTTGGCCAGGTTCGAGTAGCCGGTGCCGAAGTCGTCCAGGGCGATGTCGACACCGAGGGCGGCCAGCCGGCGCAGCGGTTCCAGGACTTCGTCGTCGGCTCCTATCAGCGCCGACTCGGTGACCTCCAGGCACAGGGCGCCCGGGGCCAGGCCCGAGCTCTCCAGGACCCGTACGGTGTCGGCCACCAGCCCCGGGTGGTGGAGCTGCGTCGGCGAGAGGTTGACGTTGACGCGCAGCGCCGAACCGCCGTGCTCGCGCTGCCAGGTGCGGGCCTGGCGGACGGACTCCTCCAGGACCCAGCGGCCCAGCGGCACGATCAGTCCGGTCCGCTCCGCGAGCGGGATGAAGCGGTCCGGGCCGAGCACCCCGTACTGCGGGTGCGACCAGCGGACCAGTGCCTCCGCGCCGTGCACGCTGCCGTCGTGCATGTGCACCAGCGGCTGGTACTCGATGAAGAACTCACCGCGTTCCAGCGCCGCCGGCAGGGCGTTGGTCAGCCCGTGCCGGGTGATGGCGCGGGCGTCGGCCTCCTCGTCGGCGAACTCGAAGCGGTTGCCGCCGGCCGCCTTGGCCCGGTACATGGTGATGTCGGCGCTGCGCAGCACCTCCGCCGGGGTGCGCTCGCCCGCCCGGCCCTCGACGATGCCGATGCTGCCGCGGACCGTCAGCTCCCGCCCCTCCAGCCGGATGGGAGTGGACAGGGCGGACAGGATGCGGACCGCCAGGTCCGTCACCTTCTCCTCGCTGTCGGCGGCGGGGCCGGTGGTCAGGGCGACGAACTCGTCACCGCCCAGGCGGGCGACCACCTCGCCCGGTCCGGTCGCGCAGCTCTGGAGGCGGTCGGCCACCTCGACCAGCAGCCGGTCCCCCGCCGAGTGGCCGAGGCTGTCGTTGACCGCCTTGAACCCGTCGAGGTCCAGGTAGCACAGGCCGAAGCGGGTGGCTGCGGACCCGGCCAGGGCCTTCTCCAGCCGCTCGAAGAACAGCGTCCGGTTGGGCAGGCCGGTCAGCGCGTCGTGGGTGGCCTCGTAGCGCAGGCGCAGGTTGAGCAGCCGGCGTTCGGTGGTGTCCTCCATCAGCGCGAGCTGATACTGCGGCACGCCGTCGGCGTCGCGCAGCAGGGAGACCGTCAGGTTGGTCCACAGGACGGTGCCGTCGTGCCGGTAGTAGGGCTTCTCGACGCGGTAGTGCTCGCGTTCCCCGCGCACCAGCTCCCCGTACATCCGCCAGACGTGCGGGGTGTCGTCGGGGTGGCCCCACTCGCTGACGTTGCGGCCCCGGACGTGCCCCTCCAGACCTCCGAACATCTTGAGGAGGGCGTCGTTGACCTCCAGCACGTTGCCCTGGAGATCGGCGATGCCGATCCCGACGGCGGCGCCCTCGAAGACCGCCCGGAAGCGTTCCTCACTGGCGTGCAGGGCCTGCTGGGCGTCGATGCGGGCCGTCAGGGCCGAGCGGGCGATCGCCTCCTGCTCCTTCAGGGTCCGCTCGCGCAGGGCGCGGGCGAACCCGGCCGCGATCCCGTGCTGGAGCCGGGCGCAGCGGGAGCGGTACTCCTCGGTGCCCTCGGTGCCGGCTCCGTCGGGGCCGCAGTAGAGCACCAGGTACGACTCGACCACCCCGAGGGTGCCGGCCAGGGCCTCGGGGTCGGTGCAGTGCACGGCGACGAGCTCGGCGCCGACCCGCTGGGCGACCCCGGCGTCGAAGGGCCGGGCATGCAGGGCCTCGGTCAGGGTCCGGGTGAGGGGGACGAGGTGCTGTTCGAACTCCGGGCGGGTCAGGGAGGTGGCGGTGACGGGAAAGATCGCCCGCCCCCAGATGGTCGCGAAGCGCGCGATCCGGTCCTCCAGACCGCTCCGCAGCTCGCGCAGCGGCGCCCGGCCCTGGTGCGGGCCGGGCGAGGCGGGCGGCTCCGTCGCTGCGGGCGGGGCGGGCGACACCCGGGGCCGGAGCCGCGACGCCCGCGGCCCGGTAGCGGCGGGCGGGGCGGGCGCGGCAGGCGGGGCGGGCCGGGCGGACAGCCCCTGCGGGACGGCCCTGGCCGCGGGGGCGGCCTTGGCGGCAGGGGCGGGCTTGGCGGCAGGGGCGGGTCCGGCCGCGGCGGCCGGGCCGGATCCGGGCGGCGGGTCATGCGGGCCGGGCACGGCGTGCGGGGGCAGCGCGCCTCCCGGGTCCGCCGCGCGGGCCGGGCTGGGGCTGGCGGACGGCGGGGTCGGGGCGGGCAGTCTCACGGCTTGCGTCCCACGCCGCCGTAGCCCGAGAAGGCGTACGGGTCTTCCGGCTGCTCGCCCTCCGCGAGGGGCCCGGTGTGGTCCGGCCGCCAGTCCGGCATCGAGACCAGGCCCGGCTCCAGCAGCCCGAAGCCGTCGAAGAAGCCGCTGATCCGGTCGTGGCTGCGCATGACCAGGGGATTGCGGATGTCCCGGTAGACGCCGACCATCCCGTCCGTGACCTCCGCGCTGAGCGGGATGCCCTCGTAGGAGGCGTGGGTGAGGATCAGCATGCTGCCCGGGGCCAGCGCGTCGCGCAGCTGCGCCACGGCGGCGTACGGCTCGTCCGCGTCCTCCAGGAAGTGCAGTACGGCGATCAGCAGCAGGGCGACGGGCCGCTCCAGGTCCAGCAGCCGGGCGGTCTCGGGGTCGGCGAGGATGTCCTGGGGCTTGCGCAGGTCGGCGGCGACCACGCCGGTGCGGTCGTCGCCGGCGAGGACCGCCTTGCTGTGGGCCACGGCCACCGGGTCGTGGTCGACGTAGACGACGCGGGCCTCGGGGCTCGCGGCGTGGGCCACCTCGTGGACGTTGCCGAAGGTGGGGATGCCGGAGCCGATGTCGAGGAACTGCGTGATGCCCTCGGCCACGGCGTGGCGGACGGCGCGACGCATGAATGCCCGGTTGGCCTGCATGACCTTGGGGAGCCCCGGCATGAATTCCATGGCCCGGCGGGCCGCCTCGCGGTCGACCTCGAAATTGTGGGAGCCGCCCAGGTAGTAATCGTAGATGCGGGACACGCTCGGCACCGATATGTCGATGCCTGGCGGGGCCCAGGCGGGGCGTTCCATCGGGGTCTCCAAGCCGTAGTCGTGCCGGTCCGTCCGGGGGGTGGGACGTGCGTCGGACTCCTGTCCGAGCCGAATGTACTGATCATTGCCCAACGGAGCGAGTAAAAGCGGAAATTGGCGGTCCGTTCTTGGTCACACACCAAAGGCCCGTACAGGTCCGGACAGGCTCGGTGAAGAAACCGACAAATACCTTTTGAGAATGGAACGGCCGACGGTCGCACACGTCCCGAAGCTGGCTCAAACCTCTACGGTCCGAACTACGCCCGTTCAGGCGAAGTGGCTCTGCGGGCCCCGCGCGCGGGCGCGCGTGCCCCCATGATCCCCGGGTGAACAGACCCTGCTCCCGGCGCCTGCTGGCGGTCCCGGTCCTGCTGTGGGCGGCGCTGTCGGCCACGCCCGCCGTGGCCGATAGCCGCGCCTACGTGACGATCGACGCCGCGGACGGCGGCGGCGCCCCGACGGCGTTCGCGGCCGTCGGCGGCGGTGCGGGCGGAACCGGCCGGGGTGGCGGACATCACGGCGGCGGCCATGACGACGACCACAACGGCGGCCACGACGGCGGCCATGGCCACGGCGGCTCGGACGGGCACGGCCACGGCCACGACGGAGGGCACGGCGGCCACCCCTGTCCGCCCCCGCCTCCCCCGCCCTGCCCACCCGAGCCCACCCCGACGCCGACGCCCACGCCCACACCGACCCCGCCGAAGCCGACCCCGCCCACGCCCACCCCGAAGCCGACTCCGACGCCCACCCCGAAGCCCAAGCCGCCACCACCGCCCCGGCCCGAGCCGGCTCCGCCCCAGCCACCCCCGCCGGCCCCCGCGCCTCCCCCGCCGCCCCGGGTGCCCGAGCCCCCGTCGCCACCCGCTCCGCAGCCCGCCCCGCCGCCGGCTCCCACCCCCTCGGCGACGCCCCCGCCCGCCCCGAAGAAGCACGTGGCGCGCCCCGCCTACCACTCCACCGTCCGCAAGCCGGCCGAGCACCACATCTCGCCGGTCACCTTCACCCTCATGACCGCGGCCCCCGCCGTGCTCGCGATCGTCGCGCTGCGCCCGCGCTAGGCCTTCCCCTCCGGACCCCGCCCGGCCCCCGTGCCCGCGCGGTCCGCCGATTCACCGATTGGGAGTCATCTTGTCGGAATGGCTCGTCCTGTCCCTCGCGATGGCCGCCGCCTGTGCCGTGGTCCTCGCCATCGTGTTCTTCAATCAACGCCGGATCGGCGAGGACGACGATCCGAACGAAACCCCGGACGTCATCGAGTACATGACGATGATGATCGGGGTGATCTACGCGATCGTGCTGGGCCTGGCGATCGCCGGCGTCTGGGAAGGCCGCGGGGCCGCCCAGGAGTACGTGCGCCAGGAGTCCCAGGCCTTGCACGAGATCAGCGTCCGCTCCCAGGTCTACCCGCCCGAGGTGCGGGGGCGCATCCGCGCCGACGTCGACGCGTACGTGACGTACGTGGTCGGCACGGAATGGCAGGAGATGGCCGACAGCGGCAACCTCAACGACCACAGCGCGCAGCTGCTGGAGCGGATCCGCCGCGACGTGACCGACTACGAGCCGCGGACCGACCACGAGGGGCAGGCGTACCAGCCGCTGGTGGACCAGGTCGCAGCCGTGGACGACGCCCGCAACGCCCGCGGCCAGAGCGCCGGGGCCACGATGCCCGGGGTGGTGTGGTTCGGGCTGATCGCCGGGGCGCTGGTGACGGTCGGGCTGATCTTCACCCTGCAGATCCGCCGCTCGTTCCGGGAGCTGCTGCTGGCCGGCCTGTTCAGCGCGCTGATCGCCTTCCTGCTGTTCCTCATCTGGGACTTCGACGCCCCCTTCGGCCGGGGCATCGCGGCCACCGCCGAGCCCTTCTTCGCCCAGTTCCCGCACCTGGGACTGGAGGACTGACCGAGGAGCGGAAGTTCCCGGCAAACCGGGGGCGGGCCGTCCGTCCCCGGTTCGGCCTACCGGCGTGCCCCATTCGCCCGTTCCTGATCGCGGGTCACCGGCCCCGCGCCTAGCGTGGCGCACATCGAGGTGCACGACCCCTCACGTGCGGAAACGCTGCGCGACTGCTCCTCGGGGATCCGGAGAACCGACCATGGGTGCGATACGCAGCTCCGCCACAGCCCTGCTGAGCGCCGGCGCCTCCTGCGCCGCAGTCGCGCTCGGACTCTCCGGCGCGCCCGCCGCCCTCGCGGCCGAGGCGGCGCCCGTGACCTCCTTCGGCTTCGCCATCACCCCCTCGACGGTCGCGCCCGGCGGTCAGGCGGTGCTCTCCGTCACCGGCTGCGCCGCCGCGTACGCCACCGCGTCCTCCGGGGTCTTCGACACCGTGAGCATCGCGCGCGGACAGACCGCACGGGTCACGGTGGACCGGGACTCCCGTCGCGGAGCCCAGTACTCCGTCTCCTTCACCTGCAACGGGGAGACCGGCTCCACCGACCTCACCATCGCCGGCGGCAGCGCCTCGAAGCCCACCACGAGCTCCACCTCCGGCCCCCGTACCCCCGCGAGCACGGCCCCCGCCGCCACCCGCGTCCCGCCCGCGCCCGTACGCCCCTCACCCGGCCGCACCGCGACGACCGGCACGGCGACCGGCACGACCGGCACGGCGCGCCGCGCGAGCACCCCGGCGGCCTCGCTCGGTGTGCGGGGCGGACTCGGCGGCAGCGTGGCCGGCCGTGACCCCGTCGAACTCGGCGCGGGAGCGGCGCTGTTCCTCGCGGCATCGGGCGCCGCGGCGTACGTCCTGCGCCGGCGCCGCGCGGCCCGCCGGCACTGACCCCCGGCCGGCCGCGGCCCCGACCGGCACCGGCCCCCGCCCGGCCGCGCCCCCGTCCGCACAGCCCGGCAGCCGCCGGTCGCCCCGGGTCCTGGGCGGGACCCGGGGGGAGCGGCGGCGGGCCGGCCCGCAGGACGGCGTCGTGGCGGCCAGGGCCGTCAGACCCGCGAGCCGGCCGGACGGCGGCGCCGGATCACGTGCGCGCCCGCACCCAGCGCCGCGACGCCGACGAGGCTCGCGCCGATGGCCGTCTCGGTGGCGGACGGGCCGAAGGAGCCGCCGATGCCGCCCTGTGCGCCGTTGCCCGCCAGGATCGTGAAGCGGTGGGTGGCGACCAGGCTGTTGTCGTGGCACTTGACGGACAGGGTGTGGTGGCCCGGCGAGGCGTGGTTGAAGATCCGGACGGTCGCGAAGCCGATGGAGCCGGCCGACAGGTTGGTCTGCGGAAAGTTGCCGTGCGACCAGACGATGCCGCCGTGGCCGCAGCCGGCCGCACTGACCTGCATCGAGGCGCCCTGGTGCACGGAGTACGGGTTGACCGTGACGTTGCTGGGCCCGTTCCCGCCGCCGGACGGGGGGTTCGCGGCGGCGAACGTGGCACTGAGCCCGATCGCGGCGCAGGCGGCCGCGGTCACGGTGAGAGCGCGGAAAACACGCATGGTGGAACCTCCAGCGGGAAGCGCCCCGGAGCGGTGGCCCGGGCAGATCGACGAGAACGCGTCCCATCACGAACCCTCCGGCCGCTCCGCAACCAGCGCATTTCCGTCTTTGGGCCGCCCGGTTGAGCGACACGCCGACGCGCGGTGTGTTCATCTGACGGATCCGCAGGTCACGACCCGTCAGGCATTTATGTGACGATTACCTGGATGGGCGCACCCCTTCCGGACGCACCACCCGTTCGCCCCTCCCCGATCGCCGTCTCGCCGATGCGGCCTTAGCGTGCGGGAAGAAGGGCGTACCGGGGAGGGACTGGAACGCGGGTCGGGACCCCCGCGTCGGGAAGGGAGAGCCATGCTCGAGGACGACGGCGAGCTGCCCAAGAGGAGGCGCTCCCCCTGGGGCGCACTCGCGTTGGTCATGCTCAGCGGCCTCGCCATGATGCGCAACGGGGCGAACGTCGAGGACGGACCGCCGCAGCCGACGGCAGCGGCGGCGGTCGCCGTGCGCGCCGACCAGCTGCCGGCGCACCCGCCCACGCCGCCGCGGGACATGGAGGTGCTGGAGCACTCGTCGGTGCAGCGCGTCCGGATCCCGGCGATCAATGTGGACGCGCCGGTGATGACGGTCGGGCTGGACGCGCAGGGCTGGATCGACGCCCCGCCGCCGCAGGACCGCAATCTCGCCGGCTGGTACCTCAACGGCATCTCGCCGGGCCAGCAGGGTTCGGCGGTGATCGTGGGCCACGTGGACAACGCGCAGGGCCCGGCCGTCTTCTACGGGCTGGGCTCGGTCAAGCCGGGGAACCGCATCGAGGTGGAGCGCTACGACGGCCGCACCGCGGTCTTCGAGGTGTACGGCGTCGAGGTGTTCGCGAAGGACGCCTTCCCCGGAGCCAGGGTGTACGGGGACACCGGGCACCCGGAGCTGCGGGTGATCACCTGTGGCGGCGGCTACTCGAAGGCCAAGGGCTACGACGGGAACGTGGTCGTGTTCGCCCGCATGGTGGAGGCCCGCTGAGGAATCGATTCCCCGGCGGGCCCCGTCCCCGTCCCCCGTCGCCGCCCCGTCGCCGCCCCGCCGTGCTCAGCGGGGCGGCAGCGTGGGCAGTGTCATCCGGTAGCCGCGCGCCAGCAGCTCGGGCAGGTACGTCGCGACCGCCTGGACGCTCTGCGACCGGTTGCCGCCGGCGTCGTGGTTCAGCACGATCGCCCCGGGAGCGGCTCCGTCCAGGGCCCGGGAGACGATGGCGCCGGTGCCGGGTTCCTTCCAGTCGAGGGTGTCGACGGTCCAGGCCATCGGCTCCATGCCGAGGTCGGCGCCGATCTCGAAGGCGGCCCGGTTCCAGGCCCCGTAGGGTGCCCGGAACCATACGGGGGCCTCCCCCACGGTCTGCTGGACGACGTCGCTCGTGCGCCCGATCTCCGATTCGAGGGCGCCGCGGCCCAGCGAGGGGATCAGCGGGTGGGTCCAGGTGTGGTTGCCGATGACGTGTCCCTCGGAGACCATCCGGCGCAGCAGGTCGCGGTTGTCGGTGGCCATCTCCCCGCACACGAAGAACATCGCGCGGACCCCGTGGCGGGCGAGGGTGTCCAGGATCGCGGGTGTGTAGCGGGGGTCCGGGCCGTCGTCGAAGGTGAGCACCATCGCCCGGCCGGTGCGCGCCTCGGCGGGCAGTTCCAGGATGGGCCGGGTACGGACGGCGGGCTTCGCGGCGGGCGGCCGGGCGGGGGACTCGGCGGTCATGGGCCGCAGCCGGTAGGACTTCTCGGGCAGGGCCGCGGCGTTGAGTCCGGGCGGTCCGGCGGCGATGGCGGATCCGGGGCCCGCGGCCGGGGCGGGAGCGCCGGGGCCGGCGGATCCCCCCGCCCTCGCGGGGGCCGGGGTGTCGGCCTCGCCTCCGGTGAGCATGCCGGAGGCGGCGGCGATTCCGAGGAAGACGGCGGTACGCAGGAGCACGCGTCGCCCTACTGTCGGCTCGTCATTTTTCATTATTACTACGTATCAACGACATCGCCGAAGTTGTCGAGGGGCACGGACGCGCCCGGTCCCCCTCACCCGCTCGGACCAGCCCCGGCTCCGGTCAGCCCCGGCGCACCAGGGGGAACGGCAGGGTCTCGCGGATGGTCAGTCCGGTGAGGAACATGACGAGCCGGTCCACTCCGATGCCCAGGCCGCCGGTGGGCGGCATCGCGTACTCCAGGGCGTCGAGGAAGTCGTTGTCGAGTTCCATCGCCTCCGGGTCGCCGCCCGCCGCCAGCAGCGACTGAGCGGTGAGCCGCCGCCGCTGTTCCACGGGGTCGGTCAGCTCCGAGTACGCGGTGCCCAGTTCGGTGCCGAAGGCCACCAGGTCCCAGCGTTCGGCCAGCCGCGGGTCCTTGCGGTGCTGGCGGGTGAGCGGGGAGACCTCGGTGGGGAAGTCCTTGTAGAAGGTGGGGAGTTTCGTGCGCTCCTCCACCAGCCGCTCGTACATCTCCAGGACGACGTCCCCCCGGGTGTCCTCCGGCCGGTGCGGGACGCCGGCGGCGTCGCAGAGCCTGCGCAGGACCGGCTCCCGCGTGTCGGCGTCGACCTCCTCGCCGAGGGCCTCGCTGATCGCCCCGTACATCGTCTTGACGGGCCAGACGCCGGAGATGTCGTGGACGACGAGCGCCCCGTCGGGGCCCGCCTTGTGCGCGACCGGGGAGCCGAAGGCGGCGGTGGCGGCGCCCTGGATGAGCTCGCGCGTCAGGTCGAGCATGACGTCGTAGTCGGCGTAGGCCTGGTAGGCCTCCAGCATCGTGAACTCGGGGTTGTGCTTGTAGGAGACGCCCTCGTTGCGGAAGGTGCGGCCCATCTCGAAGACCTTCTCCATGCCGCCGACGCAGAGCCGCTTGAGGTACAGCTCGGGGGCGATGCGCAGGTAGAGGTCGAGGTCGTAGGCGTTGATGTGGGTGCGGAAGGGACGGGCGTTGGCTCCGCCGTGGATCTGCTGGAGCATCGGGGTCTCGACCTCCAGGTAGCCGCGGTCGAGGAGGCCCTGGCGCAGCGCCTGCACCGCGCTGGAGCGGGCGCGCACGACGTCGCGCGCCTCGGGGCTGGCGACGAGGTCGAGGTAGCGCCGCCGGACCCTGGCCTCCGGGTCGGCCAGGCCCTTGCGCTTGTCGGGCAGGGGGCGCAGGCACTTGCCGGTGAGCTGCCAGGAACCGACGACCACCGACAGTTCGCCGCGGCGGCTGGATCCGACCTCCCCGCTCGCCACGACGTGGTCCCCGAAGTCGACTTGGGAGGTGAAGGAGTCCAGGGCCGGGGAGCCGCTCTCGTCACGGGTGAACATCAGCTGGGTGTCGCCGGTCCAGTCGCGCAGCACGGCGAAGACGACGCCGCCGAGGTCGCGCACGACCATCACGCGTCCGGCGAGGGTGACCTCTTCGCCGGTACGGGTGCCGGGCGGGTAGCCGGGGTGGGCGGCCTTCAGCTGGGCGACGGTGTGGGTGCGCCGGCGGATCCCGACCGGGTAGGGGTCGGTTCCCGAGGCGCGGATGCGCTCCAGTTTGGCGTGGCGGACGCGTACCTGGTCGGGCAGCCGTTCCTGCTGCGCCCGTGTTCCGTCCTCCCCGACGAGGTCCAGGCCCAGGGAGTCGATGGAGGGCAGCCCGGCGGTGTTGGCGGGGGCGGTGAGGCCCTTGGGGTGGCCGTTGCCCCAGAGGGTGCGCAGGCTCGGTACGGAGACGAAGCCCTCGGCGATGCCGGAGGCGAGGCTGACGCGGGCGAGCGAGCCGGCGTCCTGGTAGCACAGGAACCGGGGGTACCACTCGGGCCCGTACTTCACGTTGGAGCGGTACAGGGCCTCCAGCTGCCACCAGCGGGAGAAAAACAGCAGCAGCTTGCGCCACATCTTCAGGACGGGGCCGGCGCCGATCCGGCCGCCCTCCTCGAAGGCGGAGCGGAACACGGCGAAGTTGAGCGAGATCCGGCGTACGCCGAGGCCCGGGGCGGCGGCGCAGAGCTCGGCGACCATGAACTCCATGACCCCGTTGGGGGCGGCGCGGTCGCGGCGCATCAGGTCCAGGGAGATGCCGTCCTTGCCCCAGGGGACGAAGGAGAGCAGGGCGATCAGTTCGCCCGCGGCGTCGTAGGCCTCGACGAGCAGGCAGTCCCCGTCCGCGGCGTCGCCGAGCCGGTCGAGGGCCATGGAGAAGCCGCGTTCGGTCTCGGTGTCGCGCCACTTGTCGGCCCGGTCCACGATGATCTGCATCTCGTCCTCGGAGAGGGCGGAGTGGCGGCGGATCAGGGTGGTGGCACCGGTGCGCCGGACCCGGTTGACGGCCTGGCGGGTGACGCGCATGTCGCGGCCGTCGAGGTCGAAGTGGGCGACGTGCAGGATGGCCTCGTCGCCGAGCTGGAGGGCGCTGAGCCCGGAGCGGGCGTACGCGGTCGCCCCGTCCTCGGAGGCGCCCATCACGGCGGGCTGCCAGCCGTAGCGCCGGGCCACGCCCAGCCAGGCGTCGACGGCGGGGGTCCAGGCGGCGGGGTCGCCGACGGGGTCGCCGCTGGCGAGGCAGACGCCGGCCTCGACGCGGTAGGTGACGGCGGCCTTGCCGTTCGGGGCGAAGACGACGGCCTTGTCGCGCCGGGTGGCGAAGTAGCCGAGGGAGTCGGCCCGGCCGTAGGCGCGGAGCAGGGCCCGGATGCGGGGCTCCTCGTCCCCGTGCAGGGCGGCGGTGAGCCGCTGCGAGCGGAAGAGGGTGGAGGCGGCGTTCAGCAGGGCGAGGGCGCCGAGGAGGCCGAGGACGAAGTAGACCGGGCGGGGCGGGCGGCCGTCGAACTGGCGGGCGGAGAAGAGCCCGCCGAAGACCTGTTTGGCGGCCCAGTCCAGCCACTGCCCCTTGGGCAGGGTGCCGGGGAAGAGGGCGACCAGGCCCCAGCCGAGGAGGACGGCGACGAGCAGGCCGAGGCCGAGCACGAGCATCGCCCGCCAGACGGCTCCGGGGCGGGAAGCGGCGTAGAACTCGCGGCGGGCGGCGATCAGGAGGGCGAAGGCCACCACGGCGATGGCCATGGAGGTGCCGCCGACCCAGAGGTCCCCGTCCGCGATGATCAGCACGTCGACGAGGACGAGCAGGGCCAGATAGGTGACGACGATCCACCAGGCGATCTTCTTGCGCATGCCGAGCGCGGCCGCGAGGAGGAAGAGGAAGACGGCGTACGCGAGGTTCGCGCTGACCGGCACCACGAAGTCGTCGAGGAAGTCCACCACGGGCCGCAGCAGCCCGCGCAGCGTCGGGGAGAGCGAAAGCAGCGCGCACAGCAGGCCGAGCGATCCGAAGAACGCTCCGAAGGCGTCCGGGACCCGGTTCAGGAAGCGGTTGCGGGTCCCCCGGGTCTCCTCCAGCGTGGCACTCATGCTTGGCACTGTAGGGAGGCCCGCGCGGGTCCGCGCGGCGAAGCGCCTAATCTCGGGAGGGTGACAGAGCATGTGAACGCGGGTTTCGAGCGCGGTACCGACGGCCCGAAGGTGATCCTCGCCGGAGTCGACGGATCCGATTCCTCCCTGCGGGCCGCCGCCTACGCGGCGGGGCTGGCCCGCCGGCAGAACGCGTTGCTGGCGCTGGTCTACGTCCAGCCGGTGATGCCGGCCGGGGCCTCCCTGGGGGTGCCGGTCGCGGACACCACCGGGGAGATCGCGGAGGGGATCGTGGCGGAGATCCGCGCCTCCGCGGAGCGCCTGCGGGGCATCTTCGAGGTGCGCTGGCAGTTCCACACCTTCCGCGGGGACCCGTACGCGGGGCTCGTGGCGGCGGCGGAGGAGCTGAAGGCGGACGCGGTGGTGGTCGGTGCCTCGGAACAGGCGGGCCACCGCATCGTCGGCTCGGTGGCGGTGCGCCTGGTCAAGGCGGGCCGGTGGCCGGTCACCGTCGTCCCGTAGCGGTGCCTTCCCCGGCGGGGGCCACCGCTCAGCGCGCGGCCCGGAGCCCGTCCTTGGCCGCGCCGCGGCTGAGGACCGCCTCCGAGACGGCCTCCTGCGCGGTCTCGTAGGCGTCGTGGTCCGGGTCCTTGGCGAGGGCGGCCGGGAGGTTGACGATCCGGCCCGTGGACAGGTCCATCATCTGGGGGACGAACTCCGCCTTCGTCACCTGCCAGCGCTGCCCGGGGGCGGCGGGCGGGGCGAAGGTGAAGCGGCCGATGGAGCCGTAGTTGCCGCGCATGTCACGGGCGCCGGAGTAGTTGAACATCTCACCGGCGACCTGGTCGCCCATCCCGTAGACGATCCAGGTCCCGTTGACCTTCTCGTAGGCCTGCGGGATGTGGGCGTGCGTTCCCAGGATCATGTCCACGTCCGGCCGGCCGCCGGTCTGCGAGGCGGTCAGCGCCTTGCCGAGCGAGAGCTGGGTCTCGTCCGGTTCGGTCTGCCACTCGGTGCCCCAGTGCAGGCTGACCAGTACGACGTCCGCGCCGGCCTTGCGGGCGGCCCGCGCGTCGGCGACGATCCGGTCCTGGCGCATCAGGTTGACCGCCCACGGCTGTCCGTCGGGCATGGGGTAGCCGTTGGTGTCGTAGGTGTACGCGAGGTGCGCGACCTTCGCGGTACCCGCCGTGTAGAGGGTGGTCCGGGCGGCCTCCGCCGCGGTGCGGGCGGATCCGGCGTGGCCGAGGCCGACCTTGTCGAAGCGGTCCAGGGTGCGCGCGAGGCCCTCGCTCCCGTCGTCCAGGGTGTGGTTGGAGGCCGTGGAGCAGCCGTCGTAGCCGGCGTCCTTGAGCGCGTCGGCCACCGAGGGCGGGGAGACGAAGGCGGGGTAACCGCTGAACGGTCCGCCGTCCTCGCCGTAGATCGTCTCCATGTGGCACAGGGCGAGGTCGGCCGCCGAGACCAGGGGTTTGACGGCGGAGAACATGGGCCGGAAGTCGTACCCGTCGCCGTCCGCGTCGGCCGCGGCGCGTTTGATGATCGAGGTGTGCGGGAGCACGTCGCCGCTCGCGACCAGGGTGAAGCCACGGGCCGCGACGGGCGTGGCGCCGCCGTTGGGGCCGGCGGTGCCGGCGGGGGCCCCGGCGGAGCCGAGGTGGGCGGGGGCGGCTTCCCGGGGGGCGGAGGAGCAGGCGGCGGCCGCCGGGGACAGGAGGAGGGCGGACAGGAGCGCGAGGGCCCGCCGGGTGCGCTTGGTCATCTGTCCAGCCTTCATTCGTAGGACTGTCGGACCATCCGAAATCCACAAGAGAAGGCATCGCAAGTCAAGGACCGGGGCCGCCCGCCGGCCGGGCCCCACCCTGACGGCGTACGTCCGTTCACCGTGCCGTTCGACCGTTCGTCGCCCGCCACGGCCGCCCACCGGACGACCCGGGTGCTTGGGCGCAACAGCGCCGCCCGACGGTTCCCGGGCGGCTCCGCGCAGGTGAGGGTGGGTGGAACCCCGCGCACCGGAAGGAGCCACCGTGCCGCTCACCCCCACGCTCCCGCGCACGCAGCCAGAGGCGCTCGCCGCGCTCCAGCGCGAACACGGACGGGCCCTGTTCGGTTTTCTGCTCGGACTCACGGCAGGGGACGCCCAGCGCGCCGAGGACCTCGTCCAGGAGACCCTCGTACGGGTCTGGCAGCACCCGGAGGTGCTCGACACCGGGCACGAGTCGATGCGGCCCTGGCTGTTCACCGTCGCGCGCCGGCTCGCGATCGACGCCCGCCGCGCCCGGCTGTCCCGGCCCCAGGAGGTCGACCCCGACGGCCTGGAACAGGCGCCGGCGCCCGAGGACGCGGTGGCGGGCTCGGTCACCGCCATCGACGTCCGGCGGGCGGTGGGCAGCCTGGGCCCGGAGCACCGGGAGGTGCTGATGCAGGTCTACTTCCGGGACCGCTCGGTGGCCGAAGCGGCGGCGGAGCTCGGCATTCCGGCTGGAACGGTCAAATCCCGGACGTACTACGCCCTGCGCGCCCTGCGCAAAGGCCTCCACGGGTACGGACTCGGCGCCTGAGAGCGGGGCCGCGGCCCCCTCGCACGCTCAGGCCCCGGTGGAGAAACACTCAAGGAACGCCCGCCGTGCGCAGGAACCGGACACGGACCGCATCGATATCGGCACCGGTCCGTTCAAGTTGAGTAAACATCCTCCGTTCCACGAGTCGGCCGGTGAAGGCTCGGGGACGACGGCGGGACGCTCGACGCGCGGGAGAAGGTGGAACGGTGCAGCCCGAGGGTATGAACGGCACCAGTGACGGCGGACTGGCCGTGCCCATGGCATGGCTCTACGCGGAGTACATCGCGGACGAGCTGCTGCGCACGGGACGGCTGATCCCGGTGAGCACGCTGGAGTTCCGGGCCGGGCGGGACACGCTCGCGCTGACGATCTACCTCTCGGACGCGGCCGGTGAGCTCTCCGGGATCCGGGTGGTCTCGCAGCTGGAGGAGTGGCTCTCCCTGACGGCGTACGGCCACCCGTGGCGGGACTGGGTCGACACCCGGTTCCTCGACCTGGGCGAGGAGGCCCGCGAACGCGGCGGCGCCGAGGACCCGGACCTGGAGCTGGCCCGGGCGGCCTGGCGCTGGCTGGACGGCACGGAGCTGTTCGCCACCAACCTCGACCCCGGCCGCCACGGCCACGCCGACGACGCGGCGGGCCTGGACGAGAACGCCCGCGTCTGGACCCCGGCCTGGCAACTCGGCCTCCCCCTGGGCCACCTGGCGATGCACCTGTTCTGAGGCCGGGCCGCGCTCAGCCCGGGTACGGGGGCTCGGCCGGGTCGGTCACCAGGCCCGTGAAGTCGGCCTCGTTGCGCTCGCAGCGGCCCACGTACCAGCGGGCGATCAGCCACATCACCGGGTACGCCACCAGCCCGAGGGCGGCCCAGACCACCGGGCCGGCGAGCGTCCGGGGCAGCAGGAAGGCCAGCGGCAGCAGCCCGAGCAGCAGGGCGAGGAGAGCCAGAACGGCCAGGGCGGCCCGGAGCTGGCCGCGCATCAGGGCCCGTACGTAGGTGGCCCCCAGGGTGGTCTGCTCGGAGATCTCCCAGCGGGCCGGGGTGTGCGCGGGCGGCCGGCGACGGGTGCCCCGGGGCACTCCCGTGACGACCTCCCGCCGGGGCTGCGGACGCTGCTGGTCCTGCGACATGCTGCCGGATTCTATGCGGCGCCGGGGCGCTTGAGGAGGGGTGCCCGAGGGAGGCCCTTCGGGGACGGCTGCGCCGGGGACGGCTGCCCGGGCGGGGCTATTTGAGGAGACGGGAGAGCCTGCGGTCCGCGAGCGGCTTGCCCCCGGTCTGGCAGGTGGGGCAGTACTGGAGCGAGGAGTCGGCGAAGGACACCGACCGGACGGTGTCCCCGCACACCGGGCACGGCTCCCCCGCCCGGCTGTGCACCCGCAGCCCGCTCTTCTTCTCGGCCTTGAGCTGTCCGGCGGCCAGCCCGTGGGCCCGCTCGACGGCCGCGCGCAGGGTGTCCCCGACCGCCTCGTAGAGGTGGGTGACCTGCTCCTCGTCGAAGGAGGAGGCCAGTTTGAAGGGGGAAACCCGGGCCGCGTGCAGGATCTCGTCGCTGTAGGCGTTGCCGATGCCCGCGATCACGCTCTGGTCGCGCAGGACGCCCTTGATCTGCCGGCGTTCGCCCGCCAGCAGCGCGGCGAAGGCCGCCCGGTCGAAGCCCTCGGCCAGCGGATCGGGACCCAGCCGGGCGATGCCGGGGACCTCCAGGGGGTCGCGGACCACGTGGACGGCGAGGCGCTTTTGGGTGCCGGCCTCGGTCAGGTCGAAGCCGCCGCCGCCCTCCAGTACGAGGCGCAGCGCGAGCGGCCCCTTGCCCGGCCGGGGCGGCGAGGCGGGCAGGGACTCCTGCCAGCGCAGCCAGCCGGCCCGGGCCAGGTGGGTGACGAGATGGAGGTCGCCGATGCCGAGGGCCAGGAACTTGCCGTACCGGGCGACGGGACCGGCCCGCTGCCCTTCGAGGGCGGTGAGCGGCGGGTCGTACGTCTTGAGCACGCTGACGGCGAGCGGCAGGACGCGTTCGACCACCCGCCCGGCGAGGTGCTCGTCGAGGAACTCCCTCAGGGCCTCGACCTCCGGCAGCTCGGGCATCCTCCCAGCCTGCCGTGGCCCGCCCCGGAGCGCGACCCGGCGGCGCGGGAAGGGCTCAGCCCATCACGAACTCGCACCACACGCACTTGCCGCTGCCCCGCGGCTCCACTCCCCAGCAGTCCGCCAGCCGGTCTACCAGCAGCAGACCGCGCCCCGACACCCCCGCGTCCCCGGCCTCCCGGCGGCGCGGCAGGGCGCTGGAGCGGTCCTCCACCTCGACCCGGAGCCGACGCTCCGGGCCGGCCAGCACGCGCAGGGTCACGATCGCCGGGCCGTCGGTGTGCATCAGGGCGTTCACGATCAGCTCGTCGGCGACCAGCTCGATCTCGTCGGCCCGGCCCCGCGCGCCCCAGGCCCGCACGGCCGCGCCGATCATGTGCCGGGCGGCGACCAGCGCTTCGGGGTCCCCGGGCGCCACGTGCTGCTGGAAGCGGCCGCCGGCCTGCGGGGCTTCCTCGTCGCGGCGGCGCAGCAGGAGCAGGGCCATGTCGTCGTCGCCCCGGTCGTCGACGACCTCGCACAGGCGGTCGGCGAGCCGCTGGAGGTCGGAGGAGCCGCTGCGGACCACGTCGGCGAGGAAGCGGATGCCGTCGTCCAGGTCCGCTCCGGGTTGCTCGACCAGTCCGTCCGTACACAGCAGGAGCGTTTCCCCCGGGTCGAGTTCCACCGTGGTCACCGGGTACTCCAGGCGCCCGAACTCGGCGGACAGCCCCAGCGGCATGCCGCCCTCCACCGGCAGCCGCCGGCAGTCCCCGTCCCGGGTCCGCAGCAGCGGGTCGAGGTGGCCGGCGCGGACGATCTGGAGGACCCCGGTGGAGAGGTCCGCCTCCACGTAGGTGCAGGTGGCGAAGCGGTCGGTGTCCAGTTCGTGCAGGAAGACGGAGGCCCGGGCCATCACCGTGGCGGGCGCGTGGCCCTCGGCCGCGTAGGCGCGCAGCACGATGCGCAGCTGGCCCATGACGGCCGCCGCGTGCGTGTCGTGTCCCTGGACGTCGCCGATGACGGCTCCGACGCGGCCGCCGGGCAGGGGGATGACGTCGTACCAGTCCCCGCCGATGTCCTGGCCCATCCGGGCGGACCGGTAGCGGACGGCGATGTCCGCTCCGGCGACGGCCGGGATGCGGCGGGGCAGCATCGCCTGCTGGAGGCCCTCCGCGAGGTCGTGCTCCTGTTCGAGCAGCATCGCCCGCTGGAGGCTCTGCGCGATGCTGCTGCCGAGGGCGATGAGCAGGTTCCGCTCGTCCTGGGTGAAGCCGTCCTTGTCCTGGTAGAGGAGGCCGATCGCACCGATGGGCCGGGCCTGGGCGATCAGCGGCAGGTACGCGGCGGCCGAGATCCGCATGGAGGAGATCTTCGCCCAGAGGCCGGGATAGTCCGTGGCGAACTCCTCGGCCGAGTCGAGGAAGCGGGGCTGGAGCGTGCGCACGACCTCGCTCATCGGGTACTGCTCGTCGATGCGGGTGTAGCGGGTGCCGGGGACGAAGCTGCCCTCCGGCCCTTCGGCCACCAGGTGGATCCGGCCGGCCTCGACGAGCCCCATGACCATGCCCATCGAGCCGAGCCGTTCCAGGCCGTTGGCGTCACCGAGGGCGTCGATGACGTCCTTGACGGTGCGGGCGTGCGCCAGGGCGGCGGTGGTGCTCTCGACCACGGAGGTCTGACGGCGCCGCTCGTCGTCGAGGCCGAGGCGCTCGGCCGAGTGGCTGAGCTCCTCGGTCGCGTCGCGGACGATGCCGATGATCCGGTGCGGGCGTCCGTCCCGGCCGCGCATGACCCGGCCCTGGGTGTGGGTCCAGCGCAGCCGGCCGTCGCGGCAGCGGATGCGGAAGTAGGCGCCGTAGCTCTCGGCTCCGCTCTTGAGGGCGCTGGAGACCAGGGCGTCCAGCCGGGTCGCCTCGGCCGGGGGGACGCGGGGGCCCAGCGACTCGGGCCGCCCGTCGTAGGCGTCGGCGGTGGTGTCGAAGACGTCGAGCGCGGCCGCGTCCATGTGCATGAGCCCGGTGACCAGGTCCCAGTCGAAACTGCCCATCCGGTTCAGTGAGAGCGACCGGTCCGGGTGTGCGGGCCAGTCCTCCGGCGGAGATGCGGTGCTCGGCACCGGTCCACCATGACACAGGGCCCGGTCGGGCGCCCCCCAGCTCAGACGCTCTCCGCGAAGGGCGCCACGGCGGCCGAGGGCCGGTCGGCGGGCGGCTGGTCGGCGGGCGGGCGGTCGGCCGGCGGCTGGTCGGCGGGCGGCTGCTGGTCCGGTGAGGCGAAGGGGTCGTACGTGCGCCCGTCCGGGGTGCGCGGCAGCTCCGGGTCGCCCGGGGCCACCTGCGGCTGGTCCGGCGGGAGCGCTCCGCCGGACGGGTCGGAGGGGTTGGCGGGGTTGGCGGAGGGCGGCTGCCGGGGGGTGGCGGGGGTGTTCGGCGAGGCGTCGCCGCCCGTACCCGTACCCGTACGGGGGGCGCACGGGGTGGCCGACGGGCCGGGGGCCCCGGGTGCGCCGGATCCGGACGGCGGGGCGAGGGGCGGCGCCTGCTCGTCCAGCGGCACGCCCCGGGCGTCGAGCGGGGGCGCCTGCTCCTCCGCCGGGCCGGCCTGCGGAGCAAGGGGCGGAGCCAGCTCGTCCAGCGGCACACCGCGCGCGTCGAGCGGGGGCGCCTGCTCGCCGAGCGGTCCGGCCGGCAGGCCGAGGGGCGGAGCCAGCTCGTCCAGCGGCACGCCCCGGGCGTCGAGCGGGGGCGCCTGGTCCTCCGCCGGGCCGGCCTGCGGGCCCGCCGGTACGCCGGGGGGTCCGGCCGCCGGTGGGGCGGGGGCATCGGAGGCGGCGCCGGAGGGCGGCGGCCCGGACGGCGAGCCGGGCGGGGGCGCCGAGGGGGGCGCGGCCGGCTCCTTCGGCGGCGTGGTCCGGGCCAGGCTGTTGGCGTCCGGGCCCGCGCAGGGGTCGGACGGGTCGGGCGGGGTGGCGGGACCGTCGGGGATCCCGGCGGCGGGGTCGTAGGGGGGCAGCACGGCGGGGACCCGGTCCTGGGCCCCGTCGTCGCCGGTCTTGCGCTCGATCCAGGTGTTGTCGGCGACGTTCACGATGACCAGCCGGTTGATCGCCTGGACGGTCGGCTCGATGACGATGACCTGGTTGGGCTGGTAGCCGTTCCACTGGTCGCCCTTGAGCACCGGGTTCCCCTTCGCGCCGAGCGGCGCGGCCAGCGGGTTGCCGCAGGCGCACCGGACCCGGGGCATGCCGTGGTCGTCGACGAGGACGGCGGTCCCGGCCTGGAGGACCGACTGGTAGCCGGAGGCCCGGCCGTCGAGGAAACCGTGGTTGGTGATCCTGGTGTCGGCGCGCAGGACCACCGGGGTGAGCCCGCGCAGGAACTCCGGGATCTTCTCCTGGGCGACTCCGGCGGCCTCGGCGAAGGCACGTGACTTGCCGTCATCGGCCGTGAGGAGGGTGACCTGGCGTTCGACGTCACAGCTGCCGAGCCGGTTGGTCCCGCCGTACAGGCCGGGGGTGGCGGCGCCCACCGTACGGATCCCGCGGCCGCTCGCGTTGGGCAGCGGGGGCTGGACGGGCGCCGACTCGGCGGTGGCGGACGAAGGGGTGAAGGGATCGGGGCCGGGGGCGCCGACGGGCTGGAGGGCGAGCTCCTGCGTCCCGGCGGCGGCTCCCTTGGTCTGTTCGGGCTCCGCGGCCGAGCAGCCGGCGGCGAGGAGGCCGACGACCGCCAAAAGGGCCGCGCAGGCCGGTACGTGACGGCGCGGCGCCTGACGGGGTGTCGGTGCGGGCACGTCATTCACGTCGTTCACGCTGCTCTCCCTTTTCGCCCCGGTTTGTCGTTCTCCTGTCTGCCGCATCTCCCGGGGCGCCGCAACCGGAGCGCCGGGCCCGCCGCGAACCCCCGCGATGGATTGAACATGTTCAACAAGCGGCGTAGGGTCACAACTACGAATTGAACACGTTCAAAGGAGTGTGCCGTGACGGTGCTCGTGAACCTGGTCGTCGCCCTCGGGATGTGCTGCGCGGTCCCCCTGGGCCTGCGCCTGATCGACCCCGGTGGCCTGCGCCGCGCGGCCCGGCTCTGGCCCCTGGCCGCGCTGCCCGGCGTCCTGTGCACGTGGCTCCCGCGCGGACCCGCCGCCACCGCGCTCGCCGCCCTGTACGCCGCCGCCGCGCTGGCCCTGGCGGGGGCCGCCGCGACTCGGCTCGGCCGCCTCCGGAACGCCGGGCCCGGTGCGTGCGCCCCCGCCGAGACGGCCGTACTGACGGCGCTCGTCTCGCCCTCGGTCGCCGCGACCGCCCTGGTCGCCGAGCGCGCCGGGTACCGGCTGTTCGGCTTCGACCTGGACGTCCTGGCGCTGACCGTCCCGCACTTCCACTTCGCCGGGTTCACGGCCGCCCTGGTCGCCGGACTGGTGTGCCGGACGGCGCCCGGGCGGCGCGGGGCGCGCTGGGCCGCGTACAGCGTCCCGGCGGGGACCCTGCTCGTGCTGCTCGGCTACTTCGTCGACGACTGGGCCGAGCTGCTGGGCGCGGTGGTGCTGACCGCGGGGATGTGGGCGGTGGCGCTGACGACCTGGCGCGAGGTGCGGCCCGCCGCGCGCGACCGGACCACCCGGGCGCTGCTGGCCGTCTCGGCCGCGGTGCTGGTGGCCACGATGCTGCTCGCCCTGTGGTGGGCGGCCGGTGAGGCCACCGGGATCGTCCACCCCACGCTGACCTGGATGGCGGCCACGCACGGCCTGGGCAACGCGCTCGGCTTCGCGCTGTGCTCGCTCCTGGCGTGGCGCAGGCTGACCGCCGCGCCCTCGGGGCCCCCGGCTCCGGTGGCGCCCTTGGCTCCCTTGTCGCCCTTGGCGCCCGCCGCGCCGTGACCGCTCCCCGACCGGCACGACCGAACGCCACGCACACCACGCACGCCACGCACGCCACGCACGTGAAGAGCCGCACGAGTCCCACGACCCACCGGACTGCCACGACTCCCACGACTCCCACGAACGGAGAACACCCATGACCCGCCTGATCAGCGCCGGCCGGGAGGCCCTCAACTACCCCGACCGGGGCGCGACGGACGGCCGGCCGCTGCCCGCCGGATACCACCACCTGCGCCACCGCACCCGGATCGGCGACGGCCGCCCCGCCTTCGACGCCGCCGGGGCCGCGGTCACCACCTTCCTCGCCCACCGCACCTCGGGCATGCGGGTGCGCACCGGCGCCGACCAGGCGGCGGCCGTCCGGCCCGGCCTGCGGGTGGAGGTGGGGATGGGCGTCGGGCCGCTGCGGATCACCGCCCCCTGCGAGGTGATCTGGACCGCGTACGAACCCGCCCGCACGGGTTTCGCCTACGGGACCAGGTCCGGGCACCCCGCCTGTGGCGAGGAGTCCTTCGTCGTGGAGATCGACGACGACGGCGCGGTCTGGTTCACGGTGACGGCCTTCAGCCGCCCGGACCGCTGGTACACGCACCTCGCGGGCCCGGTCCTGCCCGTGCTCCAGCACGCCTACGCGCGCCACCTCGGCCGTCACGTGCGCGCGCTGGCCGCCCGCGCCTGATACTGGAGGGGATGGACTGGTTCACGGCGCCCGGTTACTGGCTCGGCCGGCTGGTCTTCCAGCGGGCCCTGGCGGGCGTCTACGTCTGCGCGTTCGCCGCAGCGGCCCTGCAGTTCCGGGCGCTGATCGGGGCGCACGGCATGCTGCCCGTCCCCCGGTACGTACGGTACGTGCCCTTCCGCCAGGCTCCGAGCCTGTTCCAACTGCGCTACGGCGACCGCCTCTTCGCCGGCTGCGCCTGGGCCGGGGCGGCCCTCGCGGCGGCGCTGGCGGCGGGCGCGGGGGACCTGGTGCCGCTGGGCGCCGCCATGGGGATGTGGGCGGTGCTGTGGCTGCTCTACCTGTCGATCGTGAACGTGGGGCAGACCTGGTACTCCTTCGGCTGGGAGTCCCTGCTCCTGGAGACCGGCTTCCTGGCCGTCTTCCTCGGCAACGCCCGGACCGGGCCGCCGGTGCTGGTGCTGTGGCTGCTGCGCTGGCTGCTGTTCCGGGTGGAGTTCGGCGCCGGGCTGATCAAACTGCGGGGCGACGCCTGCTGGCGCAAGCTCACCTGCCTCTACCACCACCACGAGACGCAGCCGATGCCGGGACCGCTGAGCTGGTTCTTCCACCATCTGCCGCGGCCCGTGCACCGGGTGGAGTGCGCGGCGAACCACGTGACCCAACTCGTCGTGCCGGTCCTGCTCTTCACTCCGCAGCCGGTGGCCTCGTACGCCGCGGGGCTGATCGTGGCCACCCAGCTGTGGCTGGTGCTGTCGGGGAACTTCGCCTGGCTGAACTGGCTGACGATCACGCTCGCGCTGTCGGCCGTCGACTTCACCGGCCTCGCGGGGGCGCCGCCCGCCGCCGCCTCGCGCGCGGCGCCGCTGTGGTTCGTGGTGCTGGTGTGCGCGGTGACGGCGCTGGTGCTGGTGCTGAGCCGGCACCCGGTGAGCAACATGATCTCGCCGCGCCAGGTGATGAACCGCTCCTTCGACCCGCTCCACCTGGTCAACACCTACGGGGCGTTCGGCACGGTCGGCCGGGTCCGCGACGAGGTGGTCGTCGAGGGGACGGCCGACCGGGTCCCCCGCGAGGACGGCGCGTGGCGGGAGTACGGGTTCCGGGGCAAACCGGGTGACCCCCGTCGGATGCCGCGCCAGTTCGCCCCGTACCACCTGCGCCTCGACTGGCTGATGTGGTTCGCGGCCCTCTCCCCCGCCTACGCCCGGGACTGGTTCGGGCCGTTCGTGGAGCGGCTGCTGGCGGGCGACCGGGACACGCTCCGGCTGCTCCGCCACAACCCCTTCCCGGACGCGCCGCCGCTCTTCGTACGGGCCCGGCTGTACCGGTACCGCTTCACCACCCGGCGCGAGCTGCGCGCGACGGGCGCCTGGTGGCACCGCACCCTGGTGCGCGAGTACCTGCCGCCGACCCGGCTGGGAGCCGGGCCGGGGGCGGGCCACCCGACAACACATACTTCAGAGGCCGAGTAGCAGGGCCTCCTGCTCGGCCGATATGCCCTTGCCGGGACGGTCGGGCCGCTGCGGGGCGACCCCGCCGAGGGAGGTGAGCCAGCTCCAGGTGTCGGCGACGGTCTCCTCGACGGGGCGGCAGCGCAGGCCCGCCGCCAGGGCCTTGGAGACGTCCCCGCCGAACATGTGGTCGGCGAGTTCGCCCTCCGGGAGCCAGATCGGCAGTTCGGTCCAGGGCTGGACCCCCGCCTCCTCGATCACCGCGTCCCCCCTCCACTGCGGCTCGGCGTCGGAGCCGGTGGCGGCGGTGCAGGCGTCGAGGAGACCGCCCATGGTGGTGTGACCGGTCGGCGAGACCACGTCGTAGGCGCCGCCCAGTCCGGCCGCCGCCGCGTCCAGGAGCCAGTGGGCGAGGTCGCGCACGTCGATGTACTGGAGCGGCAGGCCGGGGCGGCCGGGGGCGACGAACGGGCCGCCGCGGGCGATCCGGTTCAGCCACCAGGGCAGCCGGCCGACGTTCTCGTACGGGCCCAGGATCAGCCCGGCGCGCGCCAGCAGGGCGCGGTCCCCGAAGGCGGCCTGTGCGGCGAGTTCGCCGCCGCGCTTGTCCTCGGCGTAGGCGGTCGAGCCGGCGTCGGGCGAACCCTCCACGACCGGGCCGTCCTCGGTGAGGCCTGCCGGGGCGGGGTAGACGTACACCGACCGGGTGGAGACGTACGCGTACCCGCCGGCCCGGCCGGCCAGCAGGCGGGCGCTGTCCCGTACGGCGGTGGGGGCGCCACCCCAGGTGTCCACGACCAGGTCCCACTCCCCCGTGGCGAGGGCGTCGAGCCCGCCCGGGACGGTGCGGTCCCCGTGGAGGGCGGTCGTGCCCGGCGGGGGCGCGTGGTGGCCGCGGTGGAAGACGGTCACCTCCCAGCCCCGGTCAAGGGCGTCTTCGGTGATCGCCCGTCCGACGAATTCGGTCCCACCCAGCATCAGCAGTCTCGTGGTCATGGGATCGACACTGCCGGGGCGGGGCGGGCCGGGGAAGAGGTGATCGCCGACAGCGATGACGCTCAGGGCGTAGGCGGGACGGGAACCCGGCGGCGCGGGCGGCGCCGACCGCACGGCCGGTGCCGCGGGCGGCGCCGCGGCGCGGGTCCGGGCGCGGCGCGCCCCCGCCACCCTGGGGGTTGCGGGGGCGCGCCGTGCCGCCGGCCTAGTCGATGCCGGGCAGGATGTGGGGCTCCGCCAGGTCGTCCTCGTAGCCGGCCAGCCGGATGGGGGCGGAGCGTGCCCAGACCTCGAGACTTCCGAGTTCGTCGGACCGCGTGCTCGCCCTCCAACCCGTGCGCTCCATGGTCGGGTCTGTCTTGGTCATCTCAGTCACCGCGCACTCCCTTGTGTCGCGTAACCCGGCGGGCTCTTCCGCATGCCGGATAGGGGAAATGAAGGTCTTCCGGACGCGGTGGCGCCATGGTGGAGCGGGGCCCGGGTGGGGCTCCTTGCCGTTCAGGTTACACATATGAGCGGGGGCCCGCTCGATGGAACGGTAAAATTCGCGCTGGACCGCTTGTTTTCTCCCCGAGTTCAGTAAGTCGCCCCCCGGTGTGTCCACCGGTGCTGGTCTGCTCGACGGCATTGGTGCGTGAGCGGGGACGACGGAGGGAGTCGCGGTGGCCAGGACTGGGGTACCCGCGTTCGGCAGTGTCGACGAGCTGATGGACCTTCTGCACGCCGGTCGCGAGGCCTCGGACGCGGCTTCCCGCGACCTCGGACTACAGACTGCGGCGCTGCTGCGCCGTTCGCATCCGTTCGACAAGGAGCTCCAGGTGGCCGGACTGCTCCACGGCCCGGGGCGGTTGCTGGTCCCGCGGAGCTCCGGGGAGGCCTCGCAGGAGGGCTGCGGGGCGCCCGCCGACCCGGCCGGACGCACGGCGGAGGCGGTCCGCCCGCTGCTCGGCGACCGGGTCGCCCGGCTGCTGCGACCGCAGGTCCGGGGCGTGGATCCGGAGGCTGACCCGGAGGTGGATCCGGACGCGGAGGCCCTGCGGCAGGCCGCCCGGGCGGGCCGGGCGGCGGGGCTGGACGCGGGGGTGGTGGAGGACTGGCGCCCGGTGCTGGAACTCGTCGCCGCGGGGGCCTATCAACTCTGAGGCGCAATACGCCCGAACGGGTGAGGGGGCGGACGGCTCGCGCCGTCCGCCCCCTCCTCGTCCGCGTTCCGCCGCGCCGGTCTACCAGTTGGCGGGGGCGTAGTCCTTCAGGAAGACGCCGAAGAGGTCCTCGCCCGCTTCGCCCCGGACGATCGGGTCGTAGACGCGGGCCGCGCCGTCCACCAGGTCGAGGGGGGCGTGGAAGCCCTCCTCGGCGAGGCGCATCTTGTCGGGGTGCGGACGCTCGTCGGTGATCCAGCCGGTGTCGACGGCGGTCATCAGGATCTGGTCCTTCTGGAACATCTCCTGGGCGCTGGTGCGGGTCAGCATGTTGAGCGCGGCCTTGGCCATGTTGGTGTGCGGGTGGCCCGCCCCCTTGTAGCCGCGGCTGAAGACGCCCTCCATGGCGGAGACGTTCACCACGTAGCGGCGGCCGGCCTCGGCCGCGGCCATGGCCGGGCGGAGCCTGCTGATCAGGATGAACGGCGCGGTGGAGTTGCACAGCTGCACTTCGAGCAGCTCGATCGGATCCACTTCGGACACCGTCTGGATCCAGCTGTTGGTGTCGTGCAGGTCCGGGACCAGGCCGCCGGCGTCGATGGCGGTGCCGGCCGCGATCCGGGCCGGGGTGGCGGAGCCGGACAGCAGCGCGAGATCGGTGACGTCCTGGGCGCTGAGCTTCTCGCCGTGGCCGCTGGGCAGCGCGGCGACCCGGTCGACGGTGCCGCTGCCGAAGGTGCCGATGACCTCGGCGGAGGGCAGCTCGCCCGCCGGGAGCGGGGCGCTCTCGGCGGCGACGAGCTCGCTGTAGGCGCCCGGGGAGCGGCGTACGGTCTGGGCCGCGTTGTTGATCAGGATGTCGAGCGGGCCCTCCGCGGCCACCGAGTCGGCGAGCGCGACGACCTGGGCCGGGTCGCGCAGGTCGATGCCGACGATCTTCAGCCGGTGCAGCCACTCGGAGCTGTCCGGCATCGCCTTGAAGCGGCGGATCGCGTCGTTGGGGAACCGCGTGGTGATCGTGGTGTGCGCGCCGTCGCGCAGCAGCCGCAGCGCGATGTACATGCCGATCTTGGCGCGGCCGCCGGTGAGCAGGGCACGGCGGCCGGTCAGGTCGGTGCGGGCCTCGCGGCGGGCCCGGTTGAAGGAGGCGCACTCCTGGCAGAGCTGGTGGTAGAACGCGTCGACCTCGACGTAACGGGTCTTGCAGATGTAGCAGGAGCGCGGCCGCTGGAGTATTCCGGCGATCGGGCCCTTGACGGCGCTGCTGAGCGCGTTGCCCTGGGTCTCGTCGTCGATGCGCTCGGCGGAGCCGGTCGCGGTCGCCTCGGTGACGGCCTTGTCGTTGGCGGTCTTGGCGGCGCGGCGCTCCTGGCGGCGGCGCTGCTTGACCGTGCGGTAGAGGCCGGCGGTGGCGCGGCGGACGGCGATGGCGTCGGGGTGGTCGACGTCGATCTTGTCGAGCTCGTCGAGCACGCTGAGACAGAGGGCCAGCCGCTCGGGGTCGATGCCCGGCCCGTAGGCGTGGTTGTCTTCGGTCACCGTCATGGCCGCTGCCGTTCCCTGTTCGCTCGTCCGCGTCCGCCTGCTGCGGAACTCCCCAAAACCGCTACTGTACGGAGCCGACACGCCCGGAACCAAACCCGTTGCCGGGCGCCTCACCCACCGCGAACCGGCCGTCACTTTGTGGAGTGTTCCGTAACGCTCCGTACGCTCCGCGACACGGCCATCGCCGCAGGGGCGCCGCGCATCGCGGGAGGTGCGTACTCCTCCTGGTGTATGCCGGGAGGATGACTCGACTGTCGATCAAGAAGACTCAGGACGGATGAAGTGCGGGCCCGACTGGGGCATGGTGGATTTCATGAGCACCCTGGCCCTCTCGGTCGTCCTCTGCCTGGTGTCCGCCGTCGCGTACGCGGGCGGTGCGATCGTCCAGGAGTACGTCGCGGCGAGCTCCCCCGACGGCTCGTACGCGCCGCTGCGCCGGACCGGCTGGTGGGTGGCCGTCGCCCTCAACGGCCTCGGGGCACTGCTGCACGTGGTCGCGCTCGCCTACGGGCCGCTGAGCCTGGTCCAGCCGCTCGGGGCGCTGACCATCGTCTTCGCCCTGCCGATGGCGGCCGTGCTCGTCGGGCGCCGGGCGGGTGCCGCGGCCTGGCGCGGGGCCGTGCTGGCCACCGTGGGCCTGGCCGGGCTGCTCGCGCTGACCGGCGGGGAGGGCGCGGGCCGGGAGGCCCTGGCCGGCGCCGAGCGGAGCCTGCTGCTGGCGGTGACGGCGGGCGGGGCCGCGGTGCTGTTCCTGGCGTCCCGGCGGGCGCGTCGGCCGGTGCTGCGCAGCGTGCTGCTGGCGACGGCGGCCGGGACGGCCTTCGGGATGGCCTCCGTGTTCACCAAGTCGGTGGCCGAGAGCTTCGAGGCGGGCGGCCTCGTCGGCCTGTGGCCGGACCTGGCGGCGATCGCCGTCCTGGCGGCCGGCGGGCTCCTGCTGTCGCAGGCCGCCTACCGCGGCGCGGGGATGACCGCGCCGCTGGCCACGGTGACCGTGGTCAACCCGGCGGTGGCGGCGGCGGTGGGAATCTCCTTGTTCGACGAGGGCTTCCTGTACGGGACCCCGGGCGCGGTGGCCGCGGCGGCGAGCGCCGTGCTGGCGGCGGCCGGCCTGGTGCTGCTCACGGCCGTGCCGCCGCACGTGCGGGGGTCAGATGCTGACGCCCTTGCCCCGGAGGTACTTGAGCGGGTCGATGTCGGAGCCGTAGCCGGGCGCGGTCCGCATCTCGAAGTGCAGGTGCGGTCCGGTGGTGTTGCCGGTCGAGCCGGAGCGGCCGATCCGCTGGCCTCCGGAGACCTGCTGTCCGGCCTTGACGCCGAGCGCCGAGAGGTGGGCGTACTGCGAGTACCGTCCGTCGGCGTGCCGGATGACGACCTGGTACCCGTAGGCACCGGCCCAGCCGGCCGACTCGACCGTGCCGGGGCCGACGGCCTTGATGGTGGTGCCGGTCGCCACCGGGAAGTCGACGCCCGTGTGGTAGCCGCTCGACCAGGACGACCCCGCGACGTGGTAGGCGGTGCCGAGGGAGGCGTCGACGGGGGCGGTGAAGCCTCCCGACGCCGGCTTCTGCTCCGCTGAGGCGGGCTTGGACTGCTCGGCGGGCTTGGCCTTCTCGGCCGGCTTCTCGGCCGGCTTCTCGGCCGGCTTCTCGGCCGGTTGGGGGGCCTGGCCGGTCTTCCCCGCGGGTTCCACGGGCTTGACCGGTTCGGCGGTGCGCGGCGGCTTGTCCGGGTTCTGCGCGGGCGGTGCCACGGGGGCGGTGGTGACGCGGAGGGTGAGCCGCTGCCCCGGGAAGATCATGTCGGGGTTGCCGCCGACGGTGCCGCGGTTGGTCTCGTAGAGCGCCTGCCAGCCGCCCTCGACGTGCTGCTCGGCGGCGATCGTCGAGAGCGAGTCCCCGGAGGCGACCACGTACGGGTTCGGCAGGACCGAGGTGCCGGTCGGGGTGGGCGTGACCACCGGTGTGGCGGACGCGGCGGACCCGGCGGCCTTGCCGGGTGCGCCGGTCGTGGCCTTGGTCGCCTGGAGCCGGTCCATGGGCGCCTGCTGCCCGGGCACCTTGGCGGCGGCCTTCGGCTTCGGGGCGGTGCCCGTCCCGGTGGCGGGCGCCGGTCCGCTGCGGCTGAGTCCGGACTGCGGGCCGCAGACGGGCCACGCCTGCGGGCCCTGCCCCTTGAGGACCTTCTCCGCGACCGCGATCTGCTGGTCCTTGGTCGCCAGGTCAGCGCGCGCGGCGAAGGCGGTGCCGCCGAAGTCCCGCCAGGTGCTCTGGCTGAACTGCAGCCCGCCGAAGTAGCCGTTGCCGGTGTTGATCTTCCAGTTGCCGGTCGCCTCGCACTCGGCGACCTTGTTCCAGGTGTCCACGGAGGCGGCGTGCGCCGCTCCGGCGCCGATGAGCGGGAGCGCGATCCCGGCACCACCCGCGGTGACGGCGAGCGAGGCCCGGTTGATGCTGCTCGGCTGATACCGGCGGTGCCGGCCCCGTACGCCCATGGGAGCCCCCTTGATGACATCAGGAACCGCACAACCTAACGTCACCCTCCGCCCCTGACAAGAGCCACAACCAGCCGGAGTCAGACCGGAGTTGGGGCCGCCGAACGGAGGATCGGGGTTCGCGCGGGCGGGCGTACGGGGCTACGGGGTTACGAGGCTACGGGCTCAGCTCAGCGGGCCCGGCTGCGGGATCGGCGCGGGCCCGGGCGGCGGGGGCACCGGGTCGGGCTCGGGGACCGGCGCGGGCACCGGCGGCACCGGGTGCGGCACGGGCCCGGGGCCCGGGACGGGCGGAGCCGGGGGCGTCGGCACGGGGGACGGGGGAACCGGATCCGGCCCGGGCACCGGGGGCTGCGTCTGCTCTACGTTTCGCACCATGGGTCCCACCTTCCCCCGATCCGCTCCCGTACGCCCCCGGACACGGCGGTGCCCCCGGCGGGGTTCGTCCACCGGGGGCACGCCGGGCTCACGGGCAGGTCAGCCCAGGGGCACCGGGGTGGGGTCGACGCCGGTGGCGGTGCCGCGGAACAGCACCGCAGTGCCGTCGGGGCCGGTGGCCCAGAGGTCCGCGAAGCCGTCGCCGGTCACATCGCCGGCGGAGCCGAGGACGGGGTGGACGGCGCGGCCGAAGCCGGAACCGGCCCTGACCTTCGCGGCGGAGCCCCAGGCCGTGACGTCCTGCCTGCCGTCGGCGCCCTTGGCACCGGCGACGGTCAGGAGGTCGCCGGTGGCGTCCTCGCGCAGCCACAGGTCGCCGGCGCCGTCGCCGTCGGTGTCGCCCGGGCTGACGACGGTGTACGCGTCCCAGCCGGCGCCGCCGACGGACACGGGCGCGTCCAGGTAGCCCATCGGGGCGGCGCGGTACGTCCACAGCCGCCCGCCCTCGCGGACCAGCAGGTCGGCCAGGCCGTCGCCGTCCACGTCCCCGGCGGAGACGAGCTGCTGCGCACCGGCCCAGTGGTCGTCGGCGGAGTCGAACGCCGACACCTCCATGCGGTCGGCGGGCGCGACCGCCCCGAGACCGGTGTTCGGGTAGACCCACAGCTGCCGGGCCCCGGCCGGGCCGGGCTCCAGCACCACGAGGTCGTTGTAGCCGTCCTGGCCCCAGTCCCCGCCCGCGACGATCTGCGCGGCGGGGTTCAGGGTCACTCCCGCGTCGACGGGCGCGGCGAAGGCGCCGTCGCCCTTGCCCGCGCGGAACTGGAGGCGGCCGTCGGCGGCGAGGGTCCACAGGTCGCGGTGCCCGTCACCGTTGAGGTCGCCGGCCACGTCGGGGTGCGTGGCGCGGACCGCGTAGAAGAGGTACTCCGCCGTGTCCGAGCGGTTGCCCGCCTTGTCCACGCCGTACGCGTACACGCGCTGCGGGCCGGTGCCGAGCGGGGTGATGGTCGCGCTGCCGCCGGGCGCCACCGTACGGCGGACCGCGTCGGAGTCCGACCAGTAGACGATCTCCGCGAGGTCCTCGACCCCGCCGGTGGCGAAGGTGAAGGTGCCGGGGGTGCGCGCCGCGCCGGTGTGGGCGGGCTGCCCCTGGGCGCCGTCCGGGAACTCGGGCGAGCTGATCACCGGGGGCGCGGCGGGACGCGTACGGTCCACCGAGAAGGCGCAGGCCGGCGACCAGGCGGAGGTCTGCCCGGCGGCGTCCGTGGCGCGCGCGTGCCAGGTGTAGGCACCGCTCGGCAGGTCGGCGTCCGCGACGGGCCAGGTGGCCGGACGGCCCTTGGCCGCGGGGACCGTCATGGACCGCAGCGGCGTGGCCGAACCGGCCGCGAACACCTGGAACTCGGCCGAGAGGCCGCCCGGGTCCGGGCCGTCGACGGTCGCGGACAGGCTGATCTGCGTGTTGCCGATGAGCCCGCCGGTGCACGGGGTCGCCGGGGCGGTGGCGAGCGCGGAGACCGTGGGCGCGGCGGTGACGGCGGTCTGGAGGGCGACGCTCTTGGGGTCGAAGCGCTTCCAGGCCGAGGTGTCGTTCTCGTCGGCGGCGTAGAGGCCGACGGTGACGGCGGTGCGCCCGGCGGCGGCCGCGTCCTTGAGGAGCGCGGTGACGTCGAAGGCCAGCTCCCCGGCGGGGCAGCCGGGGCCGGCGCCCCGGGACGCGGTGACCGTGGCGAGCCTGGCCCCCTTGGCGGGCTGCACGCGCCAGCTCGTCCCGGCGGTGACGGCCCCGGTGCTCCACAGCTCCACGGGCTTGGCCGTGCAGGTGGCCGAAGCGGTGCCGCGCAGGCGCAGGGTGGCCCCGGTGACCTGGGCGCCCTTGAGGGCGGCCGTGTCGATCTGGAGGAAGGAGCGGGAAAGTCCCTCGCGGCCGCCCTCGTTGCCGGCGCGCAGGGCGTCGGCGGACTTCCAGTACGTGGTGTCCGGGTGCTTCTTGGCCACCCGGGTCCAGCCCGTGACGGACGCGGCGGACGCGGCGGCCGTCGTGGTCGCGGCGGCGGGGGCGGGGGGTACGGCGGCGGTGGCCGTCGGCGCGAGGACGACGAGCCCGGTGGCTGCCATTCCCGTGGCCAGCGCGAACGGGAGCGCGCCCCTGTGGACCGTTCCCGTCCGGCCCCCCGGCCTGGTCTTCTTCACGTTCATGACCCTCCCCGGGTCTCGCTGATGATCATCGAGACCCTAGCCGGAGGCATCTGATCCGGACAATTGTTTTCAGCCTGCGGGCCACTCCCCGAGCCGCAGGGCGGCGGCCAGGCCCGGGCGGGGGCTGGAGAGGACGGGCACGGGGGTGCGGACGAGCCCGGCGGCCCCGGCCATGGAGGCCTGGGCCAGGACGATGACGTCCGCACCGGCGACGGCGTCCGCCGCCCCGGCCACGGCCGCGAGGTAGCCGTCGGTGTCACCGGCCTCGAAGAGCTCCCAGGCACCGTCCACGAGGTGCACGGCGACGGACACCTCCCGGCCGGCGGCTTCCTCGGCCAGCAGCTCCGCCGTCGGCCCGGCCGTCGAGGCGACGGTGGCCAGCACGGCGATCCGCGGCCCGGTACGGACGGCCTCGGCGGCCATCGGCCGGTCCACCCGGAGCACGGGGGCGCCGACGGCGGGCGCGAGGGCCTCCGCGACCGCCCCGAGCGTCGAGCAGGTGACCAGCACCGGCCCGCCCGCTTCCCCGAGCAGCCCGCGCAGGTCCGGGGCCACCGACTCCGGGCCCCGCTCGCGGGCCCGCTCCAGCAGCTCCGGGACCACCACGTGCCGCAGGACGGCGCCGGGGTGGTCCCGGTCGCGCAGCGCGTCGAAGACCGGGACGTGCACCGGGGAGGTGTGGAGCAGCGTCAGGTCCGCCGCCCCCGTCACCACAGGTCCGAGTCACCCGCCAGCTGCGCCTTGGCGGCCTCGACCACCTCGTCCGGGGCGCTGGGCGCCTGGTCGGGGTGCTTGGCGGCCCAGCTCGCCGCGTAGGGGCAGAGCGGCACGACCGGAACGCCCTCGGACGCGGCGATCCCGTAGAAGGCCTTCACCAGCTCCCCCGCGATGCCCCGGCCCTCGTGCCCCGGCTCGACCACCGTGTGCACGGCGACCAGCGCGTGGGGCTCGGCGGCGAGGACGAAGTAGGCGATGTACCCGACCACCGCGCCGTCTTCGACGGCCAGCAGCCGCCCGGCCCCGCGTTCGTCCCGCAGTTCGACCGCCATGTCTGCGACTCCCCTCAGACAGCCACCGCGTGGGGGCTGCGCTCCTGGTCCGTGCCCGGCACCGGAGCGGACGGATCCGACCCCAGCTCGATGATCCTATTGTCCGCGTCGACATGGACGACACGCGGCGCGAACCCCCGCGCCTCGGCGTCGTCGATCTGCGCGTAGCTGATCAGGATGACCAGGTCCCCGGGATGCACGAGGTGCGCGGCGGCCCCGTTGATCCCGATCACCCCGGAACCCCGCTCGCCTTCGATGACGTAGGTCTCCAGCCGCGCGCCGTTGGTGATGTCCACGATGTGGACGAGCTCCCCGGGCAACAGATCGGCCGCATCGAGCAGATCGGCATCGATGGTCACGGACCCGACGTAGTGCAGGTCGGCCTGCGTGACGGTGGCCCGGTGGATCTTGGACTTGAACATGGTGCGCAGCATCGAGGTACTCCTGGATCTAGGCTCCCTGCCTGCGTCTATGCAGGTCAAGTGCGGTTTTCCTACCCTACAACCAGTCGCGGGTCCAGTCAGGTTTCACCAGGTTTTTGAGGACTGATGCTGACCACTTGCTGACTTTATTGACACACCATCAGCCAACTTCGGAGGGGCTTGGGCATCCTCACCCTCTCCCCACCACGAAGACGTCGCCAGCCTACGCAACGACCCTCGCGCGTCGCCCAGGAGCACCACCACTGTGACTGGAGCCACCCTCAGAGACCGATGGCGACCACACGCCGGCACCCAACACCGACCCCTGGCCGACGCCTCCTCGGAGCACCACGGCGGATCCGTGAACTGGAACGGCCCGACGTGCTCATCCTCGATGACTTCGCCATGCGCCAGCTCGCCGCGTCCCAGGCCGATGACCTCTATGAACTGGCCAGCGAACGGCAGAGCCGATCCCTGATCATCACCAGCAACCGGGCACCCAGCGACTGGTATCCCCTCTTCCCGGACCCGGTCGTCGCCGAGTCGCTGCTGGACCGGCTGATCAACACCATTCACCAGGTCATCATGAACGGTCCCAGCTACCGCCCGAACAAGCGGCCCAAGAACCCCACCGACAAACCCGACAAGCCCCCGGTCCGCTAACGCCCAGCCCAGTCCACGTTCCATTCCCTCGGCAGGTCCTCGTCACAGAAGACGCAGACGAAGTCCTCCTCCCGAACAATGTTCAGCTGGCTACAGGCGGGACAGCGCCGGAACATCACCTCGTAAATGAAGCCGGAAGGCTGCTCGATCCCGGCTGCGTCCAGAGCCTTCGCGACGGCCGGCCACGAGCTGATGTCAGGGCAGTATCCGGTCGACTGGTTACTCACCTCGCCGACCACCCACTGCCCGGACTCCTCGCGGAAGCTCATCTCTCCGGCACCGAGAACGGGACCGCCGCCAGCGCACACCACGTGCTCGCTCCGGCGCGGGGCGAGCCGCAGCACGCCCGCCGAGTCGATGACGAACGCGGCACTAGCTCCACCGCTGCCAGACCCAACACCCAGTCGTTTAAGGCCGCCACCGAGTGGAGGAGCCTTCCGGTGAACTGGACCGTGCGCTCGGAGGCCTCTGACAGTGCTCATGATCAGCAGACCTCGCTCACGAATCCGCAGGCCTTCCAACTCGGACGGGACGGTCGGTGTGGTCGGCCCAGTAGTCGGTGATCATCTCGCCGGGCCAGGCGGGGACGGCGACCGTGCCGCGGGGGCCCATCTGCGGGAAGTAAGGGGCAAGATCGAACACGGGGGTGCCGTCGACGGCATCGAGATCGGTGACGTGCAGGTCCAGTCCGTTCACGCGAAGCAGGCGGGGGAAGGACGTGGCCAGTCGTGCCGGCCTGCGGTGGTTACGGTGGACGAACGTACCCGTGGCAGGCCAACGGGGGTTCCCCCGGGGGCTGCGGGCGTGGAGCTCCACATCGGTGGGGGACGCCAGGGTGAAGGGCCATGTAAGCACCAGGTGCGAGAACTCTTCGATTCCCTGGAGGACTTCTTCGGGGAAGTCGGCGTTCAGGCGGATGATGGCCTGGGCGCCTCCCTGGTAGTCATCCAGGGGCGTGGTGTGGCCGCCGACAACCGTGGCGACGGGCGTGCAGGTGAAGGTCTGCTCGGACACGATGTTCCCCTGATCGGTCCGGCCGGAGGCTGGCTCCGGCGGCTTGCTGGCGGCGTGGCCGGGTCGGACTACGTGGGCGAGGAGCTCGCGGGCCCGCTGGTCGAGGGCTGCGGCCATATGGCCGCCGCGGCCTTGACCGGGGAAAGGGACCGTCGCATCTGGACGACGGTGTCGCGTGCCCGGCCGGAGCGGATGCCGGCCATGGCGTCCAAGGCCCGGGTCCACGTCTGGCACGCGTCGTCGAGGTGGCCTTGGCGGACCTGGACGTCTCCGAGGTATCCCAGGGTCACTGCGTGGGTGCGTGCGTACGGGAGCGCTCGGGTGCGGACGCTGCGCCGGAAGGCGGCTTCGGCGCCCTTGAGGTCGCCCAGGTCTCGCAGGGTGCAGGCCATCTCGTGCGACAGGGACGCCTCCGCGAAGAACGCCACCCGGTCGGGTTCCTCGATGCCGGGGTCAGCGGCGGCCAGGTCCGTGCTCGCGCGGGTCAGGGCGGCCAGCGCCTCCTTCTTCCCCCGTACATGTCGGAGCCCCCCTCCGTCGGCCATGCCGACGAGCTCCGAGATCTGTGGGGCGGGGCTGTCATCAGGTGCCGAGGAGGCGGGCTGAGGAGCTGAGTGCGTGCCGGGCGAGAGCGGCTGCCCCGACGAGGCCGGCATCAGTGCCGAGCTGTGCCGGGACAAGAACGGTGCCGGTCGTGAACGGCAGGGTGGCGTAGGACGCGAGATGCTGCCGGAGGGGGGCGAAGAGGATCTCGCCTGACCGGGCGACACCGCCGCCGATCACGGCGGCCTCGATTTCCACGAGAGCGGCGGTGGCGGCAATGCCCGCCGCGAGAGCCTGCGCTGCGCGGTCGAAGGCGTACAAGGCAACAGGGTCACCTGCCAGCGCCGCGGCCGCCACACCGGTTGCGGAGGCGTCGCCGCCGGTCGGCTGCCAGCCGGCCTCGGCGGCGGTGCGGGCGATGGCGGTGCCGCTGGCCAGGCCCTCCAGGCAGCCGCGTGAACCGCAGGGGCAGGGCCGGCCCGCGAAGTCGATGCTCATGTGGCCGAGGTGTCCGGCGTTGCCGGAGGGGCCGGTGTGCAGGCGGCCGTCGATGACCAGGCCCGCGCCGACGCCGGTGGAGACGACCAGACAGAGGGCATTGCGGTAGGGGCGCGCGGCGCCGCGCCAGTGCTCGGCGGCGGTCATCGCCACGGCGTCCCCGCCGAGGACGACAGGCAGGTCCCTGACCGCAGAATGAGCCGCAACCTCGGTTCGGAGCGGGAAACCGCGCCAGGACGGGATGTTCACCGGACTGACGGTGCCGCCCTCGGTGTTGACCGGTCCGGCGCTCCCGATACCGACAGCGCGTACGGAGGGCCACAGCGGATGCTGCGCCAGCAGATCGATCACTCGGTACACCGCCTCCAGCATCTCGAGACTGCTGCCGCGGGCGGGAGTGGGCCACTGGACCTGGTACAGGAGGTTGCCCTGCGGGTCCACAACGCCGCCGGCGATCTTCGTGCCGCCGATGTCGAGAGCACCCAGAAGCGGCCCGGGGGTGCGCCGGGCTTCGATGACGACATCTATGTCACTCACTGTGATGTCTCCGCAGGGGTAGCGGGGCTGCGGCATGACGGTGTGGTGATGGCGCGGCCGGACGGTCTGATGGCTCTCACGAGATTAGACAACGTTGTCGAGTCGACCTCGATCGCGATCGGAAAACGAGACTGGATCGTCATTTAGTTAGGTAAAGATTTAGTAAATCCACGAGGTACTGCCAACAAATGGCCTGGATATCAATGTTGACCGATCTATGGACACGGTCTGATGTGACATCTACGTTAAACGTCCAACAGCCCCGGAAGCTGTTCGAGCACCCCGGGCGTCACTTGCCGATCCCACAAGACGACCAGCGCGAAGGATGAGCGAAGATGCGCAGAGGATGGATGGCCGTGGCGGCCGCAACCATGATTGTGCTCACTGCCTGTAGCAGCAACGGCGGTGGAAACTCGTCCTCCGCTGCGAGCGCGGCCGCTGACCCGGCGAAGGTGGCCGGTGACATCACGGTGCTGACCAACCGGACCGACCAGATCACGGACGGGACGCTGAAGAAGTACGCCGACGAGTTCGCCAAGGTCTACCCGCACGTCAAGGTGAAGTTCGAGGGGATCACCGACTACGAGGGCGAAGTCAAGATCCGGATGAACACCGAGAACTACGGTGACGTCCTGCTGATCCCCAACAGCCTGTCGGTCAGTCAGTACCCCACGTTCTTCTCCTCGTTGGGCGAGGCCTCCGAGCTGTCGAAAACCTTCGACTGGACCGACTACGCGAACGTGGGCGGCAAGGTCTACGGCCTGGCCAACGTCGGCGTCGCGACCGGCCTGGTCTACAACAAGGCGGTCTGGAAGCAGGCCGGCATCACAGAGTGGCCCAGGACGCAGCAGGAGTTCATCGACGGCCTGAAGGCCATCAAGGCCAAAACACAAGCGACCCCGTACTACACGAACTATCACGACGGCTGGCCGCTGCGGCAGTGGACCGACTCCATCGGCGTACCCAGCTGCGATGTCAAGACCAAGGATTCGCTGGCCACCACCCCCGATCCCTGGGGGCCCGGCAAGGACCTGAACGCGATCGACGGCCTGCTCTACAGCACCGTGCACGAGAAGCTCAGCGAGGCCGACCCGACGACGACGAACTGGGAGAACTCCAAGACCCTGCTCGGGTCGGGCAAGGTCGGTGCGATGGCGCTCGGCTCGTGGGCGATCCCGCAGGTGCGGGCCGCCGCCAAGGCCGCTGGGCAGAACCCGGACGACATCGGCTACATGCCGTTCTCACAGGCGTCCGCCGACGGGAAGCTCTGCACCATCGTGCAGCCGGACTACAAGTACGCCGTCAACACGCACTCCAAGAACAAAGAGGCGTCGCGGGCCTGGATCGACTGGTTCATCACCAAGTCGGGGAGCTCCCAGGCGGAGGAGGCCATCTCCTCGGTCAAGGGCACGCCGCTGCCGGCCACTCTCAAGCCCTTCGAGGAGAAGGGCGTGAAGGTGATCCCGCAGGCTCAGGAGAAGTCCGCCGCCGTCAGCAAGATCGACAAGGGTGCGGAGATCGGCCTCGACACTCCCGACTACCGCCAGAAGCTGGTCGACATCGCCCGCGGCGCGGCTCGTGGTGACCAGAACAGCTACTTCGCGGAGCTGAACAAGAAGTGGGCCGAGTCGCTGAAGACGGTCGCAGGCTGACACCTCCGAACGAGCGGCGTGGCCGGCAAACGACCGGCCGCCCCGGCCATCCGGCCGCGCCGCTTCCCGGAGTGTCCTGCACGACGAAGGAACGAAGATGACTGCACTGCAGAAGGACAGAGGACCGGGACCGCTCCCCGCGCGCGGTCCGGCCGCACCGCCCCCGCACGCTCCGGGCCGAAGGTCACGGCGACGGGGCACCCGCAGGTACTGGTGGTTCACGCCCTGGCTCTACCTGCTGGCGCCGCTGGCGCTGCTGGCGGCCTTCACCTACTTGCCGATCGCGGAGATGGCCGGTTACAGCTTCACCGACTGGGACGGCATCAGTCCCACGAGTGAGAACGTCGGGACCGAGAACTACACCGGCCTGTTCACCCGGCCGGAGCTGTTCAAGGTGTTCCTCGTCAGCGGCGTCTATCTGCTCGCCTCCTTCGTGCAGATCGCGGCCGCCCTGTTCTTCGCCACAGTGCTGAGCTTCAACACCCGCTTCCGGAACTTCTTCAAGGGCATCCTGTTCTTCCCGTACCTGATCAACGGCGTTGCGATCGGTTTCGTGTTCCTGTACTTCTTCCAGCCCGGCGGCACCCTCGACTCGGTCCTGCGACTGCTCGGCGCACACGGTGAGCACCTGTGGCTGGGCGACCCCGACCTGGTGAACAAGGCCCTGGCGGGAGTGTCGGTCTGGCGTTACACGGGCCTGAACATGGTGCTGTTCCTGGGAGCGATCCAGTCCATCCCGCCGCACCTGTACGAGGCCGCGGCGCTGGACGGCGCCAACAGCTGGCAGCAGTTCCGCCACATCATCGCGCCCGGCATCAAGCCCATCATCAGCCTCAGCGTGATCTTGGGGATCTCCGGATCGCTGGCGGTCTTCGAGATCCCGTACATCATGACGGGCGGTGCCAACGGCAGCGAGACGTTCGTCATCCAGACCATCAAGCTCGCGTTCAAGTTCGACAAGGTCGGCCTGGCGTCCGCGTCCGCCATCGTTCTCCTGATCTTGATCCTGATCGTGACCTGGATCCAGCGCCGGTTCGTACCGGAGGAGAGGGTTGAACTGTCGTGACCGCCAACGCTGCCGCCACCACCCCGCACAGCCGCTCCCCCCGGCCCCGCGCGGCCCTCACGGGCGTGGGCAAGTACCTCTCGCTCGTCCTTGCCGCCGCGGTCGTCGTCATTCCGCTCGTGGTGATCCTGTTCACGTCGCTGAAGGCCAGTCAGGAGGTCGGCAGCACGGGTCCGCTGACGCTGCCCGAGAACTGGTTCAACTTCGACAACTACGTCGACGCCTTCCGGCAGGGCAACATGCTGCAGGCCTTCGTCAACACCACGATCATCCTGGTGGTCTCCACCGCCGGGACCGTCCTGATCGGCTCGATGACCGCCTACGCCATCGACCGGTTCGAGTTCCGGATGAAGAAGCTGGTCGTGGGACTGTTCCTGGTCGCCACCCTGGTCCCCGGAGTCACCACCCAGGTCGCGACCTTCCAGATCGTCAACGACCTCGGTGCGTTCAACACCCGCTGGGCGCCGATCCTGCTGTACCTCGGCACCGACATCGTCTCGATCTACGTCTTTCTGCAGTTCATCCGCTCCATCCCGGTCTCCCTGGACGAGGCGGCCCGCCTGGACGGCGCGAACTCCTTCACCATCTACCGGCGGATCATCCTGCCGATGCTGAAGCCCGCGATCGCCACGGTGGTCATCGTCAAGGGCATCACCGTCTACAACGACTTCTACATACCCTTCCTCTACATGCCGGCCTCCGATCTCGGGACCATCTCCACTTCCCTCTTCCGGTTCAAGGGCCCCTTCGGCGCGCACTGGGAGACCATCTCGGCCGGCACCGTCCTCGTCATCCTGCCCACCCTCGTCGTCTTCCTCGCCCTCCAGCGGTTCATCTACAGCGGCTTCGCAGCCGGTTCCACGAAGTGACCCGAGCCTGCGGTCGACGCCGCACCTTGGCTGTGGCACCGCGCACCGGCCGGCGGAAGGAGAAGCGATGACCGCGCGCGTCACCATCCGGGACGTCGCCGCCCGGGCGGGGGTGTCCACCGGGGCGGTGTCCCTGGCCCTGAACGACCGGCCCGGCCTCTCCGCCACCACGAGGGAGCGGATCCGCGTCGCCGCCGCCGACCTCGGCTGGATCCCCAGCAAGGCCGCCCGGAGCCTCGGCGGGCGGGCAGGGCAGGCCGACACCGTCGGCCTGGTCATCGCCCGCCCCGCCCGCCAGCTCGGACTGGAGCCCTTTTTCATGGAGTTCATCTCCGGCATCGAGAGCGTCCTGGAGCAAGAGGCGGCGACCCTGCTGCTGCGCCTGGTTCGCGACCAGGCGCAAGAGATCGCCGTCCACCAGCAGTGGTGGAAGACCCGCCAGGTCAGCGGCTCCATCCTGGTCGACCTGGTCGAGGCCGACCCCCGGGTCCCCGCACTCGCCCGGCTCGGCATGCCCGTCGTCGCCGCCGGACACTCCGGACTCGCCGGCCCGGACGCCACCGCGGTATGGACGGACGACGGCGCCGCGATCGAGGAAGCCGTCCGCTACCTCGCGCTCCTCGGCCACCGCCGGATCGCCCGCGTCGGAGGCGACCCCTCACTGGGCCACACCATCATCCGCTCGCGCGCCCTGCGGCGGATCACCGCCGAGCTCGGGCTGGAGGAGCCGCGCATCCTCCCCACGGACTACTCCGGCCAGGCCGGCGCCCGCGCCACCCGCATGTTGCTCACCTCCGGTGACCAGCGGCCCACGGCGATCATCTACGACAACGACATCATGGCCGTCGCCAGCCTCGCCGTCGCCGCAGAGCTCGGCCTGCAGGTCCCCCGGGACCTGAGTCTGATCGCCTGGGACGACTCACAGCTGTGCCGCCTCACCCACCCCACCCTGTCCGCGATGAGCCATGACGTCCACGGGTTCGGCGCCCAGGTCGCCCAGAGCCTGTTCGACCTGGTCGGCCGCCGCCCGGTCTCCTCCGGGCCCGCCGCGACCCCGGTTCTGGTACCACGCGGCAGCACAGCCCCCGCCGCCGCGTCCTGACCCGGCCTGAGACCCCGGCCCGCTCCCGACTCCTCCTGAGGGTGAGGAGCCACGGGAGCGGGCCGGTCCCCGAACGCCTGCGCGTCCCCGCCCGGCCCCTCCCGATCCGGAGCCCTGCCATGAGCCAGCCCCAGCCCACCGCCGGTCTGCTGACCAACCAGATCCGCCGCTACGCGTGGGGATCGCGCACCGCCATCGCCCAGCTGACCGACCGCGCCCCCGACGGTCTGCCCGAGGCGGAACTATGGATGGGCGCCCACCCGGCCGCCCCGTCCCGAACGGACCGGGGCAACGGACCCGAACCCCTCGACGACATCATCGCCCGCGACCCGGCCCGCGAAGTCGGCGAGCGCGTCACCACGGGCTTCGGAGCACGGCTGCCGTTCCTGCTCAAGATCCTCGCCGCCGGAACACGCCCTCTCCGTTCAGGTCCATCCCACCACCGCCCAGGCCCAGGCCGGATTCGCCGCCGAAGAGACGGCGGGAATCCCCATCGAGGCGCCGCACCGCATCTACAAGGACCCACACCACAAACCAGAACTGCTCCGCGCCCTGGACGAGTTCGACGCGCTGTGCGGATTCCGGGAACCCGCCGCCAGCGCAGACCTCCTGGCAGCTCTGCGCCTTCCAGAACTCGGCCACTGGATCCGCATCCTGCGCACGGCCGGCTCCCAGACCGCGCTGCGCACCGTACTCACCGAGGCACTGGGCCCAGACCGGCAGCGCGGAACTGCGGCCGCCCTCGCCCTGGCTCCCGCGCTGGAGCGTGCCGCCCGCACACCGGGGCCGCACACCCGGGCCCGCACACCGGGGCCGCACACCCGGACCTACGCCGCGTACGCGGCCGCCGCCCGGGACTACCCGGCGGACCCGGGAATCGTCGCCGCGCTGCTGCTCAACCACGTCCGGCTGGAGCCGGGCGAGGCCCTGTACCTCGACGCCCGCGTCCCGCACGCCTACCTGCGCGGCACCGGCGTGGAGGTCATGGCCAACTCCGACAACGTCCTGCGCTGCGGCCTGACGCCCAAGCACGTCGACGTGGACGCCCTCGCAGCCGTCGTCGACTTCCGCCCCGCCCCGCCCACCCTCGTCCCCGCCACCGCGAGTGACGGAATCGAGAGGCACTACCGGGCGCCCGCCGCCGAGTTCGCACTCTCGCGGCTCGACGTCGCGAAGCCGGTCACCCTCGACGACGACGGCCCGCAGATCCTGCTCTGCACCGAGGGAAGCGTCGTGCTCCACCAGGCGGGTGGACTCCTGACTCTGGGCCGGGGGGAGAGGCCTTCCTCCCGGCCGCGGGCGCGCCCGCCGAGGTAGCCGGCACCGCACAACTCCACCGCGTCCGGGTCCCGCTGACCGGGTCCCGCTGACCGCGCCACTCCCACCCACCAGGCGCTGTGCGCCCGCCTCACGGAGGTCGGCCATCGCACTCGCCGACGAACCGCGCTGCCGCAGCAACCGGCTGACCCCGCACACGCCGCCGCGCAGCTGATCAGCGCCCACGCCAAGGCCATGACCGCCGTCGACTGACCGCCCCGCCGGTCTTCAACGCAGGCCCCGCCGTGCCGTCCACCCGGCCGGCGCGGCCGGTCACCAAAGGACCCCAGACCATGACCGCCGCACGCCCGGCCCGCCCGGTTCTGCTCTTCCAAGGCGACAGCATCACCGACGCCGGCCGCGACCGGGCCCTGATCGCCGGCCTGGGCCACGGCTACGCCGCGCTGGTAGCCGACCGGATGCGCGCCGCCAACCCCGCGCTCACCATCCTCAACCGCGGCGTCTCCGGCGACCGCCTCATCGATCTCGCGGACCGCTGGGAGCAGGACACCCTCGCCCACCACCCCGGCCTGCTTTCCGTCCTGATCGGCGTGAACGACACCTGGCGCCTCCAGGACAGCGCCCTGCCCTCCCCCGTGGACGCCTGGGAGGGCACCTATCGCCACCTGCTGACCCGCCTGCGCCGAAGGTGTGGCTCCCAGCTCGTCCTGATCGAACCCTTCCTCGTCCCCGTCACCACCGAGCAGTGGCTGTGGCGCCCCGACCTCGACGCCCGCATCCACGCGGTGCGCCGCCTGGCGGCCGAGTTCGACGCGCTCCTGCTGGCAGCCGACGGCCTGCTCAACCAGGCCGCCCGCGCCGCGGGCCGCCCCGAGCTGATCGCGGCCGACGGCGTACATCCCACACCGCTGGGGCACCACGTCCTCGCGGAAGCCTGGGCCGCCCTGGTACCGGCCCTCTGACGGCCGCTGGCCTTCTGCTCGACCGCTTGCGCGGTGACAGCACCCCGGCGCGGCGCATCGAGATGTGCACCCGCCTGAGGGTCAGGGGATCCGCCGAGGTCCCGCCGCGGGCCGGCGCCGGGCAGGCAGGCGGGCTCCTCAGCGGTGTGACCTGACAGGATGGGACCGCGGCGCGCGGACACGCGCTGCGGTCCCATCAACGTGCCGAAGGGGAATCAGCATGCAGCACCGGGTGACGATCCGGGACGTCGCTGCCCGCGCCGGAGTGTCCGCGGGGGCCGTCTCGCTCGCCCTCAACGGCCGGCCTGGTGTCTCCGAGGCGACCCGCCGCCGCATCACCGAGGCCGCCCGCGACCTGGGCTGGTCCCCCAATCTCGCGGCCCGCTCGCTGGGCCGCGGCCCCCAGGTGCACACCATCGGCATGGCGATCAGCCGCGAAGCGGGGGCCGGGGGGCTGGACGCCCTCCACATGGCCCTCATCGGCGGCATCGAGAGCGTCCTGTCCGAGCGGCCCTGCTCCCTACTGCTGCACCTCACCACCAGCCGGGAGGCGGAGATCGCCCTGTACCGGAAGTGGTGGCAGTCCGGCCAGGTCAACGGAGCGGTCCTGACCGGCGTGGCCGCCGACGACCCCCGGATCCAGCCGATGCAGCATCTGGGGATCCCTGTGGTCGCCGTCGCCCACCCCGACCACAGCGGACCCTTCCCGGCGGTGTGGAGCGACGACGCGGCGGCGATCTCCGAGGCGATGCGCTACCTCGCCGTCCTGGGCCACCGCAGGCTCGCCCACGTCACGGGCCCTGTCGGCCTCGGCAGCGCCTTGGTGCGCTCGAAGGCGTTCCAGGACACCGCCGCCGAGCTCTCCCTCGACGACCACCGGTCCGTGCACACGGACCTGTCGGCCCATCAGGGCGCCAGAGTCACGCGGACGCTGCTCGCCGGCGCGGACCGGCCCACGGCGATCGTCTATGACAACGACATCATGGCGGTGGCAGGTCTGGCGGTCACCGCCGAGCTGGGCCTGCGCGTGCCCGAGGACGTGTCACTCGTCGCCTGGGACGACTCCGACCTGTGCCAGATCACCAGACCCGCCTTGTCTGCCCTCAGCCACGACCCCTTCGCGTTCGGGTCCCAGGTCGCCCGCTGCCTGCTGCGGCTCCTGGACACCGGACGGGCCGAATCCCGCACCTCCGGCACCTCCGTGCTGATCCCGCGCGGCACCACCGGGCCGTTGCCGCGCCGTCCGTGAACCGTATGCGGGGAAGCGGCGGGGGCCCTCAGGCGGGCGGAGCGCCAGTGCTGCCGCGCGGAGTCAGCTGTGGTGCCAAGTCCTCGTATCCGTCGGTCTTCTGACCCGAGATCAGCGACAGCAACGTCCGGGCTGCGTTCGCACCGTAGGCATGGATGTCCCGGGTGAGCGCGGTGAGCGGCGGCCGCACGACCTGGACCAGCGGCGAGTCGTCCCAGGCGACGATCGACAGGTCCCTCGGCACCTCGAGACCCATCTCCTGCGCGACCGACAGCCCGGCGACCGCCGTCATGTCGTTGTCGTAGAGGATCGCGGTCGGCCGGCTGGGGGAAAGCAGCAGCCGCCGGGTCGCCCGAGCGCCCTCCACGCCGGTGTAGTCGGTGTGGACGACAGGCATGGCCTCCAGGCCGAGCTCGCCGCCCACGGCGATGAACGCCCGGTCGCGCAGCGAGGTGTGGACCAGGCCGGCGAGTCCGGCGACCCGGCCCACCTTGCGGTGACCGAGCGCCGCGAGGTACTCCAGCGTCTCGCGGATCGCGGCCGCGTCGTCGGACCACACCGGCGTCAGAGAGCCCGATCCCGAGGGGTGACCGATCACCACCGTCGGCAGGCCCATCTCCTCCAACGGCGGCACTCGCGCGTCGTCCTCTCGAAGGTCGACCAGGACCGCACCGTCGATCTGGCCTTCGCCCCACCAGCGCCGGTACGCCTCCAGACCGCGTTCGTGGTCGGAGACGACCTGGAGCGCCAGCGAGTAGGACGCGTCGGACAGGACGCTCTCGATCCCGCCGATGAGCTCCATGAAGAACGGCTCGGTGCCCAGCATCCGGGCCGGCCGCGCGAGCGCCAGTCCCACTGCGGAGGACTTCGCGCCGCTCAGCGCCCGCGCGGCACTGTTGCGCACGAAACCGATCTCCTCGGCCACGGCCGCGATCCGGGCCCGAGTCGCCTCCGAGACACCCGGCTGGCCGTTCAGCGCGTTGGACACCGAGACCTTGGATACGCCGACGATCTTGGCGATATCGGCGATCGTGGGCCGCCGCGCGGCAGGATTCTTCTGCTGGGACACCTGATCCACGAGGACCCTTCTGCATCGATGAGGCACATGTTCCGGTCCCAAGCTACTACGGGCCCGGCCGCCGCAGCCTCGTACCTCACACTCATGACAGCGACCGGTCAACCCCCTATGGCAACGGAAGAAGCACCACCCACACCGTACACGCGAACTAACCGGTTAATGCCTGGATCGGCTCACCGTAGGACGACGACCGGGTCCGCGCCCTCCAGCGCGCCCGGGCCGCCGGGGCACGTCCCACCACCCGCCGCCGTCAACCAGTCCACGGGCGCCTTGCCGGTGGGCTGCGGCCGGACGAATTCCATGAGGGCGGGCCTTTCCTAGGGTTCTGGTGGGGAGGGTCAGTGGGCAATGTAGCCGCCGTCGACGGGCAGGGCGATGCCGGTGACGTAGCTGGAGCCCGGGCTGCACAGCCACAGGACGGCCTGGGCGATCTCGTCGGCGGTACCAAGCCGGTTGATGGCCTGGCCGGCTTCTGCCCGGGCGCGGTCGAGTTCCCCGCCTTCGACCAGGGCGTCGACCATGGGGGTGGCGATGGTGCCGGGGCGGACCGCGTTGAGAGCCGACAGTGCGGCGAACCCGAACACGCCGATCAGCAGCGGCAGGCGGAACTCCGCGCCGCCCAGCCCGATCATCCCGCCGAGCACCCCGATGGCCGCCCCGGCGGCGAACACCAGGGGCATCGGGTGCGTCGAGCGGGTGGGAGCGAGGTCGTTGTCCATGGTCATGGCGGGCATCTTCGCGGGCCGCCACCCCCGGGCGCTACGGCAGATCCCACAGAGCGGTCGGGCGGTCCTCGGCCGGGCCCGGGGTCACCGGGTGCCGCTGTCGAGCTGGGCGGGGACGCGGCCGGTGCGCGGTTCCTGGAGGTCGGGGATGTGGTTGTAGAGGGTGCCGGGGCTGACCCCGAGAAGCTTGGCGATCGAGGTGATCGAGTGCTCGGGGTTGGGGAGCATGTCGCGGGCCGCCCGGATGATGTCGGGGTTGACGACGGTGGGCCGGCCGCCGACCTTGCCGCGGGCTCGGGCGGCGGCCAGGCCCCCCCCGGGTGCCGGAGACGATCAGCTCGCGGATGAACTCCGCCAGGGCGGCGAAGACGTGGAACACCAGTCGGCCGCCGGGGGTGGTGGTGTCGAGCCGCTCGTGCAGCGAGGTGAAGCCGATCTCGCGCTTGCGCAGTTCGCCGACCATGGCGCTCAGGTCCTGGAGGGAGCGGCCGTAGCGGTCGAGGGCGGGGACCACCAGGGTGTCGCCCGGGGCGAGGAAGGCGTGGCACGCCTTCAGCTCGGGCCGCAGGTCGTTCTTCCCCGACTTCTTGTCGGCGAAGATCCGGCGGCAGCCGACCGCGTTGAGGGCGTCGAGCTAACGGTCGAGCTCCTGTCCGCCGGTGGACACCCGCGCGTATCCGATGCGGATCTCGGTGCGGTGGGCGGGCTCGGCGACCAGGAGTTCGAACTGGGCGTCATCAAGTGGGGTACTCACGCCCGGAATCCTGGCAGAAAACGGTGGACGGAGGTGTGTTGAACGGCCCGGGTTTTTGAAGGGGTTGTTGAAGGCCCTGGGGGCCGTTCCGGCGACTCGCCCGGCGGTCTTCAATAAACGATGGTTTCTTGAAGACGGACCGCACAGGAGCCTCCCCGGGCTCCAAGATCAATCTCACCGCCAACCACGGTTCGATTGATCCCCGAGGCCGGTGGAGGCCGGGCTGGAACTGCCCGGGTTCTCCACCTTCGACAAGATGGCCTCGAAGATCCGCACCGAGGTGAACGGCCTCACCGTCCGTGGCGGCGGACCGCGCGGCGCGGTACGCGAGGGCCGGGGGTGCCGTCTCCCGGCCCTCGCGTGTCTCGGGCGCTACTTGAGCACGCCCGCCCCCGTCATCGTCGCCAGCGACGTGGGAAGGTTGATCGCCGAGGGCTCCAGGCCCGTCGTGAGGGTCGGTGTCCAGTTGACCGTGGTCTTCAAGTCCTTGGACGAGGCGGCGTTGTAGGCGGCGACGAGGTCGGTCACCGTGCCGTTGACGAGGTTGCCGGAGCCCTTGACCGAGCCGGTGCCATCACCGCTGAGGAGCTTGGCTGCCTTCGCGCCGGACGGCAGCTTCCAGTAGTTGTTCTCCGCGACGATCTGAGCCTTGGCGCGGGAGTTGATGCTGTACTGCGGCGTGTACCCGTTGAGGGGTGTGACGTCGTAGTAGTTGTTGTAGATGTGGATCTGGCCGATGCGGGCCAGCGGCGCGCGCTGCATGATGCCCTTCCACACATTGTGATGGATGGAGACGCGCAGCTTGCCGACGCTGTCGGTGTCGCTGCTGCCGATCAGCATCGTCTTGTCGTGGTTGGTGAACTGGTTGCGCGAGACGGTCACCAAGTCGGATCCCTTGGTGATGTCGAGGGCGCCGTCGTGGATCTGGTACTCGCGGCCGAAGTGCTTCGGGTTGGTGCTGTCGAAGTGCGGCGCGTCGGTGAACGTGTTGTGGTCCGCCCACACGTGGGTTGCGCCGCGCAGGGACACCGAGTCGTAGTTGGAGTTCCAGTTGCCGTCGTCGCCGTCGGTCGGGTCCCATTGCGGGAAGCAGTCCTCAGTGGCGGCGAAGGTCAGGTTGCGGACGATGACGTTGTCGACGTTCTGAATCTGGAGCATGGCCCCGGTGAGGCCCGCGTTCGTGCCGGGGACGCCCACAATTGTCGTGTTGGCGGGGGCCTTGAAAACCATGTTCTTGCCCTGCTTGGCTTGGGCGGCGGCGCGTGCCGTCTCCTGGGTGCCGGAGGGCAGCTTGGAGCGGCCGTAGGTGGCCGGGTCGTAGGCCTTGAGGTAGGACGACAGTGAGTAGCCGGTACCGAGGGCGTAGTCGGCGCAGGTCAACCTCCTTCCGCTGTCATCGGTGTTGGCGTCGATCACGCCGTTGATCTTGATGAGGCGGGGTGTGGTGTCGGAGACCGAGCCCAGCGCCTTCACGAGCTGCGCGCGGGTGGAGACGGTGAAGGTGTGGGCGGAGTCGGCCTTCGTGCCACCGGTGGTCCCCGTACCGGAGGACGCCCAGCCCTCCTTCGCGGTGAGCGTCTGGTGGTACAGGTCGGCGGTGCCGGCGTTTGCGTTCATCACGACAGCACCAGAGCCGACGCATGCGGCCACGACGGCCGCGCAGAGGACGGCGCCATGACGGGATCGGAGGGACCGGCGGTGGGAGCGAGCAGCCACGGGGCTTCCTTACGAGGGGAACGGGGTTAACGGGGTTGCGCCCTGTTAGTGGCCGCCGACCCCTGAAAGGTTGCCGCGTGCGGGAAGCCGGTTTGAACCATGCAGGCAAGGTCAGCTCAGGTCAGGTCAGGTCCGCAACCGAAACCTCAGTCGGGACCAAGAGGTCACGAGTGCACATCCCGCCGGCCCGAGCCCCACATAGGCGGGTGAGGTGAGCTGGCGCAAGTGGCTATCTCTGGCTTTGTCTGCGCGTCCCGGACGCCCTCCACGGTCCCGGTCCGGTCGCCGCATCGATTCAGCCGATCGTCTTGACGGCTGCGGGCGCCCCCTGTGCGCCCGTGCTGGGACCTCTGCCCGCCGACCGAGACCGGGAGTGCCGCCGGGTAGCAGACGTGGCAGAGCAAGCGCTTACTCACTGCTACTCTTGCGGATCTTGTCCGGACATTCCTATGTCGCACACATGACAGGCGCCCGGTTCCGGGGCCCCGAGGTCGCTGCGAGGAGACATCGCCCGTGGCCACAATTGTCGATGACGCCGCCTCCGTGGAGTTCCATGCCTTCTTCGAGCGGCACCACGCCGAATTGGCCCGGCTCGCGCACCTGTTGACCGGCGAGGCGGATGCCGCCGACGACCTGGCCGCGGATGCGCTGCTCGCGTTGTGGCACCGCTGGGACCGGGTGCGGGCGAGCGGGCGGCCGGTGGCATACGCGCGTGGCGTGGTCGCCAATCTGGCCCGGACGCGGATACGCAGCGCGGTGCGCGAACGGCGGCGTGTCGCGCTGTTCTGGGCGCGGCGGGAGGAGAAGGCAGAGAATCCGGACGTGGCCGGGGTGGTCGACGTGCGAGTGGCGCTGCGCAGGCTGCCGTTCCGGAAGCGGGCGTGTGTCGTGCTGCGCCATGCGTTCGACCTGTCCGAGAAGGACACCGCGCTGGCCCTGGGCGTGTCGGTCGGTACGGTGAAGAGCCAGACCTCGAAGGGGATGGCCGAGCTGCAGCGGCTGCTCGGCGCGCAGGACGCTCCGCGTAAAGTGCACACGGCGATGGCGCGTACCGGGACGGCCGGAGGAAGGGACCGATGACGATGCGGGGGGACGTGGACGACGAGCTGCGCGCCCGACTGCGCGAGGCGGCCGGGGTGCACCGGCCCGACCGCGCGCGGATCCTGGCACGGCTCGAACGCGGCATGGCGCAGGAGGACCTGCCCCGCTTGCGTGCGGCCCGCCCCCCACGGTTCGGCTGGTTGCGCCCGGTGGGCGTCACCGCGGCCGTCGCGGGGATCCTCGCCGCAGGCGGCTACGGCGTGGCCTCCCTGGTGAACGACAAGCCTCCGCAGCAGACGGTCGCGGTCCCGCCGATGCCCGCCCCCACCTCCACGTCCGCTCCGTCGACGGAGGCGACGCGCCGGGCTCCCTCACCGGGGGACCCGACGCCCGTGGATCCGACGCCCGCGGACCCGACACCGAGCGCCTCCCGCGAGCGCCGCGAGCCGAGCGTCTCCCCGCCGCGTACGCCCGATGCCGGCGTTCCCACCGCCGGTGAGCAGGACGGGCCGCTGTGGTCGGACGGCTCTGTGGACCCGCACAGCAACGACTTCTGGGCACAGAGCAACGTCACCCTCAAGACGCGCGCGGAACTGACCACGCTGACCGTGGAGTTGCGGATCGCTCAGACCGGCGGGGTGACCTCCACCGGTGCGTGGCGGTCGCTGCCCGAGGCCGACTTCACGCTGACGATCGCCGAGAAGGCTGGTTACCTCGTCCACACCTGGGTGCTCAAGCCGGGTCGTACGGTCCCGGCCGGCCAGTGGGTGTTTGCCGGGCAGTACAACCACGCCAGCGGCGGCCGGGACGCCCGGGACGACCGCTACGCGGCCACCGCCCGGACGCGGAGCGAACAGCTCGCCGTCTCGGGCAACTTCGCCCGGCACGACGACTGACGACGACGAAGAACGCGGCAACCTTTCCCCATCCGTGGCGACCAGGGGGCGCAAGATCTTCCCCACGCACGGAAGAGGCATGACCGCCTGAGCTGAAAAGCGCGTCCGCCACCGTCACCGGGTCACCGCGCGCCGGGCGGCGGTCCAACACGGGCTGCAACACTGTGGTGCAACAGCGGTCCCGACCGGGACCCGCGGCCCGTCACCGCAGGTCAGAAGTGCCATACGGACCGGGTGTCCCAACGAATACCCAAAGGCCGGCTACCGGCGGCGCGGGATGCTCACCCGGGCCTCCGCCAGGACCATCCCGGTCGCCGGGTTGTGGTGCACGGGAACGTACAGGCCCCAGTCGGCCTCACCGACGGTGGGCCGGCCTCCGGCCCACGGGGTGCGGGTGGTCACCAACACGAGACCGGCGAGTGATGTCCGGCCAGTCCTCCAGCCACTCCTGGCCTTGTCCGGGTCGTGGTCGTGGGGCACAGGGTCCACGGGGCGGTCAGGGGCGGGCTGCGAAGAGGCCCGCCAGGCATGGCTCCCTGCAAGGGCAGCGAATCGGAAGGAAAGTACGGGACCGCCCAGCGGCGGACCCGGAACGTGGAGCGGCCTTTCGGTGCGGGCACCGAACGGGCGGAACGGGCGTCGTGCCCCGGAATCGCGGCAACCATTCCGCCCGCGGTGGCAACTGACAGGTGTACGCCCCACAACCATCCTCCCAAGGACAGTGAACGATGAGAACCACGCAGCCCAAGGCACGGCATCGCAGGCGCAGGCTCGGCCTGACTATCGGCATCCCGTTGGCCACGGCCGCCGCATTGGGCCTGTCGTACGGCGGAGCCTTCGGAGTGTTCGGCGAGGGCGCCCGGCCGAAGGCCGCGGCCGCCACCGCGGACACGGCGTGGGCCCGTGAGGTCGCGGACGGCTTCGCCTCGGTCAACGCGCTGGGACAGAACGGCACCTACGGCGGCCGGGACGGCGCGATCGTCACCGTGAAGACCCTGGCCGACCTGGAGAAGTACGCGACCGCTCCGCAGCCGTACGTCATCGTCGTGGCGGGCACGATCACCATGAACCCCAAGGGCAAGGAGATCAGGGTCGCCTCGGACAAGACCATCGTCGGCGCAGGCACCTCGGGACATATCGTCGGCGGAGGGTTCTTCCTCGGCCAGGGCGTCCACAATGTGATCATCAGGAACCTGACGATCCGTGATTCCTACGCCGGTACCTGGAACGACAAGGACCACGACTGGGACGCCATCCAGATGGACGGCGCCCACCACGTGTGGATCGACCACAACAACCTGCGGAACATGGCCGACGGACTGATCGACAGCCGCAAGGACACCACATACGTGACGGTGTCCTGGAACCAGCTGAAGAACGACAACAAGGCCTTCGGCATCGGCTGGACCGACCACGTCACCGCCGACATCACGATCCACCACAACTGGTTCCACGAGACCGAGCAGCGCAACCCGTCGACGGACAACGTGGCGCACGCGCATCTCTACAACAACTTCCTGCAGGACGACCCGGACTCGTCCATCACCTCCTCCTATGGCAACTACGCGCGTGGTGGGACGAAGATGGTGCTGGAGAACAGCTACTTCGAGGGGATGAACAACCCGGTCATCAAGGACGGCACGGCCGCTCTCGTGCAGCGCGGCAATGTCTTCGTGGACACCACCGGCCGCAACGAGAGCGGTGGCACGGCCTTCGACCCCACGACCTACTACCGCTACACCCTCGACGCGGCCGCCGATGTCCCCTCGAAGGTGAAGTCCGGCGCCGGCCCCCGCCCTGCCATCGGCAGGGCGGCGACGACCCCCTCCGCTGCGGCCGCGACCACCCTGACCGTGGCCAAGGACGGATCCGGCACGTACAAGACGGTCCAGGCCGCGGTGGACGCCGTACCCGTCGGCAATCCCTCCCGCGTGGTCATCTCGGTCAAGCCGGGCACGTACCGCGAACTGGTGAACGTTCCGGCGAACAAGCCGCACGTCACCATCCAGGGCTCGGGCGCGAGCCGCAAGGACACGGTGATCGTGTACGGCAACGCGGCCGGCACGCGCAAGCCGGACGGTTCGGGCACGTACGGCACATCGGGTAGCGCCACGGTCGCCGTCCGGTCGGACGACTCCCAGCTGCGTAACCTCAGCGTCTCCAACGACTTCAACGAGGCCGCGAACCAGTCCCTGGAGGGCCACCAGGCGGTCGCCCTGCTCACGGCCGCGGACAAGATCGTGCTGGACGGGGTCATCGTCACCGGCGACCAGGACACCCTGGAGATGGAAACCGCGGCGTCGGACAAGCCCGGCCGCGTCTACGTCACCAACTCCTACGTCGTCGGCAACGTCGACTTCATCTTCGGCCGTGCCACCGCGGTGATCGACCAGTCGGTCATCACCCTCAAGAAGCGCTGGAACGGTACGTCGGCCGGTTACATCGCAGCCCCGAGCACTCCGGCGGGGCGCAAGGGTATCCTCATCAACCGCTCCACGGTCAACGGCGATGTGGCCGCGTCCTCCTTCCAGCTCGGCCGGAACTGGCATCCCGGTGGTGACAAGACGGTCGACTCCCAGGTCACCGTCCGCAACTCCACCCTCAGTGCCGCGATCAAGAGCACGCCCTGGTCCGACATGGGCGGGTTCTCCTGGAAGGACGACCGCTTCGCCGAGTACATGAACACCGGTCCGGGCGCCGGCCCGAAGAGCACCGACCGGCCCCATCTGACCGACTCCCAGGCCGCGTCCCAGGAGGTCTCGGACTACCTGGGCGACTGGACCCCGTAGACCGACGGGAGAAGGAACTCACCCCGGTGCCCGGGCGGGCGCGCCCGCCCGGGCACCGGGGTGGTGGATCACTTCAGGACGCCCTCGCCCGCGCTGCGGGCGAGGGGCGCGGGCAGGCCCGCCGCGGAGGACTCCAGTCCCCTTCTGAGGGTGGGCTTCCAGTTCGTCTCGGGCTTGAGGCCGGAACGAGAAGTGCCCGGCCGGCATCGGCTTCGAACGAGGGACCGGCCGGGCCGTTCGAGTCTCGCACGCCGTGCGCCAGCGCCCACCCCGAGCCCGCGCACCCAGTTCGCCCACGGCAGACGGCCTCATCGCGCACACCGCTGGATGACCTCGCGCACCCCACGCCAATGTCACGTCACCCCGATGTTGCCGATCTCCAAAAGGGGGACGGCCATGGCCGTCCCGACTCCCACCCGGCTTCAAGATCAACTCATTGCCCCTTTGACCCGCATCTCGGCCATACCCCTTCTTCCCGGACTGGGACCAAGCCGCCGACATCACCGTCGCGATCCTGCGCACCGAGGCCGGCCGCGCCCCCCACGACAAGGACCTCCACGACCTCGTCGGCGAACTTTGCACCCGCAGCGACGTCTTCCGCTCGCGGTGGGGCGCCCACGACGTCCGCCACCACGGCGCCGGCACCAAGCGTTTCCACCACCCGGCGGTCGGAGGCCTCACGCTCGCCTACGAAGGCATGGAGATGGCCGCCGCCCCCGGCCTCACCCTCACCGTCTACGCCGCCGAACCCGGCAGCCCCAGCGACCAGGGCCTGCGTCTGCTCGCCACCTGGGCCGCCACCCGCGAAGCCGCAGACCTCCCGAGGCCATCCCCGACAGGCTGACCTCTCCTGCCGCGGGGCTCGAACTGGGTCGTTCAGGCTCCCGGTCCGCGCGGTTTCAGGGCATTACCGGCCCCCGCGCGCCAAGGCCGGGCGTAGAGCGCCCGAAGCTAACGCGTCTTCTGACCGGAACTATGCACCAATCAACCGAACCGGTAAAGCTTTGAGCCTGTGCGCACACCTCCAGATCGCTCGAAACCCCAGGGACACCTAGCCAATTAACACTATTTCGACGGACTTTCGCACCCCAAGAATCAGGCGAATAGCTTTACGTAACCGGTTTATGGACAGATGCGCACGGCCGGGCTACGGTTGCTCCCGCCCGCCCCAGGACCAACCCAGCGCAGCGAATGGAGCCGCACCATGAAGGACGTCACCCAGCTCGACCAGGGTTGGTTCCTGCTCAATGAGGGGCAATTGCTGCCCGCCCGGGTTCCCGGCTGTGTCCACGCCGATCTGCTGAGCGCCGGCCTGATCCCCGACCCCCACCTCGGGACCAACGAGCACGACGTCGCGTGGGTCGGCCACCGTGACTGGACCTACCGCACGGATCTCACCGCGCGCAGCGCCCACGAACGCACCGACCTGGTCTTCGACGGGCTGGACACCGCCGCCCGGATCAGCGTGGACGGCGGCGAGCTGGGCCGCACCCGCAACATGCACCGCAGCTACCGCTTCGACGTCACCGGACGCTCCGGCGAGCTGGATGTCCACTTCACCAGCTCGTACCGGGAGGCAGCCGAGGTCCGCGCCCTGGTCGGCGAGCGCCCCAACGTCTATCCCGAGCCGTTCCAGTACATCCGCAAGATGGCCAGCAGCTTCGGCTGGGACTGGGGCCCGACCCTGCCCACCGCCGGCATCTGGCGCCCCGTCAGGCTGGAGCACTGGTCCACCGCCCGCCTCGCCGAGGTACGCCCGCTGGTCACCGTCCAGGACGGCACCGGCCGAGTCGAGCTCCGCCTGACCATCCAGCGCACCGCCACCGGCACCGGCCGCACGCTCACCGTCCGCGCCGGCGTGGCCGGCATCGAGGCCGTCGCCGCCGTCGACGGGGACAGCGTCGTACTGACCGTCGAGGTGGCGGACCCGGCTCTCTGGTGGCCGCGCGGCTACGGCGAGCAGCCCCGGTACGACCTCGACGTCAGCCTTGCCGACCAGAACGGCCCGCTCGACAGCTGGCACCGGCGGATCGGCTTCCGCACCGTCGAGCTCGACCGCTCCGCCGACGAGCACGGCACCGGCTTCACCCTGGTCGTCAACGGCGAACGCCTCTTCGTCCGGGGCGTCAACTGGATCCCGGACGACACTCTGGTCTCCCGGGTCACTCCCGAGCGCTACCGCAGCCGCCTCGAACTCGCCGCCGCCGCCCACATCGACCTGATCCGGATCTGGGGCGGGGGCATCTACGAGGACGAGGCGTTCTACGACGTCTGCGACGACCTCGGCCTGCTGGTCTGGCAGGACTTCCTGTTCGCCTGCGCCGCCTACCCCGAGGAGCAGCCGCTGCGTGGTGAGATCGAGGCCGAGGCCCGCGAGAACGTCGTGCGCCTGATGCCGCACCCCAGCCTGGTCCTGTGGAACGGCAACAACGAGAACCTGTGGGGCTTCCGCGACTGGAACTGGGAGCCCGAACTCGCGGGCGACTCCTGGGGCGAGGGCTACTACCTCGGCCTACTGCCCCGCATCGTCGGCGAGCTCGACCCCACCCGCCCCTACTCCGCGGGCAGCCCGTGGTCCGGCTCCTGGGACCACCACCCAAACGACCCCGACCACGGCACCCACCACTCCTGGGAGGTGTGGAACCGCCAGGACTACGCCGAATACCGAGCGAACGTGCCCCGGTTCGTCGCCGAGTTCGGCTGGCAGGCGCCGCCTGCCCACGCCACGTTGCTGCGCGCCCTGCCCGGTGAGCGATTCGCCCCGGACTCGCCGGGCATGCTGCACCACCAGAAGGCCGAGGATGGCAACGGCAAGCTCGACCGCGGCGTCGGACGGCACTTCTCCCTTCCCGAGGACTTCGACCGCTGGCACTACCTCACCCAGCTCGTCCAGGCCCGGGCCGTCGCCGCCGGAATCGAGCACTGGCGCTCCCACTGGCCGCGCTGCGCCGGCACCGTGGTCTGGCAGCTCAACGACTGCTGGCCGGTCTCCTCCTGGGCCGCCATCGACGGCGACGGCCGCCTCAAGCCCCTCTACTACGAGCTGCGCCGCCTCTACGCCGACCGGCTGCTCACCCTTCAGCCCGGCGCCAACGGCGCCACCCCCACCGTCGCCCTGGTCAATCAGGCCGCTCAGCCCTGGCGGACCGTGCTCACCCTGCGCAGGGTGGCTGCCGACGGCACGAGCACTTCCACGACCGAGATGCCGGTGACCGTCGAGGCCCGGTCGGTATTCCGGCTTCCCGTTCCGCATGCCCTCGCGCCGGTGGCCGGCTCGGCCAAGGAGTTCCTGGCCGCTGATGCCGATGGCCTGCGCGCGATCCACTTCCCGGTGCCCGACAAGGAGTTCGACTACGTGCGGCCCGAGTTCGGCGTGAGCGTGGAGGCGGTGGCCGGAGGCGGGCAGGGAGTCGACGTCGTGATCACCGCTCGCACTCTCGTCCGCGACCTGCTGCTGCAGGCGGACCGGCTGGCGCCCGACGCAGTCGCCGACCAGGGCCTGCTGACCCTGCTCGCCGGTGAGCAGGCCCGGATTCGGGTCACCGGCGCCGACGACACCACGGCAGACTCCGTCCGCGCCGCCCTGTTCTGCGTGGAACCAGCGTGACCGCCCCTTTCTTACGCTCCACGCTTCGTCCCTGACCACCACCGACCCCGTCTACCGCGACCTCTCCGAAGCGCCTGCGAAGCCCCTGCGGACAGGGCGTAGACGGCCAGGCCGTCACTTTCGGATCAAGCAGCCCGAGCCTTGCGCGGTTGCCGATCCGATCAGCCCGTTGAGAAATCACCGTCCTGATTCCACGATTCCGCGGACCAGCGCGCATCGCGCGGGGCGAATACACCGGGTTCGCCAGGACGAGTCACCGGCCGTGCGCCGGGTATGCCGACCGATCGCGGAACCCGGATCCGGGACACCACATGCGCGAAGGCTGGCGCGTCTCCGGCCTGGCCGGGCGTGAGCACGGGCCAGGCTCGGACGGCAACCTTCCTCCGGCCGGCGCCGATCCCGCTTACCTGAGGGCCACCCAGCCCCGTCGGGGCCCGCGGCCCGCGTGCAGGTGCGACCTGGGGACCTGGAGCACGACGGGCTGCGGCTCCGGCCACCCCTGTTCGGGATGGCCGGAGCTTGGGGCTGGCTGTGTATCACCTAGTGGCACACATTGCGCCGTTGAGGGTGAAGGTGGCGGGTGCGGTGTTGGTGCCGGGGGTGGAGGTGGCGCTGAAGCCGAAGTTGACGGTGGCACCGGGGTCGATGGTGGTGTTGTAGGTGGCGGGGTTGGTGGCGGTGACCTGCTTGCCGTTCTGGGTGGGGTTGGCGTTCCACATCTGGGTGACGTGCTGGTTGGCGGGGAAGGTGAAGGCGAGTTGCCAGCCGTTGACGGGGGTGGTGCCGGTGTTCTTGATGGTCACGTCACCGTTGAAGCTCGACCCCCAGTCAGAGATCCGGTAGGTGACCGCACAGGAGCCCGTCGGGGTGGTGCCGCCCCGGCCGGTGGTGACGGTGACAACGGCCGACCGGGCCGAGCGGTTGCCGGCCGCGTCGCGGGCGTAGACCGCGAAGTCGTAACGGGTCTCGGCTGCGAGTCCGGTGAGGTCGGCGCCGGTGGCGCCGACCGTGGTCACCGGGGTCTCACCGGCGGCGCCAACCCGGACCACGTCGTAGGCGGTGACGCCTACGTCGTCGGTCGAGGCGGACCAGGACAGCCGGGCCCCGCTGGCGGTCACCGCGCTCGCGGCGGGCGCGCCGGGCGCGGACGGGGCTCGGGTGTCCCCGCCACCGGTCCCGCCGTAGACGCTCACCTCGCGGGAGGTCGAGCGGATGCCGTCGGCGCCGTCGATCAGCCGTCGGCCCCAGGCGCTGAGCTGGGTGGCATCGAATCCGGTGGCGATGTCCAGGTACTCCACGCCACTGCCGTTGCCGCTCCAGGACCACCCGAGGTAGCCCAGGCCGAGCCGCTGCGTGGTGGCCATGATGGCGGCCTCGTCCGGGTTGCCGTCGGAGTGGTTGTCACCGAACTCACCGACGAGGATCGGGAGCTTGGCGTTCACGAAGCGGCCCAGGTAATCGTCGATCTCGGGGGCGGTGTCGAAGACCCCGTACATGTGGATGGAGAAGACGGTGTTGCGCTGCGGGTCAGCGGCGAAGACCCCTGCGGCGTTGTCGCGCATGGTGAATGACCAGTCCTGGCCCCAGTTGGGGGCGTCGACCATCAGGGTATGCGTGAAGCCGGCCGTCCGCAGCCGCTGGATCGCCGCCTTCGTGTCGGCGGTCCAGGCACTGTAGCCGCTGTTGCCGTACGGTTCGTTGCCGATGTTGAGGATGGCGTACTTCTCCTGGCTCTGGAGCGCGTCCTTGATGCCGATCCAGTAGTCGACGGCCCGGGAGAGCGACACCGCGGCGCTCTGCTCGCCGTAGCCGGTGGTGTCGTGCGCCTCGAGGACGCAGACCAGCCGGTTGGCCTTGCATTGGGAGATGATGCCGGCGACTTCGGTGGCGGTGGTCCTGGTCCACTGGTCCCCCGTGGCCAGCACCACACGCACCGAGTTGGCGCCGGTGGCCTTGATGTCATGCAGGGCAGTGGCGGTTCGGTTCGGGTACCAGGTGTGCGCGTGGTTGATGCCACGCAGCACGACGTCCTGATTGTTGGCGTCCTGCAACCGACCGTTGCTGACGTGGAAGCCGGTCGTCGCTTCAGCGGCCTGGCCGGACGGGGCGGCCATGAGGACGGAACCGGCCACGGTGGCGAGGCCGACGGCGACTGCGGTGAACCTGCGATTCATTGGCGTGCTCCAGGCGGAGTGGGGGGCGCACCGGTGCCCGGAGGGTGGGAGGACCGCGGTGCGACGGGGATGGGTGGGGTGGCGGCGGCACCGGGTCGGAGCGAGGGTTGACCAGGTGTGGGGAAGTGACGCGAGTGTCCCGCGGGTGGCGGTGGGCATCCGCAAGCGGGCGGAGCGCGGATAACGGCCCGCGCTGCGGCTGAACATCAGGCTAGGGAAGCGCTGGAGTCAGCACAACCATTTGAACGAAATCGGTTAAGCGGCGAGTTGGCCATAACCACACGGCTACATGGGCATGCGATAGCCGGTTCACCCTAACCGTTTAGTGCACCTTTCAACATACAAATGGCAGTCACCCCGCGTCACGCACGCGGGGATCCCACCTATGAATGCGGCAACTTGGACGAGATGGGGCATTGGCCCACACCGGACAGCCAGCCCCGATGGGACATACGAGGAGTTGTGCGGGCACCTCCTGCTGACCGCGCGCATCACCGGACAGCGCCTCGCCTCGCGGGCCGGCGGGCGCATCGCCGAGCTCGTCACCCAACGCGCGGAATACGAAAACCGCCTCGATCACGCCGCCGCCTGGCGGCCCTGGCAGGCCCCGGCGTGCTCCTGTGCGGAGGGTCGTCCCGACCGCACCGGCCGCGCACGCCGCCCCGTCCCGCCCCGTCCCGTCCCGTCCCGTCCCGTCCCGTCCCGCCACACCATCGCCCATGTCAGTCGCCGGCGAGGCCGCCCCTGTCGCCGAAACCGGGCCCAGCGCAGTGGGCTTCTCAACTGGGTGGCGCCGGTCCGGGCATCCAACCACTGCTGCCAACGGCGTGGATCACATGCCCGTAGGACGTGGCCACCCGCTTCGGCGCGGTGTTCGGCCCGAGCTACGACCAAAACGCCGTGATCACGACCTGCTTGAGTGCGCGCACCCCGTGTTGATGGTTTCCGTTGTCTCCCCCATGGAGAAGCCCGTGCGCTACCTGTGTCCCGGCGTCGTCGCCGCCCTGGTCCTGGGCGCACTGTCCACGGGTGGTGCCCATGCCCGGACCGTGGCCGCCGCGCCCGCCGATCCGCCGCCGGGCATTTACACCCTCATCTCGCTGCCCGCGTATCGCAGGTCAAGGGCGGTGCCCGGAACGTACAACGATTTGCATGTTCAGTCAGCTTCTGCAAGGTCTCTGAGCCATCGAACCCGGCGATACCTCACGAGCGGTCATCAGGAGGTCGCTCGTCGCCGACGTGGGACGGACGCCGAGTTCACGCTCGAAGAGCTCCACGCACACCCGGTACGCCCGCCGCGCCTCGGAGAGGTTTCCCTCGGCCAGGTGAACTCGTAGCAGCGTGCGGTGAGCACTCTCGCGCAGATCGTCGGCGCGCAACACGGTCAGTGCGGTGTCGATCGCAAGCCCGAAACGGCCCTGTTCGCAGAGCTGTACGGCGATGTCCTCCAGGACGTGCAGCCGCAACTGCCGCAACCGCTCACGGTCGTCGATGAGCCACTCGTCCTCCCAGTCCGGCAGAAGGTCCCCCGCCGGCACGTACGTCGCCCATGAGCCCATGACGACGCCCGTGCCGTGCAGGACCTTCATCGCACAATCGATCTGCTCACGGACGTCCACCTCGACGTGCGCGCTGAGGTCGATACAGCCCCCGACGCCCGTCATGAGACTCGGGACGGCCAGGTTGACTCGCCACATGGCCGTACGCAGGCGGGCCAGCGCCCGATTCTCGTCGGTCTCCGGCCAGAGCGTCCCCGCGAGGGAACTGCGACCCGTCCGGCCGCGCAGGGCGAGCAGGGCCACCAGGCGCTGTGCGCCACCGGGCAGTTCGATCTCCTGGCCGTCGAGCAGGAGCCGGAAGCCGCCCGACAGCGTGATGCCGACCGGGCGCTGGACCGGGCCTCTGGGGCGCCGTACCCGGGCGGCGCCCTTGCCGGCGTTCACCCACCTCAGGGCTTCGGCCTCTCCTCGCGCACCCGTCATCCTGTTCCTCCCGCCAGGGTCCGCGGCCGCCGCCGCGTACCGGTCGTCCCGTCCGCTCGGGTCGAAGATGCCGAGGTCCGCGGCGATATACGACGGTGACACCCTGTTCGGGCGGGTGAAACGCGTGGTGGCCGGGGTGACGGCCGGGACCTCGGTGATGGGCGGGTGACACCGCCGTGACGCGTGCCGCGGACGATCGGGCCATGGGGACCTTTCCGGGTAGTCCGCGGACGTTGCGCGGCGCCATCGTGGCCGTGACGCGCGCAGACCCGCGCGCACGCATCGTGATCTTCCAGTACAACCCCGACTCCATGACGCGGTCCCTGCGCCCACGCGCGGCACCGGAAAAGTCACAGGTCCCCCCGGAGGACGCGCATCGGAGCTGGGGAGCTCCCGTCGAGTCGATCACGATGACGGTCGAAGTGGACGCCTCCGACCAGTTGGAGACCGGTAACCCGCTCGCCGCCGCCACCGGAATCGCGGGGCAGCTCGCGGCGCTCGAAATGCTGCTGTATCCGAGCAGCGCCCTGGTGATCGCCAACTCCCTGCTGTTGCAGGCCGGGACGATCGGTGTCCTGCCGCCCGAGGGACCGTTGACGCTGCTGGTCTGGGGACCGGCGCGGGTGGTACCCATCCGGTTGGAGAGCCTGTCCATCACCGAGCAGGCCTTCGACACGGCGCTCAACCCGACCCGAGCCGCGGTCGAGGTCACCGCCCAGGTGCTCTCGTACGACGACCTTCCGATCACCGATCCCGGGTATGCGCTGTTCCTCGTCCACCAGGTCCTCAAGGAGACCATGGCCTCGACGGCGGTGGGCAGTGGCGCCGTCTCCGCGCTGACGACGACGTTCGGAGCCTGAGATGTCGGGGCTGAGCCGCTACGCCGGAGCGGACATCGCCACCACCGCGGTCGCCGACGGCGCCGGCGGCACCCGCGAGGTGCGCTATCTGCGCCGCCGGCCCCTGCCGGACCCAAGGAGACTGACGGTGCTGGCGCTGCATCCTGTCGCCCGGGGCGACCGGCTGGACCTGGTCGCGGCACGCCACCTGGGGGACCCCACCGCCTTCTGGCTCATCGCCGACGCCAATGGAGCCCTCGACCCGGACGCGCTGGTCGCCCCCGAGGCCGAAGGCACCCTGCTCTTCATCCCGATCCCGGGGGTGTGAACCGTTGTCCCCACTCGGTCTGCGGCTGACCGTACTCGCCGGACCGACCCTGCCCGTCCCGCTGCCCGGACCGCTGACAGCCCGGCTGCGTTCGGTCGAGGTGACCGAGAACGACGAGGAGCGGTCGGTCTTCACCCTCACCTTCGACGGGGGAAGGTCCTCGACCACGGGTGCGTTCGACGTACCCGGGCTGACGGGGCCCCCACTGGCCCCCTTCTCGCGCGTGGTGGTCGTCGTCCTCCTGGGCACCGTCCCCTTCGTGCTCTCGGACGGGATCGTGACCGAAGTGCGGCTGGTGCCGGGGAACGCCACGGGGGCGGCGACCCTGGCCGTGACCGGTGAGGACGTCTCGTACCTCCTGGACCGGGAGGAGCGCGATGTCGAGCACCCCGCGATGGACGCGTACGCCCAGGTGTTGCGCATCCTCGCCCCGTACGGCGCCCGGGGCATTGTGCCCAGGGCCGTGCCGTCGCCGGTCGTCGATCCGCCGCTGCCGATCGACCGGGTGCCCACCCAGCACGGCACCGACCTGGCGCACCTGGTGGCGCTCGCTCGCGACCACGGTCATGTCGCCTACGCGATGCCCGGACCGGTCCCCGGGACCAGCGGCTTCTACTGGGGGCCGGCCGTACGCACCGGTCCGCCGCAGCCCGCGCTCTCGGTGGATCTCGGGCCGCAGACCAACGTGAGCGAGATCAGCTTCCGCACCGAGGCACTGGGCCCGGTGGCGATCGAGGGAGTGGTGATGGACCGGCAGACCGGCTTGGCCGTACCGGTGGTGGTGCCGGCGGGGGTCCGTCCGCCGCTGTCCGCCGTCCCGTTCGCAGCGGCCAACTTCGGGCAGACCCGCACCCGTCGGCTGCGCGGGGCCACCAGCAGCACCATCGCCGCGTACTCCGAAGCCCGCGCGCAGGTCGACCGTTCGCTCGACGCGGTGGTCGCCGAGGGACGGCTGGACGGCGTGCGCTACGGCGGGGTGTTGCGCCCGCGCGCGCTGGTGGGGCTGCGCGGCGCCGGCTGGTCGCACGACGGGCTCTGGTACGTACGCGAGGTCAGACACGAGCTGGGGCCGGGCAGTTACCAGGCCTCCTTCACCCTGGCCCGGGAGGGCCACGGCGCACTGACGCCGGTGCTGCCGGTGGGCGGGGCGCTCTGATGGAGGAGATTCCGCGCTTCTACGGCAAGTACCGGGGCAAGGTCGTCAACAACGTGGACTGCCAGGCACGCGGACGGGTCCAGGTGTCGGTACCGGCAGTCCTCGGCGACGGCAAGCTGGGCTGGGCGGAGGCGTGCGTGCCCTACGCCGGTCCCGGTGTGGGCTTCTTCGCCGTGCCCCCTGTGGGCGCTTCGGTGTGGGTGGAATTCGAGCAGGGCAACGCTCAGTTCCCGATCCTCGCCGGGGCGACCTGGGGTCTGCTGGAGAAGGCTCCGCTGCCGGGTCTTCCCCAGGTCAAGGTGTGGAAGACGGACGCCGTCTCGATCACGTTGAGCGATCTGCCGGGGGTCGGTGGCCTGACCGTCGAAGTCGGCCCGCCCGTGTCCACCGTCCCGATGAAGATCGCCTGCACGGCACAGGGCATCGAGCTGTCCATCGGCACGTCGGTCGTGAAGCTGACCCCGCTCTCGGTATCGGTCAACAACGGCGCACTGGAGGTCGTGTGATGCCCGGCCCCGCGGTGCAACAGGGCGCGACGGTACTGTGCGCGCACGGCGGACAGGCACAGTCGATGGTGCCCAGCCCCCGCGTGCGCCTCTCCGGCGCGGCGGCGGTCACCGTGACCGGCCCCTGGACGGTCGTCGGCTGCCCCTTCCCGCCCGTCTCCGGCGGGCCGTGCGTCACAGCGGCATGGACGGCGGGCAGCGTGCGGGTGACCTCGATGGGCCAGCCACTGGTGCTCCAAGGCGGTCTCGCCACCTGCGTGCCGACCGGTGTACCGCTCACCGTGGTCGCCGCGCAGCCGAGGGTGAGGCTCACATGACCCTGGCCGGCCCGGCGCACCTGGGCTTCCCCCTTCGCCTGGACCGGCGCGGGCGCCTGCTGCGTTCCGGCGAGGAGGATTACCTGCGCGGGCTCGTGGAGGCGGTCCTGTTCACCAGGCCGGGCGAGCGGATCAACCGGCCGGACTTCGGCAGCGGGGTCAATGCCCTCGTCTTCGCGCCGGCCGGCGACGAACTCGCGGGTGCCACCCGGTCCCTCGTCCACGGCTGCCTCCAGCAGTGGCTGGGCGATCTCCTCAGGGTCGAGGACGTCCGCGTGGAGGCCGAGGAGGCCACGCTCCATGTGACCGTCGTCTACGCGCCGCTGCGGGCCGGCGCCGTCGCCGGACCGGCCCGAGCCGTCACGGTGAGCGGCACTCCAGGAGGCGTGCCGTGAGCCCCGCGGACCAGACCGGAACGCCCCACCCCGCGGAGGCACTCGTCACGGGCGTGGACCGGGACACCCGCCGCGCCCTCGTCAAGAGCCGGGCCAAGGCTGCGAACGGCATCGACTCCGTCGAAGTGCTGGCCAACGCTCCGGGCACACCTGGATACGTAGCCACTGCGGAACGGCGGCGGACCCTGCTCGTGCGCCTGTTGCACGCCCCCGGCGCCAACGGGCTCCGCGCCGCGAACGTCCGCGTCCTGGGCGGGGTCCGGACCGATCCGCGGATCAACCCGGTGCGCGTCGACTGGGCGTACCTCGCGACTGCCGTCGCGGGCAGCGGCCCGCTGCCCCCCGGTGTCCTCGCCGAGGACCGGTTGCTCGTGATGAAGGCCATGGCCGGCGGCAGCGCGGACCGGACCCTGGTCGTGCGTACTTCCTCACCAGGAGACTGGTCCACCTACGTACTGGCCCTGACCGCCGACAGCGGGCGGGGCGTGCCGCCCGGCTTCGACGAGCCCCTGTCCCGCGCGCCGTTCTCCTTCACCGTGGACTGCCCGTCCGAGCTGGACTGTGCCACCACCACCGAGTGCCCGCCCGTCCTCTCACCGTCTCCGGTCCTCGACTACCTCGCACGCGACTACGACGCCCTGCGGACCCGGCTGCTCGACCGGCTCGGCGCGCTCGTACCCGGTTGGACCGACCGCAGTCCGGCCGACCCGGTCGTCACCCTGGTCGAACTGTTCGCCGCCCTGGGGGACCGCCTCGCCGCCTGGCAGGACGGCGTCGCAGCCGAGGCCTATCTGGGGACGGCACGCCGGCGCACCTCGGTGCGCCGCCACGCCCGCCTCCTGGACTACAGGATGCGGGAGGGCGTCAGCGCCCGCGCGTGGCTGGCGTTCACGGCCGCTCGGACATGTCCTGTGCCGGCGGGCACAGCCGTCACCGAGACCCGCGGCGAGGGCCGCGAACCGGGGTCCGTGGCCGAGGCGCTGGAGAACGGCGCCCTCGTCTTCGAGACCTGCGCGCCGAAGGTGATCACACGGGAAAGGAACCGGATCGACCTCCATTCCTGGGGCGACGCACGGTACTGCCTGCCCGCCGGGTCCACCTCGGCCTTCCTCTCCCACGGGCCGTCCGCCTCTCCGGGACTGCACGCGGGAGACGCGCTGGTCCTCGGTCCGAAGGGCAGCGGCCTCGCGGCGAACCCCGCCCGCCGGCAGGTCGTCCTGCTGGATCGGGAGCCGGTGCCGCACGAGGACCCGCTGTACCCGGGCACGACGGTGCTGGAGATCCACTGGGCTGCCGAGGACGCCCTGAGGGTGCCGCTGCCGGTCACCGCGGGGGCGCGCGAAACCAGTGGACTGCCGGTGATCGTCGCCGAGGCCCGCGCCAACGTGATCCTCGCCGACCACGGCGGCACGCTCGTCGGACAGTCGTTGGGCGACTTCGTCCCCGGCTCTCGCGGCCGCCCCCGGGTGCCCCACACCGGCCTCGCCTGGGCCGAGCCCGCCCCGGCAATGCCGCGCAGCGCAAGCGCGGCGCTGCGGCCGGACCCCCATCGGTCCCGGGCCCGGATCGAGGTCCACGACGGCCTGCGGGTGTGGCGGCCGGAGGCTGATCTTCTGTCGGGGGACCGTCTCGCCGCCACGTTCGCCGTCGAGTCCGAGGACGACGGCACCGCGCGGCTCCGCTTCGGTGACGGTACGTCGAGCCGCCGCCCGGCGCCCGGCAGCACGCTCCGCGCCACATACCGGGTCGGAAGCGGCTCGGTGGGCAACGTCGGCCCGGACACCCTGGTGCGGCTGCTTCCCGACCCCGCCGCCGCCCGGCTCCCCGCTGACATCAGTGAGGTGACCAATCCCCTCGCGGCGGCCGGCGGCGCCGACCCCGAAACCCTTGACGAGGTGCGCGAGCTCGCCCCGTACGCCTTCCGCTCCCAGCTGCGGGCGGTCACCTCGTCCGACTACGCCGACGTGGCCATGCGGCATCCCGGAGTTCAGCGGGCCGTGGCCCGGCGGCGCTGGACCGGATCCTGGTATGCCCAGGAAGTGGCCGCCGACCCGCTGGCTGCACGGGCGGACGACCCCTCGGTGCCCGAGGAGGTGACGGCCCTGCTGGAAACCCACCGCATGGCCGGGGTCGACGTGGAGGTGGCGCGGCCGGTCTACGTACCGCTGGAGATCGTTCTCGACGTCTGTACGCTGCCCGGTCACCGGCGCGCCGACGTCGTGGCCGGCCTCCTCCGCGTGTTCTCGGCCGGGAGGCTGCCCGACGGTAGCCGCGGATTCTTCCATCCCGACAACTTCACCTTCGGGACGCCGCTGTTCCTGTCCGATGTCGTCGCGACCGCCATGGCGGTACCGGGCGTCGCCTGGGTGGATGCGGGCGACGACGGCCCGGTGGACGGACTGCGGTTCCGACGCCTGGGCGCTCCGTCCCTCGGCGAGGCGCGGCGCGGCCGTATCGACGCCGCCGCCCGTGAGGTGCTCCGCGCGGACAGCGATCCCAGCAACCCGGAGAACGGGCGGCTGGTCTGCCGGGTGCGAGGAGAACGATGACGTATGCGTGCGGATGCCATGACGCGTGTGCCTGCGATCCCCTGGAAACGGCCGCGCCGCGCGTCCACAACCTGCCCCGTCGTCCCGCCCTCGAATGGCGGGTCGCGCCGCACCCCGACTCGCTGAGCCGGATGCGGGCCGCTCTCGCCGCCGGCGACGGCCCCTCGGGGAAGACTCCCGCCCCGCCTCGCTGCGAAGGCGACGACGAGGCGGCGGTCGCGCTGCTGGACTCCTGGGCGTACGTCGCCGACGTGGTCTCCTTCTACACCGAGCGGATCGCCAACGAGGGGTTCCTGAGGACCGCCACCGAGCTGGGTTCCGTACGGGAGCTGGCCCGTACGCTCGGCCATGAGCTGCGGCCCGGCGTAGCGGCCACGGTCGACCTGGCCTTCACCGTCGAGGACACACCGGGCGCTCCCGGTGTCGCGGACGTCCCGGCAGGCCTTCCCGTGCAGACGGTGCCTGCCGCCGGGCAGCTGCCACAGACCTTCGAGACATCGGAGGAACTGAGGGCCCGCGCCTGCTGGAACGCCATCCCCCTCACCCCGTCCGTGCCTCAGAAACTGCACTGGGGTACCACCGAGATCTGGGTCAAGGCGGTCGTGACGGGGGTGCGGCGGGGTGACGGCGTGCTCGTCGTGGGACGCGAACGGCTCGACGAGCCGGGAGACGAACGATGGGACTTCCGCGTCGTCGAATCGGTGACCGAGGGCGCGGACGGACGCACGGGATGGACGAGGCTGCGGGTGCGTCCCGGGCTCGGAGAGGGGGGCAAGCCCAAGACTCCCCTGGCGGAACACGAGGTCGAGGTCTTCACCTTCGACGAGCGGGCCAACCTCTTCGGATGGAACGCCCCCGAGCCCAGTCTCATGTGCCCTCCCGAGGGGAAGCCGGCTCCGCCCGGACTGGAGGGCTGCGGTGCCTCGCAGGCCCGGTGGGCCGATTTCGGAGTCCTCGCTCCCGGCTCCGATCCCTCCAGCCCGGCCCGCCGGCCCACCGGCTCCACGACCCCGACCCCGACCCCGACCCCGGTGATCGAACTGGACGGGGACCATGCCCGCCTCACGGCGGGCGGCCTCGACAACGTGGCCGACGCGTCCTGGCTCGTCCTGGAGCAGAACGCCTTCCGCGAGCTGTACCGGGTCGAGGGTGTGCAGTCCGGCGGCGGCGGACGCTACGCGATGAGCGGGCGCCTCACGCGCGCCCTGCTCGACACGGGAGAGAACCTGGACCGGTTCGATCGCCGCACCGCTCTCGTGCACTGTGCGTCCCGTCCGCTACCCGCCCGGACCGCCCCGCGGGCCGAAAAGGTCACCGGCGACACCCTGGAGCTGATGCTGACCGATCCTCTGCTCCCGGCCGGAAGGACCGTGCTCATCACCGGGCATCCGGACGGTCAGTCGCCCTCCGGGCCGGCCGCCACCGCGGCACCGGAGCCCCCACCGCTGTCCGAGCGGGCGGTGGTCGTCTCCTGCGAGCGGAAGAACACCCCGCCCGATGTGGAAGCCACGATGGTCGTGAAGCTGGACCACGAGCTGCCGGCGGAATTCGATCCCCGTTCCCTGCGCGTGCTGGCCAACGTGGTCACGGCCACACACGGCGAGACCGTTACCGAGGTTCTCGGCAGCGGCGACGGCCGGATGCCCTTCCCCCGCTTCCGGCTCCGTCTGGCCCCCCTCACGTACGTACGCACGACGAACGCCGACGGTGCGCGCGCCGCCCTGGAACTGCGCGTCGACGGCATCGTCTGGCCGCAGACCCTCTCGCTCAACACCATGGCCGCGACGGACCGTGTCCACACCCTGCGCACCGAGGAAGGCGGCGGAGCGCGGCTGGTGCTCGGCGACGGGACGCACGGCGCCCGCCCGTCGACAGGCGTGGAGAACATCACCGCCGTCTACCGCGTCGGCATCGGCGCCGAAGGCGCCGCGGCCGCGGGACAGCTCAGCCTGCTCACCCGACGCCCTCTGGGCATCCGGTCCGTGGCGAACCCCGCCCCCGCCCGCGACTGGGCGCCCCCGGAAAGCCCGGCCGACGCCCGCCGGAACGCCCCGCAGCGCATCCGTACGCTCGACCGGGCCGTGTCGGTCGCCGACCACGAGGACCTCGCCGCCGGATTCGCCGGAGTCGGCAAGGCTCGCGCCGACGGAGTCTGGGACGGCACCTCCACCGCTGTCGTGGTCAGCGTCCTCGGTCCGCAGGGCGGCGTCCCGTCCACCGGACTGCTCACGGATCTGCGGACCACCCTGGAGGGGGCCCGTGATCCCGGCACCCGACTGCAGGTGGTCGCCGGCGAGGTCCTGCTGTTCGGTCTCGACGTGGACCTGCGGCACGACCCGGCCTACGTGCGCGCGTTCGTCGAGGAGTCGGTGCGCTCGGCGCTGGAGGCGGCGTACGGGCCCACCGCCCGGGGGTTCACCGAGGCCGTCACCGCCGCGGGGACTCTCGTGACCGTCCGCCGGACGCCCGGAGTCCTGGCGTGCACCATGCCGCGGCTGCGGCGGCTCACCGGTACCTCCCCGAGCACGGGCACGGCCACGGCCACCGTCCTGAGGGCCGAGCCCGCCCGCTGGGATCCGACGGGGTCGACCACGCTGCCCGCCCAGCTCCTGGCGGTAGCCACGGGCGGGATCAGGATCGGAGACATGCCATGAGCCGCTTCGCACCCTCCTCACGGACGGAGGCGCTCAACCACCTCCGAGACCGCCTGCCGGTCCACATGCTCGCCCGCGACGCCGAGAGCGGCGGACTCCTCGACGCGCTGCTCGGCGCCGTCTCCGGCGAGCTGTCCCTGCTGGAGACGGATCTCGAAGACCTCTACGACGCCTGGTTCGTGGAGACCTGCGCCGATTGGGTGGTGCCGTACCTCGCCGATCTCGTCGGGCTCGACGACCTGCCCACGGACCTGGGGCGGGATGCGGGACCGCGCGCCCTGGTGGCCAACACCGTGGCGTACCGCAGACGCAAGGGAACCGTGGGCGTCCTGGAGCAGGTGGCCCGGGACGTCACCGGATGGCCCGCCCGAGCCGTGGAGTTCTACCGGCTGCTCGTGACCGCCACCCACGTCAATCACACACGTACCGATCGTCCCGCCACGGCATCGGTCCGGGACGCCTCGCGCACCGAACGCTGCGGACTCGACCTCGCGGGCGCGCGCTCCCTGACGCCCGGGCTCGACCCGCTGGCACACCTCGCGGAGGTCCGGCGCATCGGCTCAGGACGCGGGCGCTACGGCATCCCGGCCGTGGGTGTCTTCCTCCACCCCCTGAAGGTCCACGAGATCGGCGCCCCGGGCGATCCGGACGCCACGCGTTCGCCCACGGGCACGGACGACGGCTGGTCGCAGGCGCGGCGCGGTACACCGGGGGCCGGCACGTACACCTTCGACCCCCTGGGGCGTGAGGCACCTCTGCTCGCGCCGTCCTCGGACGAAGAGCGGACGGAAGGTACCCCCCGTCTCGCGGGAGAGGCCGATCTCCCCGTGCCACTGCGCCCGAGGCGGCTGCTCGCGCTGCTGAAGGCCGCCCGCGAAGCGAACGCGGAACCCGCGTCGCTGCCTCTCGGCATCCGCCTCGGGTCCACAGGGCGCGATCTGCGCCCCGGGGCGATCCGCGTCCGGGGTCTGGAAGGCCTGGACCCTGATCCGGCGGTGGAGTTCCAGGCGGTGGTCGATCCGGTCCACGGCACGCTCACCTGCTACCGCAACTGCGCGTTGCACGACACCGAGGTCTTCGTCAGGTACGCGTACGGCGCTCTCGCCGACGTCGGGGCCGGATCGCATGACCGGAGCGAGATGCATGAAGTGGCGCTCGCGACGAGCCGCTGTCGGCCCGTCGGCGACGACGCCGAACGGATCGTGGGACACGTCGCGGTACGAGCTGCGGCAACGAACGCCAACGACGAGGTGTCGACGGTTCAGAAGGGGCTGACGAAAGCGCGGACCGCACTCGGGAAGCTCGACGCCGCGCACCGGGACGGGGCCGCGTACGTCGTGTCAGTGGCCGACAGCGCGACCTACCCCGAGACCGCGCCGAGCGTCACGATCCCGGACCGCACCCGCCTGGTACTGGTGGCCGCCGTTCGACCGCAGGGACTCCCGCCCGCCGAGGACGCGGCAGCCCTGGTTCCCCTTGCTTACGTGCCCGAGGGCGTGCGCCCCCATCTGCTCGGCGGACTGACCCTGGGGGGAGGAACGGGTTCCTCGGTGGTACTCGACGGGCTGGCGATCGAGGGCGATCTCGTCGTGGCCCCCGGCGCGCTGGCCTGCCTCACGATCAGTCAGTGCACGGTGGCAGGCCGGCTCCGTGTCGAGCAGAAGGGCGCGAACGACAACGGCGAGCTGCAGATCAGGGTGATACGCAGCGTACTGACCGGCGGCGACCCGGCCGACGGGCCGACGATCGACCTGAACGCCCTGGTGCCGACGCTGTGCGTCAGTGACAGCTCGATCGACGGGGAGGTGACCGGTGCCGCCGCGCACGCCTCCTTCGAAGGAAGCACGGTCCGGGGCGACGTGACGGTCCGCTCCCTGGACGGCAGCAGCTGCGTCTTCGACGGCACGGTGACCGTCGAGCACCGGCAGACGGGCTGCCTTCGCTACAGCTACACCGGTCCGGCGTCGCGCACGCCCCGGCGCTACCGGTGCGTACCCGTGGAGGCGCACGGAGAGGCACCCGGGCCGGTGTATTCCTCGGTCGACCCGGGATCGCCGGTGTACTTGGCGTTGGCCCGTGACTGTCCGGAGGGCATCCGTACCGGTGGGGAGAACGGTGCGGAGATGGGCGTTCACCATCACCTCAGACGGCCGCTGCGGATCGCCGCCGCGGCCAGGGCGCTCGCGCCCTACCTGCCTGTCCAAATCGAGTTCGGTACGTGTGGGAGCTGAAAATGCAGGGCGACTTCAGCCGGTGGACCTTCGACAAGACGGCGCGTTACCGCTCCGTGCTGCTCCAGCAGGGGCGGGTACTGCTCGACGCCGACTGGAACGAACAGACGGAGATCACGGCCCATCACGACGAGACGCGGGCCTTCGACACCTTCGGCCCGTCGGGAGTACCGCTGGCGGAAAAGGACTCCTTCCGGATCACGGACGAGACGGGGACCGACCCGAACGGCAAACCGTGGAAGGACCTGCGCATCACCTGCGGACGCATGTACGTCGACGGCGTTCTGGTGGAGACCCTGAGGGAGCCCGCGTACATTCCGCTCGGCGACCAGCCGGATCTGGCGGCCGTCGTGACGGCCGAAGGGGTCAAGGAGGATGGACTCCCGGAGCCGGCCACGGACGGAAGGTGGGCCTTCTACCTCGACGCGCACCCTCATCACGTGACGGTGGACGAGGTGGCGGGACTTCGCGAATCGGCCCTCGGCGGCCCGGACACCAGCACGCGGACCCGAACGGCCTGGCAGGTCAAGTACCGGGAGATCAAGGAGGGCACGACATGCCCGAACCTGCACGAGCCGGGCTGGCTGGACCTCGTCCGGGGCACCATGGCCGCCTCCCTCACGGACCCGGGGCCCACGGGGAACCCCTGTGACATCACCACGGCCGGCAGTTACACGCGGCTCGAGAACCAGCTCTACCGGGTGCAGATCCACGAGACGGGTGAAAACTTCCTCTGGTCACGGGAGAACGGCAGCGTGACCGCCTCCCTCCGGGGGGTCGAGACCGCCAATCTCCCCGCCGGGGTGCATGCCGTGCTGACGGTGGACCGGGTGGGGCGCGACGAGGACCTGTCCATCGGCCACGACGACGTCGTGGAGGTCACCAGCACCACGCGCCAGCTGGCCGGGGACCCCGGGTACCTGGCGAAGGTGGTGAACCCGGACGGTCTGCGACTGCCGGTGGTCTGGCTGGGCGGTGCCACGTCGGGAGTGAAGACGTTGGACCCGCTGGGGACGGCACCGATCGTCCGCCGATGGGAGAGCGAGCCGGTAGCGATCACGACCGCGAAAATCCCCCTCGAAGACGGAATCCGCGTCGAGTTCAAGGACAAGGCGAACCTGAGGACGGGTGACTACTGGCTGATCCCGGCCCGCAGCGCACGGCTGGCCTACGGTCTCACCGCCGCGAGCGGCTCGCTGGAATGGCCCGAGGAGTCAAACTCCGCGGCCCACCTGAAGCCGTACGGTCCGACACGGCACGTCGCCCCGCTCGCCATCCTGAAACGCGTGACGGCAGGCGGCGTCGGCACATGGACACTGGAGTCCGACTGCCGGCTCGTCGCGCCGTCCCTGACCCAGCTCACGACCATCGACCTGATCGGCGGCGACGGCCAGGAGTCCATGCCGGGCACTGAGCTGCCGGGCGCGATCCGGGTGGTGGTGCGCAACGGCAACGTACCGGTGCCGGGCGCGCGGGTCCGCTTCACCCCGGAGGGGGGAACCGTACGGACGCAGTCCGGGGCGTCCCCGATCGCTTCCGACGGCTCCACGTTCACGGACGAGGCCGGCGTGGCCAAGGTGTGGTGGACGCTCGACCCGACAGGCGCGCAGACGCAGACGCTGGAGGTCCAGCGGCTGGACGGCGGCGGCGCGGCCATCGACGTCAAGGTCGTCGTGACCGGCAGGCTCAGCTTGGCGCAGGACGTGGCGTGGATCCCGCCGCAGGGGTGTGCGGCCTTCGACGAGCCCACGAATGTACAGAAGGCCCTGGAAGGCATCGTCCAGGCCCGCGAGCTGCGCCTCCTCGGCGGCGACGGCCAGCAGCCGGCCCAGGACGGCATTCTCCCCCAACTGGTCAGGGTCATCGTGGATTCCACCTGCGGCCCGGTCAAGGGTGCGAAGGTGAACGCCGAAGCCGCTCCAGGAGCCTTGGTCAAGGCGGCCCCGCCCGGCGGCGCTCGCCCGGGCGCCCTGACGGGCGCCTCGCGCAAGGCCAGGGCATTGACGGAACCGGACGGCTCGGCCGCGTTCTGGTGGCAGCCGAACCTCACCGCCTCGGAGGCGGACACGCTGACCCTTCACCAGGAGGGGGACGCGAACCGGGCGCCGGTCATCGTCTCCGCGCAAGCCGGCCGCTCCCCCGCACAGACCGACGGGATTCACATCACGAAGGTCAGCTGTGCCGGCCAGCCGTTCCCGAACGATCACCGGATCAGCGTGCAGGAACTTTCGAGCGGTATCACCGTCGAGCTGGACAAGGACATCAACACCGACAGCGTGCGGGACAAATCGGCACTGGGTGAATTTCCGCCGACTCGGCAGAAGCCGACCGTGCGAGTCATCCTGGACATTCCGTACGAGGGCCGCGAAGGCGTCGTGGGGTCGGTCCCGCTGACGCTCGAAGCCGAATTGGACGCCACCAGCCGATCGATCACTTGGAAGCCGCTCGACAGAACCGCGAACTGGCTCGCAAGCACCATCCCCGACTACGTGAAGTCACTCGGGCGCGAGGTATCGGGCCGCTTCCAGATCGACGGCTGGGCCATCGTCTCCGAGAGCGAGCCCAGGCAGCACCTGAACGGGCATGCCGACGCACTCGTCGCGGAGGACCGTCCGATCGATTTCTGGCACCGCACCGAGTTCAGCCGGGCCACTGGAGGCGCACCCCTCACCGATGACGCCGTCACCGGTGGCCGCTATGAGCAGTGGTTCTGGCTGTGGCAGAAAGAAGCCTGAGGCAGTGGCCACCAGCACCCGCTCGCGGGCGGACCGAAGGGGCGAGCACACGGTCGACGGACCGGGGGCGGCGCCCAAGACAGCCGACCGGTCCGTCACCGGCGCACGCGGTACGCACGACGTCGCCCTCCTCCCCGTCCACACCCGGACCGTGGTGCAGACCAAGCTGAGCCTGAGCACCCCCGGCGACCCCTGTGAACGCCAGGCCGACGCCGTCGCGGCGCGCGTAGCGGGGGGTGGCCCGGTCCGGCAGCCGGTCGGCCCGCCCGGGCCCGCCGGAGTACTGCGCAAACCCGCCGCCGCACCCACCGGCTCGGGCACCGCTACCGTCCCCGTCGGACTGCGGAAGGTCGTCGAGCACGGCGCCTACGGTCCGGGCAGCCCTCTCTCCCCCGCCCTGCGCGCCCGCATCGAACCGCACGTCGGCGTCGACCTGGGTGCCGTACGCATCCACACCGGCCCCCGCGCCGCCGCCGCCGCGGCCGCGCTCGGGGCCCGAGCCTTCACCACCGGTTCGGAGATCGTCCTCGGCGGGGGCGAATCCCCCGACGACGTCCAGTTGATGGCCCATGAGGCCACCCACGTGGCCCAGCAGAACGCCTCCTCCGTCGCCCGCGCCACGGTCATGCGGCAGACGGCCGACGTCGGCGTCCCCCTCCCCTCCTTCCTCGGCTCGCTGGCGACGCCGGTCCGCGCACTGCCGGGATACACCACCCTCACGCTGATCACCGGCAGGGACCTCCTCACCGACACACCCGTCATGATCGACCGCACCCAACTCGTGGCCCAGCTTCTCTCCTTTGGGCCCTTGGGGCCGGTCGCGGGTGAGGTGATCAAGGCCGCCGGGATCTTCGCGGAGGTCTTCGCCCTGCTGACCGAGGGTCTCTCCCAGCACAACCTCACCGCCGCCCGCCTCTCCCGCGAACTCACCGAGGCGTGGGCGGAGATCCACCTCGTGGAGGGCGTGGAAGGGGCACTGGCCGTCGTACGCAAGCACGTCGACGCGGTCCTCACCGACATCCGCGCCTTCGTCGGCGCGGTGGCCGCCCGCGTCATGGAGGTGATCCGCGCCGCGGCCGCCGCCCTCGTCGAACCGCTCCTGGAGACGCCCCGGTTCAAGCCCGTGTGGGAACTCGCCAAGAAGGTCCTGCACTACGACCCGCTGCGTGACCGGCCGGTCGAGGCGTCGACCGTCGAAATCCTTGAGGACTTCCTCCGGCTGATCGGCAAGGAGTCCGCACTCACCCAGATGAAGGAACGCGGCACGCTGCAGAAGACCGCGGACTGGCTGGACGAACAGGCCGCCGCTTTCACCGGAATCCTGAGCACATTGCGGGCGCTGTTCCGCGACGCGTGGGCGGCGATCCAGCCGCAGAACCTCCCCGACCTGCTGACCAACATGAAGGCACTGGCGGACCGCGCCTTCTCACTGGCGGACCAGATCGGACAGTTCGCCGGCACCGTCATCGGCAAGGTGCTCTCCCTCGTCAAGGACGCGCTGCTCGGCTGGTTGTCGCAGTACGCCCACAGGATTCCCGGCTTCCATCTTCTGACGGTGATCCTCGGAAGGAACCCCTTCACCGGCGAGGTCGTCGAACGCAACGCCCAGAACCTCATCAAGGGCTTCATCACCCTCCTGCCCGACGGTGAGGCCACGTACGAGCAGCTCGCCTCGTCGGGGGTGATCGAGGAGGCCGCGGCGCGCATCGAAAGCGAGATGGACCGCCTCGGCATCTCCACCGAGCTGATCACGTCGACGTTCCGGGGCGTGTGGGACACCCTCCAGCTTCAGGACCTGCTGGATCCGATCGGCGCGTTCGTCAAGGTCACCGCCGAGTTCGGTGAACCGCTGGGCCGGATCATCGAGTTCGTCGGCGCCGTGATCGAGGTCGTCGTCGGTCTGGTCCTGAAACTGATGAACTTCCCGACCGATCTCCTGGCCCGCATCCTCGCCAATGTGCAGCGCGCGATCGAGGACATCAAACGCGACCCGGTCGCTTTCCTGCTGCGCATGTTGGAGGCGCTCAAGACGGGCTTCATGGGCTTCTTCGACCACATCGGAACCTACCTCGTCCAAGGTCTCGTGAAGTGGCTCTTCCGGGGTCTCGGCCAGATCGGCATCACCATCCCCAGCGAGATCACTCTCACATCGGTCCTGGGACTGGTCTTCGAGGTACTCGGCGTGGGCGTGGAAACGCTCTGGGAGAAACTCGGACAGCACCTCGGACCCGAGCGGGCGGCGGCGCTCCGCACCTCGGTGAACGCCCTGACGGGCGCGTGGTCGTTCATCGCGGACGTCCAGGCACGCGGTGCGCCGGCGATCGCCGACGTCCTGGCGGGTCAGTTGAGCAATCTGTGGGACACGCTGCTCGGCATGGCGCGGGACTGGATCACCACGCAGATCATCGAAGGGGTCATCACCAAGGTGCTGTCGATGCTGGACCCGACCGGTGTGATGGCCGTGGTGAACAGCTTCATCGCGTTCTTCCGCGCGGTGCAGTCGGCGATCGAGTACCTACGGGACATCCTGGAGATCGTCGACCAGTACGTGACCACGTTCGCGGAGGTGGCGGCGGGCCGCATCGAGCCCGGCGCGGCGATGATCGAGCAGGGTCTCGCGAACGCGGTGCCGATCGCCATCGGCTTCCTGGCGAGCCAGGTGGGAATCGGCAATGTGCCGGAAGCGATCGTGGGCATCATCCGCCAGGTCCGCCGGCTCATCGACCAGGCGGTGGACTGGCTCTTCGCCCAGGCGATGCGGATGGGAGCGCCGGTCCTCAACGCCCTCGGCGCCGCCGAACCGACGGCCCCGGTGGCCGCCGGACAGACGCCGGGAGGAGGGATCCGCGAGCAGTTCGATCTCGCCGGAGAGAGCCACGAGATCCACACCGATGCCCAGGGCCGCCTCATGGTCGCCTCCGCCCATGAAGAGCCGGTCAGCACGATCGACCAGCTGCGTGCGCTCGACGCCCAGTACGTCGCGCTGCCGGACAAGGCGACGGGGAGGGAACGGCGTCAGATCATCCGGGAGATGATCCGCGTCATCCGCAATCCTCCCGGCCTGCTGCTCGGGGAGTTGGGAGATCCTCCCAACCTGGGAGCCGTGGCGCCGCACCGCGAGCAGCCGCAGCGGTTCCGTCCCCGGTCCGGAAATCCCGCATATGCCGAGCTCTGGGAACTCGAATCCGAACACGTCATCCCGCGCAGCTACGTGGACTCCTTGATCGCGTCCCACTACTCCACCGAGGAGGAGCGCAAGGAGAAGTGGGTGACGAAGCAGGAATACGCCTCCATGCACACCATCCTGATCTACAAGAAGGCCGCGAACGACAAGACGAACCGCGATAAGACGGTGAGGGCCGAGACGGACAGGGCAGTCGGTCTGGGAGGGGACCAGACTCTCCTGAGGAAGTTCGCGTCCCGCGCCGAGACCGGCGCTCTGCCCGGTCGCGGCAACGCTTCGGACAACACGCGGCGGGCGTTCAGGATGCTGGCGGAGGGCGCCGTACGTCGCACGATCGATGCGGTGTCGGTCGACTACAAGAACTGCGGACCCCTGCGGAAGAGCAAGGCGGCGCTGCCGGCCAAGGAGCAGATCAGAAAAGCGGCCGCACGGCAGCTCCAGGACATCAACGAGTTCCTCGCCGCGCGCAAGCTCGCCCCCCTCCCGACCTTGACCTGACACCTGTGCGGCCCCTTGACCGGGCAGGTGTCAGCGGCCCGCCATCGTCCGTCCGCTCTTGGCCAGTTCCCAGCGCGTCGCCGCCGCCACGTCCGCCTCCGACACCTCGCCCCGTGCTGCGCCGAGGTACGCCGCCGTCAGGGCCGCCGCCGCGATCGCGCCTCCCGGTAGGTCCACCATCGCCAGGCGACGCGGGTCCAGGCCGTTCGTCGGGGTGTCCGCCGGGAATGCACGGGACCACAGCGCCTCGCGGGCCGCCGAGTCCGGGTAGGGAAATGTGACCACGACCCGCAGGCGCCGCAGGAAGGCCTGGTCCAGCGCACCCTTGTCGTTCGTGGTCAGCACGGCCAAGCCCCGGAACGACTCCATACGCTGCAACAGGTAGCCGACCTCCAGGTTCGCGTAGCGGTCGTGGCTGTCGCGCACCTCCGTCCGCTTTCCGAACAGCGCGTCCGCCTCGTCGAAGAGCAGCACCGCCGCGCTGTCCTCGGCCGCCTCGAAGATCCGCGCGAGGTTCTTCTCGGTCTCGCCGATGTACTTGCTGACCACCTGCGACAGGTCGACCACCACCAGATCCAGGCCCAGCTCCTTCGCGACCACCTCCGCGGCAAGGGTCTTTCCCGTACCGCTGGGCCCGGCGAACAGCGCCGTCGTACCGAGCCCGCGTGTCGTCGCTGCGGCGAATCCCCAGTCCTCCAGTACCCGACCGCGATGGCGCACCGCACCCACCAGTGCCCGCAGTTGCTCCAGCTGGACATCGGGCAGCACCAGATGGGACCAGTCCGCGCGCGGTTCGACGACCTGTGCGCCGCCTGAGAAGCCGGCCCGGGCCCGCAGTCGGCACGCCGTCCACAGGTCCTGCCCATGAGCCACGTCCTCGGCCGCCGTCTCCATGTCCGGAACGGACAGATCGAAGACGCCCGCTGCGGCCGCCGTCTCCTCGGGCGGGGGCATGACCTCCGGCTCGCAGTGCCGGCCCAGCGCCTGCACCAAGGCCGCCACACGTTCCGGTACGCCGATTCGCGGCACGGCGATCCGTACGGCATGTACCGACACCGACGCAGGCACCGCGTCGCCGACGAACACCGCCGCCGGTACGTCCAGTTCCGGGAGTGCGCGCGCCAGTGCTCCGGCTTCCTCGCCCTCCGTGTCCGCGAGATCGATGGCCCAGGCGCAACCGGCGAGTACCGACTCCCGCTCCATCAGCCGCAGGAAGCGCGCCCGCTCCTCGGCGCGCCGGGGCACGTCCCCGGCGGAAACCACATGCAGCCGCTGACCTCCCGCAGCCTCGGCCGCCACCGCCGCCACCGCCGTGAGATTGGCCCGCTGGGGCCCGCTCAGCAGAACCAGCCGGCCCTCCGCCCAGGCCCGAGCGGTGCCCTCCGCCGCGCTCCGCAGGGCGTCGGTCAGTTCGTAGGGGGCGGTCACCCGGCGGCACACCGCCGACAGCTCGGTGTCCAGGTGCCCGGCGCCGACCAGATGGTGCAGCAGCCGTTCGGGCACCAGCAAGGGGCTTCGCGTCGGGGACGAGGCGTCCGCCAGCCGGATCAGACCCCAGCGCCGGAGCGGTCCGACGGGTGTCAGGGCGCTCCAGTGCGGATCGGGAAGCCGTGACATGGCCAGTCCGAACGTCGGCCGTGGGTCTCCGCCGGCGGAGGCGATGTCCTGCGCCGTGGCGGCGACCAACTCGGGACCGGCTGCCAAGAGCAGCACCGCACGTTCGAACGCGGTGAGGCCGAATCCGTGGGCCACGTCGTCCAGCAGTGTCGACCCCGCCACCTGCTGCCGGGCCTCGGCTTCGGCCGCCTCGGCCTCGACGGTGTCCTCGCCCCTCAGCCGCGCCCGGATCACACCGAGTTCGGCCACCAGCGCTGCCCGGTTCGCCTGCTCCCACTGCCCCAGGGCCGTCATGGCGGCGGCGCCGGGACGGCGAGCAGCGGTTCCCCGAACGTCTCGCCGACGAGCTCGGGCAGACTGTCCGCCCCGTCCACGCGCACCCGTACCAGCCACGTACCCTCCTTGACCTCCGTGGCGGACAGCTCCTGCGTCATCGTCGCGTCCTGTTGCACCGGCGGCATCTCGAACGTCAGGTCCGAGGGCGTGTCCGGGCCGCCGCCGGAGCGCCGGGACATCAGCACGGTCACCCGCTGGCCCTTTCGCAGCGGCGGGTCGACCGTGAGCACGATGTGCCTCCCGGTCAGCGCCGCCGTGACCGTGGGCCGCACGACGATCGGAACGGCGTTCGACGCGGCCCGTACGGAGGTCTGCGGGACTGCGCCGGATCCCGCAGCGCGGTGGTGCGTCACCTGCACGGTGTGCACCCCGGCCGGAACGTCGGCGGTCAGCGTGGTCCGCACCTCGTCAGGGGAGGCGCCGGCAGCCGGGTCCAGTTGGGCCGGTCCGATCGCGATCCGCGTCCCGGGCCCCAGCAGCCGGCTGCCGCGCAGCACCAGTACGGCCCCGTTGACGGCAGCCCCGCCTTCGTCGACGGCCACCGAATCCAGCCGTGGCGCGCCGGTGGGCCGTACGCTCACCTCCCGTTTCAACACGGGCAGGGCCGTGTGCGGCGACAGGTCGCAGGTGATCTCCGCGACGGTTGCCAGATAGGTGACCGACAGCAGATACGGCGTGCTGAACAGCCCCCAGAGCTGCGAGAACTGCTCCAGCGAGAGCGTGGTCGCAGACAGTTTCACCAGCTCGACGGCTTGGTCGAGGTCGGATTTCTCCAGGGGCGCGGGCCCGCCGTGGGGGCTGTCGTCCAGGGCAGCGCGGACCAGCTCGCGCGGAATGATGGCGGTGGCGGTGAGCGCCCCCACCGCCACCCCGAGCAGCCGTTGCGGCTCCAGCGCCTGGTCGTCGCCGTACCCACTGATCAGGTAGTGCAGATCCAGCGAGGTGGCGGGGCGGCCGATCAGCGAACCGTCGGAGCGCATGGACGGAAGGGCGGCCGCGTTCCGCGCGGCGTTGGGGGTGACTTGGAAGCAGTAGACGTTGATGCCGCGCTCGGCGGCGTGGTGCGTGCCGACCAGCTTCGACGGGTGCCTGGTCGTCACTGTGCACCCGCCGTCGGGCGCGAAGGGCGCCTGGTCCAGTGCGCGTTGCAGTACGTAGCGGATGGTCGTGGTGACGGCCGCGAGTGCCAGCGAGTTGCTCAACGGCGTTCCTTGCGGCGGGCGAGGTAGGCGGAGTGGTCAGAGCCCGGCCGGGGGCGGTGCGGGGCCGGCTGTGGCGGCGGGGCGGGAGATGCGGCGGGCGCAGCCCGGGTGACGGTGACCTGGTCGATGTGGACGTTGACGGGAGCGGGGCCGCCGCGTCCCGGCCCCCAGACCTCGGCGGCCACCCCTTGATCCGGCTGCCGGACGCTCATCCGCCCCGGCCGTACGACCGCCGTGCCCGGAGCCGGGGCGCTCACCGGACGTCGTGCCCCGTCGGACGACGAAGGTTCGGCGATGACGGGAACCTCGCCGGCCTCCACGGCACCGTGCCCGACCAGTGCGGGCAGCACGTGCTCACGCAGCAGGACCGCGAGGTCCAGGGGCGCGGTCGGGGCCGATGGCTGCGAGCGGGTGGCTTCGGGCCAGGTGGGGGCGGGCACGGGCAGGATCCCCGGTCGTTCGCGTTGTTCGGGCGGCACCGGTACGGGCTCGGCGGGAACTCGGGAACGCGCCGGCTGTGGGGTGGCCTCCGCAGGGCCGGGACCGAGGGAGTCCACCACGTGCTCCGCTCCGTCCGGCACTCGCGCAGGCACGATCGCCGGCGTGTTCTCCGCCCTCACGACCGGCGCCGATTCCTTTCGGGGCCCGAGGTGCCCCGCGAGCGGACCGGGCTCCAGGTCGGTGGTGCGCACCCGTGGTGTCCGCTCGGCCCGTCGAACCGGGGTGGGCGCCGGCATGGCCGGCCCCGGTGCGGGCACTGCCCCGGGCGTGCGCTCGGGAGCCCACGCCGGCTCGGCCCTCAGCCTCACCACCGGCTCGGTGTGGCCGCCCTCGTACCGTTCCGGCAGTCGCAGGCGCATCGCTCCCTCGACACCCAGGGCGCGCTGCCCCATGCGCGCGAAGAAGCCCGTCACGCGGCGCCCCCACCCGCGAGCCGGAGGTACATCCCGCGCCGGACCGGCGACAGCTCCAGCACGTCGGCCTCCCGCCAGCCGAACGCCGAGGCCAGGGTCGCCACTTCCGCGATGAGGGCCGCGGCGGCGCTCGCCACCCTCTGCCACAGGAGTGCTCCCATGTCCACGGGCACCAGGGCTTCGGCACCGCAGTCGGGGCATTCCGTCCGCACGACGGCGGCGGCCGCGCCGGCGAGCCGTTCGGCGGCGGCGTCGACGCGCGCGACCACGTCGGGCGTCAGATCTGCCGGGTCGACGGGCGCGCCCGTGGGGTCGAAGACGCACCGCGACAGGAGCACTGCGGCGGGGTCGGCCGCCCGACCGGCCACGAGCAGGTCCCGCGTGGTGAGCGGCCGTACCGTCAGCTCGACGCCGTCGGGTGTCGGCACCCGGCTCTCCGGCCTGGCGGACACGGCCCGCAGCGCGGCGAGCGGAAGGTTCACATCCAGTACCTCGCCGCATCCCGCACACGGCACGAGCGCCTCCAGCGCGTCTCCGAACTCCTCCGCGTACAGCTGTCCGGCCAACACCCCGATCTGACCGACCGGGAGGCCGAGGGCGGATTCCATGTCCTCGGCGAGGCCGCCGTGGCGGACGAGGACCGCGCCGCGGGCCGCCGCCGGGGCCAGAGCGGCCTGTTCCCAGGCTGCCAGGAGCCCTGCGGGGTGGCTCAGACTCGCAAGGCCCGTCACGACGTGAACGACGGCTCGGCGGGTACGGGGACCGACACGTCGCGTTCCCAACCCTCGTTCTCAAGCTTGAGGGTCTGGATGGCGACCGCGTTGGCGTTGGCGTCGAGTTCGGGCAGCGCCTGGAACTCCGAGACCCAGCACCGGAAGATCTTGTAGGCGATCGCCAGCTGCCCCGCCTCGTTGTAGAGCTCCAGGATCACGTCCTTGCGGAAGTCCCTGAGGGACGTCTCGGCGCCCAGGATCGTGCCGAAGTTCCACACCTTGTTCGCCCACGCCTCGAAGTCCCGGTCGTGGGTGACGCCCCGCTCCAGCGTGACCGCCTCGTACTCCGAGCGTCCGGGCGACTTCCGACTGCTGCTCGGGTCCCCGCCGTGCCGATGGGTCACCACCTCGGTGGTGCGCTTGAGCGCGCTGACCTTGCTGATTCCGGCGACGTACCGCCCGTCCCACTTCAGCCGGAACTTGAAGTTCTTGTACGGGTCGAAGCGGGTCGCACTGACGGTGATTTCGGTCATTCCGTCCCTCCTGCCGCGTCCTGGCTCAGGCCGACGAGCCGGCGGTCTTCTGCTGGATGTCGATCACGACGAACTCCGCCGGTTTCAGGGGGGCGAAGCCGACGTGGATGTTCACGACGCCGCGATCCATGTCGTACTGCGTGTTCGTCTCGGCGTCGCACTTCACGAAATAGGCGTCGCGCGGGCTCGCGCCCTGGAAGGCACCCTGGCGGAACAGATCTTGCATGAAAGCGCCGAGGGAGGTGCGGATCTGTCCCCACAGCGGCTCGTCGTTGGGCTCGAAGACCACCCATTGGGACCCGCGGAACAGACTCTCCTCCAGGAACAGGGCGAGCCGGCGCACGGGCACGTACTTGTACTCGTCCGCGAACACGTCGGCACCGCGCAGGGTCCGGGAGCCCCAGACCACGGAGCCGACGTCCCGGAAGGTACGCAGACAGTTGACCCCCTTGGGATTGAGCTTGTCCTGCTCGGTGTCGGTGAGGGTCACCGCGAGACCGCTCACACCGGCGATCCCGGCGTCGATTCCGGCCGGCGCCTTCCAGACCCCTCGCGACACGTCGGTACGGGCCATCACCCCCGCCACGGCGCCGCAGGGTACGAACTCGTCGACGACACCGCCGCGAAGCGGGTCGGGGCGGTGGATCCGGGGGAAGTACAGGGCGCCATTGCGGGCGGACGGGCCTTTGAGGGCGAGACCGTCCAGCCAGCTGAGCACCTGCTCCGCCGTTTCGAGGGCGGGTGGGGGATCCATGATCAGGAACGCGCGCTTGAAGTCGCAGTAGCTCAGTGCCGCTCCCCAGAGGTCCGGGTCCGTGGAGCCGCCGGGAGCCGAGGGCGGGAGGCACAGCAGGGTGAAGAGATCCGCCTTCTCCAGGGCGTAGAGACCCTTCTTTCCCTCGGTGCCGCCATCGGTGTAGCGGGCGGGGGTCACCGGATCACCGTCGGCGCCTCCGGCGGAGTCACCGAATTCGTACGCCCCTTCGGGCGGCCGGACCAGGGTCGGCAGCCGCTCGCCGTCGCGGATCAGTTGGGAGGAGCGCAGTACGAGGCTCATCTGCCGCGGCCCCCCGGACGCGGTCACGTTGAGGACCTCTTCCCTGAACTTGGTGGCCGTATCGGTGACGACGAGGTGGAACAGCGCATCGGAGGTGACGCCCTCCCCCTGCGCCTCGGCAACCTGCCGGGCCTCCTCCACGGGCGGGTGCGTCACCTCCACATGGAGCTTGTTGCCCCAGGCGCCGGGGCTGGATGCAAGGAGGCTCAGACCGCGGTCGTTGATCTCCGCCCACTTGGCATTGACGTCGACGCGCACCACCAGAGCGGTTCCACCGCCGTTGAGGAAATAGTCGCGCACCGCGTAGCCGAGTCCGCTGAGCCGCCACAGCCCTCCGAAGATCCTCTCGAACTCACCGAACGAGGAGATCGTCACCGGCTCGTCGAGCGGACCGCGCAGCGCCCGCCCCACGAACGCGGTGATGGCGGTGGCAACACCGACGATCGCGCGGCTGCCGCCCGCAACTTCGTGAATGTAGACGCCAGGGTGGCTGACTTGCACCGGCATGGCTGTTTGGCCCTTCGACGACGGACGCCACGGACCGCCGATGCTGTCCGAGCCACGTCACCGCACCATCACGCACGAGTCACCGCCGCAGCGGTGACGGCGGCGTGACACCGCGTTGACAGCCGGTTGGCATGGTCGGCCCGGGTACAAGCCCGGAGGAGGTCGTGATGGTGCAGGTATCGGTAACCGCGGCGGTCAAGGTGGCGGGCGGGCCCTCACTGCCGTTGAGCCTCAGCCTTGACCCGAAGTCGTACACCCTGAGCTCCGTCTCGCTTGCGAAAGCCGGCGATACCACCGGCGAGGACAGGGACACGGAGAAGGTGCCCCTGCCCGCGGGCACCATGGTGCTGCTCGCCATGAAGGTGACGAGCACTGCCACGGGTAAGCCGGCGCAGGTGGAAGCGGAGCTGATGACCGGCAAGACGATCACGGTCAGCGACTCCCTCCTCATCGCCAGCGCGAGCCTCCTCACGCACCTCTTGCCCGTCACCGGCAAGCGCGAGGTGACGTTGACGAACACGGGAGAGGCAGTGACCGTGGAGATCCTCACCTGCCGTACGGCGTAGCCGAAGGCCCGTGCCGGAGCACACGTCAGGCGACGCCGCCCCCACGGTCCTCGTCAGAGGCCGTCCAGAGCGGAGACGAGGCTGGCCACCGTGACGGTGTTGAAGACGAAGGCGATGCACGCGTTGACCGTCACCGTCCGGCGCATCTCCCGGGACATCACGTTGATGTCGGTCGTGCCGAACGTCGTCATGACCGAAAAGGCGAAGTAGACGTAGTCGCTCCAGATCGGGGACTCCTCGCCGGGGACCTCCAGCGCCCGTTCACCCTCCACGAGATTGTCGGCCTGGAAGGTGACCGCGAAGGACACGGCCACACAGATCCAGGCGACGGCGACCAGCGTGAGTGCCACCGCCGCCCGAGCGACCGGTTCGAAGGAGGATCCGATGTGCCCGGGGCGCCATACCACCGACACCACGAGCGCCGCGGCCGCGATGAAGAGGGAAACCCCTGGTCCGGGGGCCGTCCCGAACACATAGCGCTGGAGCGTGGTGCCCCGCGTCTCCCGGGCCGCCCAGGTGCGCACGCGCTCGGGAGAGGCGGTCGAGAAGGCGATCACCGTGATCAGCAGATAGGGGAGGAGATAGGCGAGCAGCATGAGCACGCCTACGTCCGCCACCGACAGCCGCGCCCAGCTGCGGTCGAGACCGAGGAGGAGCACGGCCGTGCCCAGAGCGATGAGACCGCTCACCGCAGACCGACGGCGCCCGGAGAGCCACTGCTCCCGGCTACGGCCCTCGGAACGTGACTGCTGCACGGACGGACTCCTCGGAAATGCGGCTGCCGGCCAGGTCGGAGCCCGACGCTACGGCCTCCTGCCGCTTCGCCGGCGCAGCGCTGGGGAGTGTCGTCCGGTGCGGGTGTCAGTACCCTCCCTCAACTCCTGTACCGCAGCGCGGTGTTGGGCGTGCGGACGGGGCACGGTAGCAGGGTTTCGGGGGGTTGCCCGGATGTTTATCCGATGGTGATGGTCCTTGCTCGGCGGCACCACGGAGGGCACTAGCGTCCCGTGGCACCCCAGGAGAGCGGGTGCGCACCGTGCGGAACATGCGGGCGGCGGCCGATCCGGCCCCGTGTCTCCTGTCGGACCACGGAGCGAGGAGGCACTGTGCTGTCATTCCGGCGGCGATCCGTCAACGGCCTGTCGGTGGCGACGAAATACACGATCGGAAGCGGTCTGGTCATCGGCGCCCTGGCCGTCACGCTGATCGCGCTGCTGATCCCCGTGTCCAAGTACGGCGACCGGGCCTCGGCCGCCACGACGGGCTCGACGGGCTCGACGGCCCTGCCCGCGGGGGTCGAGGACGACGGCGGCGGGATCATGAGCACCGCGTTCGGGCCGCTGACCCCCACCGACCGGGACTTCGTCCGCAAGGTGCGGCTCGCCGGACTCTGGGAGCTGCCCGCCGGACGGCAGGCACAGCAGCGCGGGACGCGGCCCTCCGTGCGCACCGCCGGGGAGCACCTCGTGATGGGCCACACCGATCTGGACCGTCAGGTGATCCAGGTCGGGCAGGCCCTCGGCGTCGACCTGCCGGACCGTCCCAGCGCCCAGCAGCAGGGCTGGCTCGACCAGATGGCGGCCGCCCAGGGCACCGAGTACGAGCGGCTGTTCGTCCAGCTGCTGCGCCGGGCGCACGGCAAGGTGTTCCAGCTCGTGGCGCAGGTGCGGGCGCAGACCCGGAACTCGATGGTGCGGGCCCTGGCCACCTCCGCCAACACCACCGTCCTGGACCACATCTCGGTCCTGGAGGAGAGCGGGCTGGTCGACTTCGATTCGCTCGAGGTGAGCCCGGCCCCTTCTTCCCCCTCCTCCCCCTCCTCCCCGGTCCACCAGGGGGCTTCGCCCCCCTCCCCCGTCCGATCGACGAAGTGAAGTGATCGCATGAGTCAAAAGGGCCACAGGCGACCCCGGTTGAAACTGCTGGCGGCGGTGTCCGCGCTGGTGCTGGGCGGCGGCGGGGTCGCCGTCATCGCCGGCAACGCGAACGCCGGGCAGGACGCGGGCCGCATCGGCGAGGCGACCGCCACCATCGACTGTCCCGACGTGGGCGACGAGCTCAAGGACGTTCCCGACCAGGCCCGGGGCGAGGTGGACAAGAACCTCGCGCAGTTGGACGTCCAGGTGGCCGATGCCTACCGGCAGCTCGCCGCGGGGCAGGTGCGCAAGCAGGAGGTGCCGAAGGACGCGCTCCTGGGCCGGCTCCGGGACCAGCGTTCCGCGACCATCAACCGGGTGTCGGACGCGATCGGCCGCTCCGCCGGACGTCCGGTGGGGCTGGACGCGCTGAGCGGGTGCTCCATGAAGGAGGCGCCCGCCGAGGCCGACCCGCAGACCGACCCGGCGGCCGACGCGGCGGCGGCCGACGCCCCCGCCGGGGATCCGAACGCGGCCCGCAGCATCGGCCAGAAGCGGGGCCCGGCGCAGAGCGACTTCGTCTCGATCGACAAGGTACGGCCGAACGTGAAGGCCCCCGCCGCCGGGCGCGGCGCCTCCACGGGCTCGTTCTCCTCGCAGTGCGGCCGCAACGAGAACGGCCACTTCAACCCCGACAACGTCATCGTCGCGCCGGGCGTCTCCAACGGTGCCCACCACATGCACGACTACGTGGGCAACGCGTCGACCGACGCCTTCTCCTCCAACAACAGCCTCGCCGCCTCCGGCACCACCTGCGGCAACGGCGACCAGTCCACCTACTACTGGCCGGTGCTGCGACTGCGCGACGGGAAGGCCGAGAAGGACGCGCAGGCCCCGGGGGGCGGGCAGGACGCGAACGTGGGCACGATCCTGCGGCCCAAGCAGGTCACCATCGACTTCAAGGGCAGCCCGGTCGGCAAGGTGCGGGAGATGCCGCGCTTCCTGCGGATCATCACCGGTGACGCCAAGGCCTTCACCAACGGCACCGCCAACGCCAACGCCTCCTGGAGCTGCACCGGTTTCGAGGACCGCCAGCTCAAGGACAAGTACCCGGTCTGCCCCAAGGGCAGCGACGTGGTGCGCACCTTCTCCTTCCAGAGCTGCTGGGACGGCCGCAACACCGACAGCGCCAACCACCGTACGCACGTGGCCTTCCAGGACAAGAACGGCCGCTGCCCGAAGGGCTTCACCGCCATCCCGCAGCTGGTGCAGCGGATCGTGTACGGGGTCGCCCCGGGCGCCCGCTTCGCCGTGGACAGTTTCCCCGAGCAGCTGCACAAGCCGGTGACCGACCACGGGGACTTCATCAACGTCATGTCGAACGGGCTGATGGCCAAGGCGGTGGGCTGCATCAACGGCGGGCGCGTCTGCCGCTGATCCCCCGGGAACGGACACCGGCCCGGGGGCCTCCCCGGGCCGGCGCCGTTCGCCGCCCCCACCCGGCCGGGCGGCGGAGCGACGAGGACGAGGAGTGCCATGTCCGGCTCTCGTGACACCACGGACGGTCCGGTCCGCCCGGACGAGCCGCCCTCCGACGGCCGGCTCACCCTGCTGCTGAGGGATGGCGCCGGCGCTCCGGGCGACGGGGCGGCAGCGGTGTGCGAGCTCCTGTACCGCCGCCACCGACGCGCGGCCCTCGCGTACGCGCGCACCTGCTGCCGCAGCCCGCAGGACGCGGAGGACCTCGTCTCGGAGGCCTTCGTACGCACCTTCCAGGCCGTCCGCTCGGGCACCGGACCCCACGGCCCCTGGCGCCCGTACCTGCTGGCCGTGGTCCGGCACACGGCGATCCAGTGGAGCGAGGGCGACGCCCGCACCCTGCCGACGGCCGACTTCGACTCCTGGCCCCAGCGGGCGCCCGTCGGCGGCGATCCGCAGCGCCAGGTGCTGGCGGACGAGGACCGGCGGCTGGTGGCGCGTTCCTTCCGCGCGCTGCCCGCGCGCTGGCAGGCGGTCCTGTGGCACACGGTCGTGGAGGAGCAGTCCCCGCGCCGGATCGCCGCGCTGCTCGGCATCACACCGAGTGCGGTGACCTCGCTGGCCTTCCGGGCCCGGGAGGGGCTGCGCGAGGCCTACCTCGGCGCCCATCTGGCCGCGGCGGCGACCGGCCGGTGCGGGCACTACGGGGGCATGCTGGGCCCGGCGGTACGGCGCGGCGCCACGCGGCGTCCGCGCGGGCTGGTCCGGCACCTCGCCGGCTGCGGGACGTGTGCCGGGGCGTACGCGGAGCTGCTCGACCTCAACGCGACGATGCGCGCGGCCCCGGCGCCGCTGCCGGCGTAGGCCGCGCCGGCCCGGCCCCGTTTGGCCCGGCCGCGCGGACGGCGCCCGCCCGGCCTCCCCGTCGTGGGGGAGGCCGGGCGGGCGCGTCGCGTAAGGGTCACAGGCCGTTGACGCGGGCCATCCGTCCGACGACCAGGGGGGTGAAGTCGGCGGTGACGACGCGTCCGGTCCGGCGGCCGGCCCGGGAGTGCTGACGGCGTACGTGGGCCATCAGGCGGCGGCTGCGCAGGGCCATCTCCAGTTCGAAGCGGGTCCGCGGATCGCGCAGACCGGGTCCGAAGAGCTTCTCCAGCTGCCGCATGCGGTAGCGCACGGTCTGCGGGTGCACGCTCAGCGCCTTGGCCGCCTCGGGGGCTCCGCCGCCCTCCAGCCAGGCGAGCAGGGTGACTTCCAGCCGTTCGCTCTGACGTGGGGTCAGGTCGGCGAGGGGGCGCAGCCAGCGGGCGGCCAACGCGTGGGCCAGCGGCTCGTCCTGGAGGAGCAGCAGCGTGGAGAGGTGGTCGTCGACGAAGACGGGGCGGGCGTCCGGGCCGGCGCGGTGGGGGGTCAGGGTGAGCAGGCGCAGGGCCCAGCGGAGCGAGGACGCGGTGTCGCGGAGGGGGACGGCGTGGCCGACGGCGGCGGAGCGGCCGCGCAGGGGGAGTTCGAGGGCCGCCCGGGCGTCGGGGTCGGCGACGGGGAGCAGCAGGCACGGCCGCCCCGCGAACATCCCGGGGAGGGCTTCGTCGAGGACGGTCGCCAGTTGCAGGGTTTCGCCGGGCGTGGCCGGCGCGATGGCCCGTACGGCTTCGGGGAGGGGCCAGCCGGCGGCTTCGGCGAGTTCCGTGAGGGAGCTGTGGGAGGTGTCGCGGTCGTCGGTGAGGGCCTTGAAGAGCTCCTGGCGGGCCCGGTCCTGCGGGGCCGTGGGCTCCGGCCGCACACCGGCGGAACCGTCCCCGTGGGGGTGGCCGGCGTTGTGGGGGTGGCCCGCGCCGTGGGGGTGCCCGCTGTCGCGGGGGTGACCGCTGTCGTGGGTGGGGACGCCGCGCTGGGCGGGGACGCCTCGCTGGGTGGGGACGCCGCCCTGGAGGGGGACGCCGCCGCGGGTGCCGGGCCCGGTCTGCGGGGCGGCGCCGTCACCGGTACCGGTCTGCGGGGCGGCGCTGCCGTCGGGTCCGGTCTGCGGGGTGCCGCTTCCGCCGTGGCCGCCGCTGCCGTGGCCGTGGGCCCGCACCTCGGTCGGGCCGGGCTCGCGGCCGCCCTCGGGCCGGGCGCCGCCGTGGACGGCGTCCGCCGTCCCGTCGTGCCGCTCCTCGGCCTCGTGCGGCACGCCTGCGCCGAGCAGCGCGTCCGGTTCGGCCTCCTCGCGATAGCCGAGTGCGACGAGAAGGGCATATTCCACCCTTTGCCGGAGAAGTTCGTCATCAATGGCATCGTTGTCGTCGACCAGCGCGGAAAGTCCGGGAATTCCATGCAGAAGCTCCTCCACTATCTCCCCGGCCAGCGCGGGTAGTTCCCGGCGCAGGACACGGGTCCACTCGCCCCGGGGGCGGGACCAGATGCGGTTCAGAAGTTCGCACATCGTTTCCTCGTTCTTGCGGGGGTGAGGCCTGTCCGGTGGAGGTGCGACAGACCCGTCAGGGTCGTCTGCCTCACCAACAACCTTGTCCGTCACGACAGTTGCAGCCTCCATACGCCCTCCTGGAGGGTTCCGGCCACGTTCGGTCCCGTAGGTTTGCCTTGATTTTGCCGTCGGGGACGCGTAGGCGGCTGAAGGCGCGTTGGCCTGTCACAACCTCCACTGGAGGGGAATCTTCCGGGCTTGTTCGACGCACCGGCGACGGGGTGCGAGAAATTATCACGTTTCGATAAATCCTGTGGAGATGCTGCGTAGCTCCACGATGCTGCTGCACTCCGGCCCCCGAGCCCTTCGGCCGACGTGGGAATTCCACAGCGCTGCCGGCCACCACCGACCACAACTCCCGGGCGCCGAGCGCCAGGTGGAGTGCTCGGAGCCCAGGCGCACAGGAGAACTGGATGCCCCTGCCCCAGCCTCACATGCCCCGCTCCCACAGAGCCCGACGCCGGAGCCGTCACGCGGCCGCGGCCCCGGCCGCGGGACGCCGGGCCGTCCGGCGGCCGCCGCTGCTGCCCGTCGCCGGACGGGTGCGCCCCGGCGTCGCGGTGAGCGGCGCGCTGGCCGCGCTCGTCTTCCTCGTCGTGACGGCCCGCACGGGCGCCCTGTCGCACGTGTGGGACTTCCTCGACTTCGGTTCGGGCGTGCTCTCCCTCGTCTCGCTCACCTCCACCGTCCTGTGGGGACTGGTGGCCACCGACCGGGTGCTCCTCGGATCGGGGCACCGGCTGCTGGCCCAGGGCGTGCACCGCGGTCTGGCCGTGGCGGGGCTCGGCTTCCTCGCCCTGCACATCTGGATCAAGGTCGCCGAGGGTCACACCGGGGCGTCCGCCGCGGTGCTGCCCTTCACGGACGCGGACCGGCCCGTGGTCATCGGCCTCGGCACCCTGGCCGGATATCTCTTCGTGACCGTCGCCGTCTCCGGCGCCCTGCGTAGTGTGTTCGCCACCAAGAGCCGCTCCCGTTGGTGGCGGGCCCTGCACGTGGGCGCCTACCCGGCATGGGGCGCCTCGCTGGTGCACGGGCTCAAGGCGGGCCGTCCCGCCGACGCCTGGGTGACCGCGGCCTACGTGCTCGGGGTGGCCGGCGTCATCGCCGTTCTCGCGCTGCGCGTACGGGCCCGGCGGCGCGAGGCCGCCTCCCCCCTGACCGCCCCGCAGGCGGCGACGGCGGCACGGGGCGCGCGCACCCGCCCGTACGTCATACGGGACGTGCCCCTCGGGCGGCTGCGCCCCCGCCGCGAGGGGGGCCCCGCAGGGGTTCCCGTCCCGGCCGCCGCCCGGGCCGACGTACCGCCGCCGCCCGAACAGCCGCCGTACGCCGCCGCGTACGCGCCCGGTCGGGAGGGGCTGCTGTGAACGAACCGACCCGGCCCGGCCTCGGCTGCGTGGGCGCTCCCCGGCTGCTGACCGGGCTCGACCGGGCCCCGCGGCTGGACCGCGAGGCCCATCTCGCCGCCCACGGCCCGCTCCCCCGCTACCGCCCGGACGAACTCGTCGACCTCGCGGCCGACATCGACCTGCGCGGCCGCGGCGGCGCCGGCTTCCCCTTCGCCAGAAAGCTGCGGGCGGTCAACCAGTCTGCGCGCGGACGCGACGGGTCGACCGCCGTCGTTGTCAACGGCAGTGAGGGGGAGCCCAGTTGCCTCAAGGACAAGGCGCTGCTGCTGCACGCCCCGCACTTGGTGCTCGACGGGGCCCTGCTGGCCGCCGCCGCGGTCGGCGCCGAGGACGTGGTGGTCGCCGTCACCCGGCCCGACGTGGAGCGTTCGGTCCGCGACGCCGTCGCCGAACGCGGTCCGGGCGGCCGCCAGGTACGGGTGGCGCTGCTGCCCGAGCGGTTCGTCACCGGGGAGGGCACCTCGATGATCAACGGCCTCAACGGCGGGCCCACCCTGCCCTCGGGGCAGCGCGTGCGCACCAGCGAGCGCGGTCTGGGCGGGATGCCCACCCTGCTGTCGAACACCGAGACCTACGCGCAGTTCGGCGTCGCCGCCCGGCTCGGCGCCGCCGGATACCGGTCGGTCGGCCTGCCCGCCGAGCCGGGCACCGTCCTGCTGACCGTGGCCGGCTCCACCGTCGTGGAGGTCCCGACCGGGACCTCGCTGGCGTACGTCCTGGAGCTGTGCGGCACCCGCCCCGGCCAGGGCGTGCTCGTCGGGGGATACCACGGGCGCTGGCTCGACCCCGGGTCCGCGCTCGGCGCCGAGGTCTCCCGGCAGTCCCTCGCCTCCTTCGGCGCGGTACTGGGCGCGGGGGCGGTGCTGCCGCTGCCCGAGGACACCTGCCCGGCGGGCGAGGTGGCCCGGGTGACGCGCTGGATGGCGAAGGAGTCCGCGGGCCAGTGCGGGCCGTGCGTACGGGGGCTGCCCGCACTGGCCGACGTACTGGAGGAGGCCGTGGGGGGCGGGGGCCGGGCCGCCCTCGACGCCGTGGAGGCGCGCATGCGGGGGGTGCTGCGCCGAGGGGCGTGCAGCCATCCCGACGGCACCTCGGCCTTCGTGGCCTCGGCGCTCACCGCCTTCCCCGACGAGTTCCACGACCACGCGCTGGGCAGCGGCTGCGGGCGCCGGGTGCTGGGGGCGCTTCCCCTGCCCCGGGACGAGAGTCCCGAACGGCTGGTCGTGGACTGGACGCTGTGCAAGGGGCACGGGCTGTGCGTGGACATCCTCCCGGACGTCGTACGGCTCGACGCGGACGGCTACCCGGCCCAGGCGTCCATGCCGGTCCCGGGGCGGCTGCGGCCCAAGGCGCTGCGCGCCGTCCGGCGCTGTCCGGCGCTGGCACTGCGGATCCAGGAATGAGCCGCGCACGGCCGCCGGCCGCCCCCGAGTTCATTCTTGGCGCGATCTGACAAATTCCCGGGGATATTCACCGGGGGGACTGCGGGCCCCGTATCAATTACTCAGGCAATGAGAACGCGGGACCGAAGCTGAAGGAGAGACCGTGAAGAGAATGCACCGTGAGGTAATCGCCGGTTCGGCGGTCGCGGTACTGCTGCTGACGGCCGGCTGCGGAATCTCGGACAAGCCCGCCGCCAAGGGGAATTCCGTACAGCCGGTGAGTGACAGCAAGCAGCTCGACGGGTACGGGTCCGGTGCGCTCCCGGGGTACGGCGGCGATACCGGGGCCGCGCCGGCCGGCGGGGCCGCACCGGCCGGCGGGGCCGGGGCGGCCGCCAAGAGCGGGCCGGCCGGGGAGCTGAAGGTGCGGGCGGTCCCGGACCTGGGCTCGGCGGTCACGGACGGCGAGGGCTTCACGCTCTACCGGTTCGACAAGGACACCGCCAAGCCGCCCAAGTCCAACTGCGAGGCGGACTGCGCCACGGTCTGGCCGGCCGTCGCGGCCGGCGGCGCCACGGCCGGTGCGGGCATCGACGCCGGGATGCTCAGCTCGGTCATGCGGGCCGACGGCACCATGCAGCTGACGGTGGGCGGCTGGCCCGTGTACCGCTACGCCAAGGACGCCAAGGCGGGCGACACCCTCGGCGAGGGCGTCGGCGGAACCTGGCACGCGGTGGGGGCGGACGGGAAACCGGCCGCCGCGTCGAAGGGGGCGGGCGCGGCCCCCGAGAAGCCGGCCGGGCAGGAACAGCAGGCGGAACAGCAGGCGTCGCTGTCGGCCCGGCAGAACGCGCAGCTCGGCGCGATCCTCGCCGATTCACAGGGCCGCACGCTCTACCGCTTCGACAAGGACAGCGCCTGGCCGATGAAATTCGGCTGCCTCGACGCCTGCCTCGACACCTGGAAGCCGGCCTCTCCGGTGGACAAGGCGAAGGTGTCCGGAATTGCCGCCGCACTGGTCGGATCGGTAAAGCGTCCGGACGGTTCGGAACAATTGACGATCGACTGCTGGCCGGTCTACACATTCACCGGCGACAAGGAGCCCGGCGATATCAACGGACAGGGCAAACAGGGCCTCTGGTTCGCCGTGACCGACAAGGGAAAGAAGGCGAAGGCCACCGGATAACCCCTCCCCCCTCACACACCCCCACCCCCGATCCCGTGGTGCCCGGCCCCCCTCCCCGCCGGGCACCACGGCCCCTTTCCCCCGATCAGTCAGCGAGGTCGTGCCATGCCGTCCACCGACCGTCCGACGGGCCGTCTCCTCGTGGCCGTCGCCGTGATGTGCGGGTCACTGCTGTGCGGCGGGTGCGCCGGGAGCACGCAGGCCCGGCACGCCCCGGCGGCCGCCGCCGCCCCGGCCGCGCCCGGCACGACCGTCGAGCAGATCGCCGGCGCCCTGGGATGCACCGCCGAAGTGAGCGTGGAGGCGGACGAGCTGCGCCAGGGCGCGTGCGAGACCCCGCAGGGCGCCTACCGGCTGACCACCTTCGCCGCGCAGCAGGGCCTGCGCTCCTGGCTGGACGAGACCCGGTCGTACGGCGGCGTCTACCTGGTCGGGGACCGCTGGGTGGTCACCGGCCCGTCGGCGGACGCCCTCGCCGCCCTGCACGAACGCCTCGGCGGAACGGTGGAGACCGGCACCGACCACGCGGGCCACGCGGACCACTCCCCCTCGACGGGCCCGATGCCATCCATGCCGTCCATGCCGTCCATGCCGTCGATGGGGCCGATGGGGCCGATGGGGCCGATGGGGCCGATGGACGGGCACGAGCCTGCACACTGACCGGAGCAAGTTCCATGGCGCGTCGGCCAGTTGTCCGGAATTGCACTCGTTCGTGAGGTGCATACGCGAGCACGAGAGCCGCCCTTCGGGATGATTCGCCGGGCGACCGCGTCCTCCAGGGTGAGCAGGGACCGCCCCTCCTCTCCGAAAGGAACGGCCCTTCGTGCGCATGAACCCGCCGACGCCGCCGACTCCCCCGACTCCGCGCGCACCCCGCGTCGCGTCCCTCCTCGCCGCCGCCGGCCTCCTCGCCACCGCCCTCCCGCTGCTGTCCGCGACGCAGGCGGCCGCCGACCCCGCCCCCGCTCCGGTGGCCGACTACCAGCCCCAGAAGCCCTCCTGGCAGCGGTGCGACGCCGAGCAGCCGGCCTCGTACGAGTGCGCGACCATCAAGGTGCCGCTCGACTACCGGCGGCCCGAGGGGCGCAGGATCGACCTCGCGATATCCCGGATCAAGAGCCGCGACCCCGCCCGCCGGCACGGGGTGCTGCTGATGAACCCGGGCGGTCCCGGCGGCTCGGGCCTCGATCTGCCGCTGATGGCCGACACGTCCATGCCGCAGGAGGTCAGGGACCGGTACGACCTGATCGGCTTCGACCCGCGCGGGGTCGGCCGGAGCAATGCGATCACCTGCGGTCTCACCGAGTCCGAGCAGAACTTCGACCGCGCCTACCGGCCCGAGACCTACGCCGCCGACGTGGCCTGGGCGCGCACGGTCGCCGACAAGTGCCGTGAGAAGGCGGGCGACGTCCTCCCGTACGTCACCACCCGCAACACCGCCCGCGACATGGACGCGATCCGCGCGGCCCTGGGCGAGCGGAAGGTCTCCTACCTGGGCTATTCGTACGGGACCTACCTCGGCGCGGTGTACACGCAGATGTTCCCGCGGCGCACCGACCGCTTCGTCCTCGACAGCGGGGTCGACCCGCAGCGCGCCTGGCGCGGCATGCTCCAGGTGTGGGCGACCGAGGCCGAGCCCGCGTTCGCGCGCTGGACGCGGTGGACGGCGCCGCGGGACGGCGAGTTCCACCTCGGGACCACCCCGCAGGCGGTGTCCCGGACCTTCTGGGACCTGGTGGCGCGGGCGGACCGCGATCCGATCGTGCTCGACGGCCAGAAGCTGAGCGGTGACGACATCCGCGCCGCCCGGGGGTTGTTCTTCTACCCGGCGAGGGCGGCCCCGCTCGTCAGCGCGCTCAAGGCGGCGGCCGAGGGGAAGCCGCTGCCGGCCGGGCCGTCGGCGGGCGAGCTGCTGAAGACCCTGCGGCCGGAGCCCGGGCCGGACACCGGTGTCGCCGTCTTCTGGTCCGTCGTGTGCGGGGACACCGATGCCTGGCCGCGCGATCCCGAGCGCTACCGGCGCGACGCCGCGCAGGACAAGCGGCGGTACCCGCTCTACGGGGACATGGCCTCCACCATCAAGCCGTGCGCCTTCTGGCAGCGGCCGCTGGAGGCGGCGACGCCGATGAAGACCCGTGCGGACGTGCTGACCGTGCAGAACGAGTGGGACTCGCAGACCCCGCTGGTCAGCGGGCAGGGGCTGCACCGCGCGCTGAAGGGCTCCCGGATGGTGCTGGCGCTCGGCGGCGAGGGCCACGGCGTGTACCTGGCCGATCCGGGGTCCTGCGCCAACGCCCCGGTCAACGCGTACCTGGCCTCGGGCCGGCTGCCCGCCGCGGACGTGACCTGCCGGACCGAGCCGGGCGCCGCCCGGCGCGGTACTGGCCCGCAGCGCCCGTTGCCGTTCCCGGTGGCGCCGCAGCGCTTCTGACCCGGGCCGCCGGGGCGCGTCCCCGGCGGCGGTGGTCAGCGCGGCAGGGACGCCTCCGCCGCCGCCTTGATGCGGCGTCCGAAGGCGGGGGCGTCCTTGCGGGCCGCGCCCAGCGCGAAGCCGGCCAGGAGCTTGCCGAGGCCGTGCCCTTCGAGGGTGTTGAAGATGCGCACCCGGGTACGGCCGCCGGGCAGCGGCTCCAGGTCGTAGCCGCCCTCGGCCGTCACCAGGTTGCGGCTCTGCTCGCTCCAGCGGATCAGCCCCGGCGGTTCGAAGCCGGTGATGCGGAACTCCCGGCCGGTCTTCATCCCGGCGTCCTTCACCGTGCTGCGGAAGACGGTCCCGAGCGCCGTGGGGCCGTCCGGGGTCTTGGTGATCCGCTGCACGCGGGGGCTGAAGTCGGGGTCGTTGCGGCCGTCGGCGAGGTAGGCGAACACCTCCTCGACGGGCCGGTCGACCTCCACGGTCGCCTCGAACTGTCCGGCCATCGGCGCACCTCCGGGCGTGAGTCGTGCGCGTACGGCGTCCGCGTGCGTGGGGTCGGTCCGCGTACGGCGTCCGCGTGCGGCCCCTGCGGGCCCTGGGGACTCACGATCCCAGACCCGCGTCCCGGGCGCGCGCCGGGCTCCGCGGCGCCGTGGGCCCGGGAGCCGTGCCGGGGCGGCTCCCGCGCAGCGGGGTCAGCAGCCCGGCCGCGAGGATCAGCAGGCAGGCCGCGCCCGCGCCCAGGCTCACCGCCGGGACCCCGTGCCGGGCGGCCAGCACCGTCAGCACCACCGCCCCCGCCGGCCCGGAGGCGTTGTGCACCGTCCAGAAGGCGGAGGTGACCCGGCCCAGCAGCGGCCCGGGGGTGATCTCCTGGCGCAGGGTCATGGAGCAGACGCCGCCCAGGGTGAGTCCGAACATGAACACCGCCGCCGCCAGTGCGACCACCGGCAGGCTCCGGCTCACCCCGGTCACCGCCACCCCGAGCCCGATCAGCGCGGTGGAGCCCAGCCAGCAGGTCCCGAATCCGAGGGCGCGGCGCAGCGGCCCGGCCGCGAAGGCGGCGGCCCCCGCGCCGAGCCCGCTCACGGCGATCACGTAGCCGAGGGTGGCGGCGGACCGGCCGAGGTCCTCCTGGACCCGGTAGATCAGCAGGTCGGTGGCGCCCACGGTGATGAAGGTCAGCAGGGTGAGCAGGACGGTCAGGGACCGCAGCACGGGCTGGGCCCACAGGAAGCGGAAGCCGGTCAGGAACATCTCCCGGAAGCCGCCGCGCGCCGCCGCGGCGGCCCGTCCCTCCCCGTGGCGGCCGAAGCGCACCCAGCGCAGGCTCAGCGCCGACACCGCGAAGGTGGCCCCGTCCACGGCGAGGGCCCAGCCGGCGTCCGCGCCGGTGGTGATCAGCCCGGCGGCCACCGGCCCGAGCAGGGTCCCGAGGGCGAAGGTGCTCATCAGCCGCCCGTTGGCGGCGGTCAGGTCCCGGGGCGGGACCAGTCCGGGCACGGCGGTCACGTACGCCACGTCGAACAGGGCCTTCAGGGCGGCCACCGGGACGGCCAGCGCGTACAGCAGCCAGATCCGCGGGCCGGCCAGCCAGAGCAGGGGCAGCGCGCACAGCAGTACGGCGCGCAGCAGGTCGCACCCGATCATCAGCCGCCGCCGGTCGGTCCGGTCGACGACGGACCCGGCGAAGGTGCTCGTCACGATCCCGGTGGCTCCGCTGACGGCGGTGAGCAGCCCGAGCCGGCCGACGTCGCCGGTGGCGTCGTAGACCATCAGCGGCAGGGCGAGCAGCGAGATGGATCCGCCGGTCACGGAGAGCGCCTGGCCGAGCCAGAAGACGGTGAAGTCCCTGTTCCGGCCGAGCGGTGCCGGCTCCGGTTCCAGCTCCAGCTCCGGCTCCGGCTCCGGCTCCGGCTCCGGCTCCGGCTCCGGCTGCGGATGTGGCGGGGCGCCGCTCGTGCTCACCCGAGCAGGGCGTAGACCGTGGAGGCCTTGGCGGCCGGCTCGTGGCCGCCCTCCGGGGTCAGGGTGATGTCGGCGAAGGCCATCCGCTTGCCGAGCTTGGTGATGCGTACGTCGACCAGCACGTCGGCGCCGCTGACGGGCCGCTGGAAGCTCGTGGACTGCTGGACGGTGGTCATCGGGCCGTACGCACCGCGCGCCGCGCTGATGGCGATGACGGTGGCGGTGTCGGCGGCGGCCATCAGGGCCTGGCCGCTCAGGCCGCCGCCGTCCCGGGCGAGGGCGTCGGACCAGGGCAGCCGCAGGACGGCGTGCCGCTCGCCGGTCTCCTCGACGGTGAGGCCGAGGGCGAGCACCCAGGGGGCGAAGTTGTCGTGCAGGATCTTGTGGGCGTCAGCCGGGGTCAGCGTCACCCGGAGATTGTGGCGGTCCGGCCCGGGCCGCCACAACTCCCTTTTTGCGCAAGGGCCTCAGAGGCGCGCGGCCAGCTCCGTGCCCTGGCGGATGGCCCGCTTGGCGTCGAGTTCGGCGGCCACGTCGGCGCCGCCGATCAGGTGCGCCCCGACCCCGGCGGCGCGCAGCGCCTCGTACAGGTCGCGGCGCGGTTCCTGCCCGGTGCACAGGACGACGGTGTCGGCGGGGACGAGGTGCGGCTCGCCGTCGACGGTGATGTGCAGGCCCTCGTCGTCGATCCGCTCGTACGTCGCCCCGGCGACGGAGACGACCCCGCGGTGCTTGAGCTCCGCACGGTGGATCCAGCCGGTGGTGGTGCCCAGACCGGCGCCCACCTTGGTGGTCTTGCGCTGGAGCAGGTGCACCCGGCGCGGGGGCGCGGGCCGCTCGGGGGCGGTGAGGCCGCCGGGGCCGGTGTAGGCGGTGTCGACGCCCCAGTGGCGGAAGTAGACCTCGGGGTCCTGGGAGGCGCCCTCGCCGCTGTCGGTGAGGAACTCGGCGACGTCGAAGCCGATGCCGCCGGCGCCGACGACGGCGACGCGCTCGCCGACGGGGGCGCCGTCGCGCAGCACGTCGAGGTAGCTGACGACGTTCTCCCGCTCCACGCCCTCGATGGCGGGGGTGCGCGGGGTGACGCCGGTGGCGACGACGACCTCGTCGAAGCCGGCCAGGGCCTCGACGTCGGCGCGGGTGTTGAGGCGGACCTCGACTCCGCTCGCGGTCAGCTGGCTGCCGAAGTAGCGGATGGTCTCCTCGAACTCCTCCTTGCCCGGGATGCGCCGGGCGACGTCGAGCTGGCCGCCGATGTGGCCGGAGGCCTCGAAGAGGGTGACGGCGTGGCCGCGGCCGGCGGCGGACACGGCGCAGGCGAGTCCGGCGGGTCCGGCGCCGACGACGGCGACGCTCTTCTTCGTCCGCGTCGGGGACAGGACGAGCTCGGTCTCGTGGCAGGCGCGCGGGTTGACCAGGCAGCTGGTGATCTTGCCGCTGAAGGTGTGGTCGAGGCAGGCCTGGTTGCAGCCGATGCAGGTGTTGATGGTCTCGGAGCGGCCGGCCGCGGCCTTGGCGACGAAGTCGGCGTCGGCGAGGAAGGGGCGGGCCAGCGAGACCAGGTCGGCGCGGCCGTCGGCGAGCAGTTCCTCGGCGATCTCGGGGGTGTTGATGCGGTTGCTGGTGACGAGGGGCACGCTCACCGCGCCCATCAGGCGCTTGGTGACCCAGGTGTAGGCACCGCGCGGGACGGAGGTCGCGATGGTGGGGATGCGGGCCTCGTGCCAGCCGATGCCGGTGTTGATGATGGTGGCGCCGGCCGCCTCGACCTCCTTGGCGAGGTGGACGACCTCGTCGAGGGTGGAGCCGCCGGGGATCAGGTCCAGCATGGAGAGCCGGTAGATCAGGATGAAGTCGGGGCCGACGGCCGCGCGGGTGCGGCGGACGATCTCCAGCGGGAAGCGCACCCGGTTCTCGTAGGCGCCGCCCCAGCGGTCGGTGCGCCGGTTGGTGGCGGCGGCGATGAACTCGTTGACCAGGTAGCCCTCGGAGCCCATGATCTCGACGCCGTCGTAGCCGGCCAGCTTCGCGAGGCGGGCGGCGCGGACGAAGTCCTCGATGGTCCGCTCGACCTCGATGTCGGTGAGGTCGTTGGGGACGAAGGGGCTGATGGGGGCCTGGAGGGGGCTGGGGGCGACCAGGTCCTTGTGGTAGGCGTACCGGCCGAAGTGGAGGATCTGCATCGCGATCTTCCCGCCCTCGGCGTGCACCGCCTCGGTGATCACCCGGTGCTCGGCGGCCTCGTCCTCGGTGGTGAGCCGCGAGCCCCCCTCGAAGGGGCGGCCTGCGTCGTTGGGGGCGATGCCACCGGTGACGATCAGCCCGGCGCCGCCGCGGGCGCGCTCGGCGTAGAAGGCGGCGAGGCGCTCGAAGCCGCCCTCGTGCTCTTCGAGGCCGGTGTGCATCGAGCCCATGATCACGCGGTTCGGCAGGGTGGTGAACCCGAGGTCCAGGGGGCTCAGCAGGTGCGGGTACCGGCTCTGGCTCGCGGAGCTCTGCGGGTTCATCTGGGGTGCCTCCTCGCACGGGGTGATGGACCCGTTCTAGCGAGACTCCGGGGGTTTTGCAACTAGGTGCATAACCTGCCCCCGGCCCGGCCCGCCCGGAATCAAGGCGACGGCCCGCCCCCGCGGGCGGGCCGTGTGGCGCAGTTCACGCCCCGCCGAACCGGGCTGGGGGCAGCCCGCCCCTCAGCGGCGGTGCAGGCGGACGGTGAGGATCTGGAAGGGGCGCAGGGTCAAGGCGATCTTGCCCGCGCGGGTGACGGGGCCCACCGCGGAGCCGTCCAGGGGGCGCTCCAGGAGGTCGCTCTCCACCGCCGCGGCGACGGGGAAGCCCGGGGTGAGGGTGGCGGTGGCGCGGCCGCCCCGGGACTCGTAGAGGCGGACCACCACGTCACCGCTGCGGTCCTCGGCGAGCTTGACCGCCTCGACGACGACCGCGTCCTCGTCCACCGCCACCAGCGGGGCGACCGGGCCCGCGCCCGTGACGACGCGCTCCGGGAGGTTCAGGGCGTGGCCCTCGCGGACCGCGTCCCCGAGGGTGGCGCCCGGGGCGAGGGCGAAGCGCAGGGTGTGGCGGCCCTGGTCGGTCTGCGGATCCGGGTAGCGCGGGGCGCGCAGCAGGGAGAGGCGGACCGTGGTGGTCTGGCCGCCGTCGGGGCGGACGTCGCGGGTGACGTCGTGCCCGTACGTGGACTCGTTGAGCAGGGCCACGCCCCAGCCGGGCTCCTCCGCGTGGATCCAGCGGTGGGCGCAGATCTCGAACTTGGCCGCCTCCCAGGAGGTGTTGGTGTGAGTGGCCCGGTACACGTGCCCGAACTGGGTTTCCGAGGCGGTCCGTTCGGCCTTCACATCCAGGGGGAAGGCGGCCTTGAGGAACTTCTCCGTCTCCTGCCAGTCCACGTCCGTGACGATGTCGACGGTCTTGGCGCCGGTGCGCAGGGTGAGGGACTGGGTCACCGTGGAGGCGCCGAAGGAGCGGGTCGCCGTGACGGTCACGGCCTCGGGGCCCTGCTCGGTGACCTCCAGCGCGTCGAGCTCCACCAGGTCGGTGACCTTGTTGCGGTAGAAGGAGTCGATGTCCCAGGCGTCCCACATGTTGGGGAAGTCGGGGTGGATCTGGAGGAGGTTGGCGGCGGCTCCCGGGGCGAGGGCCTCCCGGCCCTGCTCCAGGTCGTAGGCGGAGACGAGCAGGCCGCGGCCGTCGATCTCCAGGAGCAGCCGGCCGTTGGCCAGGACGTGGCCGCCGCCGTGCCGTTCCTCGACGGTGACCGGCTGTCCGGAGCCGTGCGGCCGGTCCGCGCCCCCGGCCGGGATCCCGCGCCGGGTGTGCGGGGCGCAGTTGAAGACCAGCTCCTCCTCGCCCCGTCCGGCGAGCGCGGTCTGCGCGGCGAGGGTGACGGCGCGCAGTTCCTCCCGTACCCGGGCGTACGTCTCGCGCGCCTCGCGGTGCACCCAGGCGATGGAGGAGCCGGGCAGGATGTCATGGAACTGGTGGAGCAGGACGGTCTTCCAGAGGCGCTCCAGGTCCGCGTACGGGTACGCGAAGCCGGGGACGCGGACGGCGGCGGTGGCCGCCCACAACTCGGCCTCGCGCAGCAGGGATTCGCTGTGCCGGTTGCCCTGCTTGGTCTTGGCCTGGGAGGTGTAGGTGCCGCGGTGCAGCTCCAGGTACAGCTCGCCGGCCCAGACGGGCGCGTCCTCGTACTCGGCGCGGGCCTTCTCGAAGAAGGCGTCGGGGCGCTCCACCTCCACGCGCGGGGAGCCGTCGAGGTCGCGCTGGCGCCGGGCCCGGGCCAGGTGTTCGCGGGTGGGGCCGCCGCCCCCGTCGCCCCAGCCGAAGGGCGCCAGGGAGCGCGTACCGCGGCCCTTCTCGCGGTAGTTGCGGGCGGCGTGGGCGAGCTGGGCGCCGCCGAGGTCGCCGTTGTAGGTGTCGACGGGCGGGAAGTGGGTGAAGACGCGGGAGCCGTCGATGCCCTCCCACCAGAAGGTGTGGTGGGGGAAGGCGTTGACCTGGGACCAGGAGATCTTCTGGGTGAGGAACCAGCGGGAGCCGGAGAGCTTGACGATCTGCGGCAGGGCCGCGGTGTAGCCGAAGGAGTCGGGCAGCCACACGTTGCGCGTCTCGATGCCGAACTCGTCGAGGAAGAACTTCTTGCCGTAGAGGAACTGACGGGCCATCGCCTCGCCGCCGACCATGTTGGTGTCGGACTCCACCCACATCCCGCCGACGGGCACGAACTGGCCGTCGGCGACCTTCTTCTTGACCCGCTCGAACAGGGCGGGCCGGTGGGTCTTGATCCAGTCGAGCTGCTGGGCCTGCGACATGGCGAAGACGAACTCGGGGTGTTCGTCCATGAGGGCGAGCACGTTGGACGCGGTCCGGGACACCTTGCGCACCGTCTCGCGCAGCGGCCACAGCCAGGCGGAGTCGATGTGGGCGTGGCCGACGGCGCTGATCCGGTGCGCGGAGGCACGGGCGGGGGCGGCGAGCACGGCGGTGAGGCGGGCGCGGGCGGCGGCGGCCGTCCCGGGGACGTCGGCGAGGTCGACCTCGTCCAGGGCGGCGTCGACGGCGCGCAGGATCTCGTAGCGGCGGGCGTCGGATCCGTCGAGCTGCGTCATCAGCTCGTGGAGGACTTCGAGGTCCTGTACGAGTTCCCAGGCCTCGGTCTCGAAGACGGTGAGGGCCATCCGGCCGAGCCGGTAGAGGGGCTGGTCCGAGCTGGTGAGCCGGTCGCCCTCGGAGGTGGGCGCGTGCTGGACCAGGACCGGGTTGGAGGCGGCCTCCACGTACCACTCGACCGGCTCGCCGCCCGCCGCCCGGTCGGCCACCCGGACCCAGTCGTTGTACGGGTTGAGCCCCTTGACCTCGCTGCCGTCGGGGCGGTGGACCAGGCCCTCGCACTGGAAGCCGGGCATCATCCGGTCGAAGCCGAGGTCGAGCACGGCCTCGACGGTACGGCCCGCCCAGTCGGCGGGTACGGCGCCGGTGACCTTGAACCAGGTGGTGCCCCAGGCCGGGCCCCAGGCCTCGCCGGGCGTACAGGGGGTGTAGGCGGCGGTCAACGCCTCGGCGACCGGGACGGGCTCGGCCGGGGCCTCCCAGCGCTCGACGGTGAGCGGGACCGGGTGGGTGTGGACGGCGGGCTTGACGCGCTCTTCGAGGACGCGGCGCAGGCGCTGTTCGGTGATGCTGCGGTCGTCGTGCACGGCGGCGGCTCCTGGGGACGGCGGATCGGAAGGGGTGGCGGCGGGCGGTCCGGACGGCGGGCGGTCCGGACGGCGGGCGGTCCGGACGGCGGGCGCGGGGGCGGACGGGAGCCGGCGGGCGGGCGGCCCCGCGTGGCGGCTCAGGTCTTGACGGCCCCCTCGCCCACGCCCTTGAAGAAGAAGCGCTGGAGGGCGAAGAACAGGAGCATCATCGGGATCAGCGCGGCCATGGCGCCGGCGGCGATGATCCGCTGGTCGCTGGTGGTCGTCGCACCGGCCAGGGTCTTCAGGCCGAGCTGGAGGGTGTAGTGCTCGCTGTCGGTCAGCACCAGCAGGGGCCACAGGAAGTCGTCCCAGGCGCCCATGAAACTGGTGATGCAGACCACGGCGAGGGCGCCCCTGGCGGCCGGGAGGAAGACCCGGGTGAAGCGCGTCCACTCGTTCGCCCCGTCCAGGACCGCGGCCTCCTCGATCTCCTGCGGAACGGCCAGGAAGGACGCCCGCATGATCATGATGTTCAGGACGGACACCGCGCCGGGCAGCCAGACCCCGATCAGCGTGTCGACCAGGCCCATCTCGCGGACCGTGAGGAACATCGAGATCATCACGGACTCGAAGGGGAACATCAGGGTGGCCACCAGCACGGTGAAGACCGCCCTGCGGCCCTTCCAGGAGGCCCGGGACAGGGCGTAACCGCCCATCGCGGCGAAGAGCAGGTTCGAGACGATCGCGAGGACGGCCACCGTGAGGGTGTTCCCCACGTACGCGAGCAGCGGGAAGGACTCGGCGACGCGGACGTAGTTGTCGAGGGTGGGCCGCGAGGGCAGCACCCCGTCGTAGACGTTCTCGGTGCGGCCCCGGATCGAGGTGAGGAACTGCCAGACGATCGGCCCGAGCATCACCGCGAGCATCAGCAGCAGCGTGGCGTACCGGGCGGCGAGGCCGAGCACCCGGCGCCTGCGGGCCTCCCCGGCGGCGTCCGCGCTCACTCCTCGTCCCCCTTCGACAGCCTGCGGCCGAGCAGGCTGAAGCCCAGCGTCAGGAGGAACAGCAGGATGGAGAGGGCCGAGGCGTAGCCGGTCTCGCCGGAGAAGCCGAGGCCGACCTGCCGGATCAGGAAGGGCAGGGTGCGCGAGCCGCCGCCGGGGCCGCCGCTCTCGCCGCCGAGGATGTAGATCTCGGTGAAGACGCGCAGCGCGGAGATGGCGGAGAGCGTGCCGACCAGCAGCATCATCGGTTTGACCTGGGGGACGGTGATGCTGAAGAAACGGCGCAGGGGGCCGGCTCCGTCGAGGGAGGCCGCCTCGTGGAGGGAGGCGGGGACGTTCCCGAGGGCGGCCAGGTAGAACACCATGTAGTAGCCGAGGCCCTTCCACACGGTCACGATCATGGCGGAGACCAGCAGCATCGTGCTGTCGGTGAGGAACGGGACCGGCCCGGAGACCACCCCGATCCGCTGGAAGACGGTGTTGACCAGGCCGTCGCTGCGCAGCACCCACTGCCAGATGAGGCCGACGACCACCGCCGAGGCGATCACCGGAGTGTAGAAGGCGGAGCGGAAGAAGCCGATGCCGGGAACCTCGCGGCGGACGAGGACCGCGAGGGCCAGCGGCAGGAGGACCAGGCAGGGCACGACCACGACGAGGTAGAGCACGCTGTTGCCGGTGGCCACCCAGAAGTCGGGGTCGGCGAGGGCGCGGGTGTAGTTGTCGAGGCCGACGAAGGAGCCGCCGCGCAGGATCTGGGAGTCCGTGAAGGAGAGGATCACCGTGTTGACGAACGGCCAGAGGCTGAAGAGCGCCACCATCAGCAGGCCGGGCGCGAGGAAGAGGTAGGGGACCCACCACCTGCGGTGCGCCGGGCCGCCGGGGCCGGCCCGGGCGGCCCGGCGCACCGCGCGCGGCCTCCCGCGCCCGGCGGGCGGAGCGTCCCGGGCGACGGTCGCGGTCACTTGCGTACCGCCGCCGCGAGCAGCGCGTTGGCTTCCTCCTGGGCCTTGCGCACCGCCGTACGGGCGTCCTGTTCTCCGGTGATGGCCTTCTGCATCTCGCGGACCACCGCGTCGCCGACCTGGGTGGTCCATTCGACGGGCGTGTTGGCGTCCAGGCCCGCGGTCGTCAGCTGGCGGGCGCCGATCGCGCGGGCGAGCGTCTCGGCGTCCTTGCCGTCGCCCCGGTCGGAGAAGTAAGGGTCGGCCAGGCCCCGGGCGTTGGAGGGGTAGATGGTGGCCTTCTTGGCGAACTCCACTTGATTGGGGCCGTTGGTGACCCATTTGGCGAACTCGGTCGCGGCGTCGAGGTGCCGGGTGTCCTTCCTGATGCCGAGGGACTGGGCGTAGATGCCGATGTGGCCGAGGCTGCCGGTCACGGCGCCGGCCACGCGGGTGTGCCCGTAGACCTGCGGGGCGTTCAGCTTGATGTCCTTGACGAAGCCCGGGGAGCCGGGCCCGAAGACCAGCTTCCCGGCGCCGTACAGCTGGTTGATGTCGTCGGCCTTCAGGAGGGACTCCTTGGGCATGGCGCCCTTGGCGTAGAGGTCCTTCATCCGTTCGGCCCAGGCGACGGCCTTGTCGGTGTCGAAGGTGAAGCGGTCGCGGCCCGCGTTCAGGACCGGGACGCCCATCTTCTGCCAGTCCCCGGGCAGCCTGCCCTTGGGGTCGGCCATGAAGGCGGCGTACCGGCCGCCGGAGCGGGCGGCGATCCGCTCGGCGCTGTCGAAGAACTGCTCGACGGTCGTGGGCGGTTGCTCGGGGTCGAGGCCCGCCTCGCGGAAGAGCTCCTCGTTGAAGGTGAGGACCTCGGGGGTCACGTACCAGGGGTAGGCGTACACCCCCCGGCCCTTGCCGGCCAGTCTGAACTGCTCCCAGGCGCCCGGTACGTAGTCCTCGGCGACGGCTCCGTCGAGGGCGGCGACGTCCGCGAGCATGCCGCGGTCGCCGAGCAGCTGGAAGGAGTCGGTGGACAGGTTGATCACATCGGGCAGGGCTCCGGCCTGGGCGTCGGCGACGAGCTTCTCGTTGTAGCCGTCGCCGGGGACGTCCTCCCACTTCACCTTCGCGTCCGGGTACTTCTTCTCGAAGGAGTCGATGACGCCCTGGACGTACGCGGTGTACACGGGCTTCAGCTGGAGCGTGCGGAAGGTGATCCGCCCGGCCACCTCGCCGGTCTTCTCCGCCTGCCGCACGCCCCCCGCGTCCCCGTTCATGCCGCAGGCGCCGAGCGCCAGCAGGGAGCCCGCCACGGCGGTGGCGAAGGCCGTACGGGTCAGCTGTGAACGGGTCATCGTCGCCGCCTCCGGGAGAGTTCCGGCCCCTTTGCCGGAACGCTCCGCACCACGCTGTCCGCACATCCCGGGCCCGTCAACGGGGCCGGATTCCCGCTGGCCGACGGGAGATGGCCGCGGAGCGGGACGACGGTCCGGACCCGGCGCGAGGCCGCTCCTGGCCGGCCCCGTCCACCTGGACTGATGCGCTTTAGTTGACCCTCCCGGGAAGCGATGGCGCTTTGCCGGCGAAGGCGATGGGAGGTCAGGCTTTGACTTCTTATCGCCGGTCGGTGAAGGACATGCGCGGATACGACTAATGCGCTTTATCCCGGGCCCCCGAAACCCGGATCCGCCGTCCGGGAGGCGGGCGAGGGCCCGGCGGTACGGGGCCTACTTCATGGCGTACCGGGCCTTGTCCGCGAGCTTGCCGTCCTTGAAGCAGAAGCGGAGCACGTCGTCGCCGCTGCTCGCGCTCGACACGTACCAGGCACACGTGCTGCCCGCGGGCTCGGCCGGACCGCCTTCCTTGAGGGCGTCCTTGACGAAGGTCTCGCCCGAGGGGAGCTTCGCCCGGACCTCGGACTCCGGATCGCCGACGGCGACCTGCGCGTACACCTTCGGGTCCACCAGGGTCTTGTCGGCGATGTCGCGCACCTTGGAGACCCCGAAAACGAGGGCCACGACGATCCCGATCCCCACCACCAGCGCGACTCCGCAGCCGATCAGACATCCCTTGCGCTGAGCCATCGCCCGTTTCCTCCGTGCCGTCGCGTTCCGTGCTGACCCTGCGACCTTCGCAGGGGACGGGGCGGGCGGGCTGTCCCCCAAAGTCTTCGGCCGCCGCGACGATCGTCGTTCGGGGCCGAACCCCGTCCTGCGTGTATACAGGGAGGAAAGCAGGACGATCCGGACGACCGAGAGGTACCCGCCGTGAGTGAGACCGTCGAGCCCCTGATCGTCGTCGGAGTGGACGGTTCTCACCATTCGAAGGAAGCCCTGCGCTGGGCCGTCGGCCAGGCCAAGGTCACCGGGAGCCGGGTACACGCCGTCATGAGCTGGCAGTGGAACACCAATCCCTTCGCGGTGGGCATCGTGGAGCAGGCGGCACTGACCTCCGCCGAGGAGGGCGCGCGCCAGCGCCTGGCGGACACCGTCGCCGAGGCGGTCGGCACCTCCCCCGGGGTGCCGGTCTTCCGCCGGGTCGAACAGGGGGCCCCGGCCCAGGTGCTGGTGGAGGCCTCCCGCGAGGCGGAACTGACGGTGGTCGGCACCCGGGGCCACGGCGGGATCAAGGGGGCGCTGCTGGGCTCGGTGAGCCAGCAGGTCGTCCAGTACGCCGCGAGCACGGTGGTCGTCGTCCGCGACGGGCGGGACGCCCCTCACAGCTAGTGCCGATGGGATCGGGCTCCCGTACTGATCAGAGGCCGGCCGGGTCGGTGTTGGCTCCGCAGAGGACGACCGCGACCCGCTCGCCGAGGGGCTCCGGCGCGGTGCGCAGGGCGGCGAGGGCGGTGGCGGCCCCGTTCTCGACGACGATGCGGTGCTCCTCCCACAGGGCCCGGCGGGCGGCGGTGATCGCCGTGTCGGGGACGAGGACGGAGGTGGCGTTCCCGGCCCGGGCGGCGGCGAGGGCGTCGGCGGAGACCCGGCTGGCGCCGAGGGAGTCGGCGGCCACGGAGTCCACGGGGACGTCGACCGGGCGGCCCGCCTCCAGGGCGGCGTTCAGGGCGCGGCAGTGTTCCGGCTCGGCCGCGACCACCCGCACGCCGTATTCCCGCGCGGCAGTGGCGACGCCCGCGAACAGGCCCCCGCCGCCGACCGCGACGACGACGGTGTCCAGGCCGGGCAGGGCGGAGCGGATCTCCTCCAGGAGGGTGCCGGCGCCCGCGGCGACGAGCGGATGGTCGTAGGCGTGGCTGCCCAGGGCCCCGCTCGCGGCCGCGAACTCCCGGCAGGCGGTCTGCGCTTCGGCGTACCGGTCGCCCACGAGGCGTACGTCGGCCCCATAGCCGCGCAGCCGGTCGACCTTGACGCGGGGCGCGCCCACGGGCAGGAACACGGTGGCGGGCACGCCGTGCGCGCGGGCCGCCCAGGCGCAGGCGAGACCGGCGTTGCCGCCCGAGGCGATGGTGACTCCGGCGGCGGGGAGCGAGCCGGCCTCACGGTGGGCGGCGAGGAAGTTGTGCGCGCCGCGGGCCTTGAAGGAGCCGGTGTGCTGGAGGTACTCCAGGGCGTACCAGACGCCTTCGGCGGCGGGCACGACGGCGGCGGGGCGGACCGTCCCGGCTATCCGGCGGGCGGCGGCGCGGACGGCGGCGTGGTCGAGCTGCTGTTCCATGGACGGGCTGCCTTTCAGGGCGGTGGGTCGGGGACGGACGGTGGGGCTGGGACGGACGGTGGGGCTCAGCGGGCGGGCCGGGCCGCGGCGGGCCGGGCCGCTTCGATGAGCTGGCGCAGGGCGCCGTAGTACACCTCGTGGTCGGTGAGCGGGGGCAGTACGTCGGCCAGCCCGCCGGTGAGCACGGGGAACTCGGCCGGGTCCAGGGCGGCGAGGGCGGCGCGGGAGGCGGCGGTGGCGGCGTCCGGGTCCCGGTGGTCGACGAACGCCGCGCTGCCCAGGGTGAGCAGGTACATCCGGCGGTAGACGGTCATCGCCTCGGCGGGGCTCATCCCGGCGGCGACGCTGTCGGCGAGGGCGGGTTCGACGAGGCGGGCCAGCAGTTGGCGGCCGAGCCAGGGGCGGCCGCCGCGCAGCACGAGCAGTCCGGGGTGGGCGGTGAGCAGCCGGTAGAGCGCGCCGAACCGCTGCTCGGTGGCCTCGGCCCAGTCGGTGCCGGCGGGGATGTCGGGGAGCCGGGCGGCGAGGTGCTCGGTGCACAGGTCGAGCAGTCCGGCGAGGTCGGCGCAGCGCCGCTGGACGGTGGCGTGGGAGACGCCGAGGCGGTCGGCGAGGGCGCGGAAGCTGAGCGCCCCGGGGCCTTCCTCGTCGAGGATCCGCAGGGCACAGACGGCGATGGTCTCCGGGGTGGCACGGTCCAGGGCGGCAGATGTCCTCGGCATGAGATACAGCGTATCAGCCACTGACACATACGCCGTATCGACGGGGGTGCCGGTTCCCGACTACACCCATATTGCTGGTCATTGATCCATAACCGTTGACTTGTGTTGACAGCGGGTAGTCGCACCGCTGCACTGAGCGCACGAAAGCCCCCCTGCCTCCCGCCGGTACGCCACCACGTCAAGGAGAACCCGTGCCGCCTCGCCTGCGTGCGTCGCTCCCCTGCCTGACCGCGGCCGCCCTGCTCGCCCTCGCGCTCCCGTCCGCTCCGGCGACGGCCGAGCCGAGGGCCACCTGGGACACCCCGCTCGCCCTCACGCCGCCCATGGGCTGGAACAACTGGGCGCACTACATGTGCGACATCGACGAGGCCACCGTGGTCGCCAACGCGGACGCGCTCGTCTCCACGGGCCTCGCGGCCAAGGGCTACGACACGGTGACGGTCGACGACTGCTGGATGCGCAAGGAGCGCGACGCCGGGGGCGCCCTGGTCGTCGACACGCAGAAGTTCCCGCACGGGATGGCCTGGCTCGGCGCGTACCTCCACGCCAGGGGGCTGAAGTTCGGCATCTACGAGGACGCCGGCTCCCTCACCTGCGAGCGCTACCCCGGCAGCGGCGCCCCCGAGGGCGGCGGCGCGGACCACTACGCCCGCGACGCACGGCAGTTCGCGTCCTGGGAGGTGGACTACGTGAAGATGGACGGCTGCAACCTGTGGATTCCTCCGGGGAAGACCAAGGAGGAGGCCTACCGGGACGCCTACAACTCCGTCGCCCGGGCGCTGCGCGACAGCGGGCGCCCCATGGTGCTCTCCGCCTCCGCGCCCGCCTACTTCCAGCAGGGCGAGTGGGGCGGCGCCGACTGGCACAAGGTCCTCGACTGGGTCGGCGAGACCGGTCAACTGTGGCGCGAGGGGCGCGACATCAAGGTCTTCAAGGCGGCCGCCCCCGACACCTCACGGTGGAGCTCGGTCCTCGGCAACTACGGGTACAACCGCTGGCTCGGCCGGTACGCGGGCCCCGGCAGCTGGAACGACCCCGACTTCCTGATCGCGGGCGCCCCGGGGCTCACCGAGGCGGAGAGCCGCAGCCAGGTCGGACTGTGGGCCATGATGGCGGCCCCCTTCATCCTGTCCTCGCAGGTCTCGGAGCTGAGCCCGGGCGGCCTCGCGGCCCTCGGCAACACGCGCCTGATCGCCCTCGACCAGGATCCGGCGGGCCGGCAGGGCGCGGTCGTCTCCTCCAACGCCACCTTCGAGGTGCTGGCCCGGCCGCTGGCGAACGGCGACCGCGCGGTCGCGGTCCTCAACCGCTCGGGCAGCGCCCGCGACGTCTCGGTGCCGCTGGCCGACATCGGGCTGCGCGCCTGCACGGCGGAGGCCGAGGACCTGTGGACCGGGACCACCACGCGGGTCTCCGACGCGCTGACCGGACGGCTCGCCGCGCACGACACGGCGGTCTGGCGGCTCACCCCGCACGGCTGCGCCGAGGCGGTACCGACCGGGCAGATCAACGGACTCGGCGCCCGGTGCGCGGACGGGGCCAACACCACCGGCGTCGGAGCGGTCGTCCTCGCGGGGTGCACGGCCGGCGCCGACCAGCGCTGGACCCTGGGCGGCGGCGGACGGCTGCGGCTGGCCGGGGAGTGCCTCACGGCCGGCCCCGACGGGTCGGTGGCCCTGACCGACTGCGCGCCCGGCCGCCAGGCCGGGCAGAGCTGGCACCACCGCCGCGACGGGGCGCTGGTCGAGGAGACGAGCGCGCGGTGCCTGACGGCCCCGGCCGCGCCCGCGACCCCCGACACCCCCGCCGAGCGGCTGCGGCTCGCCCCCTGCGGTGACCACCAGGCCGACCAGGTCTGGTCCCTTCCGGTCTGACGGAGCGCTGATGACGACGATTCCCCCGCCCCGCGGCCGCCGCGGGGTACGGCCCGCGCTGCCCGCGCTGGCCGCCGTACTCCTGACCCTGACGGGCACGGCCGCGGCGCCGGGCACGACGGCGGCCGCCACGGCCGTCCCCGGCACGGTCCACCCCGCCACGGCCGTCCCCGGCACGGTCCACGCCGCCGCGCCCCTCACCGGCCCGGCCCGCCCCGTCGTGCCCGGGCCCCGGACCTTCGACGCCGCTCCCGCGCGGGCCGCCCTGCAACGGCTCCTGCCTCGGCACGCCGCGCAGTTCACCCTCGTCCCCGACCCGGCGGCCGGGGCGGACACCTTCACCGTCTCCGGGACGGCGGGCGCGGTCACCGTGCGCGGCTCCACCGGCGCGACCCTGCTCACCGGTGTCGGCTGGTACCTCCAGCACGTCGCCGGGGTCGACATCGGCTGGCCGGGCGACAGCCTGGGGATGCTTCCGGCGACCCTGCCCGCCGTGCCCCGGCCGGTCACCCGCAGCGCGCTCGTCCCGCACCGGTACGCCCTCAACGACACCGACGACGGGTACGCGGGCCCGTACCGCTCCTTCGAGGACCACCAGCGGCAGATCGACCTGCTCGCCCTGCACGGGGTCAACGAGGTCTTCGTGCAGGTCGGCGCCGAGTACCCGTACTACAAGGCGCTCCAGGGGTTCGGCTATTCGGCCGCCGAGCTGCGGGAGTGGATCCCCGGCCCCGCGCACCAGAGCTGGTGGCTGCTGCAGAACCTGAGCGGCTTCGGCGGCCCGGTCACCGAACGCCTGGTGCGCGAGCGCGCCGCCCTGGGCGGCCGCATCGCCGCTCAGCTGCGCGGGCTCGGCATGACCCCGGTGCTGCCCGGCTACTTCGGCACGGTGCCGCCGGGGTTCGCCGCCCGCAACCCGGGCGCCACCACCGTGCCCCAGGGCGACTGGGCCGGCTTCGACCGGCCCGACTGGCTGGATCCGGCCTCGCCGGTGTTCGGACGGCTCGCGGCGGCGTACTACGCCGAGCAGCGGGCGGTGTTCGGGGACAGCGCGATGTACCGGATGAGCCCGCTGCACGAGGGCGGGCAGACCGGCAGCGTCGATGTGAAGGGCGCCGCGCGGGCCATCCAGGGCGCCCTGCACACCGCGCATCCGGGGGCGCTGTGGGCGGTACTGGGCTGGCAGGACGACCCGACGCCGGAGCTGCTCGCCGGCGTGGACACCTCGAAGCTGCTGATCCTGGACGGGCTCTCCGACCGGTACAACCGGCTCGACCGGGAAGCCCGTTGGGGCGGGGCCCCGTACGCCATGGGCACCATCTACAACTTCGGCGGGCACACCACGATCGGCGCCAACACCTCGGTGTGGCTGGACCGCTTCGCCTCCTGGCGCGCCAAGGACAAGAGCGCGCTGGCCGGTACGGCCTACCTGCCGGAGGCGACGGGGACCAACCCGGCGGCCTTCGACCTGTTCACCGACCTCGCCTGGGAGCCGGCGCCGGTCGACCAGCGGGCCTGGTTCGCCGCCTTCGCCGCCCGCCGCTACGGACGGCCCGACCCGGAGGCCGCCGCGGCCTGGGAGGAGCTGCGCAAGGGCCCGTACAGCACCTCCTCCGGGCTGTGGTCGGAATCCCAGGACAGCCTGTTCACCGCCCGGCCCTCGCTGACCGCGGCCGGGGCCGCGTACTGGAGCCCCAAGTCCATGCGCTACCAGGCCGGTTCGGTGCGCCGGGCCCTGGACCACCTGCTGCGAGTGGCACCGGGACTGCGCTCCTCCAGCGCCTACCGGTTCGACCTGGTCGACACCGCCCGGCAGGCCCTCGCCAACCACTCGCGGGAGCTGCTGCCGCAGATCAAGGCCGCGTACGAGGCGAAGGACGCGGCTCGGCTGCGCGAGCTGACCGGACAGTGGGCCGAAGGGGAAAGGCAGTTGGACGCGCTCACCGGCACCGACCCGAACTTCCTGTTCGGCCGCTGGCTGGCCGCGGCCCGCTCCTGGGGCACGACCCCGGCGGAACAGGACCGCTACGCGTACGACGCGCGCTCGATCCTCAGCGTGTGGGGGCGCCGCAGCACCAGCGAGGGCGGCTTCCTGCACGACTACGCGAACCGCGAATGGAGCGGCCTGGTCTCGGAGTTCTACGCCAAGCGGTGGGAGCTCTACTTCGACGGCCTGCAGGAGGCGCTGGCGCGGCGGGCCGCACCCCGGGAGATCGACTGGCACGCGTACGAGGAGCGGTGGGCGCGGGGCACCAGCCGCCCGCCGGCCACGCCGAGCGGCGATCCCTACGCCAGGGCGGCCGCGGTGGCCGCCGCCCTGGCGCCGGCGGCGGCCACGGACTGACCCACCGCGCCTACCACACCGGACCCCGACGCGCACGCGGCACGCCGCAGCCTTCACCCGTGCGGGTGAGGCACCCTACCCGGACGGAGGAGATTCGATCCGGGGGCTCCCTCCCGGCGCGGGCTCTGGGTTGACTGGCCCGGACGTGCCCGGGGGCGGCCGCCGCGGCGGTGCGGCGGCCGCCCCTTGCGACGCCCCCGGGCCAGCGGCCGACAGGAGTGCACCGAGATGTCCGAGACCGACCGGGAGCGGCCCCCGGCCGCCGCCCCGCGCGAGGCACCGGCCCCGACGACGGCGCCGACGGGGGCCACCACGGAACCGTCCGCCCTGGAGCTGCTGAGCTCGCTGGTGAGCGGGGCGGGCGGCCCGTCCGGCGCCCGGTCGTCCCCGGCCGCGCCGGACCGGCCGGAGCGGCTCACCGACGGGGTCGTGGAGCTGCGCAAACGCGGGGAGCTGGCCGTACGGCGGGCCGGGGCGGACGCCGGGGAGTGCCTGGAGGCGATGGCCCGCCGGGCGGCGGAGCGGGCCGGCCGGCCGCATGCCTGACCACCGCGCGGGCCGCCCCCGCCAGGGTCCCGTCCGCCGGGGCGCCGGCTCCGGACCACCGGTGGAGGGCCCGGACGCGGCGGGAACCGGGCCGATCACGGAAGATCGCTGTGTGGACGACGTCACGCGGGCACGGACCGGCGCGGGGGCCGGGGCACGGACCGGAGCACCGCCCGGGGCCGGGGAATCGCTGGCCGACGCCCTCGGCCGGGCCGCCGGGGGCGACGAGGCCGGCTTCGTCGCCGTGTACGAGGCGGTGGCCCCGGCCGTGCTGGGCGTGGCCCGCGCGGTTCTGCGCGACGGGGCCCAGGCGGAGGAGGTGACCCAGGAGGTGTTCGTCGAGGTGTGGCGCACCGCCGGGCGCTACCGCGCCGACCGGGGCAGCGTCCGGACCTGGGTGCTCACGATGGCCCACCGCAGGGCGGTCGACCGGGTGCGCTCCGCGCAGGCCGCCACCGACCGGGAACGGCGCGCGGCCCGGCTGGAGGCGGCGGTACCGGAGTTCGACGAGGTGACGGAGGCGGCGCTGGAGCACGAGGAGCGGACGCGGGTGCGGCGCTGCCTGGAGGCGCTCACCCCCCGCCAGCGCCAGTCGCTGATCCTGGCCTACTACCGGGGGCGGACCCAGCGCGAGGTGTCCGAGGAGCTGGCGGTGCCGCTGGGTACCGTGAAGACTCGTCTGCGGGACGGGCTCCTGCGGCTGCGCGACTGTCTCGGGGTGAGGGGCGGATGAGCACGGAGAACATGCACGAGGCGACGGGGGCGTACGTACTGGACGCGCTGTCCGGGCCGGAGCGCGCCGCCTTCGAGGCCCATCTGGAGACCTGCCCGGACTGTGCCCGGGAGGTGCGCGAACTCGCGGCGACGGCGGCCCTGCTGGGCTCGGCCGTGGCGAGCGCCCCGCCGCCCGCGCTGCGCGAGGCGGTGCTGCGGCGGATCCGGGAGCTCCCCGCACCGGCGGAACCGGGTGCGGCGCGGCACCGGGCGCCGACGGCCCGGCCCGCGGGGCCCCGGCCTCGGTGGGCGTGGGCGCGGTGGGCGCTGGCGGCCTGCGTCGCGGTGGCGGCCGGCCTCGGCGGGGTGGCGGCCTGGCAGTACCAGCGCGCGGACACCGCCCGGCAGGAGGCGCGCGCCGCGGAGGCCCGCGCCGCCGCGCTGACCGGGGTGCTGTCGGCCCCCGACGCCCGGCTGGCCTCCGGCCGGATCGCGGGCGGCGGCACGGGCACGGTGGTGGCCTCCCGGGAGCGGGACCGGGCGGTGTTCGTGCCCGCCGGGATGGCGGCGCCCCCGGCCGGGCGGGTGTACCAGCTGTGGTTCGCCGCCCCCGGCGGCATGCGTCCGGCGGGCCTGCTGGACCCGGCCGGCCCGGACGCCCCGGCGCTCCTGTCGGGCTCCCTGCGCGGGGCCACCGGCATCGGCGTCACCCTGGAACCGGAGGGCGGCTCCCCCGCCCCCACGACGGCCCCCCTCCTGCTGCTGGCCCTGCCCGCCGCGCAGGGCCGGTAGTCCCGGGGGGCGCGGGCGCCCGCATCGGTGTCACCGTGGAAGCGGGAGCGGGATTCCCGCACCCGGCGCGCGGCCGCGGCGGGCGGAAGCGAGGGCGCGTGCACGCGGGCGGAGGTGACGGCGATGGTCCCGGCGGACAGCACTCAGCGCGCGCGGAGCGGGGGCCGTCGGGCCGCGGGCGCGCTCAGCGGGCTGGTGGCGGCGTTCGCCGGGCTGGCGGCGGCGGAGCTCGCGGCGGTGGCCGTCCGGCCCGAGGCGGCCCCGCTCACCGCGATCGGCGCGGCGGTGGTCGACCGTACGCCGGTCGCGGTCAAGGAGTGGGCGATCCGCACCTTCGGCACCTCCGACAAACTGGCCCTGACCCTCGGCATCACCCTCGTCCTGGCCCTGCTGGCTGCCGGGACGGGCCTCCTGGCCGTACGCCGGCCGGGCGCCGGAGCGGCGCTCGCCGGGGCGGTGGGCGTCGTCGGGGCGGTGGCCGCCCTCGGCCGCCCGGAGGCCTCCTGGAAGGACGCCCTGCCCTCGCTGGCCGGCGGGGCCGTCGCGGCCACCACCCTGTACCTCCTGGTCTCGGCCCTGCGCCGGCCGGGGCGCTCCGGCGGTACCTGGCCCATGGACCGGCGCGGCTTCGGGCGGCTGGTGGCGGCCACCGTCGCGGGCTCGGCGCTGGCCGCGCTGGCCGGCCGCCGCCTCGGCGCCCACGGGTCGGCCCGGGCGACGGCCTCCCGGGCCGGCCTCGCGCTGCCCGCTCCGGCCGTCCCCGCCCGGCCCGTGCCCGCCGGGGCGGACCTGCGGCTCCCGGGCCTGTCCCCGTTCCTCACGCCCGCCCGGGACTTCTACCGCGTGGACACCGCGCTGGTGGTCCCGCGCGTGGATGCCGGGACCTGGGAGCTGACCCTGCACGGCGAAGGGGTCTCCCGGCCCCTGACCCTGAACCTGCGGGACCTCCTGGCCCGGCCCATGGTCGAGCACGACGTCACCCTCACCTGCGTCTCGAACGAGGTCGGCGGCCCGTACACGGGCAACGCCCGCTGGCTCGGCGTGCGCCTGGCCGATCTGCTGCGCGAGGCGGGGGTGCGGCCGCCGTCGCAGGGCGGCCCGGCCGACCAGCTGGTGGCCCGTTCGGTGGACGGGATGACGATCGGCACCCCGGTCGAGACCGTCATGGACGGCCGGGAGGCGCTGCTGGCCGTCGGCATGAACGGCGCGCCGCTGCCCTTCGCGCACGGCTTCCCCGTCCGGATGGTCGTACCGGGCCTGTACGGGTACGTGTCCGCCTGCAAGTGGCTGCGCGAGCTGCGGCTGACCACCTTCGCGGACTACGACGCGTACTGGGTGCGGCGGTCGTGGGCCGCGCGGGCCACCGTCAAGACGCAGTCGCGGATCGACACCCCGCGCGCCTCCTCCCGCCCGGCGGCGGGCCGGGTCGCGGTGGCGGGGGTGGCGTGGGCCCAGCACCGGGGGATCTCCCGGGTCGAGGTGCGGGCCGACGGCGGGCCGTGGCGGGAGGCTTCGCTCGCCGCCGCCGACGGGGTCGACACCTGGCGGCAGTGGGTGTGGCCCTGGGACGCGCGGCCCGGCCCGCACACCCTGGAGGTCCGCGCCACGGACGGCGCCGGGCAGGTCCAGCCGGAGAGGCGCACGGGCACCGTCCCCGACGGGGCGACCGGCCTGCACTCCGTCACCGTGGACGTCCGCGCCCCGTGACACCGCACCGATGCCACGCACCCGCCGCCGGCCCGCCCGCCGCCGGCCCGCCCCTCACCCGGACGGGTGAGTGCCGGGGCGGCGGGCGGACGAGCCGTCGGTGCGGTGGCCCCCGCCTGGGCACGTCTCCCGCACGGGGACCGGCCCGGGACCGCTCCCGGCGCCACGTGGCGTCCCGCCGTCCCGGGGCCGGTCGCGCCGTACATTGAGGGCCCGTCAGGGCGGCGGCAGCACGCCCCCGTACCGCCCTCCCGCACCTCAGGAGCCGACGCCGTGGAGCTGACCAGCACCTCGTTCCTCGTCACCCTCGTCGCCGTCACCGCGCTCGCCATGCTCCTCGCGCTGCTGCTGTGGAACCGGATCCCCGGGCCCGGCGCGGTGCGGTGGGCGGTCCGGGTGCTGATGATCGGCCTGTGCCAGCTGACGGCGATCTGCGTGGTGGCCACCTGGATCAACGGCAGTTACGGGCTCTACGCCTCCTGGGACGACCTGCTCGGGCGCGGGACCGGTGAGAACGCCTCCGCGATGACGGGTGCGCCGGTCGGCCGGGCCCGCTTCACCCAGGGCAGCGACGGCACCCTCGCCACCTACTTCCGGGGCAGCCACTCGAAGCTCGCGGGACAGGTGATCGTGTGGACCCCCCCGGGCTACGACGACCCGGGCGCGGCCCGGACCCGCTTCCCGGTGCTGATGCTGCTGCACGGCTACCCGGGCACCCCGCGCTCCTGGCTGGACCTGGGGTCCATGCCCGGCGCGCTGGAGCGGCAGGTGCGCTTCGGTACGGCCCACCCCTTCATCCTCGTGATGCCGGAGATCTATCCGGGCGGGGTGAACACCGACTGCAGCGACACCCCGCAGCGCAAGGTCGCCACCTGGCTGGCGCGGGACGTGCCCGATCTGGTCGCCAAGAACTTCCGTACGCTGCCCGAGCCGAAGGGGTGGGGGCTGATGGGGATCTCGACCGGCGCCTACTGCGCGGCGAAGCTGCCGTTGCAGTATCCGAAGGTGTTCCGGGCGGGCGCGGCCCTGGACCCGGATCCGCTCACCGGGGACCCGGCGGTGCTGCCCGATGCGGGGCTGCGCGAGCGCAACAGCCCGATGTGGCTGGTCCGGCGGGCGAAGGGGGCGGACGTCGGGCTGTTCCTGGCCACCTCCGCCCAGGACAAGGAGAGCCCGCCCGGGCAGCTGACCGCCTTCGAGGCGGCCGCGCGGGGTACCGGGGTGCGGGTGAAGACGCTGGTGCAGCCGGCGGGCGGGCACAACTTCCAGACCTGGGCCGGGATGTACCCCGATGCGCTGAGCTGGCTCAGCATCGAGGTCTCCCCGCCCGCGAACCCCTCGTAGCGGCTGCCGGTTTCCACCGTACGCATGCTGCGTACAGTGTCCGCAAGAGGCTAGGGTGGAGGCATGTCCTCTCCAGAGCAGGCCCCCGCCCCCGCCCCCGTCCCCTCCGTCTGGACCCGGCCGCGCCGCCAGAAGGAACAGCCCGCGCTCAGCCGCGAGCAGATCGTCGCGGCGGCGGTCCGGCTGCTCGACGCCGAGGGCATCGAGGCGCTCAGCATGCGCAAGCTCGGCACGCAGATGGGTACCGCCGCCACCTCGCTCTACCGGCACGTGGCCAACAAGGACGAACTGATCGAGCTGGTCGTGGACGAGGTCTACGGCGAGCTCGAACTCCCCGAGGCGGGCGGCCCCGACGGCTGGCGCGCCTCGCTCTCCCACAGCGGGCACAGCCTGCGGGACATGGTCCTGCGCCACCCGTGGGTGGCTTCGGTCCTCGGCCAGGTGGGGCTGGCCCACCTCGGCCCGAACCTGATGCGGATGTCGGAGCGGATGCTGGGGCTGGCGCAGACGGCGGGCTTCCCGCCCGGCGAGGCCGACCTCGCGATGAAGGCCGTCATCTCGTACGTCATCGGCGCCACGACCAGCGAGGCCTCCTACCTCTCCCTGCTGGCCCGCAGCGGGATGAGCGAGAGCGAGTGGCTCCGGTCGCTGCTGCCCGATCCCGGCACGGCGCTCGACGGGCACCCGCTGACGAAGGACCACGCCGCCTCCGTGCACGACCGCGACCCGGCGCGCAGGCGCGAGGAGAACTTCGACTACGGACTCCAGCGGGTCCTCGACGGCCTGGCCACCCGGATCGTCCGGGCCTGACGCCGCCCCGGCGGCGGCGCCCGGGCGGCACGCCTCGCGTCAGCCCGCGGGATGATCAGCCCGCGGGATGGTCAGCCCGCGGGGAACGTCAGCTCGCGGCCTTCGCCGAGCGGCGCGAAGAACCGCTCCACCGCCGCCGCCCGCACCTGCACCAGCGCGGCCGGGGACCAGCGCGGACACCGGTCCTTGTCGATCACCTGAGCCCGGATGCCCTCCACCAGGTCGGGCATGGACAGCGCCGCGGCGGAGACCCGGTACTCCTGCTCCAGCACCCGTTCCAGCGAATCCGCCGCACGGGCACGGCGCAGCGCGGCCAGGGTCACCTTGAGCGCGGTGGGGGACTTGGCGTGCAGGGTCCGGGAGGCCTCGCGGGCCGCCGGGAGGCCGCTGCCGAGCAGCCGGGAGTGGATCTCCTCGACGGTGTCGGCGGCGTAGCAGCGGTCGATCCACTCCCGTTCGGCGGCGAGGGGGCCCTCCGGCCCCACGGGAATCGCGTAGCGGGCCACGACCTTGTCGGCGGAGGCGCCGTCCTGGCCCTCCGCGAGGTCCCGGGTCAGCTCGTCCAGGAAGTCGGAGGGCACGTAGTGGTCGGCGAGCCCGCACATCAGGGCGTCGGCGGCGCCGACGGCCGCGCCGGTCAGGGCGAGGTGCGTGCCGAGTTCGCCGGGGGCCCGGGACAGCAGGTAGGTCCCGCCGACATCGGGGACGAAACCGATGCCGGTCTCGGGCATGGCGACGCGGGCGCGCTCGGTGACGATGCGGACGCTGCCGTGCGCCGAGACGCCGACGCCGCCGCCCATCACGATCCCGTCCATGAGGGCCACGTAGGGCTTCGGATAGCGGGCGATGCGGGCGTTGAGCCGGTACTCGTCGCGCCAGAAGCCGAGCGAGGCGGTGGTCCCGGCCTTCGCGTCGGCGTGGATGGCCCGGATGTCACCGCCCGCGCACAGCCCCCGCTCCCCGGCGCCGCGCAGGAGGACGTGGTCGATCGCGGGGTCGTCCTCCCACGCCGTCAGCGCCTCCGCGATTCTCACCACCATGGGGTGCGTGAGGGCGTTGAGGGCCTCGGGGCGGTTCAGGGTGATCACCCCTGAGCGGCCCTCGGTCTCGATCAGAACGGTCTCGGATTCGGTCTTCACACCGCCCAGTATGTCGCGCCGGAAGCCCCATGAAGATCATTTCAACTGATTCCGATGATCTTGCGTACGGAGCGGGACGGTCCGGTCCGGACCGGACGGCGCACCGCCGGTTCTTGGCCGGTTCACGGCGGCGCCTCAGGAGGGGTGCGTGCCCGGCGTATGCCCGAAGGCGCGGCGGAAGACGTCGATGAAGGCGCTCGCCGAGGACCAGCCGCAGCGGTGCGCGACGGCCGTCACGGGGGTGCCGGCGGCCAGCAGCCGCAGCGCCCGGTGCAGCCGCAGCCGGGTGCGCCACTGCGGGAAGGTCATCCCCAGCTCGGTACGGAACAGCCGGCTCAGCGTCCGCTCCCCCGCCCCCGCTCCGGCGTCCGCCGCGAGGGCGGCCAGCCCGCGCTGGTCCGCCGGGTCGGCGTACAGCAGGGCGCAGACCGCCGCCAGGCGGGGGTCCGCGGGGGCGGGCAGGTGCAGCGGCCGGAGCGGGGAAACCCGCAGTTGGTCGAGGAGGACGCCCAGCATCCGGCGCCGCACCGGGCCGGGGTCCGCGTCCTCCCGGGCGTACGCCAGGATCAGCTCGCGCAGCAGCGGACCGACGGCGATCACGGCGGGGACGTCCAGGCCCAGCGGGTCGTGCCGGGCCGGCAGCCCGGCACCGTGCAGGTCGGCGCGTCCGTACGCGCGGAGCTCGTGCGCGATCCCGGCCGGGACCCACAGCGCCCCGGCCGGGGGCGCCACCCAGGTGCCGGAGGCGGTGGTGAGGGAGAGGACCCCGGAGGCCACGTAGGCGATCCGGTGGTCGTCGTGGCGGTGGGCGCCGGTCCCGGTGTCCGGGTCGGGGCGGTTGATGCCGGTCGGTGCGCGGCGGGCGCGGCAGACCGGGGGGTGGCCGGTATGGGCCTGGCGGTTCTCCTGCATCACGCGGCAATGTATCGGAATCCGGAAGCTCGTGTCCGCGGTGATCCCCGTTCGGTGGCCTCCGTCGGTCCAGTGAACACCGAACGTTCTTCTGCCGTTCCTCCGTCCGGGGTGGAATGCCAAGCTTCCCCCGCCACTCCCGCCCCACGGGCCACGGGCCACGGGCCACGGCGAGCGGTCCGCCCGCGCCGTGGCGGCGTCGGAAATCATCAGCCCATCTTGCAAGTTTGCCTGTCGTTCCTTACGGTCGTTCCCATGACCACGGAACCCGGACCGGCACCCCGTGACACCGCCGAGGAGCTGCAACTGGCCCTCGGCATGCTGGTGCGGCAGATGCGGGCGGCCACGGGCGGCGGCATCAGCCTCTCCCAGATGTCCGTCCTCAAGCGGCTCGACCGGCTCGGCGAGGCCACCTCCGCCGACCTGGCCCGCGCCGAGAAGATCCGCCCGCAGTCGCTGATCGCCACCGTGAACTCCCTGCGCGCCGACGGGTACGTCACCCGCACCCCGCACCCCACCGACGGGCGGCGGCTGCTCGTCTCCCTCACCGACCGGGGCCGCGCCCTCGTGCGCGAGCGCCGCGAGGCCGGGCACGGGCGGCTCGCCGAGCTGATGGCCGAGCGCCTGACCCCCGGAGAGCGACGGCTGCTGGCCGAGGCCGTCCCGCTGCTGCGCCGCCTCGCCGAAGACTGACCGGCCCCACACACCCCACCCGAGGAGCCCGCATGACCGTCTCCCCCGCCTCCGATGGCACCCTGACCCTGGACTCCGGCACCGCACTGGTGCTGATCGACCTCCAGCAGGGCATCCTGGCCCTGCCGACCGACCGGCCCGGCGCCGAGATCCTCAAGCACGGCATCGCGCTCGCCGAAGCCTTCCGCGCCCGCCACCTGCCCGTGGTCCTGGTCAGGGTGGCCTGGTCGCCCGACGGCGGCGACCTGCCGACGACCGACGTGGACAGCCCCGGGCCGGCCTCCGCCCCGCCCGCCGCGTTCTCCGAGTTCCCGGCCGAGCTCGCCGCGCTGGGCGACGTACGGGTCACCAAGCGGCACTGGGGCGCGTTCACCGGTACCGAGCTCGACCTCCAGCTGCGCAGGCGCGGCGTCCACCGCATCGTGCTGGCCGGCATCTCGACCAGCATCGGCGTCGAGTCCACCGCCCGCACCGCCTGGGAGCACAGCTACAAGCTGGTGTTCGTCGAGGACGCCACCACCGACCTGGACGCCGACGCGCACGCCCACAGCTTCGGCAAGATCTTCCCGCGCCTGGGCCGGGTCAGCTCCACCGACGAGGTCATCGCCACCCTGGACGCCCTGGTCTGAGCCCGGACGGACCGGACCGGGACCGGTCCGGGATCGGCCTACGGCCAGGGGACTTCCAGCCAGACGCACTTGCCCGCCGCCCCGGGCCGGGAGCCCCAGGCCCGGGCGAGCCGCTCCACGATCAGCAGCCCGTGCCCGCCCGGCCGGGCCGGGTCGGGCCGCACGGCGGGATCGCGCGGCTTCGGCGGCGCCGGGTTGAGGTCCGTCACCTCGATGCGCAGGCGCTCCTCGGTACGGTCCAGGACCAGCGCGCCGGGACCGCCGCCGTGCAGGCAGGCGTTGGCCACCACCTCCGACACCAGCAGCAGCACGTCTTCGGCGGCCTCCCGGACGGAATCGCCTTCGCCCGGCAGCCACTTCCAGGCGGTCAGCGCCCGGCGGGTGAACTCTCTGCTCCGGGACACGGGGTCGGGGAGCCCGTCCAGGACCAGCAGCCAGTTCCGGTCCGCCGGCCCGCGCAGCTCCATGTCCCCTCGACCCCTCTCGCTACCGATGGCCCGACCGCAAGGCCTGGTCGACGTCCGGGTAGACGGGGAAGACCCCGTCGGCCCCGGTGATCCGGAACATCCGCGCGACCGGCCCGCTCAGCCCCGCCAGCTCCAGCCGGCCGCCGGCCTCCTGTACGGAGATCCGGCCGTGCAGCAGCGTGTTCAGCCCGGTGGAATCGCAGAACGCCAGCCCCGCCATGTCCACCACCATCCGCCCGCCCTGCTCGACCGTGGCGTCCAGGGCCTCGCGCAACGGCCCGGCCGTGTCGTGGTCCAGCTCACCGGCGAGCGAAAGGACCGTCACTCCGTCCACCGCACGCGCGGCGACCGTGAACCGCTCGTCGTCGCCCTGTCCCGGCACCATCCGGCACCACCCTTCCGTCCCACTGCTCGTACGCCTGCCCGGCCGCGGCCGAACCATGCGCGGGCGCCGCCGCCCTGCGCGGCGGCCCCGCAAACGCGTGAAGGGCCGTTCCAGATTTCTCTGAAACGACCCTTCAAACACGACTCTTTCGAGTCGGGACGACAGGATTTGAACCTGCGACCCCTTGACCCCCAGTCAAGTGCGCTACCAAGCTGCGCCACGTCCCGTTGTGCCGTCCACCTGGGGTTTTCCCCCTCGCGGCGGGCACATGCAGAACATTACCGCACGCCGGGGGGTGCGCGTGCACGGGTGATCGCGGGGCGCGAGGATGGGCGGGTGAACGGACGGGATCGCGATGGTGAGGGGCGGGCGCGCAGCGCGCGGCCCCGGGACGGGCTGGGGCGGCCGCTGCCGTACGGGGCCGAGGGCGTGGAGCGGCAGCCCGAGGGGGTGGTGCGGACGCCGGCCGGCACGGTGGCGGAGGCGCAGCGGCTGCTGGACGCCGGGATGCCCTTCCACGCGCACGAGGTGTTCGAGGACGCCTGGAAGTCGGGGTCCCGGGCCGACGAGGCGCTGTGGCGGGGGCTGGCGCAGCTGGCGGTGGGGCTGACGCACGCCGCGCGGGGGAACGCGGTGGGCGGGGCCCGGCTGCTGCGGCGCGGGGCGCAGGCCCTGGCCGGGTGCGGGGAGGCGTACGGGATGGACCTGGCGGGGCTGGTCGGCTGGGCCGGGGATCTGGCCCGGCGGGTGGAGGCCGGGGCCCGTGTCGACGCGGGGGCCGAGGCGCCCCGGCTCACCGGCCCGGCGGGCGCGGGCGGCCCGGGCGGGCCCGGAACCGGCTGACCGGCTGACCGGCGGCCGGGCGCGGTCCCGGGTGCCCCGTACCGGGGGGCTCAGGCCGGCTGGAGCAGGTCCCAGCGGTTTCCGTAGAGGTCCTCGAAGACGGCGACGGAGCCGTACGCCTCGTGCCGGGGCTCCTCCAGGAAGCGGACGCCCTCGGCGGTCATCCGGGCGTGGTCGGCGGCGAAGTCGGCGGTGTAGAGGAAGAAGCCGACGCGGCCGCCGGTCTGGTCGCCGACCCGGGCGCGCTGGGCGTCGTCCTTGGCGCGGGCCAGCAGCAGGGCGGTTTCCCGGGCACCCGGCGGGCGCACCACGACCCAACGGGAGCCGTCGGGGCGGGCGGTGTCCTCGGCGAGCTCGAAGCCGAGGGCGCGGGTGTAGAAGTCGATGGCCTCGTCGTAGTCGTGGACCACGAGGGCGGTGAGGGCGATGTGGGAGGGCATGGGCCCTATTGTGCGCCGAGGAGGACGACGTCCAGGGTGCGGGGGCCGTGGACGCCTTCGACCCGGTCGAGCTCGATGTCGCTGGTGGCGGAGGGGCCGGAGATCCAGGTCAGCGGGCGGGTCGGGTCAAGGCGTTCCAGGGCCTGCGGGACGGAGTCCACGACCTGCCCGGGGGCGCGGACCACGCAGACGTGGTGGTCCGGGATCAGGGTGATGCGCCGGCGCCCCTGGTCGGGGCCGCCGTCCAGGACGATCGTGCCGGTCTCGGCGATGGCCAGGGCGCAGCCGGTGACCACCGCGCCGACGCGGTCCAGTTCGGCCGGGGTGGACGCGGCCCGGTCGTGGATCCGGGTCGGGTCGGCCGCGGCGAGCCAGTGCGGGGGCAGGGCGGGCGGTACGAGGACGGTCGCGTGCCGGGACAGCAGCCGGGCGAGCAGCTCCGGGAGGCCGTCCTCGTCGGCGCGGTGGACGGTCGCCCGGTACGCGGTGAGGTGCGCGGCGAGCAGGTCGACGCGTTCGGCGGGGGTGCGGGACCCGTGGACGCGGAGGTAGTCGCGGGGCACGGCCTCCCCGGAATCGCCGGGGCCGCCGGGGCCGGGGGCGGGCACGGCCCGGCGGATACGGGCCAGGATGCGGTCCCTGTCGCTCACCGCCGGGTCTGCCTTTCCCGTGCCCACCAGTCGCGGAAGGACTCCGCCGGGATCTCGGGCAGGGCCCGGGTGTCGGTCCAGGCGCGGCCCGGCCCCGGGAGCCGGCGCGGGCGCAGCCGACGGGCGCGGGAGAGGAGCCGCTCCCCCGCGCGCAGGGCGCCGGGGTGGTCGAGGAGGAGCCGGGCGGCGCGCATCGCGGCGCGTTCGGCGGTTTGGCCGTGCGCGGGCCGGATGCGGACGCGGACGCCCTCGCGGGTCACGGGGCCGCCCTGGACCACCCGTTCGCGCAGGTGGACGAGGATCTCGGGGATGTCGATGGCGACCGGGCAGACCTCGTAGCAGGCCCCGCAGAGGGTGGAGGCGTAGGGCAGGGAGGCGTCGATCGGGCTCGCGGTGCCGCGCAGTTGGGGGCTGAGGACGGCTCCGATGGGGCCGGGGTAGACGGAGCCGTAGGCGTGCCCGCCGGCGCGTTCGTAGACGGGGCAGACGTTGAGGCAGGCGGAGCAGCGGATGCAGCGCAGGGCCTGGCGGCCGGTCTCGTCGGCGAGGGTGTCGGTGCGGCCGTTGTCGAGGAGGACGAGGTGGAATGCGGTGGGTCCGTCGCTGTCGGCGGGGCCGGTCCACATGCTCGTGTACGGGTTCATCCGCTCGGCGGTGGAGGAGCGTGGCAGGGTCTGGAGGAAGATCTCCAGGTCCCGGAAGGTCGGCACCACCTTCTCGATGCCGACGACCGAGATCAGGGTGTCGGGGAGGGTCAGGCACATCCGGCCGTTGCCCTCGGACTCCAGGACGACCATCGTGCCGGTTTCGGCGACCATGAAGTTGGCGCCGGAGACGGCGACCTTGGCGCGCAGGAACTTCTCGCGCAGGTGCAGGCGGGCGGCCTCGGCGAGTTCGCGCGGGTCGTCGCCGAGGCCGGCCGGGGCCGGCCGGCCCCAGGCGGCCATCTCGGCGCGGAAGAGGTCCCGGATCTCGCCGCGGTTGCGGTGGATGGCGGGGACGAGGAGGTGCGAGGGGCGGTCGTGGCCGAGCTGGACGATCAGTTCGGCGAGGTCGGTCTCGTAGGCGGCGATCCCGGCCGCCTCCAGGGCCTCGTTGAGGCCGATCTCCTGGGTGGCCATGGACTTGACCTTGACGACCTCCCGTTCGCCGGTCGCGAGGACCAGCTCCGTGACGACGCGGTTGGCCTCCTCGGCGTCGGCCGCCCAGTGCACGGTGCCGCCCGCCGCGGTGACGGCGGCCTCCAACTGCACGAGGTAGCGGTCGAGGTGGCGCAGGGTGTGGTCCTTGACCGCCTTGCCCGCGGCGCGCAGCCGGTCCCAGTCCTCCAGTTCGGCGACGGCGCGGGCGCGTTTGTCGCGGATGGTGTGGGTGGCGTGGCGCAGGTTGGCGCGGAGCACCTGGTTCTGGACGGCCTCGCGGGCCGCGGCCGGGAAAGGAGGGAAGGCGGAGGCGTCGGGGGCTCCCGGGGCGCGGGCGGCGCCGGGGCCCGGGGGATCCGCGGGGCCCGGGGGGAAGGCCGGCATGCCGAGGTACGTGCCGGTCATCGTGGAGCCTCCGCCTCGGTCGCGGCCAGGATCTCGGCCAGGTGCAGGACGCGCGGCGCGCTTCCGGTGCGGCGCAGGGTGCCTTCGAGGTGGGCGAGGCAGGAGTTGTCGGCTCCGCACAGCACCTCCGCACCGGTGGAGCGGGCGTTGCGGATCTTGTCGGCGCCCATGGCGGCGGACACGTCCGGGTTCTTGAGGGCGAAGGTGCCGCCGAAGCCGCAGCACTCCTGCGCGCCGGGCAGCTCGATCAGTTCCAGGCCCTTCACGGCGGCCAGCAGCCGGCGCGGGCGCTCGCCGAGCCCGAGCGAGCGCAGGCCGTGGCAGGAGGGGTGGTAGGTGACGGTGTGCGGGAAGTAGGCGCCGACGTCGCTCACGCCGAGCACGTCCACCAGGAACTCGGTGAGCTCGTACACCCGCGGTACGAGGTCGTCCGCAAGTTCCGCGAGCGCGCCGCCGCGCCCCTCCTCGGCCGCCTTCCGGCCGATGCGCGGGTACTGCTCGCGGATCATCGCGGCGCAGGAGCCGGAGGGGGTGACCACGTACGCGTGGCCCGCGAAGGCCTCGGCGGTACGGCGCAGCAGCGGTTCGGCCTCGCGCCGGTAGCCGGTGTTGTACTGGGGCTGTCCGCAGCAGCTCTGGGCGGCCGGGAAGTCCACCTCAACGCCCAGGCGCTCCAGCAGGCGCACGACGGCGGTGCCCGTGCGCGGGTACAGCGCGTCGTTGACGCAGGTGACGAACAGGGCGGCACGCATGACGGGCAGAATAGCCGGGTGAAGAAGTTCTCAGTGATCGGCATAGGCGCGGGCGACCCGGACCACCTGACCCTTCAGGCGGTCCGCGCGATCGGCTCGGCGGACGCGTTCCTCATCCTGGAGAAGGGGGAGGAGAAGTCGGACCTGACGGGGCTGCGCCGGGCGATGCTCGCGGAGCACGCCCGTACGGGCCACCGGCTGGTGGAGGGCCGGGACCCGGACCGCGACCGGACCCCGGACGACTACACCCCGACGGTGGACGGCTGGCGCAGCGCACGGGCCGGGATCTTCGAGCGGTTCATCGCCGAGGACCTCGCGGAGGGCGAGACCGGGGCCTTCCTGGTGTGGGGCGACCCCTCCCTCTACGACTCCACCCTCGCGATCCTCGACGAGGTGCGCGAGCGCGGCCGGGTGAAGTTCGAGCACGAGGTGGTGCCCGGCATCAGCAGCGTCTCGGCGCTGCTCGCGCGGCACCGCACCAACCTGAACCGGGTCGGACGCCCGGTGCAGATCACCACGGGCCGGCGGCTCGCGGAGGGCTGGCCGCAGGACGTGGACGACGTCGTGGTGATGCTGGACGCGCGGCACGCGTTCACGGCCCACCTCGACCAGGACCTCCACATCTACTGGGGCGCCTACGTCGGCACGCCGGACGAGATCCTGGTCTCGGGCAAGCTGGCGGAGGTGGCCGGGCGGATCGAGGAGCTGCGCACCGAGGCCCGGGCCCGCAAGGGCTGGATCATGGACACGTACCTGCTCAGGCGCCCCTGAGGAAGCCGGGCAGCACCTCGGCGAGGCGCTCGTACTCCTCGGCGCGGTTGTAGAGCTGCCCGCAGACGCGGATGCCGCCGCCGCCCGGCCGGGGCCAGATCAGCACCCGGATCCGGGTCTTGGCGGCGAGGCCCTCGCGCAGGGCCCGCGCCTCGTCCTGGGTTTCGGCGGTGCCGGGCGGCAGCAGCAGGGACCGCATCGCGATGCCCGGGGTGTACGGGAGCGGGGTGATCCCGGGGATCCGGGCGAGCAGGGCGGCTCCGTAGGCGACGAGGGCGCTGTTGTGGGCCCGGATGTCCGCCGCTCCGAGCCGTTCGATGAGGTCGAGGCCCTCGGGGGCGGCCAGCCAGCCGGTGTAGTCGGCGGTGGCCCGGTATTCGACGGAGCGCGGGAAACCCTCCTCGTCCTGCCAGGACGGCGACAGGGAGCGGACCCGGGAGCGGTGCGCGGGGGCCACGGCGAGCAGGGCGGTGCCGGAGGGGGCGTACCCCCACTTGTGCAGGTTCCCGAACCAGAAGTCGGCGCCGGCGGCGATCGGCTCGGCCAGCATGCCGGGCGTGTGGGCCCCGTCGACGACGGTGGTGATCCCGCGCGCGGAGAGTTCGGCGAGCAGGCCGGGGCCGGCGATCAGGCGGGCGGTGGGCGAGCTGACGTGGTCGAGGACGGCCACCTTCGTGCGGGGGGTGAGCGCGGCCAGCACCCTCTCGCGCACGGCGTGTTCGTCGGGCAGGTACGGGTCGAGGGCGACGGTGGTGACGGGAGCCCGGCGGGCGGCGGCCGCGATGACCGTGCCGTAGCCGTGGTCGGTGACCAGGATCTCGTCGCCCGGGGCGAGTCCGGCCGCGTCGAGGGCGAGGTTGGCGCCCTCGGTGGCGTTGGCGATGAAGGCGAGGCCGTCGGGGTCGGCGCCGAGGCGGGCGGCGATCCGGGCGCGGGCCGCCGCGACCCGTTCGGGCACGGCGTTGAAGAAGGCGTCCGGGTCGGCGTGGGCCTCGGCGCGCAGCACCTCCTGGGCCTCCTGCACGGGCAGGGGGACGGCGCCGTAGGAGCCGTGGTTGAGGTGGGCGACGCCGGGGTCCAGCCGGAAGAGGCCGGGGCCGCCGGGGAAGGCGGACGGGGCGGGCGGGACGGACGGGTCGGGCACGGATACCTCCGGGTGCGGTACGGGGGCCCCGTCGGCGGGACGCGGGGCGCGGGGCCCGGCTCCTCGGGGGCCCGTGGGCGGTGTCCCCCGGAGCATGCGGCCCCGCCGCCCCGCCCCGACAGGGCCGATTCCGTCAGAGTGGCCTACCTCCCGGCCCCGCGCCCGCAGGCGGGGCGGCCGGGGACCGGCCCGGGGTGGCGGGGCCTCGCGGGGGCCGGGCCCCGGGCTGCGGGGGCAGGCCCCGGCTCGCGGGGGTCGACTGCCGAATCGTCGCGGGGTCAGGCCCCGCGGCCGCTGCTCGCCGCGTAGTACTGGAGGTCCTGCACCCGTACCGCGGGGTCGACCCGGTAGGGCAGTTCCACGCCGGCCCCGGCCGTCCCGTCGCGGACCACCTGCGCCGAGCTCGTGCCCGGTTCTAGCGGCAGCAGCCGGGCGTGCACCCCGGCCGGCGCCTCGTGGCCGCCCTCGACGGGCCCGACGGAGGTGCGTACGCTCGCGGGCTCCGTCAGGAAGCTGAGCACCTCCACCGTGTCCCGGGGTGCGGCGCCGCCCTTGCGCGGGGACATCAGCAGCGACTGGCTGCCGGTCGGGTCGGCGGCCGCGTACTGGGTGCGCGAGGTGAGGTACAGGGTGTCGCGGACGATCGGCGGCCACCGGCCGGTCTTGAAGCGGGTCAGGTAGTACGAGCTCAGGTCCAGGTAGGCGTAGCCGTTGTGCTGGGACGGCGCGAACTGGCTGCCCTCCGAGTAGTCGTTCCAGGTGGTCAGCTGGACCCAGTCGGCCCCGTCGTCGATGGCGCGGGTCCAGGTCGCGCGCAGGGTGGCGGTGTTGCCCGCCTCGTCGTAGACCCCCTGGTTCGGCCGGGCGTCCTGGACGGACACCGGCTGCATCCAGATCTTGCCCAGGCCGTGGCTGCGCTCCACCGCCGCCGTGGCGCCCTCCTGGCCCACGTAACTGCGGCTGCCCCACTCGGAGAAGCCGTAACTGATGGGCGCGAAGGCCGTGTTGTGGGCGTCGAAATCGAGGAAGAGCGGTACGAACGCGGTGCGGACGCCGTACCGGCCGCGCAGGGTGTCCAGCACCCGGCTCCACCAGGCGGGATCCTTCTCCTCCGCCTTGAACGGGGAGACGACGAGGCGGCCGTCGCCGAGCCGGTGTGCGGCGGGGGCCTGCGCGAGGGCGGCGAGGGCGTCGGCGAGGACGGCGGGGTCCTCGGTCCGCAGGGAGGTCATGTCCGGCATCAGCATGATCCGGAAGGCCGGGTCGACGGCGTGGGCCGCCTTCATCAGGAGGTCGGCGCGCTCGCGGTTCTTGCCGGTGAGGGAGAGCAGGTCGAGGGTGAAACCGTCGAGGCCCGCGTCGCGGGCGGTGCGCACCTCCTGCTGGAGGTTGGCGTACTCCCAGTCGCCGCCCTTCGGCGGGACGGGCAGCGGGCGGTCGCGCAGCAGGCCGCCGTAGCGCTCGTGCTTGCCGTTCTCGCCCGCGGGGTCGAGGTAGTTGCGGGTGTAGTAGTCGGCGTCGGCGCTCGCGTTGTCGAGGGAGAGCGGGTACGGGGTGAAGTAGTGGGCGAACACGAGCTTGCCGCCCGCGGCGGCGGAGCGCAGCGCGGCCGGCTCCGGCAGGTCGAAGGGCAGGGCTCCGGCGGGGCGGGCGCCGGCGGTGCCGCGGGCCGGGGCCGGGGCGGGGGCCGTGGGGGCGGAAGTGCCGGGGCCGGGGCTGCCGGTGGCTCCGGTGGGGTCGGCGGAAGCGGGCGGGGCGGGTGGGGCCGTGGGCCGCGGGACGCCGGCGCCCGGCGCGGCGCCGTCCTGTCCGGCGGCGGCCCGGAAGGGCTGCCAGGCGATCCCGGCGCCGACGCAGACGCCGACGAGGAGGAAGGCGGCCAGCAGGAAGGCGAGCAGGGGGCGGCGTCCCCGTAACCGGGAACGCCGGCGGTGGGACCGGGGGCCCGCACGGCCGGTGCCTCTTCCGGCCCTGCCGGCCCTTCCGGCCCTGCCGGCCCTGCCGCCCGCACTCCGGTCCGTCCGCCCGTCCGCTGTCATCTCCCAGCCCCTCCCGCGCCTGTGCCCCGGCGCGGGGGCTGCACAGCAGTAGAGCGGATGACCGCCGTACGGACAACCGTTCCCGGGAGCCGGGCCCCGGCACGTACGTCAGCGGGACCACCGGGCCTACGCCGACCGCGGGGCGGGGCGGCCGGACGGGCCCGGCCGTGCGCGCCGCCGCGTGACTATGCTGATCATCCGTCCGGAGGGTGGGGGAAGCATGATCGACGTCGACGGATACCTGGCCGTGCTGGGGATGGACCGGCCGCCCGCCCCGACCGCCGGGGCGCTGCGGGCCCTGCACCGGGCGCAGGTGGAGCGGGTCGCCTATGAGAACCTCGACATCCACCTGGGGCGGCCGACGGGCATCGGGGCCGCGGAGTCCGCGGCCCGGATCGTGCGCGGGCGCGGCGGCTACTGCTTCCACCTCAACGGGGCCTTCGGCGCGCTGCTGACGGCCCTCGGCTACGACGTCACCCTGCACCCGGCCGGGGTGCAGGCCACCCCGCGCGACCCGGCGGGCGCGAGCGGCGACCACCTCGCGCTCACCGTGTCGCTCGACGGCGGGCGGTGGCTGGTGGACACCGGGCTCGGCGACGCGCTGCACGAGCCGCTGCCGCTGCGCGAAGGCACGTACACGCAGGGGCCGTTCACCTACGCGCTGGCCCCGTCGGCGGCGGTGCCCGGGGGCTGGCGGTTCACCCATGACGCCCGCGGCTCGTTCACGGCGATGGACTTCGCCCCGGACCCCGTGGAGCTGTCCTCCTTCGCCGCGGAGCACGAACGGCTCTCCACCTCACCCGAGTCCGGCTTCGTCCGGGTGCTCACCGCCCAGCTCCGCGACGCCAAGGGCGTGGACGTACTGCGCGGGTGCGTACTGCGCCGGACCGGCGCCGGGGGCACGGACGAGCGGACCATCGATTCGGCCGACGACTGGTACGAGGTCCTGACCGGGGTGTTCCGGCTGGACCTGACCGATGTCGACGCCCCCGCGCGGGCCGCGCTGTGGCACCGCGTCCACAGCGCGCACCAGGAGTGGGCGGCCGCGCGGCGGCGGTGAGGGGCGCCCCGCGCGGCCCCCGGCCGACGGAACCCTTCCTCAGGGGGCCGGGCCGGCCGCGCGGACCAGGCGGGCGCGGGCCGTGCGGTGGGCGCGCAGGGGGCGCAGCCGGCCGCGCAGCCGTCGCAGGGCGTCGTCGACCCGCGCCGACTCCAGCGGGGCCGCCAGGTCGAGGAGCTCGTGCCAGGTGGCGCAGGCCCGCTCCAGGTGGCCCCGGTCCAGCTGGAGTTCGGCCAGCCGGGCGGTGGTGACGGCCCGGGCCCGGTGTTCGGTGGCCGGGCGGTGCCGCAGGGAGGCCAGCAGCGCGGACTCGGCGCCCGGGACGTCGCCCAGCGCGGCCAGGGCCTCGGACTGCTGGTGGTGGAAGGCGGCCCGGTGGTACTCCCCGATGGGCGCGCCCCGGCCCGCCGAGCGGTCCAGCGAGCGGTCCAGCGAGCGGTCCAGCGAGCGGTCCAGCGAGCGGCCCAACAGCCTCTCGGCGCCCGCGAGGTGTGTCAGGGCGGCGCGCCGGTCGCCGCGGGCCGCCTCCGCGACCGCCAGCTGGCCGGTGACGAACGCGGCCTGGCCGGGCGGCAGTCGGGGCAGCTCGCGGGCCGCCGCCCGGGCCAGTTCCCAGGCCTGCGCGCGGTGTCCGAGGTGGTGGGCCTGGACGCTCATCGCCCGGAGCACCGGGGCGTAGCAGCCCGGGTCCCCCGCTTCCCGGCCGAGGCGGAGCGCCGCCCGGTAGTACGCCTGGGCGAGGCCCTGCTCGTTGCCGTCGAAGCACAGGAACCCGGCGGTGTGGGCGAGGCGCGCGGCGGCGCCCAGCAGCCGGTGGCGGACGGCGGGCGGCGCTTCGGCGCGCAGCCAGGGGGCGATGGTGGTGGTGAGGTAGGCGGTCAGGGCGGGGCGGACCTGGCCGCTGCCGCACATCATGTCGGCCTTGCGGAAGACGGGCAGCAGGGCCTCGGCGGCCTCGACGTGGCGGTGCCCGAGCCGGGTCCCGGACGGGTCCTCCGGGGCCGGGGCCCAAGGCGCGGCCGCCGGCTCCTCGTGGGGCCGCCAGGTGGCGGAGTAGACCGGGAGCCCGTCGAACGGCCCCACCGTGAGCGGGGCCGCGCGGCCCGCCGCCGGGGGCGTACCGTCCGCCGGGGGGAGCGGCGCGCCGGGGCCGTGGGGGGCACCGCCGGGTCCGCCGCCCGGCCGGGTCCGCGCCCGGGCCGCCGCGGGACGGGCGAGCCCGGTGTCGGCCGGGCTGATCCGGCGGCCGGTCCGCCGGGTGAGCGCCTCGGCGGCGAGGGCGACGACGTGGGCCGGCGGCCGGGTGCCGGACAGCCAGTGGGAGACGGAGGTGCGGTCGTAGCAGAGGGTGAGGCCGGTCTCGGCCGCGACGCCGTTCACGGCCCGGGCGAAGTCCTGCCCGCTCCAGCGGGCATCGGTGAGGAGGGTGCGCAGTCGTCCGTTGGGTTCACGCTCGGTCATCACAACCGCCCAGGTCGCCGGGTCGTACACGTGTCCATCGCTTCAACACGGCCGGACATTCAACAGGGTGGGGTAGGGACGGACGTACCGGATGCGGCCGCCCTGCGCCTCACTGGAAGCTGTGCACACCGTGCCACAGGGCCGCACCACCCGTCCCTGGCGTACGGGAGCGCACGAGATCGCGAAGGAGCGGAACCGTTGTGGCGGACCGCTCCGGTACGGCGCCCGCGCACCACCGGCCGAGGAGGAGGAGAAGACGCGTGGAGAGGAGGTGGTGCGGGCCCGTGGACCCGTACCCGACGGACCAGCAGGAAGCCGGTGAACCGCCCCTGCCCGACCGGGCCCGAGCGGCCGTGGACCCCTTGCTGCGGGCCGCCGTACGCACCCTGCCCGAGGCGACCGGGGCCTTCTGCGCGGAGCTCCTCGGCCGCGCCCGGCCCGGGCGGTCGGTGGGTCCCGCGCTGGTGCTGGCGGCCGCGCGGGCCGTGGGGGGCCTTGAGGAGGACGCCCTCACCGCCGCCGCTTCCATCGAACTCGTGTACGTCATGGGGCTGTTGTACGAGGACACCGCCGGCCTGGACCCTTCGGCGCGGCCCTCGGCCCCGCTCGCGGCCGGGCGCGCGGGCGAGGCGCTGGCCGCGCTCGCGATCCGCCTCGTCGCGGGCCGCTCCGCGGCGGTGGGCGTGCTGTGCGACTGCCTCGTCGAGCGGTCCGAGGCCGGCGACGAAGCCGCGGGGCGCGGGGCGTTGTTCGCCGCCGCCTGCGCCCTGGGCGGCGTCCACGGCGGTGCGCCGCCCCGGATCACGGCCGCGCTGAGCGCCTTCGGCCGGGCCGTCGCCACAGCGGCCGCCACGCCGGCCGCCGGCGGCGCGGCCGGGCCGCCCCGGCCCGGTGGCGCGGGCACGCCCCCCGGCGGGGCCCCGGCCCGCCCACGGCCCCGGCCGCTCGTGGCGGTGCCGCCCGCCGGCGGCGGCCGCCCGGCGCGCGGGGGCTCCGCCCGGTACGACCCGGCGCTGGAGCATCTGGCCTCGGCCGTTCCCGATCCGGCGGGGGCCGCCGACCTGCTGGCCCTGTACGCACTGATCACCCGCGGGGAGCCCTGACGCCACGGCCCGCCCGGGCCGGGCCGTTTCCCCGCGGGATCACCCGGACGAACCGCCCGGACGGAGTGTGACATTCCGCTGGCGATGCCCTGGAATTGGCGCATAATCGTCGACACGCGGCGCGAAAGAACCCTCCTGCCGCGCTCGGTCACGCATGCAATGGGGGGCATCGTGATGATGGGGGATTTCCGGCCGCCCGGCGCGCCGGGCACGCTGACGACCACGTCCGCCGAACTGTCGATGCTGCTCACCGCCGTGCGCCGGGGGCGGGTGCTCACCGTCACGGGCCGTCTCCGCGAACCGCGGAGCCTGCTCGTCCGCGACATCGCGCACCGGCTCTCGTCCAACTTCTGCGACGGGACGGTGGTGGTCCCCGTGGCCCGGGACGGCAGCGTGGGGGAACTGGTGGCCGCGCTGGGCCGCGTACCCGGCAGGCCCTTCGTGCCCCGCGGCAGCGCGGACGCCGCCTCGTGGCTCGCCGAGCGGGACATGCTGCTGGTGCTCGACGACAGCGACCGGCTGAGCGCCGGAGCGGTCTCCTGGCTGCGCACCCTGCTCGGCCGGGCGCCCGGGGTGCGCATCCTGGCCTCCGGCCGCCATCCGCTGGGGGTGGGCCAGGGCCGGGTGCACCAGCTCTGACGGCGCCGGGCCCCGTGAACGACCCGACCAACGGCGGGAGTTCGCTTCACGGGGCCGCCACACGACTGCCATACGCGGGTCATTGAGTGGGCAAGCGCCTCATCCTAGGGTCTGACCTGCGGGTTCCGGCGGTCCGTGCGTTCCGGCCGCGGGCCCCGGTACGTACGTCACCTTCCCCCGCGCGTACAGGAGACCCCTTCGTGAGCCAGCACGACAGCACCTCCCGCACCGCCCCGGTGGCCCGCCGCGGCTTCCTCGCCGGCGCCGCGGCCGTGGCCGCCTCGGCCGCCGCCCCCGGCCTCGCCCGGGCGGCCGGTACGCCGGGCGCCGTCCCCGCCGGAGCCCGCCCCAACATCCTGCTGATCGTCACCGACGACCAGCCCAAGCACACCGACTGGGCCATCCCGAAGACCGTCGACTGGCTCGGCGGCCAGGGCGTCACCTTCACCCACGGGCACTCCGCGACCCCGCTGTGCGCGCCCTCGCGCTCCTCCGTGTTCTCCGGCCGCCACGCGCACCACCACGGAGTCCGCAACAACGCCGCCTCCCGCAGCCTCGACCAGTCCACCACCGTCCAGCGTCACCTCAAGGACGCCGGCTACCGCACCGGCCTCTTCGGGAAGTACCTCAACTCCTGGACACTGGAGGACAATCCGCCGCACTTCGAGGAGTGGGCGCTGCTCCAGCCCGGCTACAACGACGCGCGCTGGAACGTGAACGGCACCGTCCAGCGGATCGACGGCTACACCACCAACATCGTCCGGAACAAGACCCTCGCCTTCCTCGACGCGGCCGCCACCGACAGCCGCCCGTGGTTCGCGTACGTCACCCCGTACGCCTCCCACGCGCCGAACGTCCCGGCGCCCAAGTACGCCGGCACGCCCGTCCCCGCGTGGGACGGCCGCCCCTCCGTGCCGGAGACCGACCGCTCCGACAAGCCGCCCTTCATCCAGGACGCCACCGCCACCCTCGACGACGCCCGCGAGGTGCGCACCCGCCAGCTGCGCAGCCTGCTGTCGGTCGACGACGCCGTGCAGGCCATCCGCGAGAAGCTGGTGGCGCTGGGCCAGCTGGATAACACCCTGGTCATCTTCACCGGCGACAACGGCTACACCTGGGCCGACCACGGCTGGCTGAAGAAGTCGGTGCCCTACTCCCCCGCCCACGAAGTGCCGTTCTACCTCTCCTGGCCCGCCCGCGGACTCGCCTCGGGGACCACCGACCACCGGATCGTCGCCAACATCGACATCGCGCCGACGATCCTGGAGGCCGCCGGAGTCCCGCAGCCCGCCGGGCAGGACGGGCACTCGCTGCTCGGCGCCGCCGACCGGGACCACCTGCTGGTCCAGTGGTGGAAGCAGGGCGCCGGGGGCGCCGGACCCAGGACCTGGGCCTCGTACGTCACCAGGGAGAAGCAGTACACCGAGTACTACGACCTGCACACGGACGCGACGGGCGCGGTCTCGGGCACCGGGCAGGTCTCCTTCCGCGAGTACTACGACCTGGTCGCGGACCCGTACCAGCTGAAGAACCTGCTCCACGAGGCCACACCGGCCCGGGAACGGGCCCTCGGCATACCGGAGCTGGCCGCCCGGCTGGCCGCCGACCGCACCGGCTGATCCCCCCACCGGCCCCTCCGGGAGAGATCCATGGCACCGAAGTCCTGCTGCGCGCCCGTCCGCGAACCCGCCCCGCGGACGGCGCCACCCGCCGAGCCCCCGCCCGCGCGGGCGACGGACCCGGCGGTGCGGCGGGCCGTCCGGGACCTGCTGGACCTCCCGGGCGGCCGGTTCCTGATGGGGTCCGAAGACCCGGACGGGTTCCCGGCGGACGGGGAGGGTCCCGTCCGGGAGGCGGTGGTCGGGGCGTTCCGCATCGCCCCGACCACCGTCACCAACGCCCGCTTCGCCTCCTTCGTGAAGGCCACGGGCCACGTCACGGAGGCGGAGTCCTTCGGCTTCAGCTTCGTCTTCGCCGGATTCCTCGCGCCCGCGGTCGCCGCCGTGTCCCCGGCGGTGGCCGGCACGCCCTGGTGGCGGGCCGTGGCCGGCGCGGACTGGCGCCGCCCCGAGGGGCCCGGCTCCTCCTGCGCCGCCCGGCAGGACCATCCCGTGGTGCACGTGTCCTGGAACGACGCGCAGGCCTACTGCGCCTGGTCCGGCACCCGGCTCCCCACGGAAGCCGAGTGGGAGTACGCGGCCCGCGGCGGGCTGGAGCGGCGGCGCTACCCGTGGGGCGACGAACTGCGCCCGGACGGCCGGTACATGTGCAACATCTGGAACGGGGACTTCCCCGACCGCAACACCCGGGCGGACGGGTACGCGGGCACCGCGCCCGCCGCGTCCTTCCGGCCCAACGGGTACGGGCTGTACCAGGCGGTCGGCAACGTGTGGGAGTGGAGCGCCGACCGGTTCGTGCCGGGCGGCCCGGAGCGGACGATGCGCGGCGGCTCCCACATGTGCCACGACTCGTACTGCAACCGCTACCGGGTCGCCGCCCGCACCCGCAACACCCCGGACAGCTCGGCGGGCCACATCGGCTTCCGGGTGGCCGCCGGGCCCCGGCCGGTGTGACGCGGCCCGGATACGGGTCCGCCCCGGCCGGGCACGGGGCCGGCCGGGGCGGAACAGCTGGTGCCGTGGGCGTCAGCCGAGCAGCGCGAGCGCCTTGTTCAGCGTCGCGGAGGGACGCATGACCGCGGCCGCCTTGGCCGGGTCGGGCTGGAAGTAGCCGCCGATGTCGGCCGGGGAGCCCTGGACGGCGATGAGCTCGCCGACGATGGTCCCCTCGGACTCCGCCAGGGTCTTGGCGAGCGGGTCGAACGCCGCGGCCAGCTTCGGGTCGGCGGTCTGGCGGGACAGCTCCTGCGCCCAGTAGAGGGCGAGGTAGAAGTGGCTGCCGCGGTTGTCGATGCCGCCCAGCTTGCGGCTCGGCGACTTGTCCTCGTTGAGGAAGGTGCCGGTCGCGCGGTCCAGGGTGTCGGCCAGCACCTGGGCGCGGGCGTTGCCGGTGGTGGTCGCGAGGTGCTCGAAGGAGACGGCCAGCGCGAGGAACTCACCGAGGGAGTCCCAGCGCAGGTAGTTCTCCTTGACCAGCTGCTGGACGTGCTTGGGGGCGGAGCCGCCGGCGCCGGTCTCGAAGAGGCCGCCGCCGTTCATCAGCGGGACGACCGACAGCATCTTGGCGCTGGTGCCCAGCTCCAGGATGGGGAAGAGGTCGGTCAGGTAGTCGCGCAGCACGTTGCCGGTCACCGAGATGGTGTCCTCGCCGCGGCGGATGCGCTCCAGGGAGTACGCGGTGGCCTTGACCGGGGACAGGATCTCGATGGTGAGGCCGTCGGTGTCGTGGTCGGCCAGGTACGTCTTGACCTTGGCGATCAGCTGCGCGTCGTGGGCGCGGCTCTCGTCCAGCCAGAAGACGGCCGGGACGCCGGTGGCGCGGGCGCGGGTGACGGCGAGCTTGACCCAGTCCTGGATCGGCGCGTCCTTGGTCTGGCAGGCGCGGAAGATGTCGCCGGCGGCAACCTCCTGCTCCAGGACCGTGTTGCCCGCGGCGTCGACGACGCGGACGGTGCCCGCGGCGGCGATCTCGAAGGTCTTGTCGTGGGAGCCGTACTCCTCGGCCTTCTGGGCCATGAGGCCGACGTTGGGCACCGAGCCCATGGTGGCCGGGTCGAAGGCGCCGTGCGCGCGGCAGTCGTCGAGGACGGCCTGGTAGACGCCCGCGTAGCTGCTGTCCGGGAGGACGGCCAGGGTGTCGGCCTCCTTGCCGTCCGGGCCCCACATGTGGCCGGAGGTGCGGATCATGGCCGGCATCGAGGCGTCGACGATGACGTCGGACGGCACGTGCAGGTTGGTGATGCCCTTGTCGGAGTCGACCATGGCGAGGGCCGGGCCCTCGGCGATCTCGGCGTCGACGGACGCCTTGATGGCGTCGCCGTCGGGCAGGGCGCCCAGGCCGTTCAGGATGGTGCCGAGGCCGTCGTTCGGGGACAGGCCGGCGGCGGCGAGGGTCTCGCCGTAGCGCGCGAAGGTCTTCGGCAGGAAGGCGCGGACCACGTGGCCGAAGATGATCGGGTCGGAGACCTTCATCATGGTGGCCTTGAGGTGCACGGAGAACAGGACGTCCTCGGCCTTGGCCCGCTCGATCTGGTCGTTCAGGAAGGTGCGCAGGGCGTCGACGTGCAGGACGGACGCGTCCACGACCTCACCGGCGAGCACCGGTACGGACTCGCGCAGGACCGTGGTGGTGCCGTCGGCGGCGACGTGCTCGATGCGGAGCGTGCCGTCCTCGGCCATCACGGCGGACTTCTCGGTGGAGCGGAAGTCGTCGGCGCCCATGGTGGCGACGTTCGTCTTCGACTCGGGGGTCCAGGCGCCCATGCGGTGGGGGTGGGCCTTGGCGTAGTTCTTGACCGACGCGGGGGCGCGGCGGTCGGAGTTGCCCTCGCGCAGGACCGGGTTGACGGCGCTGCCCTTGACCTTGTCGTAGCGGGCGCGGATCTCGCGCTCCTCGTCGGTCTTCGGGTCGTCCGGGTAGTCCGGAAGGGCGTAGCCCTGGCTCTGGAGCTCGGCGACCGCGGCCTTCAGCTGCGGGATCGAGGCCGAGATGTTGGGCAGCTTGATGATGTTCGCTTCGGGCGTCTTCGCCAGCTCGCCGAGCTCGGCGAGGGCGTCGGCGATCCGCTGGCTCTCCTCGAGGTGCTCGGGGAAGCTGGCGATGATCCGACCGGCCAGGGAGATGTCACGGGTCTCGACATTCACACCGGCCGTCGACGCGTACGCCTGGATCACAGGCAGGAAGGAATACGTCGCGAGGGCCGGGGCCTCGTCAGTGTGCGTGTAGATGATGGTCGAGTCAGTCACCGGATGCTCCGCTCCACAGTCTGCGTCTCTCGTCTGCAACATTGCTCGACATCAAGATATCTCGTGATCGGGCCGGTCTGGACAGCCCCCTGCCGCAACCCGGACGAGACGCGCGTCACCCCGGGCACGCGAAAGGCGCCGCCCCCGCCGAGGACGGCGGGGGCGGCGCCCGAAGGGCCTGGCTCAGGCCCGCAGCTCCTTGGGGTTGGTCCCGTACGCGTTGGCGCCCGGGTGGCCCTCGGTCGCCATCAGGACCAGCATCCAGATCCATCCGACGAACGGGATGAGGCTCACGAGGTACCACCAGCCGGACTTTCCGGTGTCGTGCAGGCGGCGCACGGAGACGCCCAGGGACGGCAGGAAGACGGCGAGGGTGTAGATCCAGGTGAGGACCGGGTAGCTGCCGAGCATGAAGTCGATCACCGTGAGGACGATGACGATCGGGATGTTCCAGAGGAGGAACATCCAGTACTCCTGGCGACGGGCGCGGCCGTCGAAGTCCGCGTACCGCTTGATGACGTCGGTGTAGTAGTTCACGAGCCCCCCTGAGGACGGAACCTGCGGCCCCTCCACGGGAAGGGGCCGGGCCGGACTTATGCCCTCCCTACGGCCCCTTCAAGCCACCTCCCGCCCAGGGGACTTGGCGGATGACAGAAGTCTTACGGAAGGGCGTGGCGGCCCCCGTCCGGCCCCACGGCTCCGTAGCGTCCCCGGTATGCGCGTACTCGTCACCGGAGGAGCCGGTTTCATCGGCTCCCACATCGTCACCGCACTGCGCCGGCACGGCCACGACCCCGTGGTGCTGGACGCCCTGCTCCCCGCCGCCCACGCGGTCCCGCCACCGCTGCCGGACACGGGCTTCCTGGAAGGGGACGTACGGGATCCGGAGGCGGTGCGGGCCGCCCTGCGCGGGGTGGACGCCGTCTGCCACCAGGCGGCGATGGTCGGCCTCGGCAAGGACTTCGCCGACGCCCCGCAGTACGTGGGCGTCAACGACCTCGGCACGGCGGTCCTGCTCGCGGAGATGGCGCGGGCGGGCGTGCACCGGCTCGTCCTGGCCGGCTCCATGGTGGTCTACGGGGAGGGCCGCTACGCCTGCCCGCGCCACGGGACCGTCCGGCCCGGGCCGCGCCGCCGGGCCGATCTGGAGGCGGGCCGCTTCGAGCCGCTGTGCCCCGACTGCGGGGCGGAGCTCACCCCCGGGCTGGTCGGCGAGGACGCCCCGGCCGACCCCCGCAACGTGTACGCCACCACGAAGCTGGCCCAGGAGCACCTGGCGGCCGCGTGGGCCCGGAGCGTGGACGGCCGGGCGGTGTCGCTGCGCTACCACAACGTGTACGGCCCGGGGATGCCCCGCGACACCCCGTACGCGGGGGTGGCCTCCTTCTTCCGCTCCGCGCTGGCCCGGGGCGAGGCCCCGCGGGTCTTCGAGGACGGCGCGCAGCGACGGGACTTCGTCCACGTCCGGGACGTCGCGGAGGCCAACGTGACCGCGCTGGAGGCCCTCACCCGTCTCGCGCCGGGCGGCTGCACCCCGTACAACACGGGCAGCGGGGAGCCCCGCACGATCGGCGAGATGGCAGGGGCGCTCGCCGCCGCCCACGGCGGTCCCGCCCCGGTGGTCACCGGCGAGTACCGGCTGGGCGACGTCCGCCACATCACGGCCGACTCCGGGCGCCTGCGCGCCGATCTGGGCTGGCGCCCCCGCACCTCCTTCGCCGCCGGCATGGCGGAACTGGCCACCGCCCCCCAGCGCCCTTCGGCGGCCGCCGCGGTCTGAGGCGGGGGCGGTGACGGGGCCGGGGGTTCGCCCCCCGCCCCGTCTCCGGCTCACCCGACGGCCGCGCCCGCCCAGGGCAGGGGCAGCGTGACCTCGAAGCGGCAGCCGCCCGGGACGTTGTGGACGGCGGTCCGGCCGGCGTGGGCCTCCACGATGCCCCGTACGATCGCCAGCCCGAGCCCCGCCCCGGCCCCGGCCGGGGCCCCCGCGCCCGCCGGGGGCACCGGCGTCCGCGCCGCCGCCCCCCGCCAGCCGGTGTCGAACACCCTCGGCAGGTCCTCCGCCGGGATGCCCCCGCAGCCGTCCGTCACCGACAGGACCACCACCCCGTCCCGGGCCCCGGTGTCGGCCGCGATGGCCACCGTCCCGTCGGCCGGCGTATGCCGGATCGCGTTGACCAGCAGGTTCGCCAGGACCCGGGTCATCTCCTTGGCGTCGACCTCCACCGGTACCCGCTCCACCGCCTCCCCCACCAGCCGCACCCCGTGCTCCCGCGCCAGCGGGTCCACCCCGGACAGCGCCTCCGCGACGAGGTCGTACAGGGACATCCGGCTCGGGCTCAGCGCCAGCGCCCCCGCATGGATCCGCGACAGTTCGAAGAGGTCCCCGACCATCGTGTTGAGCCGCTCCACCTCGGTACGGATCTGCCGGTGGTAGCGGGCCGGATCGGCGGCCATGCCGTCCTCCAGCGCCTCCGACATCGCCCGCAGCCCGGCCAGCGGCGTCCGCAGATCGTGCGAGATCCAGGCGACCAGCTCCCGCCGCGAGGCCTCCAGCGCGCGTTCCCGCTCCCGTGAGGCGGCGAGCCGGTCGCTGGTCGCGGCCAGTTCCCGGCTCAGCGCGTCCAGCTCGGCGGTGGTCTGCCCCGGCGGCGCGGCGAACCTGCCACCGTCGCCGAAGTCCCGAGCGGCCAGGGACAGTTCCCGACTCCGGGCGACCACCCAGCGGCCCAGCAGCAGCGCGGTGGCCAGCGAGACCACCGCCGCCATCGCCGCCACGAGGGTGACGACCCCCAGGTCGTGCGGGGACAGGAACATCGCCTGGGCCACGGCCAGGGTCCCGGCCAGCATGGCCGTGACGGTGACCCCGGCGATCACCGTCAGGGACACCGCCACCGACCGGCGCCGCACGAGCCGCAGCACGCCCGCCCCCAGCACCCCGGCACACGCGGCGCCGCCGAGCGCGAACAGCGCGATGAGCAGGACGTCCTTCACGCCGCCACCTCCCCGGCGGGCTCGAAGCGGTAGCCGACGCCCCAGACGGTCCGGATCAGCAGCGGCCGGCCCGGATCCTCCTCGATCTTGGCGCGCAGCCTCCGTACGTGCACCGTCACCGTCGACAGGTCCCCGAAGTCCCAGCCCCACACCTCCCGCATCAGCTCCTCCCGCCCGTGGGCCCGGCCCGGATGCCGCAGGAAGTGCGCCAGCAGGTCGAATTCGCGCAGGGTCAGCGCGAGTTCCCCGCCGTTGCGGGTGGCCCGGTGTGTGGCGGGATCGAGCGAGAGCCCGCCGCCGGTCAGCAGCCCGGACACCGGGGCGCCCGGGCCTCCGGGGCCGCCCGCGCCGCCCGCCGCGCGGCTGCGCCGCAGCACGGAGGTGACCCGCAGGACCAGCTCGCGCGGGCTGAACGGCTTGGTGACGTAGTCGTCGGCACCGACCTCCAGGCCCGTGATCCGGTCGTCCTCGTCCCCGCGCGCGGTCAGCATGATCACCGGTACGGGTCCGGCCGCGCGCAGCCGCCGGCAGACCTCCAGCCCGTCGATCCCCGGCAGCATCAGGTCCAGGACCACCAGGTCCGGGCGGACCCGGGCGGCCGCGTCGAGGGCGGCGGGCCCGTCGCCCGCCTCCTCGACGGCGAACCCGGCGCGCCGCAGGTAGCCCGCGACGACCTCCGAGACGGTGGGGTCGTCATCGACGACGAGCACCCTCGCGGGCGGCGCTTCCATGCTGTTCATACCGTCCAGCGTCCCATCCGCCCGTCGCGACCGGACCCCTCCCCCGGGCCACCGGGGGTGACGTCCGCGTTTCGTAAGGAGTGTGGGACCCCGTTCGGGCCCCGGGATTCCTACGGTGATCCCGTGACCGTGACCGTGAGTGTTGATGTCGTCCTCCCCTGTCTGAACGAGGCCGGGGCGCTGCCCTGGGTGCTCGCCCGCATCCCGGCCGGCTGGCGGGCCGTGGTCGTGGACAACGGGTCCACCGACGGCTCGGCGGAGATCGCCCGGGCCCTCGGCGCCACCGTGGTGACCGAGTCCCGGCGCGGGTTCGGCGCCGCCTGCCACGCCGGGCTGCTCGCCGCCGAGGCGGAGGTCGTCTGCTTCTGCGACTGCGACGCCTCCCTGGACCCGGGGCTGCTGGTCCCCTTCGTGGCGGCCGTGGCCGCCGGCGAGGCCGCTCTGGTCCTCGGCCGGCGCCGGCCGCGCGGCCTGCGCGGCTGGCCCCTGCACGCCCGGGTGGGCAACCTGGTGCTGGCCCGGCTGCTGCGGCGCCGCACCGGCCTGCGGCTGCGCGACCTCGGCCCGCTGCGCGCCGCCCGCCGCACCGACCTGCTGGGGCTGGAGCTGACCGACCGGCGCTCCGGCTACCCGTTGCAGATGGTGGTGCGCGCCGCCGACGCGGGCTGGCGGGTGCGCGAGGTGGACGTGCCGTACCTGCCACGCACCGGCAAGTCGAAGGTGACCGGCACCTGGCGGGGCACCTGGCAGGCCGTGCGCGACATGAGCCGGGTGCTCGCCGAGCCCCCCGGCCCGGCCGGGCCCCCGGGATCCGCCGGGCCGGCCGGTCCCGGCGCCGGCGACCGCGCAGCCACCACCGGGGGTGCCCGATGACGGGGACGACCCTGCTGGTGATCGCGAAGGAACCCCTCCCGGGGCGGGTCAAGACCCGGCTCAGCCCGGCGTTCACCCCGCACGAGGCGGCCGCCCTGGCGGAGGCCGCGCTGGCCGACTCCCTGGCCGCCGTCGCCGCGGCCCCCGCCGGCCGGCGGGTCCTCGTACTCGACGGACGGCCCGGGCCCTGGCTGCCGCCCGGCTTCGAGGTGCTCCCGCAGGTGGCCGGAGCCCTGGACGAGCGCCTCGCGGCGGCGTTCGGCGCCTGCTCGGGGCCCGCGCTGCTGATCGGCATGGACACCCCCCAGGTCACGCCGGCCCTGCTGACCGTCGACTGGGACGCGTACGACGCCTGGTTCGGGCCCGCCCTGGACGGGGGCTTCTGGGCGCTGGGCCTGCGGCGGCCGGACCCCGCGCTGCTGCGCGGGGTGCCCATGTCGCTCCCCACCACGGGCGCCGTGCAGTACGAGCGGCTGCGGGCGGCCGGACTGCGCACCGGCCGGCTGCCGCTGCTGCGCGACGTGGACACCGCCGAGGACGCCCGCGCGGTGGCGGCCGAAGCCCCCTCGGGGGCGTTCGCGGCCCGGCTGGCGGCCCTGTCCGCGACGGCGCCCCGGGCGGCACGGTGACCGCCGCGCCGGCCTGGACGGCCGACCCGTACGCCCTGGCCCTGCGCAACGGTCGGGGCCCGCTGTTCCTGCGCCGCGGCGACGGCTGGCTGCTCCCGCTCGACGTGGAGCGGTGGTGCGAGGCCCCCGACCGCGCCGACCGGACGGTGCTGGCGCGCTGCCGGGGCGCCGTCCTCGACATCGGCTGCGGCCCCGGGCGGCTGGTGGCGGCCCTGGCCGCCCGGGGCCACCGGGCGCTGGGCATCGACGTGAGCCCGGAGGCGGTGGCCCGTACGGCCCGCGCGGGCGGCAGCGCCCTGCACCGGTCGGTCTTCGACCCCCTTCCGGGCGAGGGCCGTTGGGAGACGGCCCTGCTGATCGACGGGAACATCGGCATCGGCGGCGATCCGGCGGCCCTGCTCGCCCGGATGGCCGAGGTGCTCGCCGCCACGGGGACGCTGATCGTGGAGTGCGAGGACGTCGACGTGGACGAGCACTGCGAGGTCCGGGTCGCCGACGGCCGCGGCGCCGTGGGCACCCCCTTCACCTGGGCCCGTACCGGCGTCCGCGCCCTGACCGCGCACGCCGCGGCGACGGGCTGGACCCGGAGCCGGCAGTGGACCACCACCGGCCGCGCGTTCGTGGAACTGCGCCGCTCCCCGTGAACCAGCGGGCCCGCGCGGCCCGGGCGGCGCGCGGACGAGGTCGAGAGGGCGTGGGGGTGGGCGGGCGTGGGGGCGCGGGGGCGGCGCGGGGGCGGGGGGGGGGGGGCCGGGGCCCCCCCCCCCCCCCCGGCCCCCCCCCCCCCGGCCCGCGCCCCCCCCACCCCCGCGCCCCGCCCCCCGCCGCCGGGGCCGCCCCCCC